>JACFMR010000090.1 GCA_019455245.1 Opitutaceae bacterium
TCAACCAGGGGCTGGTTCCGGTGGTCACCGGATTTATCGGAGCCACGGAAACGGGCATTACCACTACTTTGGGCCGCGGCGGCAGCGACTACAGCGCCACCATTTTGGGCCGCGCTCTCAAGGCTGATGAAGTTTGGATTTGGACCGATGTGAACGGGGTAATGACCACCGACCCGCGGGTGGTGCCCGAAGCTCACCCCATCAGCCGCCTGTCTTATGCCGAAATCAGCGAGCTATCCTACTTTGGGGCCAAAGTGCTGCATTCGCAGGCGATCCGGCCGGCGCGCCGGGTGGGCATGCCGGTGCGCATCCTCAACACCTTTGAGCCGGACCACCCCGGCACGCTCATCACCGCCGAAGAATCCGATAACGGTAAAAGCGTCAAAGCCGTGGCTGCCATTAAAAATATGAGCCTGATCACCGTGGCCGGGCCGGGCATGATCGGCATTCCCGGCGTGGCCGGGCGCACCTTCAGCGCCGTGGCCCGCACCGAAACCAACGTGTTGATGATCAGCCAGGCCTCGTCGGAGCAATCGATTTGTTTTGTGGTGCCCACCCCGGATGTGCCCAGAGTTATCAAATCGCTGGAGCAGGAAATGATCCGCGAGATTGAGCGCCGCGATTTGGACCCGGTTCAGTCGGAAAACAATGTGGTGGTGCTGGCGGTGGTCGGTTCCGGAATGAAGGGCACGCCCGGCGTGAGTGCCCGCCTGTTTGGGGCGCTGGGCGGCGAAAAAATCAACGTCATCGCCATTGCCCAGGGCAGCAGCGAATTTAACATTTCTGTGGTCATTGCTCAGGGTGACGCCGACAACGCCATGCGGGCCATCCACCGCGAGTTTGAGCTGGAAAAACCCTGACAACCCCAAGTTTTATGTCCGTTGACAGAGGCATGGCTTCGTGGTAAAATGGCCTGAATTTACGCGGAACAGAACATAACATTGGTGAAGGTCCTTTTTGTTAGTGATAAGGTCGTCGAACACATATACAGCCCTTCCATCGCCTCTCGCTACGCCGATGTAAGTTTGGTTGTTGGCTGTGGCGACCTCCCTTATTACTATCTGGAATATATCCAGTCGATTTTGAATGTTTCGCTGATTTACGTCCACGGCAACCACGACCCCGAACGGGAATTTTTGTCCGACGGCTCGAGCGTGACCGGCCCGTTGGGTGGGGTTAATCTTCACGGCCAAACCTATCGCACCAACAGCAACTTGCTATTAGCCGGGCTGGAAGGCTCTATCCGCTACCGCGATGGCAAGTTTCAATATAGTCAGCAGGAAATGTGGAGCAACGTTTTTTTTCATATTGTGCCCAAATTGCTGATTAACAAGCTGAGGTATGGCCGGCATGTAGATGTTTTTGTGGCGCATTCTCCCCCCTTCGGCATTCATAACGGCGATGATCGGATTCACGTGGGGTTTCATGCGTTTTTATGGCTGATGCGGGTTTTTAAACCGCGCTATTTTGTGCATGGCCATCGACATATTTACAACCCCGCCGAGATCACCGAAACTCACTATT
>JACFMR010000091.1 GCA_019455245.1 Opitutaceae bacterium
AGAACAACATCTACAACATCAACTACACTGTCGACACCGGCGTGCTGCGGCAGGAAAATCTGTTCCTCCTGCATCATCGCCTCAGCATTCTCGATCTCGATGCGCGCGCCAATCAACCGTTCTGGTCGCGCGACCGGCGGTTCTGTGCCGTTTTCAACGGTGAAATCTACAATCACCGGGAGCTGGCGCAGCAACTGCAACTCGACATGCGGACCTCCTCGGATACCGAGGTGCTGGTTGAGTCCTTTGCGCGCCGGGGCGGCGACGCCTTCGGGTCATGGAACGGCATGTTCGCCACGGCCATTCATGAGCCAGGTCGGCAACGCCTGCACCTGGTCCGGGACCGCTTTGGTGTCAAGCCGTTGTATTACTTCGAAGGTGATGGCCTCGTCGCGTTCGCTTCGGAAGCCAAGGTCATCCTGGAGTGGCTGCCGTACTTCAAGCTTTCCTCGGCTGCGCTCGCGCAGTACATGTGGTTCGGGAACACGACCGGTGCCGATACGCTGGTCGCGGGCCTGCGCAAGCTCAGCCCCGGGGGGCATCTGGAGATCGACACCGCGCGCGGCGAAATCACGGTGCGCCGGCTGTTCTGGTCCATGGGGAATCCCCCTCTCCGGGTAGCAGGAAGGATGGAAGATGCCGCGGTCGAAGTCCGGGCCCGCCTAGACACGGCGGTAAAACGCCAGCTCGCGGCCGATGTCCCCGTCGGCATCCTGCTCAGCGGGGGCATCGATTCCAGCTCGATCGTGGCGGTCGCGGCTTCGCAGATCAACATCCCGCTCGCCACTTACTCCGTCGATTATGACCACAATATCGGCGGAAAAAGCGAATTGTCCAAGGCAAGACTCGTTGCTGCACGCTACGGCACCGATCATCACGAACTGCGGATCACATCGGACAATGTTCCGGACATATTTGATCGGCTCGTGTACCAGTATGACGAGCCGTTTGCGGACGCTGCCGCAATCCCGCTCTTTCAACTGGCCCGGGCCTGCTCGTCACGCGTCAAGGTGATCCTTCAAGGGGACGGCGGCGACGAGGTGTTCGGTGGCTACCGCCGCTACGCGATGCTGCAGCACCGCCGACTGTGGGCATTGGTGGCGGCATGTCATCGATTCCTGCCGCCCGGTCGCCTGCGCGAGCGCGCACGGCGCATCCGGCACGTGCTCTCGCAGCGTGACAAGGGGGCGCTGTTTGCCACCTACCTGACCCAGGATGTCGCCTACCACAGCCCCTATCGCATGCTCGATGACGTGATCGCGGCGACGTGTGCAGCGCAGGACTGGCAATCCGACTACACCACGCTCGCCGCGGAACTGAATACCGGGAACCTGGCCGAGGACATGCGTCTGGCCGATATGCGGGTGCTGCTGCCGAACACCTATCTGGAGAAGGTCGACAAGGCGACGATGGCGTGCAGCCTGGAGGCGAGAGTACCATTTCTCGACAACGACCTGGTGGACTTTGACAACGCGCT
>JACFMR010000058.1:0-6092 GCA_019455245.1 Opitutaceae bacterium
ATTACCAATGGTTAACCAGCTAAGCGATACCTTTTTTATGCAATATCCGGGTTAAGCCGATAACTGCTATGTCCAAATAGACTTGCCGGCCGACTTGGCTTGCATAGTGCTTAACAACGGTTTCTGAAGAATTTTTGCAGTAGTAGCCATTTTCATATTGCCAGCCCGGTGGCTAATTTCGTTTATTAATAATTGGTTTACAGTCTCGCCCGACCTTCGAGAAGCCCAGTGCAATTCTAGTACCAGACTTTTATCTACCAAGCATATGAAGACAAAAATCCGACTCCTCGCCCTCTCGCTCATGGCGGCCGCGGCCACGTATGGAGCGCCTTTCATGGCTGTCGGCAACGGCGCCGAGCTATTCCTTACCGGCACCTTGGGTGTCCGCGTTGATGACAACGTTTACCTTTCGGACAACAAGGTCGATGACGTTATCTTCGACATCAATCCGGGCTTCAACCTCGTGTTCGGCAAGGGGTCGGTTACGCAGGGCGAGTTCAGCTATACGGAAAACTTTTCCCGCTACTCGCAGAACAGCGGGCTCGACACCGAGCTGTCTTCCGTGCGTTTCAACAGCAATTACGACGACGGCAAGACCACCTTCGCCGTCAACGCCAGCTTCAATCAGCTGAACCAGAACACGGTGGACGTGCGCAACGCCAACGTCCTGCAGCGGCGCGATGTGCTGGCGTTTGGCCTCAAGGGCGAGTCGTCCGTTTCCGCCAAGTCCAAGGTCGGCGGCGGCTTGGACTACAACAACACCAATTACAAGCGGGCCGGCAACACCGACCTCAAGACCTTCACCGTTCCGGTCAACTACTACTACGCCGTGTCCGAGAAGGTGGACATCAGCCTCGGCCTGCGCTACCGCAACAGCGATCTCAAGGGCGGCAACGATTCCAAGGACATGGCCTACCGCCTGGGTGCCCGGGGTGAATTTAGCCCCAAGGTCACCGGCTCGGTGGCCGTCGGTTTCGGCACCCGCGATTTCGACAACAGCGGCAGCGAGGACATGATCGACCTCGACGCCAAGCTCGACATCGCGATGACCCCGAAGAGCATGCTGCAGCTGACCGCTTCCAACGACTTCGGCAACTCCGCCTCGGGTCAGGAGCAGAAGAACTTCTCCCTGGGGAGCAACATTTCGAGCAAGGTCTCCGACCAGCTTTCGCTGCGCGGCGGTGTCAGTTTCCGCAACATCGACTACTACACCCGCAAGGACGACTACGTTGAATTTCAGTTCTCCTCGACCTACATCGTCAGTCAGATGACCAATATCGTGGGTAGTGTCGCTTATCGCAAGAACTCCTCCGAACTGGCGGGCGGCGATTTCAACAACACGGTCTTCAGCCTCGCGGCCAACTTCCGTTACTGAAAAAGTCTGGCAGTTGTTGTTGCACTTTGGCGGAAGAATGGCCTTTAGGTCTTCTTCCGCTTTTTTCTCTCTATGAATTTCCGTCGGCTCAGGGTCTTGCTGTGGGTATTTGGGGCGCTTTCCAGCGCCATGACGGCCCATGCTCAGGAAACGGCGGCCGAGGCCAATTCAGCGTCGCCGGCCCGGGCCGTGCGGGAGGATTACATCATCCAGCCCTTGGACGTACTGCGGGTGCAGGTTTTTCAGGAGGATGATCTGCTCCGCGAGGTACGGGTGACCCAAGGTGGATCGGTCTCCCTGCCCCTGATCGGAACGGTTTCGGTCCGGAACCTGTCGGTCAAGGAGGCGCAGGAGAAGATCCGCGAACTTTACGACCGCGATTATCTGGTGAATCCGCAGGTCAACCTCAGCGTGCTCGAGTATGCCAAGCGCACGGTCAACGTCCTGGGCTCGGTCAACTCACCCGGTGCGGTGCTCTTCCCGCAGGAAGAGGGGCTGAGCCTGCTGGATGCCATCGCGCGCGCCGGCGGTTTCAACCGCTTTGCCGATCGCCGCAAAATCCGACTTTCCCGCACCGATTCCGACGGCCGCACCGAGACTTTCGTTGTTGATGCCGACAACCTCATGCAAAGCGGCACCAACGACTCATGGCCGCTGCAACGCGACGACGTGATCTTTGTGCCCGAGCGCATTTTTTGACCGATCTCAATGGATTCTGAAGCCAAGCAAAACCAACCCGGCGGCAATTACGGATACGCAGGAAACTACGCGGGCTATTCCGCCGCCGGCTATGGTTATGAGGACCCCTCCAGCCAGGCCCACCGCACCATCAGGGACTACCTCCTGATCCTGCGGGAGCGCATCTGGTACATCGTCGTTGTTTTCCTCGTCGTTTTCAGCTCGGTCATCGTTTACACCTTCAGCCGCACGAAAATGTATGAGTCGGTGGCGTCGGTGCAGGTGTTCCGACGTGACCCCACCGTGATGCAGGTGCAGGCGGTCATGGACAACGAGATCCGCTCCGCCGAGGACCTGAACACCCAGGTCAAAATTTTGGAAAGCGCGGCCATCGTCAAAAACGTGGCCGATCGTCTAACCGGCGACGACCTGCGGCGCTTCATGGCCCCCTACGAGAAAGGGGATTCCAGCGACCCGATCCTGCCCACCCAGATCATTTTCAACAACCGCAAGGTGGTGCCGCAGCGGCTCTCGCTCGTCCTGCAGGTCGCCTACCAGCATCCCGATCCGATCGTCGCGGCCAAGGTGGCCAACCTCTTCATCGACGAATTCATCACCTACAACGCGCGGATGCGCATCGATGAGTCGATGAAGGCCGTGGAGGACCTGCACGCCCGGGCCGACGACCAGCGCAAGAAGGTCGATGAGCTCAACACCAAGCTGCAGGCCTACCGCGAGCGCAACAACCTCGTCTCGCTTGATCAGCGCAAGGACATCGTCACGGAGAAGCTCAAGACGCTGAACCTTTACCTCACCCAGGCCTCGGCCCAGCTCAAGGATGCCGAAATTCGTTGGCAGCAGGTGCAGGAACGCCGCAGCAACCTCGGCGACCTCACGGAACTGCCCTTTGTCGCCAGTCAGCCGCTCATCGGCTCACTCCTCCAGCAACAGGCGGCGCAGCAGATCAATCTAGCCCAGATGCGCGAGCGCTACCGGGACAAGCATCCCAAGATGATCGAGGCGGCCAATGCCTTTGAGCAAACGCGCCGTGAACTCACCCGCGCGGTCGATGCCGCCTCCGCCTCGATCGAGGCCGAATATCAAAATGCCCGGCGTAACGAGCAGGAGGCGCGGGCGGCCCTGAACAAGCAGGAAGCCGAGTCCTTGGAGCTGGATCGCTACCAAGTCGACTACTCCAACCTCGAGCGCGAATACAAAATCAACGAGCAGATTCTCGAAAACATTCTCTCCCGCGCCCGCGAAACCTCGATGACCAGCACGATCGAGACGCAGAATGCGCGTGTGATCGACCGCGCGGTGCCGCCCATCTCGCCCAGTTCCCCCAAGGTGATGCTCAATCTGGCTCTCGGCTTCATCGGCGGCATCGGCCTGGGCCTGGGTTTCGCCTTCTTCGTGGCGTTTATTGACGACCGGGTGAAGAGCTCTTTCGACATCGAGGGCGTGGTCGGGCTGCCGCTCATCGGCGTGATCCCCGAGATCAAGAAGATGGATCATGCCGACAAGGCCACGATCGTGGTCAACAACGAGGACCGGCAGGTGGCCGAGGCCTTTCTGACGCTGCACTCGAGCCTGCGGCTGCATGACGAAAGCAAGCACGCCAAGTGCATGCTCATCACCAGCACGATTCCCGGCGAGGGCAAATCCTTCACCATCACCAATCTCGCCCTGACCTTCGCCGCCCACGGCGAGAAGGTGGTCTTGGTCGACTGCGACCTGCGCAAGCCCACGATCCACAAGGGTCTGAAGCTGGAGAACGTCAAGGGTATCATCGACCTCTGCACCAACGAGGCCACACTCGATGAGGCCCTGATCCGCGATGTGCATCGCAACCTTGATGTCCTCCCTGCCGGCGGTCGTGCGAAAAATCCGACCCACCTGCTCAACAGCAAGAATTTCGAGCTGCTGCTCACCGAACTGCGCAAGCGTTACGACCGTGTGCTCATCGACACGCCGCCGCTGGCCGCAGTCAGCGACGCCCTCATCATCCTGCCGCTCGTGGACGGATCGATTTTCAGCATTTTCTTCAACAAGGTCCGCCGCAAGGCCGCCCAATTCGCCGCCAAGCGTCTGCAGGAGTCCAATGTGCCCAACTTCGGCGCCATCCTCAACGGGCTCAATCTCGCGGTCTCCGGCTACTACTACTCCCAATACTACGACAAGTCCTACAAGGACTATTACGTCGTGAAGGCCAGCAACGAAGACACGCGCACCTGAGGAAGCCGTCGCGGCTCAGTTTTTGGCCGCGGCCCGGCGCAGCCGGTCGTTGATCGCCTCGGCCATCGGCCCCGGTGGTGCGGTTTCGGCCAGGATCGTCCGGTAACCGCTGGTGTCGAGTTTCCGCAGCAGGGCAAACAGACGGCGCGCCGCGCGGGTCTGGTCGCCTTCGGCATCGAGCCAGTAAACGTGCTGACCGGTCGCCTTGGCCGGCTTCTGGAAAAACACGCAGGCCGTCCGGGCGTCGCACTGGAGCAGATCGCGGGCCGTGATCCGAGGGCGGAGCAGGATGCGCGCATTGGGACTGTAGTGCCGGGTGAGCATGCCCGGGGCAACCTGCGCCAGGTTTTGGGCCTTGGGTTGCGGCCGATATTGCACGACCGGTTGCCCCAGGCAGTTGCGTAGTTGGGCCATGCTGATTGCACCGGGCCGGAGCACGCGGATGCGCCGGGGGTCGCGGACATCCACAATCGTGGATTCCAAGCCGATGCGGGCGGGACCGCCGTCGAGGATGTGGCGGATTTTTCCGTTCAGCCCGGCGCGCACATGCTCCGCGGTGGTCGGGCTGACATAACCGAAAGGATTGGCGCTCGGTGCCGCCAAGGGCAGGTCACAGGCGTGCAACAACCGTCGCAGCAGCGGATGTCGCGGCATGCGCACGGCCACACTGGGCAGACCGGAGGTGACCAGATCCGGCACGGCGGGCCGCTTGGGCAGCACCAGGGTCAACGGACCGGGCCAAAAAACCTCCGCCAGTCGCCGTGCGGCCGGGTTCATGACCGCCAATTGGTCCAGCTGGGCCAGATGGTGGATGTGGATGATG
This sequence comes from Opitutaceae bacterium, assembly GCA_019455245.1. Taxonomy (GTDB): domain Bacteria; phylum Verrucomicrobiota; class Verrucomicrobiia; order Opitutales; family Opitutaceae; genus Cephaloticoccus. The sequence goes on from JACFMR010000058.1 coordinate 5,112, forward strand.
AGCGGATCGTTGGCCGGGCGGCCCTTGGCGGTGAAAATCCGGCGGCAGGCCCGGGCATCGAGGGCGTTGGCGGCCAATCCGTAAACCGTTTCGGTCGGCACGGCCACCAGTTCGCCGGTACGCAGCTTCCCCGCCAGCAGGGCGATGTTGCGCGCGGTGCCGCGGTAGATGCGGGTGCCGGTTGTCGTGTTCATGGCATGAAAAAGCCGGAGCGGGTGACTCCGGCTGAAAACGGGGCTCGGGGAGCGAGCGGAATCAGAGCGCCAGCAGGGTGTTGCGGGACTGCTTGATCGTCGTCGTGACCGCGCGCTGCTGCTTGGCGGTAAGGCCGGTGTATTTGCGCGGGAGAATCTTGCCCGTGTCAGTGACGTAACGGTTCATCAACTGGGGCTCGGTGAAAGGGAATTTCTCCGGCGTGAGGCTCTGCTGCTTTTCTTCGGAAGTGCTCATGGTTCGATGGGAAGGGGAGAGGATTGGCGGCCGCCCGGCCTTGTCAACCCGCATTTGCCAACAATGGAGGGTTGACCGGCACGGCCCTCATCCGCGTTGATCGGGCAGACTGGGGGCCGTAGCTCAACTGGATAGAGCTGTTCCGTCCTAAGGAAAGGGTTGTGGGTTCGACTCCCGCCGGCCCCACCAGTGTCAGCCGCCGGCCCAGACCGGCTTGTGCCGCAGATGGTAAAGGCGTTCCCCGGCTTTGGGTTCCAGCAAGATGCCCTCGGACTCCCGGTTGGCGAAATCCTCCGGTTTGAGGGTCCGCCAGTCACGGTAGCCGAGGTTGATGGCCCGGCATTCCTCTTCGCTGAGCCCGGTGGCCAGCGTGACCCGCACGCGGGGCGTTTCCACCCCGGTGGCCGCGTCGTATGTGCCGAGGCCGTGAACGTGGGTGGAGTGGGCGAGGATCCCCCACGGCTCATCCTTGAACCGCTTCCATTGCTTCAGGAAGTAATCGCGGCAGTGGTAGCCGATCCGGCGAATGTG
>JACFMR010000058.1:6102-11562 GCA_019455245.1 Opitutaceae bacterium
TCCCCGTGCGTGACGGAGACCTCGTGCAGGTGCGGCGCGTAGATGATGAGTTCACCGCCGTCCGCCACCACCGGCTCAAGCTTGTACATGCATTTCCCGGCCACCCAGAGTTCATCATACATCGGCGGGGCGCAGGAGAGCACCGTGTGAAACGGACGGTCCTTGTAGGTGATGTGCAGCTCCTTGGAAAGTTCGCTGGCATCATCCCACGCTTCCTCGGGTGTGCCGACAAACAACCCGGCGAGTTCACCATGGCCGCGGACCACCAGGCTGAAGCACAACTTGGGCACGCCGACCATGGCGCCGGCCCGGTCCACAACCTTGCGCACAGGCGTCCACTTGTTGCCGATGATCATCGGGTTGGTGACCACCGCTCCCAGCCAGTGAAAAAAGTTCAGGATGCCGGGTCCGGCCACGCCGGGAAACAGGTATTTGTTGCCGCCCGAAAATCCCACGACTTCGTGCGGAAACACCGGCCCGACGATGATGATCTGGTCGTAGTCGAAAAGCCGCCGGTTGATGTGCACGGGCACTTCCATGGCGAACAATCCGCCGGACAGCTCGCGAATTTCGTCCGCGGGGATCACGCCAAGGTCGTGCAACGCCGCCGGGTTGTCCCACTCGTGGTTGATGAATTCCACCTCGCGGTAGGTGGTGGTGCGCTCTTCCGCGGTGATCTGCACGCGGGCATTGATCGCCTCGTCGCTCATCGGCGGGTGGGTGCCGAGGGCGATCATCACGTCGAATTTCCTGACCACAGGTCCGAGCTGGTGATGCAGGGTTTTGAACATCAATCCCACCGGGGCGGTGCGGGTGCCGTCGGGGATGATCAGCAGCACGCGCTGGCCGCGATGGTTGTCCTCCGGGCAGGCGGCGGCCACCAAGCGTCGCACCTGCTCATCGTTCAAGGCGTCGTTTGGCGGTGCGAGCAACCGTTGTGGCGCCAGACGGGGAGATGGATGAGACATGGGAAGTTTTGATAATCAGATGCGCAGCCACGCCAAGCTTCAACGCTGGTGATAGCTGTCTTGTTCGCCTAGAAGAAGCAAAGTCTGGCCGCGTGCCTTCCGGTGCGTTTAATGGCAGCACTCCGCTCCCAAACCTTTTTACATGAAACCCGAAGCATACCTGAAATCGTATTTTGGCCTCGAAGGCAAAGTGGCCGTCGTCATCGGCGGCACGGGCGAACTCTGCGGCGCGATGGCCGAGGGCCTCGCGGGCGCCGGCGCCGAGGTCGTCATCGTCGGGCGCAACGTCGAGAAGGCGCAGGCGCGGCTCGACAAGATCGCCGCCACGGACGGCAAGGCGTGGTTCCACAGCGCCGAGGCCACCAACAAGGCGGAGCTCGAAGGCCTGCGTGACGCCGTGCTCAAGCGCAGCGGTCGCGTGGATGTCGTCGTCAACGGCGCGGGTATCAACTCTGCCACGCCGTTCTTCGACATCACCGAGGAGGAGTTCGACCGTATTCTCCGCGTCAACGTGAAGGGCGTGTTCCTCGGCTGCCAGGTCTTCGGCAAATACCTCGTCGAGCGCGGGCAGGGCGGCTCGATCATCAACCTCGGCTCGATGTCCGGTATCGTGCCCCTGTCGCGCGTCATCACCTACTCGGCGTCGAAGGGCGCGGTGCACAATCTTTCCCTCAACCTCGCCCGCGAGTGGGCCACCGCCCGCGTGCGTGTGAACGTCATCGTGCCCGGCTTCTTCCCGGCCGAGCAGAACAAGAAGGTGCTCACGCCCGACCGCGTGGCCGCGATCATGGGCCACACGCCGATGAAACGCTTCGGCGAGGCCCGCGAACTCATCGGCGCCACGCTGCTGCTCGCCTCCGACGCCGCCGGCTCCTTCATCACCGGCGAAGAACTCATCGTGGACGGCGGCTACCACGCGATGACGATCTGAGCGCCGCAAAGCGGGCGCCGGTTTAAGATTCAAGTTTAAGTTGAAGCATCTGAACCCGCTGCCGCTGCCCGCCGCTTCAACTTAAACTTCTCACTTCAACTTATTCAGTCATGTCCGCCATCAACGAATTCCTCCTGAAGCACAACCTGCGCATCGCGCAGAACCCGTGCGTCTCGCCCGATTTCTGTCTCGATTGGCCCGCGTTGCAGGTGGATCTCAAGGCCGGGAAGGTGATCGAATATCCAAAGAGCCGCTTCGCCACGAAGGCGGGCGAGTTCACGCTCTGGGAAAACGCCGCCGGCGACTGCGCTTGGAAGTTGCACGCCGCGGGCCGTCCGCTGGCCGACGGCGTGGCGTTCAACGGCGCGATCTTCTTCCCCGCCACCTGGGCGAACCTGCTCACGCTGAAGAACCTCATTCAGGAGCACGATGCCGGTTCGACGATTTTCCCGACGGCCGGCGCCAAGCTCGGCCAATCCACGCTCGGCGTCGGCGCGCGCTTTACCACGTTGCACTGGCCGGCGGTGGAGTGGGCGATGAGCGCGTTGGAAATCGGACTCACCGCCAACCAGAACTCCATCCCGCGCGAACTCGTCTACGACGTGGACGCCATGCTCGGCAACCGGCTCGACACCGTGCCGTTTCCCTTTATCGGCACCAACGTCCCCGAGGGTCACCAGGGCCAGAGCGTCGAGGGCATGAGCCACGGCTGCGTGCTGTCGAAACTGAAGACCGGCTTCCACCGCCGGCGCATCGCGTGGTCGTTCAACGCCGACCACCAGCCGATCGGCGGCAAGTTCGACGTCCGCGAGGATGCGTTGGTCAAGGGCTGCCTGCTCGCCAGCTACATCACCTTCGATCTCTCGCCCGAACTCGCGCTCAACCAGCCGGCGAAACTCGCCGACATCCCGGCCGACGTCGTGGGCAAGACGCGCGCGCGCGTCGCCGCCGCGGGGCTCAAGCTTGATGACGCCGCCTTCAACGCCCTGCTCGCGACCGTCTGGACACCGATGCAGAAAATGAAGCGTCGCGACGACCAATACGCCGCCGCGCGTCGGGCCGCCTTCACCACCGACGTTGGCCGCACCTATCTCCGCGAACTCTCGATCGACGAGCTGCCCGGCCTCACCACGCCCGAGACGACCGCCATCATGCTCGCGCTCTGCGAGGTGCTTGGCATGCCCGTCAACTTTGTCGCGCCGGCCTTCGGCTTCCAGAAGAACACGCCGTATCCCGACAACACCGCCTTGCGCGCGCTCATCCAGAAACAGTGGGACGTCTGCGCGAAGTTTGGCGTCTCCATCGGTTTCCACTCCGGTTCGGGCAAGTCAGCCGAGAACTACCGGGTCATGGGCGAGGTCACCGGCAGCGCACTCGAGATCAAGACCAGCGGACGCTACACCTACGAGATGGGCGTCGCCCTCTCGCAATCGAAGAACGCCGCCGATGCCTCGCTTTGGAAGGATTGGTATCAGTTCACGGTGGATATGGCCGTGGCCGGCTCCTTCAGCGCCGACGCCACCGAGCAGAAGATGGCGCGCCTCTTCGTGACGACGACTCTTTCTGCTGTAGGGGCGTCGCTTGACGACGCCCGCGGGCGCGCACAAGGCGCGCCCCTACCAGACGTGTTCGCCTCACCCGCCGCCTGCCGCGCCGCGCTTGAGGCGCTGCCGCCCTCGGCCGAGCACATGACCTTCTTCGAATACAACTTCCTCTACGTGCTCGCCGCCGGCGGCAAACCGGAGAAGGTCGCCCTCGGCGACCACAGCCCGGCGGGTTACCAGCAGCGCGCCCGCTTCTACGCCGTGAGTCCCGAAGCCCGCCTGCTCTTTGCCCAGCGCATCGCCGCCTACCTGATCTTCCTCGCCGAGAACACCGGCCTGGCCTCGAAGGAGCGCTGCGCCGGCGCCAGCAAATTGCTCGCGACTTACGCCACGCTCGACGCCATGTTGAACGATATCAGCAGATGATACTGTAGGGCGGGTCTCCGAATCCCGCCTCGATCACCTTTCCACTACCGGACAAAGGCGGGGTTCGGAGACCCCGCCCTACATTTTCAACCTCTCATGAAGCCCTTCATTCACGACGACTTCCTGCTGCACACCGACGCGGCCCGCGACCTCTACCACAACTTCGCGAAGCACGAGCCGATCTACGACTACCACTGCCACCTCTCGCAGCAGCAGATTCTCGAGAACAAGTCCTTCGCCGACCTCGCCGAGATTTGGCTGGGCGGCGACCATTACAAGTGGCGCGCCATGCGCTCCAACGGCGTCGACGAGAAATTCTGCACCGGCGGTGCCTCGCCGCGCGAGAAGTTCGACGCCTGGTGCGCGACCGTGCCACACACCCTGCGCAATCCGCTCTACCACTGGTCTCACCTCGAGCTGACGCGCTATTTCGGCATCCCCGACATCATCAACCCGGCCTCGGCCGACAAGATCTGGCGCGAGGCCAACGCCAAACTCGCGAACCTTCGCGTGCACGACATCCTTGCGGCCAACAAGGTCGCCGTCATCTGCACGACCGACGACCCGGCCGATCCGCTCGAATTCCACGAACAAATCAACCAGTCCGATATCAAGACGCGCGTCTATCCGACCTTCCGGCCCGATCGCGCCTTCCTCGTGGACCAGCCCGCGGCCTACAACGAGTGGTTGGAGAAACTCTCCGGCGTAACCGGTTCGCCGGTCAAATCCTTCGACGATTTCCTCGCCGCACTGGAGAAACGCCACGCGGCGTTCCACGCGGTTGGCGGCCGTCTCTCCGATCACGGCATGGAGAGCTGCTACGCCGAGCCCTGCACGGCGGCCGAGGCCAAAACGATCTTTGACACCGCCCGAGCCGGCCGAGCCGCGAACGCGGCGGACTATGCCAAGTTCGCCTCGTTCCTCATGATCCAGCTCGGCCGCTGGGACGCCAAACGCGGCTGGACCAAGCAGCTCCACCTCGGCGCGCTGCGCAACAACAACACCCGCCTGCTCACGAAGCTCGGTGCCGACACCGGCTTCGACTCCATCGGCGACTTCCCGCAGGCTCGCGCGCTCAGCAATTACCTCAACGCGCTCGACACCACCGGCGAGCTGCCACGCACCGTGCTCTACAATCTCAACCCGGCCGACAATTACCTGATCGGCACGATGATTGGGAACTTCCAGGACGGCACCGTCCCCGGCAAAATGCAGTTCGGTTCCGGCTGGTGGTTCCTCGACCAGAAGGAGGCGATGGAGTGGCAGATCAACGCCCTTTCGAACCTCGGTCTGCTCAGCCGCTTCGTCGGCATGCTCACGGACTCGCGCAGCTTCCTCAGCTACCCGCGCCACGAGTATTTCCGCCGCACGCTGTGCAACCTGCTCGGCGCCGACATGGAGCGAGGCGAGATCCCCAACGACCGCGCCCTCGTCGGCGGCATGGTGAAGAACATCTGCTTCGCCAACGCCCGCGACTACTTCCGCCTCGAGCTCGACCCGGCCTACGCGAAGTAAGCCGGCCGTCCGAGAACTCTTGGTAGATGACATGAAGCCGACAGGCGGCCCTAGAGCGGCCAACCTGTCGGCTGAT
>JACFMR010000001.1:0-215511 GCA_019455245.1 Opitutaceae bacterium
ACGCCGGGGATGAGCCACTGCATGCTCGCCTCCAGCGGTTGGTCGCCCCAGATGGCGCGGCCGGGATCGCGCAGCTCGCCCTTGAGGCGGCCCTTGATGCGGCGTTGTTCGGCCAGCAGTTCGCGTCCGTAGGCGTCGAAATCGGAATGCACGAGCTCGTAATCGGGCGAATCGGCCAGTGCGGCCGTCAGCAGCTGAAACCGGGCGGGGCTCCACTCCTGGTGATCGCAGGAGTCGTGCAGCAGAATCGGGCCTACATCGGTCGCGGCGGCTTCCTCGCGGAGAAACTTCAGCAGCAGGCGCCGGAATTCCGCCGGGTCTTCCTCGATGAGACGGTTGGGTTCGTGCGCGCGGCCGACGTGCGCCTGATACGCGCCGTAACCTTGGCGGGCGAACTTGTGGCAGGGCAGCACCGTGCCGTCGGCGCCGGTCCAAAGAAAATTGCGCTGCGTCTCATCGTTGATGCCGCGCCAGAGGATTACGGTTTTGATGCCGCATTGGGCGAAGATCTGCGGCAGCTGGCTGTTGTGACCGAACATGTCCGGCACGTAGCCCGTCGTCGCCGGCTCGGCGCCGAACTCGCGGGCCTGGGCGCGGCCCACGAGCAGATTGCGGATGATCGCTTCGCCGGAAACGGTGAACTCGTCGGGCATCGAATACCACGGGCCGACCGCGAGCCGGCCCTGTTGACAAAGCGTTTCGATCCGGCGGCGGTGCTCGGGCCGGATCTCGAGATAATCCTCCAGCAAAATCGACTGGCCGTCGGTCTGGAACGGTCCGGGCAGGGCGCCCGACTCGAGCGCGGTGCAGACACGGTCGAGCAGGCGGACGAGGCCATAGCGAAAACCGAACAGGGGTTGATGCCACTCGCGATCCCAGTGGGTGCTGGGCACGTAGTGGACGCGGCGTTTGCGGGGTGCGGGCATGATGAGGAAAAGAATCGGCATGGCATCTCGCACGCACGGCCACAATCCAATTGCGGCGCAAACATCAATGGCGCGCAGTCGTTGCGGATTGCGTTCACGCCGCTGCTGCGCGCTTTGCCATCATCGGGTCCGGCGGCGGGCGGTTGGGGCCCAAATCCTGTCTGCGCACGTGCTGTTCATTAAGGCGCATCATTTGGCCAATCAGATTGAAGAAATAAGTGGGCGGGAGTCACTTGCCGCAGTTGACCGAGGTCACGGAGCTGTCAGTCTGACGTCGCAGTCAAACGCCAATACTGGCGACCGCCCGTTGACGGCCACCGGTGGAGGCAAAACACCGTTACTCCCATGCACTACTGGAAGATCGAGATTACGGAGCCGCACAGCGGCGAACTTGGCGAAGCGATCGAGCATGAGGATCATATCCTCGTGGCTGAAGAGTACCATTATGAGGCCGGCCAGAAACTGGAGGTGGCCGTCCACAAAACCGAAGACCCGCACTGGCACATTTTCACCGACATGGATACGGGCCACCGCTTCAAGATCCCGGCGGAAAAGTATCATCGCGTTGCTTGAGTAAGTTCACCGGCGGGCTGAACCGCCCGCCGGAGTTGGCGGTTTCCGTGGCCGGGCTCGCCGTGAATTATCCACTACAGGCCCGGCGGTCGCGAATTTGTAGGGGCGCGCCTTGTGCGCGCCCGCGAATCAATCGGACCGATGGAGGGACGGCCTCCCCGCCGTCCGGTTAGGCGAGCGTCGGTAAACGCGGCTGGCGCGGAGGGGCGGCCCCGTCAATCGTGCGCCTCCGGTCCGCAATCATTCTGATTGGGCATCGCTCCGATTAGTCCGAAAGTAATCATATTGGATCGGTGCAAAACCGGGGTTGCCAAGGTCGGGCGGACGCATCGCACTTACGCGTCCGTCCTTCCTCCACCTTCTACCCCTGTCTGACCCGCCGGTATGTTTGTCCTGCTCCGTGTTGTCTCGCGCCTGTTTTCAGGCAACGCGACCGGGTGGGCGGATGCTGCTTCTGACCGGAGCCGACGAAGCCTGCGCCGCACGTTGACGCTCATCGCGGCGATTGCGTTCGCGGTCCTGCCGGCGGCGGCGAATTTCACCGACGTGACGGCGGGCTCGGGTATCGATTACGTGCAGGCGGCGCGCGGGTCGTCCGATCTGGCGGTTTACGGCGGGGCGCTGGCGGCGGTGGATGTGGACGGGGACGGCTGGGTGGATGTGGTTGCGGCGCGTTCGGACGGCGGCTGTTTGCTGTTCATGAACAATGGCGACGGCACTTTTCGCGAGGAAGGCGCGGCGCGCGGACTCGCGGGCGTCAGCGGCATCGGCGGCATCGCGGCGGGCGATTTCACCAACAGCGGCCGCCAGGACCTGTTCATGGTGCCGCTCAACGGCTATCGCTGCTTCTACCTCGTCAACGACGGCAACGGCAATTTCACCGAGCAGGCGCAGGCCCGCGGGGCGGACCTGACCACTACGATCAACCCGCACCAGGGCTTCAGCGTCAGCCTGGTGGACTACGATCGCGACGGTTATCTCGACCTGTATTTCACGGAGTGGGGCGTGGCCTCGTCGGCGGAGAACCACCTGCATTCGGCGTTGTTGCGCAACCGCGGGGCGGCGGCGCCGGGGCATTTTGAAAACCGTACGCAGGCCGCGGGGCTCACGCAGCCGCGCAAGGGCGGCACACATCACGGTTACTCCGCGGCGTGGGCGGATTTCGACAGCGACGGTTGGCCCGATCTCGCGCTCGTGTCCGATTTCGGCACGAGCCAGTTCTTCTGGAACAACGGCGACGGCACCTTCACTGAGCGCGGCAAGGAATCCGGCGTGGCGCTGGACGAGAACGGCATGGGCGTGGCAGTTGGCGATTACGACGGCGACGGCCAGCTGGATTTGTTCATTACCTCCATTTTCGACCGCGTGTCCTACGCGCACAGCGGCGCCATCACGGGCAACAAACTCTACCGCTACACGGGAGACCGGCGTTTCACCGAAACCGCGACCGCGGCCGGCGTTGACCGCACCGGCTGGAGTTGGGGCGCCGCATTTCTCGATCACGACAACAACGGCACGCCCGACCTGCTTGTGACCAACGGCATCACCGACGGACTCGTGCCCGATCCCGCCGTGCCGGCGTCGAGCGACGCGGAGAACGATCCCACGGTGCTGTTTCGCAACGACGGCCAGGGCCGGTTTGCCGACATCACCGCCGGTTCCGACATCACCGATTCCGGACAGGGTCGCGCCGTGGTGGTGTTCGATTACGACAACGACGGCGACGAGGACGTGCTGATCAGCCAGGCCTACGGCCGGCCGATCCTTTACCGCAACAACGCCGCGAGCAACGGACAGCGCTGGTTGCGCGTGCGTCTGCAGGGCACCGCCTCGAACCGCGGCGGCATTGGCGCGATCGTGAAGGTGAACAACGGCGGCAAGGTGCAGACGCAGGTGTTCAATCCGACCAACAGCTTCATCGGCCAGCGCGGACCGATCATGCATTTCGGGCTCGGCGCGGCGGGCGCCACGGTGAACTCGGTCGAGGTCCGCTGGCCCGGCGGCACGGTGCAGACCGTCACCGGACTCGCCACCAACCAGTCGCACCTGATCGTGGAAGCGCAGGACACCCAGACCGCGCCGGTCATCACGCGGCAGCCCGTGGGCGGTGATTTTGCCAAGGAGGATGCCGTCACGCTGACCGTGGCGGCCACGGGCAATCCCGCGCCGGTCTTCGTGTGGGAAAAGGATGGTACGGCCATTCCGGGGGCGACGGGCCCGACGTTGTCGCTCAACCCGCTGCGGCCGGTGGACGCCGGTGTTTACACGGCGCGCGCCATCAATCCCCGCGGGGCCGCGACATCACAGCCCGCGGTGATCCGCGTAACGGCCGATCTCAACCGGCACTCCGTCGCCGGTTGGTGGAATCGCGTGATGCTCGATGCGATCCGCGCCGACCTGCCGTATCCGACGATCCACGCGCGCAACCTCTTTCACGTTTCGGCCGCGATGTGGGATGCGTTTTGGGCCTACGACGCCACGGGCTGGAGTCGGGCACGGCCGGTCTTTCATCGCGAGACGGTCGATCTCGATGCGCTCGGCGCCTCGCGCGAAGCCGCGCGGCAGGAAGCGATCAGTTATGCGGCCCATCGCGTGTTGACCGCGCGCTACCGCAACAGCGTCGGCCACGTCGAAACACTCGCGGGCTTTCGCTGGCTGATGCAGCAGCTCGGCTACGATCCGAATTTCACCGGCACCACCGGCACTTCGCCGGCGGCGACCGGCAACCGCATCGGTCAGGCCGTGCTTGATGCCACCTGGAACGACGGCGCCAACGAGGCCGGCAATTACGTGGACAACAGCGGCTACACCGCGCGCAACCAACCGCTCGATTTCAAACTGCCCGGCACGACCATGGCGGAGCCCAATTACTGGCAGCCGTTGCTCTTCGACCGCGCGGTCACGCAAAACGGCATCGAACTCGGCGCCACCGTGCAGTATTTCATCGGCTCCAACTGGCGGATGGTGCGCGGGTTCGCCCTCGAAAAACCCACGCCGTCCACCATCGCCCTCGATCCCGGTCCGCCGCCGCGGCTGGGCACCGACAGCGCCGCGGAGTATCGCCGGCAGGCCGTGGAGGTCATCCGCTTTTCGTCGCTGCTCGATCCCGCCGACGGCGCGCGCATCAACATCTCGCCGGGCTACCGGCTGAACAACACCCTCGGTACCAACAACGGCAACGGTCACACCGTCAACCCGGTGACGGGCCAGCCCTATGCGTCCAACTTCGTGCGGCGCGCCGACTACGGCCGGATCCTCGCCGAATACTGGGCCGACGGTCCGGCTTCGGAAACACCGCCGGGACATTGGAACGTGATCTTCAACGACATCACCGCCGACCCGCGCCTCACGCGTCGGTTTGGTGGCGCCGGCCCGGAGCTGTCGCGGTTGGAATGGGATGTTTGCGGCTATCTGGCGCTGAACGGTGCGCTGCACGATGCCGCGATTGCGGCGTGGACGGTCAAACGCCAATACGACAGCGCGCGGCCGATTTCGATGATCCGTCACCTCGCCGGGCTCGGTCAGTCCAGCGATCCGGCGCAACCGGCCTATCACTCCGGCGGGATCCCGCTTGAGCCAGGCCTGATCGAGGTGATCACGGCCGAATCGGCCGCGGCCGGCCAACGGCACGCGCATCTCGCGGATCACGTGGGCAAGATTGCCGTGCGTTCGTGGCGCGGTGCGCCGGCGGATTTTGTCACCGAGACGGGCGGGGTGGGCTGGATTCTGGCCGAGCGTTGGATGCCCTACCAAATGTCGACCTTTGTGAGTCCGGCGTTTGCGGGTTACGTGTCGGGGCACAGCGCGTTCAGCCGGGCGGGGGCCGAGGTGCTGACGCGGCTCACCGGTTCGGCGTTTTTCCCCGGCGGGCTGGGGGAGCGCCGCTTCGGTGCCGGGGCATACCTGATTTTTGAATACGGTCCGGCGGAGGACACTGTGCTGCAATGGGCCACGTATTACGACGCGGCGGACAACGCGGGCCTGTCGCGCCTGTGGGGCGGTATCCACATCGAAGCGGACGATTTCGCCGGCCGCAAAATCGGCGCCGACATCGGCCGCGCGGCCTTCCTGCAAGCCGAGAGCCTGCGCGGCGGCGATCCGGCCCCGGCGCCGCGCATGCCCGGCGCGAGTCCCGCTTCACCGGTTGAAACGCCCGTACCCACCACGCCCTCGAATCCATCCCCCGGCCCCTCCGCGCCGACCGGTGGCGGGAGCAGCAGCAGTGGCGGCGGCAGCGGCGGCGGTGCCCCGAGCGTGTATTTTCTGCTTGGGTTGGGTTTGTTGCAGGTGCTGCGGCTCGTTCGGGATCGGCGGCGCGCGGGCTGAATTATCCGGTTTGCCGGAAATCGTCCCCAACAAAGCGCACTACAAAGACCGCGGCAGACGCTTTTCCAGAAACGCGGCTAGCTTGGGCAGCTTCCCGTCGCCGAGGCCGTCGAACAAACCTACGAAATCTTCCGATGGTCGCGGCTCGGCGTCAGACGACAGCGGAGGTATGGGCGGAGTGGAAATCGATCATCCGCAGCCGGTCTGAAGCCGACGCGACGGAATTGCGCTGCTGGATGGCTTGGGGACTGACGAGCCCCAGGTCGAGCAGCGCCTGATCGAACTCGCGTTGCGCGCGCTTGAAGCGCGCGACCTGGGTGGCGGTCTTGAAGCGAGCGGGCATCTTCGGAGCCTTGGCGAGAACCAGTTCGCGCAGTCGCAGATCTGACACCGAGGCTTTATCCCGCACCAACTGCCGGGCGGCGCGACGCAGCAAAGCCATAACCGTCGTGTTTTCCCGCCGGGCAATCTCCGTCAAAGCCGTCAACACGGCCTCGTGCTCGGCCAGGCTTTGGCGGCGCTTGGATTTGGAGAGTTGGTTGGGCATGACACAAAGGTTGTTTCAACCTTAGTGACTGATCATGCGCCAACAAGCACGGTTTGGGCCTTGCGTGGGTGGCAGGTGCTGCGGATGGCGCTGCGACCAAAGCGATCAGATCGCGTTTGAGCGGATTGGCATTTTCCACCCTTGACGCCGGGCGCGGGCGTCGCAGCTTGTTGTTCCTTTGCCGACTTCACTGCCTGGTGGTGTAATGGCAGCACAGGCGACTTTGACTCGCCTAGTCATGGTTCGAATCCATGCCGGGCAGCCACAAATAGTGGTGGCGTAGTAGTGATGGTGAAATGGCGGTAGCGGTATGGTAGTGAAGCGGTAGTGGTGGAATATCGGTAATGCCGCAGCTGCCCGACGGGTATTCGGCACGAGTGAAGTGCTGCGTGACTCGGAAGTATTGGGCTTCCGAGCAGCTGCCGAGTTGATTGGGAAACGGGAAAATCACCTGCCGTTGTGGGGTTCTACCGACCAAGGTCTGCGGGCTGAGATGAAGCGTCACATCCCATCGGAATCGCATCCGTAGGCATTTCGATGATATAGCCCAATTCCCGATAGCCCGCCAAACGCCGGCGAAACATTGCGTTGGTGATCGCGTGGTTTTCGTCGAGGTAGTCGAGGATGAGAGCGTCGCGCTTCGTCTCGTGTTTCCGGTGAAGCCGCCCGGCGTATTGCACAAGCCGCCCTTTGAACGAGAGCGGCATCGACAGGACCAGTGTATCCAATTGAGGAAGGTCGAATCCCTCTCCGATCAACGAGGCCGTTGAAAACAACACGAACGGCGTGCCCATCTGATAGTGCTCACCGATCTGTCGAAGCACTTGGTTCCGAGCTTTCTTTCCCATTTGGCCGTCCAATCTGTGACACGTCACGCCTGACGCTCTGGCTGCGAACGCCTGCTGCAACCGCTCCAGATAGACCTTGCGGTCCGCCAGCACGAGCGGACACCGCCCAGCCGTCACACACGACAGTAGGTCAGCTACGACCACCCCGACGCGATCTGCGTCCTGTACCAGCGCTTCCCACAGAATATGAATCGGTGGCCGTGAACCGGCGTCGGGAGGAAGCGCCACGGTCGTGCGACGGACTTTCACGGTTCGCACTTCGTCCGTCGGCCTGTCTACCAACGTATGCCTGATCGGGCCACATTGCGCAAAGAGCAGTTTCTCCAGACGGTCCTTTCGTTTGGGTGTGGCCGTGAGACCATAGACGCGACGGCTGGCGCAGGCTTTCAGCACCGCTTCGAAAGACGTAGCCGGCACGTGATGGCATTCGTCGACAATCACCGTGCCGTATCCAGCGAATATCGCCGCCGGATTTTCCACCCTCCCCAGTGATGGCAGCATCGCAATGTCCAGTCGACGGGTGAGCCGCGGGGAGTTTCCGCGCCAGAGACCGATCTGCTTTCGTTTCAATCCGAGGAACCGCATGGCCGTCTCCCGCCATTGCTCGACGAGCACGGCTCGGTGGACCAGAACCAGCGCGGACGTTCGTGCCCGCGCAATCAACGCGCAGCCCATCACGGTTTTCCCTGCCCCAGGTGGCGCGCACAAGATTCCCTGATCCTCTGCCAGCATTGTGCGAACTGCCGCCTCCTGGTTCTCGTGCAACTCACCTTGAAATTTCCACGGCACCCGGGTGCCAACGTCACGCGCATCCTGCACCGCGACGGTGGCGCCTGCCGTCTCCAGCGTCGCCAAGCATTGGTCCAGCACGCCGCGCGGCAGAACTAGCCGGTCGGGATGCCATTCGCCGGCAAAGAGGAAGCGCGGCGTATCGAAAGTCGCGAATCGCAGCCGTAGTTTCTCGTGAAAAACCGGATTGGGGAACGTTGCCAGCCGGCGCAGCATCGCCAACACGGGCATGGGCAGAGAACGCGGCACGTGAATCTGGGCATCGAGTCGAACCGTCACTTCGCCCGAGATCATGCCTTTGCGAATCCTTGGCTGGGACAAGTCGAGGACCATCGCATCGTTTTTCAGCGCAAAATCGTCGTTCTGCTCCGGCGCTCTGCCCGTTTGGGCGGGAGGCGAAAGCGGTGCCACGGGCGCGATCCTGGCAAGCGCTCGCTCCAAAGCATCACGACTCAGCCGCGGGAGCGCCGCGAGATTGGCCCATTGATCTCCGATCGGGCGCAGATTCGTATCGAGGAAGATCGTGTTTCCATTTTCGCGTGGTGCTTTCGCCAACGGCAACGCGATCAGATTTCCAAAGCCTCCCACCGGCAGCGTGTCTTGATTCGGAAACAGGCGATCGTAGGCAGCCAATTTCATGGTCGGACGAAGTGCCGACGCTTTTGCTACCAGAATCGTTCCCAGTCTTCTCGCAGTGACCGCGGGAACCGGCTCGGCAAAGAATATCCAGCCATGAGCGCCGTTACCAGAGCGCGAGCGTTCAACGGCGACCGTGATGCCGATCCGTTCCGCTGCCTCGCGATACGCCAGCACATCGTTTCGCCAGTCTTCGCCATCGAAGTCCGCCGCGAGAAAGCGGCAGGCGTCATCCGTGTTGATGGCATACACTCCGATCGTGTGATGGCCGCGCAGGTGGGCTTCGATGGCTGCCTCGTCGAGCGCTGGAAATCGCTGGTGCAGACACTCGGAGCATTTCACCTTCGGTTTTTGGCAGATTCCGGCGCGCCATTCGTTGTCGCAGGCAGGCGAGTAGCCGTTTTTGCCGGTCTTGTTGTTTTCCCACCGCTTCGGATAAACCATGCGTCGCGTGCCGAATAGTTCGAGGAACAGCGCGACTTTCTCCGCTGGTGTGTGCGGGGCTGACTGCGGCGATTGCGTTGCGCCGAGGTCGAGCACCGCATCAGAATCCAAGGCAGCGATCTCGTTTTCGGTCTCCACGAGTTCGGCCGCCAGTGTCGCCAGTTTTTGGCGCAACTCGGCCACGCGCTGCTGTCTTGGTGTTGATTCCATCAGCCGCGGGAGATTCGGCGCTTGGCGGCGGGCGATTCCGGCGTCAGATGCGCGGGCTCCTCAAGGATGTCGAGGATTGGCTGGGCGCAGAAGACGCGGTCACGCTTGCTTTCCCCGACCTTGGTCAGGACGCCGCCTTCTTCCAGTGCGGTGATGGCGCGCATGACGGTGTTGTAGGCGACCCCAAGGCGGCGCTCGGTCTCGCGGGGCGTGAGGAAGGGGTTCGAACCGACGAGATCGATGAGCTGCAACGGCACCTTCGACCCGCTCCCGGCAAAGGCTTCTCGCCAGTCGGCCAGCTGCTGATTGATGCGCTCGGCCCGGCTCAAGGCGTCCTCCGACTGCCGCGCGACGCCGTTGAAGAAATACTCCAGCCAGCCAGCCCAGTCACCGCGTTCGGTGATGCCACGCAGACCGTCGTAGTAGTCATTGCGCGTAGCCTCAAAAAAGGCCGATAGGTAAAGCAAGGGCTCGGTCAACACACCTCGCGCACACAGTGAAAGGGTGATGAGCAGACGTCCGACGCGCCCGTTGCCGTCGATGAACGGGTGGATGGCCTCGAACTGGTAGTGCATCAGCGCGGCGTGGACCAGTGGCGGCACTGATTCGTCGTGTAGAAAATCCTCCCACCGGCCGAGGTGGTCCAGCAAGTCGGCTGGCGGTGGCGGCACATAGGAGGCATCGGCCAGGGTGCAACCCGGTCGACCGATCCAGTTCTGGGTCCGGCGGAATTGTCCAGGCGTGGCGTGATCGCCGCGCACCCCGGTCAACAGTTTTTCATGGAGTTCGCGAACGAGCCGGAGAGACAGTGGCAACGACTCGAGGCGTTTGAGGCCGTGCTCGAGGGCCGTCACGTAGTTGCTGACTTCGCGCAGGTCCTCGGGACTGCGCTCCGGGCTGACGCCAGCATCGGCCGCTAGAAGTTCGCCAAGGGTCGCCTGGGTGCCTTCGATGCGACTCGAATAAACCGCCTCCCGTTGCACGAACGGGCGAATCAGCAGGTGCGGATTGGGCAGCCTCCGACCCTCGCCTGCGAGTCGGCCCAGCAACCGATCAGCATGGGAGAGCGCTCGAACCAGCTTGGGCGTCCAGACGATTTCCGGTGGCAGCGGACTGGGATGAAAGGCTCGGTAGCCTTCCAGCGTCTTGACCAACCGCCCGGACGGGCTCCCTGTCGAGGGGGATTTCATGGGTGGAAACAAGCAGGCTGCTTATTTCCGTCAAACTTAATAAACGGAAATAAGACTGTCTGCTGTTTCCATCGGACGGTAGGGTGTAGTCAGTCACGTGAAGGGGTTTTTAAACGGTTCATCATTGTTCGCCCGCTCGGTTCCAAGATTGCGCCGGGGCGGGGGGACGGTCAGAAAGCCGGGCATGGACATGGACTATCTGGCCAAGTGGGACACGCGCTTCCGGTGGACCGGACGCATCATCAGCGCGCTGCCGCTCTTTCTGTTGCTGTTTAGCGCCACGATGAAGCTGCTGCAGCCCGAGGGCGTGGCGGCGGGGTTTGAGCATCTGGGCTGGTCGGTGTCGCAGGCCACGGGCCTGGCGCTGCTGGAGATCGCCTGCGTCGTGGTTTACCTCATCCCGCGCACCGCCCTGCTGGGGGCGATTTTGCTGACCGGCTACCTGGGCGGCGTGATCGCCACCCATGTGCGGGTGGGCGATTCTTCGTTTGTCCCGATCATGATCGCGATCCTGCTGTGGGGCGGACTCTACCTGCGTGACTCCCGCCTTTGGGTCATGCTGCCGGTGCGCCGCTGACCGCGGCCGGTGTTTTCAACTGCAATCTGTTTTTCACCATGAGCCAACTCCCGCCCAGTGACATCGCCCGACGCTACCGCGACGGCATCGCGTCCCGCCTCGATGGCATCATCGCCTCGCAACAGGCCGCGATCAACGCCGCCGCCCGGCTTTGCTTCGAGCAGGTCAAACACGACCGGCTGATCCACATCTACGGCGTGGGCGGGCATTCCTACGTCGGCAGCGAGGAGTTTTTCTTCCGCGCCGGCGGGCTGGCCAACGTCAGCCCGATGTTCGAGCCGAGCCTGGCGCTCGCGGGCGGCGGTCAAAAGTCCACCATGCTGGAGCGCGTCGAAAACATCGGCGACAAGATCGTGAAGGCACACCACCTCGGACCGGACAACCTCCTCATCATTACCAGCGCCTACGGCATCAACGCGTGCACGATCGACGCGGCGCTGGAGGCGAAGCGCCGCGGCTGCAGGGTCATCGGCATTTCGTCGGCGGAGTTTGCCAACAACACGCCGCGCGACTTCGTGGCGCGGCACAGCACGGGCAAGAATCTCGGCGAGATCGCCGATGTGCTGATCGACAACCATGTGCCGCACGGCGAGACGCTGTTGGAACTGCCGGGTTATCCGCAGAAGGTCGGCGGCACCTGCAACGTGCTGGCGTGCTTCTGCATCAACTGGCTGGTGATGGAAACGATCTCGCTGTGTCTGGCCAACGGCGTGGAGCCGCCGGTGTGGAAGAGCGCGAACCTGATCGGGGGCGACGAACACAACCGCAAATACCTCGAGCGGTTCACCCCGCGGGTGAAGGCGTTGTGAGACTGGACAGTAGCTGCGCTTGAGGACGCGGTCTGAAAGCGTGGCTGGGGTGGACGATTGGAGCCGGCTGAGTTTTTCCCGATGATTTCGCGGATGCACGCGGATGAACTCGGACTAACGCGGACGAACGACTTTCCGGGATAAAGATAACGATTAAGATCAAGATAACGATATTTTGGGCGGAACGGAGGACGCGGAGGTGATGGTGCGGGACGGGGGCGTCCCGCCTACAACTCAATCCGGGAGAAAGATAACGATTAAGATCAAGATAACGATTTTCTGGGCGGAACGGAGGACGCGGAGGTGGGAGTGATCGCTGACCTCGGTTAACTCCGTTACCTTCTGTAAAAATCTGACCGAACGAGTGCGGGACGGGGGGCGTCCCGCCTACAGTTCAATCCGGGATTAAGATAAAGATTAAGATTTCTTGGGCGGGCGCGGGCTTGCGTGAGGGGCGGGTGGTTTGCAACGTGGCCGGACCATGCTCGTGCACTCCGTTTATTTCTGGCTCAAACCCGATCTCACCGCGGCGCAGCGCGCCGAGTTTCTGACCGCGCTGCAGGCGTTGAAGGACGTGCCGTCGGTCGGGCAGTTTTTCCTCGGCACGCCGGCGGGCGTGCAGGACCGGCCGGTGGTGGACAAGAGCTTCGATTATTCGATCACGTGCGTGTTCGAGAACCTCGACGCGCACAACGCCTACCAGGTGCATCCGTTGCACCTCGCGTTTGTGCAGACGGGGAAGCCGCTCTGGACGCGCGTGCAGATCTACGACGCGGAGTGATCAGCCGGCCTGGTGCACGTAGGGGGCGATCAGGCCGCGCTGCGTGACCGGGAAGCGGCCGCGGATGAAGATGCCGTCGTCGCGGTGTTCCTGCTCCTGGATGTGGCCGATGGCGTGGAGCCGCGCGACGATGTCGTAGCGGTCGTGCGGCACGAGCAGGGCGGTGGCACCGAATTCGTCGGCGATCAGCTCGACGCAGCGTTCCTCCAACTGGTCGAGACCCGCGCGGGTGAGGGCGCTGACGAAGATGGCGTCGGGCGCGAGGTGCCGGGCACGGCGGAGGTCCTCGGCGCTGGCGGCGTCGATTTTGTTGAAGACGGTGAGCGTGGTCTTGTCGGCGGCGCCGAGCTCGGCCAGCACGCTCAGGGTGGTGGCGTGATGGTGCTCGAAATTGGGATTGGTGACGTCGATGACGTGGATGAGAAAATCCGCGACCACGGTTTCCTCGAGCGTGGCCTTGAAGGCCTCGACGAGCCGGTGCGGCAGGCGGCGGATGAAGCCGACGGTGTCGGTGACGAGCAGCTTCTGGTTGCCGCGGAGCAGGAGCTGGCGCGTGGTGGGGTCGAGCGTGGCGAAAAGCTTGTCCTCGGCGAGGACGTGCGAACCGGTGAGGGCGTTGACGAGGGAGGATTTGCCGGCGTTGGTGTAGCCGACGACCGAGCAGGTGGGCACGGGCACACGCAGGCGCTTGCTGCGCTGCACGCCGCGCTGTTTCTGCACGGTCGAAAGCTCGTGCTTGAGCCGGGTGATGCGGTCGCGCACAAGCCGGCGGTCCTGCTCGAGCTGGGTTTCGCCTTCGCCGCCCAGCTTGCCCTTGCCGCGCTGGCGGGACAGATGGGTCCAGGCGCGGGAAAGGCGGGGCAGGGAGTATTCCATGCGGGCGAGGGCAACCTGCAGCACGGCCTCGCGGGTGTGGGCGCGGTCGGCGAAGATGTCGAGAATGACCTCCTCGCGGTCGATCACGGCCAGGCCGGAGAGCTTTTCCCAGTTGCGCTGCTGTGCGGGCGAGAGTGACTCGTCGATCACGATGAGGTCGCAGTCGAGGCCCTTGGCCTGGGTGATGACCGAATCGGTGCGGCCGCTGCCCAGCAGGGTGGCGGGCGTGGGCGCGCGCAGGTTGATGAGGTCGGAACTCACCACCTCGATACGCAGGTTTTCGACCAACTCCTTGAGTTCGCCGAGCAGTTCCTGCGCTTCGCCGGGCTGCATGTCGGGCGTTTGCACGCCCACGAGGTAGGCGCGTTCGCAGCGATTGGGATCAACCGGCGGGGTGTTGTCGAGGAAGTCGGCCATGCGGTCGGCCACGGTGGACCTGACCGCTCCGGTCCCGCAAGTTCAGTTTTTGGCGCAAACGACGAGCAGGCGCAGGGGCACGGTGCCGGTGTTGCGCAGGCTGTGGCGATGGCCGCTCTTGGTGAAACAGAAATCACCGGCCTGCACGGCGACTGTTTGGTCGTCGAGGGTCATCTCGCCGTTGCCCGCGAGGATGTAGTAAAACTCCTCGTCGCCCTCGTGGCGGTGCTCGCCGATGCTGGCACCGGGCGGGAGCACGTCGTCATGCACGAATTTGATGCCGGCGTCGGGCCGCGCGTAGTCGCCGTGGATCTCGCGGCAAACGAGTGTGCCGGTGCCGTCGTGGCAGTTGCGGGCCTCGCTGACCTTCATGGTGGCGGCGGCGGTCTTCATGACAATTCAGGCGGCGTCGCGGGAATAGATGACGGGGGTCATCCGGCCGTTCATGATGCCACCGACCTCGACGTCGGCGGCGAACGCGGCGCGGTCGCCCTCGCGCGCCTTGGTGTGCGGTTCGATCAGGCGCATGTCTTCATCCATGTAGATGATGGTCATGACGGCGCGGGGGCGGTCGGAGGTGTTGGGCCCGGCGCGGTGGAAGGTCCAGCCGTAGTGAAAACTGACCTCGCCGAGGTCGAAGGGGGTGTCGTCGAGCGGGTAGTTGTGCTCCTTCATCGAACGGCCGATGGCTTTTTCGCTTTCGTCGCTGATGCCGAGTTCGCGGCCGGCCTCGAATTTGTGGCTGCCCTTGGCGAACGCGAGCGGGCCGAGCTCCATGGGCGTGGCTTGCAGGGGAATCCACGCGGTCACGGTGTTGGCGTTGCTCAGCGGCCAGTAATACTGGTCGGCATGCCAGGGGGTGACGCCGCCGCCCGGCTCTTTGTAGAGCGCCTGATCGTGATACATGCGCACACCGCGGACGCCGAGCAGCTCGGCCGCCATGCGCGCGAGGCGCTGACCCCAGCAGAACTCCTTCACGGTTTCGTTCTTTGTCCAGATGTTGATGACCTGGAGGAAGGCCTTGTTGTAGGTGTCGCGCTGCTCGATCGGCACATGCATGGTGTTGAGCCGCTGCACCTCGGCGGAAATGATGGGGCCGTAGTGATTGATGACATCCGGGGAGAGGACGTGTTTCAGCTTGATGTAGCCGTCGGCGCGGAACTGCGCGATTTGCGCGGGCGTAAGGGCAAAGGGCGAGTCGATGTCGGGTCGGGAGGTGTTCATGGGGTCGGCGGACGATAGCAGGCGTCCGGGGTGGTGGCTACGCGGTGATTGACCAAAAAGAATACTTAATTAACCCAATTAGTCCGTCGTATGCTCGCTCAACGAGAGAAAGTATCGCTCAATCCCGGGGAATCGTTCGCGTGTCGCGAATTCCGCACCCCGCGGTTCTTGTCGCCGCTGCATTTTCACCCGGAGTGCGAGCTCACGTTGATCGAGGCGAGTCACGGGTTGCGGTTTGTGGGCGACAGCATCGAGCGGTTTGAGCCGGGGGACCTGGTACTGTTGGGGCCGAATCTGCCGCATTACTGGAACAATCCGCCGGAGTGGCAGGGGGTGGCGCACTCGATCGTGGTGCAGTTCAAACCCGATTGGCTGGGGCCGCCGGGGCGGACGGCACCGGAGTTTGCCGGGGTGGCGCGTTTGTTGCGGCGGGCGGAGCGGGGGTTGTGCTTTGCCGGACGGCCGGCGGAAGACGCCGCGGCGCGGATGCGCCGGCTGCCGGCGCTGGAGGCATTGCCCCGGCTGCTGCTGTTGCTGGAAACGCTGCACGATCTGGGCGAGGCCGAGGCGGGACGGCCGCTGGCCAGTGTCGGTCACGCCCCGGTTTTCAGTGTCGCGGATCAGGGCCGGTTGGCCAAGGTGCTCGATTACATCGATCGCAATGCCGCCGGCGTGGTGCGGCAGACGGAGGCTGCGCGTCGGGCGGGGCTGAGCCCGGCGGCTTTCAGCCGGTATTTTCGCCGCAAACTCGGGCACACATTCGAGGAGTTTGTGAACGAAGTGCGGGTCGGGCGCATCTGCCGGGCCTTGGTTGACCAACCGGAGCGGACCGTGGCGGAGATCGCCTTTGCCGCCGGCTACAACAATCTCGCCAACTTCAACCGGCAGTTTCGCCGTCGCACCGGGCTACCCCCCAGACAATACCGACAGAAGCATCAGTTGGGCTGAGGTCCGACGGACCGCAACCGGGGATGGGGGGACGCAGAGGTTGCTCCTCCACCCGAAGTCCAAGGGCATCGGGCAGCCGGTAACACCTGATTACTTCGCAGACCGGGATGGCGCGAAATAATAGGTGCTAACAGGGGTGAAGCGAGTGCCAACGGACGTAAAGATTTACACTGTTTTAGCGTGGCTGACCCTTGCTTGTAGCTCGCCGGCGCGGTTGATTCGCAATGTCATGGCGAATGAGCGCATACTGGTGGTTGATGATGAGGAGGATATCCGCGATATCACGCGGCTCCTGCTGGAAAATGCCGGGCATGGGGTCATGGCCGTGGGAGATGGTGCATCTGCGCTGGTTGCCCTGGGGGAACAGGCGTTTGATCTGGTGATTATCGACATGCTGATGCCGGAGATGGACGGGGTGGAACTGATCAACGAACTGCACCGGCGCTACCCCGAGCAGAAAATCCTGGCCATGTCGGGCGGGGGCCACGCCCCGAAGGAAAGCTACCTGCAGATCGCCCGGATGTGTGGCGTGCAGGCGCTGCTGGCCAAACCGTTCAACCAAGGCCAGCTGGTGCGGGCCGTGGAGGCAGCCCTGTCCGCCGGGCCGGGCCGGGCCGGTTGACCGGGCATCAATTCGCGAACTGCAGGCAGACCGGCAGCGGCACGCTGGCGGTGTGGCCGGTGGCGGTGAGCCGGCCGGTGGCGGGATCGACGCGGAAGACGCGGAGCGAATCCGAGTTCTGGTTGGCGGCGACGAGCCAGGCGCCGTCGGGCGACAGCGCGAAATTGCGCGGATTGCGGCCACCGGTGGGCACATGTTCGACCGGGGTGAGCCGGCCGCTGTCGGCGTCGAAACCGAACACCACGATGCTGTCGTGCCCGCGGTTGGAGCCGTAGACGAAACGCCCGCTCGGATGCACCCGTACCTCGGCGCAATGGCTGGTGCCGGCGAAACCGTCCGGCAGCGTGGACCGCGTGTCGAGGGGCGTGAGGGCGCCGGTGGCGGCCTCGTAGCGATAACTGACCATGGTGCTGTCGAGTTCGTTGATCACGAACACATGCCGGCCGTCGGGACTGAAGGCCGAATGACGCGGTCCCGCGCCCGGGGCGGTGGCGATGAAGGGCGTGGCGGCCGGGGTGAGCGTGGCGCGTGTCGGATCGAGCGCATAGGTGAAGACCTGGTCGAGCCCCAGATCGCACACGATCACGAAGCGGTTGTCGGGTGAGATGTTGACCGAATGCACATGGGGCCCGGTCTGCCGCTCGGGGTGCACGCTGCGGCCGGTGTGGGTGATGATGCTGCCGGCGGCACCGAGGCTGCCGTCCTCCGCGATGGGCAGGGCGGCGACGATGCCGGTGTGGTAATGGGCGACGACGAGGCAGCGGTCGGAGTGATCCACCATCAGATGACAGGGCGCCTTGCCGCCGCTGGAGCGCACGATGTCGGGCACAAGCCGGCCGGTGTCGATATTGACCGCGAAGGGCACCGCGAGGGTGTCGCTCTCGCAGACCGCATAAAGATGGCTGCGATCGGGGGACAGGGCGACAAAGGAGGGATTGGCGGTGGTCGCGACCAGTTCGGGGTTGCTCAAGGCGCCGGTCGTGCGGTCGAGCCGGACGGAATAAATGCCCTGGCTGGTGGTGCGCGTGTAGGTGCCGATGTAAATCAGGTGTCCGTTCATGGCGAAGCCCTCGAGTGTCGCGATCAGGCACACGACGGCGAGGGTGAAAACACACCGGGCGGAGTGAAATCCGGCGCCGGTGTGCATGCGAAATCCCGCGGAGGCGGGTTAGACGGCGAAGCTGAAATGCCGGATCTGGGCCACCTCGCGACGGAGCTCGGCGCGAAAATCGGGATGGGCAATGGAGATCAGCGCTTCGGCGCGTTCGCGCAGGGTGCGGCCGTGGAGGTTGACCGCGCCGTATTCCGTGACGACCCAGTGCACATGACCGCGGGTGGTGACCACGCCGGCGCCCGGTGCCAGCTGGTGCACGATGCGCGAGACCTTGCCGCCCATGGCCCGCGAGGGCAGGGCGATGATGGGCTTGCCGCCGGGCGACAGGGCGGCACCGCGGATGAAGTCCATCTGCCCGCCGATGCCGGAGAAGATCCGGTGGCCGATCGAGTCGGCGCAGACCTGACCGGTCAGGTCGATCTGGATGGCGGAATTGATGGCGACCACCTTCGGATTTTTGCGGATGACGGAGGTGTCGTTGGTCCAGTCGCAGGGATAAAACGAGACCAGCGGGTTGTCGTTGACGAAATCGAAGAGCCGCTGCGAGCCGTTGATGAAACTCGTGATGATACGACCGACGCCGACACGTTTGTACTTGTTGGTGATGACGCCACCGGCGACGAGATCGACGATGCGATCGGAGAACATCTCGGTGTGGATGCCGAGGTCGACCTTGTTCTTCATGCGGGCGAGGGCGGCGTCGGGAATCCCGCCGATGCCCATCTGGAGGGTCGAGCCGTCCTCGACGAGATTGGCCACGAGTTCGCCGATCTGGGCCTCGATGTCGGACTCGGCCTCGATGTGGTGGCCGTGCAGCGGGCGGTTGGTGCAGATGAAGGCGTCGATGCGGGCAAGCGGCACGACATTGTTGCCATGGGTGCGCGGCATCTGCTCGTTGAATTCCACCACGACCAGTTTGGCGGTCTCGGCGGCGGCCTTGGCGGCATCGCAGGAAGTGCCGAGCGAACAATAACCGTGGGCGTCGGGCAGCGAGAGCTGCAGGAGGGCGACATCGAGCTTGACCTGGCCGGAAAGGAACAGACCGGGAATGTCGGAGAGGAAGATGGGCACGAAATCGGCCCGCCCTTCATTGACCGCGGCCCGCAACGGCGCGCCGGTAAAGAGTGAGATCGACCGGAAATCGTTCACCCGGTCGGCCTCGGCAAAGGGCGCGGGCCCGTTGGTGTGGAGGTGGTAAACCTTCACGTTTTCCAGATCGCGCCGGGCGCAGAGCGCCTCGATCAGGGGCGTCGGCGTGGCGGCGGCGCCATGGATGAAGACACTGTCCCCGCTCTTGATGCCGGCGACGGCGTCGGCGGCGGAAGTGGCGCGGGATTGCCAGTTTGCGATCGATGATTTCATGGGAAAAATAAGTTTGTTCCAACTATGGGCCATGGCACGGGCGACGCAAAGCCGGGAACCTGCGCATTCGTTGTTCAGTGTGTGCCATTTTTTGCGGTGATTTCCACCTTGGCGAGGGCCTCCTTGTAATGGCGGCGGCAGAGCGGCGTGTAACTTTCGTTGCCGCCGATCTCGACCTGCGCGCCCTCGCGCAGCGCGCGTCCGTCCGGTCCCATGCGCAGGTTCATGATCGCTTTGCGGCCGCAGTGGCAGATGGTCTTGAGCTCAACCAGATCGTCGGCGAGGGCGAGCAGCCGGGCGCTGCCGGGGAACAGGTTGCCCTGGAAATCCGTGCGCAAACCGTAGCACAACACCGGCAGGTCGAGTTCGTCGACGAGGTCCGACGCCTGCTCAACCTGGGCCGGGGTGAGAAACTGCGCCTCGTCGACCAGCACGCAGGCCAGCGGGCTGCGTTGGTGTTCGGCCAGCACGCGTTGTTTCAGGTCGTCGGTTGGCTGCAAAACCTCGGCGGCGGCCTCGAGCCCGATGCGTGACCGGATGCGGCCGGTCCCGGCGCGGGTGTCGATGGCCGGCGCGAACAGCAACGTGCGCAGGCCGCGTTCGCGGTAGTTGTAGCTGGCCTGCAGCAGCACCGTGGATTTGCCGGCATTCATTGCCGCGTAGTAAAAATAGAGCTTGGCCATGGTGCGCCCTGAGGTTGACCGGCCGGGGCGGGCGGCTCAATGGCGATTCTGAAAATTCGCCCGGAATAGGCTTCACGCCATCCTCCGTCACGCCAAGCTCACGCACTTCAACCCCTGCATGGCATGAATCCAAACCGGCACGGTTCGCATCGCCCCAATCCCGCCCCGTACCAACTGCTTGAACTCACGGCCCCGATCGCGACCTGGGACGAGGCCCTGCCGCTGGGCAACGGGCTGCAAGGCGCGCTGTTGTGGGGCGCGGACAACCTCCTGCGCGTTTCGCTCGATCGCGGCGATTTGTGGGACGAACGTCCGGCCCCGGGCAATCCGCTGGCGGGCTTCACTTACGCGCAGATGGCGCAATGGGTCGCGGCCGGGGACAACGCGGCGATCAGCCGGGTGGTGGACGGGGCCTACGCATCGGATCATCCCACGAAGATTCCGGCCGGCCGGCTTGAACTGGATCTCACGCCCGGGTGCACCGTGCGGAAATTCACGCTCGAGCTGCCGACCGCCACCGCCCGGATTGCGCTCGAACCGGGCGGGGCGGTGGAGGCGTTTTTCAGCGCCACCGAACCGGTCTGCCTGCTGCAACTGCCGCGTTCCGCTTTTCGCGGCCTGCGTTTGCTGGCCCCGGAATCGGTCAAGAAACTGAACTATCCCGCACCACGGCAGGGCGGCACGGACGGCACCGCCTGGTTTGTGCAGGCCACGGCGGACGGCGCGAGCTACGGCATCTGGGCGGCGACCCGGGCGATGGGTGACACCATCGTGGTGGCGGTGACCGTGGGTTATTCGGTGACCGATGGTGACACGATGGAAGCAACGGCGTTGGCGCGAACCCGCGCGGCGCTGGACGGGGGCTTCGCCCGTTTGCACGCCGCTCACACGCTTTGGTGGGACAACTTCTGGGCGCAGTCGGCGGTGACGGTGCCGGACGAGCAGGTGATGCGGCATTATCATCTGGTGCGCTATTTTTATGGCGCGGCCTCGCGGCGCGGCGCACCGCCCATTCCGCTGCAGGGGGTGTGGACGGCGGATGCGGGTGAACTGCCGCCGTGGAAGGGCGACTATCATCACGATCTCAACACGCAGATGACCTACATGGGTTATCAGGCGGCAGGGCACTTCGACGAAGGCCGGTCGTTTTTGGATTTCATGCACGAACGGCTGCCGGTGTTCCGGCGGTTTGCGCGGGAATTTCTCGGCACCCCGGGGGCCGCGGTGCCGGCGGTCATGACGCTGGGCGGGGCGGCGATGGGCGGCTGGGCGCAGTATTCGCTGGCGCCCGTCCATGGCGCGTGGGTGGCGCATCTTTTTTACCTGCACTGGCGCTACACGCGGGATGAAAAATTTCTGCGCGAGATCGCGGCGCCATGGTGCGCGGAAATCGGCGGGGCGTTGCGCGCGTTGTTGCGGCCCGATGCCTCGGGGGTGCTGGTGCTGCCGCTGTCCGCCTCGCCCGAGGCGTTCAACAACGACCGGCGCGCGTGGCTCAAACCCAACAGCAACTACGACCTCATGTGTCTGCGGATGCTGTTTCTGGCCAATGCGGAGATGGCAGCGACGCTGGGGGACACGGCGACCGCCAACGGTTGGCGCGAGAGCGCGGCCCGGCTCGGTCCGTATCACGTCACGCCCGCGCATATCCTCAAGCTGAACGCCGACGAGGAACTGTATTTCAGCCACCGCCATCTGGCGACGGTCATGGCGATCTATCCGTTTAATCTGCTGAACATCGAGGGCCCGGCGGACGAGGTCGCTGTGATTCGTGCGACGGTGGCGGATCTTGACCGGCTGGGCGTCCTCGAGTGGTGCGGTTACAGTTACACCTGGATGGCCGCGCTGCGTGCCCGGATCGGCGAGCCCGAGGCGGCTTTGTGGCACCTCAAGGCCTACCTGCATGCGTTCATTTTGCGCAACGGATTCCACGCCAACGGCGACCAGACGAAGTCGGGGTTTTCATCGATGGACTACCGGCCGTTCACCCTGGAGGGCAACTTCCTCGCGATGGCCGCGGTGCATGAGATGCTGCTGCAGAGTTGGGCCGCGCAGCCGGGCGATGGCGGTCGGGGCGTGATCCGGATTTTCCCCGCCATGCCCTGGTGCTGGCATGCGGCGGAGTTTGCCGATCTCGTGGCCGAGGGCGGGCACCGGGTGTCGGCCCGGCGCGAAAACAACGCCACGACTTGGCTGCGAGTGGTGGCGGGACCGGACGGGGCGGTGCGTATCCGCGACAATCTCGGCGGCCGGGAGCCGCAATGGTCCGGGGCGGCTCCGACGAGGGAAGGGACGGATTTTGTGTTCAACGTGTGCGCGGGCGATGTGATCGAAGCCACGCTGCCGCGGCCCGCGAGCATTCCGCCCGCGCCGGCGGACGCGGTGCCGGACGAGATGCCCAAGCCGCCCGCACACCCCGGGCATCCCATGGTTTACTGATGAAAAAAATCGCATTCCGCCTGCTCGGCCTGATGATTGTAATGATGACTTTGCCGCTGCTCCATGCCGGCCAGGGACCGGGCATGACCCAGACCGAATGGCATGGTTATGAACGCCTCGATTTTGTCGTGGCGGGGCAACCGGCGATTTTGATCGTGCCGAAAAATCCGGCACCCGGGCGGCCGTGGATCTGGCGGGCGGAATGGTTCGGCGACCGGCATGCGCCGCAGGTCGGACTGGAGCTGTTGGCGCGCGGCTGGCACTATGCCTACATCAACGCCAGCGACCGCTACGGCTCGCCGGAGGCGATGCGGATCTTCGACGTGTTTTACCAACGCCTGACGCGTGACTTCGGGCTCGCGCCGAGAACGGTAATCGAAGGGTTCAGCCGTGGCGGGCTTTATGCGTTCAACTTCGCGGCGGATTATCCCGCACGCGTGGCCGCGCTTTATCTCGACGCCCCGGCGCTCGACCTGCGCAGCTGGCCGGGTTACCGCACGCCGCGCTGGCCGGAGGTCGCGGCGAATTTCGGGATGACGGTGGAGGCATTCGAGACCGCACGGGTCAGTCCGCTTGATCGCATCGAGCCGGTGTTCAAGGCGGGTATTCCCATCATCGGCGTGAGCGGTGATGCGGACCCGGTGGTGAAGTTGGAGGAAAATCTGCGCGTCTTGGAAAAGCGTTATCGTGAGGCCGGCGGAACGATTGAGGTCATCATCAAGCCCGGCGCGGGGCACAGCCCACACGGCCTGCCGGATCCGACCCCGATCGTGGACTTCATCCTGCGCCACGCCGGCGATTGAGCCGGGGGACACGGCCACGCGGTTGCGTTGTTCCGGCGGGGTGATGGGGCGGTTGGTTGCAGCCGGTGTCGGCCTGCCCTCCGAAGGCTCGGCGAAGGAAGGTGACCCCGGGCCGGCCTCACCGAGGCCAGCTACAGTTGACGCGAAATAGAACATTTTAAGTTGAATTGTGGCCGCGTTGGAGCGCGGCGACAACGTGGTTCACACCGGAGGCCACGCTTGGCGGATTCTCACTTCGTTCGGAACGCCTTTGGCTCAAGCGCGGCTACGACAATTCTTAAAATGCTCAAAAATCCAACAGATCCATTACTCCACGACGGCTACGGCTTCACGCACTCATTGCATCCGGGCGCAGGCGGCGTGGCGCGGGCAGGTGACGAGGTGATCATTGACCATGCCGCTCGCCTGCATGAAGGCGTAGATGATGGTGGTGCCGACGAATTTGAATCCGCGTTTGAGGAGGTCCTTGCTCAAAGCGTCGCTTTCCGGCGTGCGCGCCGGCACGTCCTGCATCGCGCGTCGGTGGTTGATGATCGGTTTGCCGCCGACGAAACCCCACAGGTAGCGGTCGAAGCTGCCGAACTCCTTTTGCACGGCGAGAAACGCGCGGGCGTTGGTGATGGTGGCGGCGATCTTCAGACGGTTGCGCACAATGCCGGGATCGGCGAGCAAGGCGGCGACCTTGCGATCGTCGTAGCGGGCGATCTTGCGGGCGTCGAAACGATCGAAGGCCCGGCGGTAGTTGGCGCGCTTTTTGAGGATGGTGCTCCAACTCAGGCCGGCCTGGGCGCCTTCGAGGATCAGCAGTTCAAAGAGCGCGCGGTCGTCATGCAATGGGACGCCCCATTCTTCGTCGTGGTAGGCGATATCAAGTTCGGTTTTGGGCCAGGGACAGC
The DNA here is from genome assembly GCA_019455245.1 of Opitutaceae bacterium. Lineage (GTDB taxonomy): Bacteria > Verrucomicrobiota > Verrucomicrobiia > Opitutales > Opitutaceae > Cephaloticoccus. The sequence goes on from JACFMR010000001.1 coordinate 24,041, forward strand.
GGAGGAGATTTTTATTCATGCGCACGGAGTTTGCCACGGGGCAGTGACAACCTTCTGTCAGGAGTCTTTGGCCGACTCCCCGGCCGGCGGTGCGGTCGGTCGCAAGGTGGCGAGTTCCGTGTGCAGGGACTGCAATTCCTCGAGCAGCGCCTTTTCCTTGTCCTTGGCGGCCTTGTCTTCGCCGAGAAAAAAGCTGGCGACGACGCCGCTCATCGTGCCGAAAAGCCCGACACCGGTGATCATGAGCATGATGGCGAGTCCGCGCCCGGCCATGGTCACGGGATATTTGTCGCCATAACCCACGGTGGTGATGGTGGTGACGCTCCACCAGACGGCATCCTCGGCCGTGACGATGTTGGCCCCGGGCGTGCGCTCGCAGATCAGAATGCTGGCGGAGGAGAGCGTGAGGACCAAGAACATGATGGTGAACACCGAGGCCACACCGCCCTGGGTGCGGGTGCGGAAGATCAGGAGCATCAGTTCGCGCAGGGAACGCACGACCATGAAAAGTCGCAGGATGCGGAAAATCCGGAAGAACCGGCCCCACCGCAGGGCCTCGATCTCGGGAATGCTGGCGAGCAGGTCGATCCAGCCCCATTTCATGAAGCGCAGCTTGGATTCGGCGCGGAAAAAACGAATCAGGAAGTCGGTCAGCAGGAACACGCAGATGATGTTGTCCACCCAGCGCAGCACGCGGCGCGTTTCGGCGGGCAGTTCGAGCAGCAGGTCCACCGCGAGCGCCCCCAGTGCCAGCAGCGACAGGAAGAGGATGATCAACTGGAAGGGACCGAGTTCGGACAAATCGGCCTGGCGTCTCATGGCCGCAGGTTCGGGCCATGCGGCGGTGCGGTCAAGCCGGCGGATGGCGCGGGAAAATATCGGGGCGACTGGACAAACCCACGGGTGGTGGCAAGCTCTGCGCCGAACTGACATTCACCCCATGAAATTCCTCCAACTCAAATTCATCCCGCAGAGCACCGATTTTGCCCTGCTGCTGCTGCGTCTGGTTTCCGGCCTGACCATGATCATCTTCCACGGCTGGGGCAAACTCGCCAACTTCGGCGACCTGAGCTCGAAATTCCCGGACGTGATCGGCATCGGCTCGGCCCCGGGGCTTATTTTGGCGATCCTCGCCGAGGTCGTGGCGGCGGCGTTGGTGGCGGTCGGCTACCTCACGCGTTTTGCCGCGCTGGTGCTTTCGGCCAACATGGCGGTGGCGTTCTTCATCGCGCACGGCGCCAAGCTGTCCGGCCCGGGCAACGGCGAGCTGGCCTTCATTTATCTGGCCGCCTACCTGGTGATCTTGTTCGCCGGTTCGGGCCGGTTTGCCTTCGAGGGCAACAAGGGCAGCTGACGATTGGATCACGGCCGGACCAACCGGCCGAAAGACAAACGCGCACCGGTTGGTGCGCGTTTTTTTGTGCCGCAGGGCAGATCTGCCGGAACGCTGTGGGAACCTGCAGGCAGGCGATGCCTGTTTAGGCGGCAACGGCCGGACGCCCGCCCGAAAACGTTAGGCCGGCCCGACGGCCACGCTTGGCTGAATCTCACTCCGTTCGGAACGGGCTGCGCCCTCAAGCGCAGCTACGGGCCATTGGAATTCACCGGGGCGGAAGCCGGGCATCGCCTGCCCGCAGGCTCCTGCAATTCCGCAGGGGAGGTGTGGATTCAACGGCCGCGGCGCTGCACGACCCACTTGATGATGGCGGCATCATCGTCGCCCATGCGCCAAGCCAGGTTGAGGAATTCCGCCGGGAAAATGTTGTTCTCCTTGAAGAAGCCGCGGTCGCCGCCGCAGCAATACATCATCGAGGCGGGCAGTTCACCGCGCAGCTTGGCGCGAACCTTGGGGAGAATGCGCGGCAACCAGGTGATGCCCTGCACGGCTTCGGTCTTCGACGGCCAGGTGTCGGGATCGGCCACGACGGTGCCGGGGCGACCGTGCTGCACGTTGAGGAAGTAGTCGCGGCGCACGCTCTCGATGGTGAGCGCGATGTCGTAACCAGGCTCGCCGTAGTTGTTGTGATCCTCGGCGTAATCGTAGAGGTGCTGGGCGGTCAGACCGTTGGCGGCGAGGAAGGCCAGCTCTTCGGCGTTGAAGAACGTGTCCGCCCCGCGGTCGCCGCGTGCATAGCGGGCGACGGCCTGGTCGTAGAGCCGGCGAAAGTTGGAAGCGAAGGCGTAGTGATCCATGGCGGACACTGTTCACGACTGGCCGCGGGATGCAAAACCGGAGCGCAGTTTTTCCGTCATCACTGCGCCGGGCGAAAATCGATGAGGCGCTTGAAGCGGTCGACCTTGTGCACGACGACGTCGAGGCGGTCGTTGAGGCCGAAGCGGCGCTTGCGGCGGCGGCCGATGAGCGCGGTGCCGGCCTGGTTGGCCTGGTAATGATCGTCGCGCAGGCTGGAGGCGGGCACGAGGCCGAAGGTCATGGAATCGACCAGCTCGATGAAGAACCCGTTGGGCCGCACGTCGGTGATGATGGCGGCGAAAACGGTCTTGGGCGTCTTCTCGACCTCGCGCTCGAAGAACTCGAGCAGCTTGATTTTGACCGACTCGCGCTCGGCTTCCTGGCTGTTGACCTCGGTGAGGGTCAGGTGCTCGCCGAGACTTTCCACGCGGGAAATGTGGTAGCCGGTGTTCTTGTCGGGATGCGCCGGGTAACCGGCGTGCTTGATCAGGTAGTGGTCGAACACGCGGTGCACGACGAGGTCGGAATAACGGCGGATGGGCGAGGTGAAGTGGGTGTAGTCCTTCTTGTTGAGCCCGTAGTGACCGTCGGGCGAGGCGCGGTAACAGGCCTTGCGCAGGCTGCGCAACAGCTGGGTGCGCAGCGTGTAGCCCTGCGGATGATCGCTCAGGGTCTTCAGCAGTTTCACGACCTCGGGCCGGCGGGTGAGATCGCCGGTCTGAATTTCGAAGGTGCCGAGCAGCTGGCGGAGTTCGCCGAGCTTTTCCTCGTCGGGATCGTCGTGCACGCGGTAGAGCGAGGCGAGGCGGTGCACGCGGGTGAGGTGGGCGACGGCTTCGTTGGCCGCGAGCATGAACTCCTCGATGAGCTGGTGGCTTTCGTCGTTTTCGATGCGCTCCAGCCGGTCGGCATAACCTTCCTTGTCCACGAAGATCTTGGTCTCGGGCATGTCGAGATCGAGCGAGCCGTGGGCCATGCGTTCCTGCCGCAGGCGCGAGGCCAGCCGCCAGAGCTGGCGTACCCAGGATTGCAGGTCGACCAGTTCGGTGTCGGGCAATTCGCGCAGCGCCCGGCCGGTGGATCCGGTTTGATGACTGGGCGGCAGCGGCAGGTTGCGGATCTTGTCGAGATCGTTCTCGAACAGGAAGGCGTAGGCCTGCTTGTAGGTGAGGCGCTTGCGGCTGCGTATGACGGTGTTGGCGTAGGCCTTGTCCTTCAACCGGCCGTTTTTGCCGAAGGTGAGAAACACGGCCTTGGTCAGGCGGTTCTCGCCCTCGACCAGCGAGCAGAGTCCGTTGGAGAGTTTTTCGGGCAGCATCGGGATCACCGTGCCGACGAGGTAGGTGGAGTTGCCGCGGCGCTGCGCCTCGCGGTCGAGGGCGGTGCCGGGCTTCACGTAGGCGGAGACATCGGCGATGTGCACGCCCACGCGGATTTCGTCGTGGTCGAGCCGCTCGATGGAGATTGCATCGTCGAAATCCTTCGCGTCATCCGGATCGATGGTGAAGGTCGGCACGTTGCGGTAATCAAGCCGGCCGACCATCTCGCGCGGCTGCACGCGGTCGGGGAGTTTGGCGACCTCGTGTTGCACGACATCGGGAAACTGCGGATCGAGCCCGTATTTTTCGAAGATGCCGAGCAGTTCGGCGCGCGGCTCGTGGGTGCGGCCGAGCCGGGTGGAGATTTCACCGGACAGGGCGTCCTGCGGGTGGCGCCATTCGTGGAGTTGCACCACGACCTTGTCGCCGGCGGCCGGCCGGGGTTTCAACTTGCTGCGGGCGGGATCCGGCACGAGCACCTCGTGCACGAAGCGCGGGTCGTCGGGCACGACTACCCAGTTGCGACCGGCCTTGGTGAGGTGCCCGACCAAGGTGTCGCGGGCGCGCTCGATCACGCGCACGACCTGGCCGGCGACTTCGCCCGGCCGGCGGGTGCGCACGCCGTGCAGCACGCGCACGGCCACGGAATCCCCGTGCAACGCCACGTACGTTTCATTCGGTGAGATTTGGATTGTCGGCTGGTCGGGATCGTTGCCGTGCGCATCGTCGGGAATGACGAAGGCGGAGCCGCCGGCGCGAAACAGGATGCGGCCGGTGACCTCGTCGGCATTTTGCGCGGGTTTGTATTGGCCGCGGGGCGTGCGCACGATCTGGCCGGCGGCGAGCAGCCGGCGGAGTTCGTGGTCGAGCGAGGCGCGTTGCTTTTTGTGCAGGCGCAGCAGATGGAACAAGCCGACCTCGTCGGCGGGGCGGTAGCGGGGCTCGCGCAGCAGGGCGAGCAGACGTTCACGAAGTTGCATGTTAAGATTCGATGGCGCGGCGCGCAGGCCGTGCTTTGGGATTGGATTAAGGTATGGGTCTTGCTACAGAAGGCGCGATGAAAATCGTCCACGTCGCCAGTGAATTCTACCCTTACATGAAGACCGGCGGGCTGGCCGATGCCGTGTCGGCGCTGGCGGGGGAACTGGCGGACCGCGGTCACGAGGTGGCGGTTTTTCTGCCCGGTTACCGCACGGCGGTGGCGCATCCCGATGCCACCGGCGCGGTGCGCAAGCTCCGGCTGAAAATTGAGATGGGCGACGAGTTTTTCTCGGGGCAGGTGCGGGCCTTTTCCCCGCGGCCGAACCTGACGGTGTACCTGATCTGCCGCGACGAGTATTACGACCGGCGCAACCCCTACGGCAACGGCGAGCGCGACTACGAGGACAACGCCGAGCGGTTCATCTTTTTCGCCAAGGGAGTGGTGGACACGCTGCGGCTGTCCGACCTGCAGGCGGACGTGGTGCATGCGCACGACTGGCAGGCCGCCTTGGTGCCGCTGCTGCTGCGCGTGGCCGAGCGCCGGCACGGACTGACGCTGGCGATGAAGACGATCTTCACGATCCACAACATCGCGTTTCAGGGGGTGTTTCCGGCGCGTGTTTTCCCGCGCACCAACCTGCCCGACGAGCTGAACAACATCGACGGCCTGGAGTATTACAACCAGGTCAACTTCATGAAGGGCGGCATCCTGTTTGCCGACCGGGTAACGACGGTGAGCCCGCGTTACGCGCAGGAAATCCAGACGCCGGAATTCGGCTGCGGCCTTGACGGCGTGGTGCAAACGCGCAGCGAGGACATCGTGGGCCTGATCAACGGCATCGACACGGCGGTGTGGAACCCGGCGGTCGATCCGTTGTTGCCGGCGCGTTTTTCCAGCGCGGATCTGTCGGGCAAGGCGGTCTGCCGGCGCGCCCTGTTGGAATCGCAGGGAATGGAGCCGCACTATCGCGGACCGGTTTTCGGGATGGTTTGCCGGCTGGCCGAGCAAAAGGGGATCGATCTGCTGCTGGCCAACGGAGATTTTTTTGAGCGCGAGGAGTGCCGCCTGATCGTACTGGGCACCGGCGCGGAGCGCTATGAACAGGGCCTGCGTGAGCTGGCGGCGCGGGCCGGCGGCAAGGTTGCGCTGTGCCTGCATCTGGACGAAAAGATGAGCCACCTGATCGAGGCCGGGAGTGATTTCTTTGTGATGCCGTCGCTGTTCGAACCGTGCGGGCTGAACCAGATGTATTCCCAGGCCTACGGTACGATTCCGTTGACCAGCCAGGTGGGCGGGTTGGTGGACACGGTGGAGGATGCCGACGCGCATCCACAAACCGGCACGGGACTGACTTTCCCGGCGACCGACGAAGGACTGCGCAATGCGTTGGCGCGGGCGTTGCGATTGTTTGCCGACAAAAAGCGTCTGTCGGTTGTGCAAAAGCGGGGAATGAGCAGAGATTTTGGCTGGAAGCAGGCCGCCGGGGCCTACGAACAGCTTTATCAAGACTCGCTCTGACCCTTTGTGACCGCATCGCCAACCCTCCTTTGGTTTCGTCAGGATCTCAGACTGCAGGACAATCCCGCCTTGCACGCGGCCTTGGCGCGGGGCGGACCGGTCATTCCGATTTACATTTTGGACGACGCCGCGGAAGCCGGCTGGCCGGCGGGCGGCGCGACGCGCTGGTGGTTGCATCACGCCCTGGCGGCGCTGGATGCGGGTTTGCGCAGTCATGGTTCACGGCTGGTGCTGGCGTGCGGTGACAGCGCGACCGAGCTGGACCGGCTGCAACGTGAGACCGGGGCGCAGGCGGTGTATTGGAACCGACGTTACGAGCCGGCGATCGTGGCGCGCGACCGGGCGTTGAAAGTAACGCTGGCCGGGCAGGGGATCGAGGCGAAGAGTTTCAACAGCGCGCTGCTGTTCGAGCCGCACACGGTGGCGAACAAGCAGGGGAAACCGTTCCAGGTGTTCACACCGTTCTGGCGGCACTGCCTGACTTTGCCGGTCGAAGCACCGGTGAAGTTCACCATGCGCGAACTGCCGGCCCCGGCGCGCTGGCCGCGGGGGGTGGAATTGGACGCGTTGAAGTTGCGACCGACGCGGGACTGGGCGGATGGGTTTGGGGATGAATGGACCCCCGGCGAAGCCGGCGCACAGCAACGGCTGAAGCTGTTTCTGAAGGAGGCGGTGGCGGCGTATGCGGATGAACGCAACCAGCCGGCCGGGGCCGGGACGTCGCGGCTTTCGCCGTGGCTGCATTTCGGCGAGATCGGGCCGCGGCAGATCTGGGCGGCGGTCATGGCGCTGGGGCGCGAGAGCGGGGTTTTCCCGCCGCACAATGGCGCGCGGGTGTTTCTCAGCGAGGTGGGTTGGCGGGAGTTTGCGCACCATCTGCTGTTTCATTTTCCGCACACCCCGGCGGCGCCGTTGCGCGAGGATTTCGCGCGCTTCCCGTGGGCGGCGGATCCTGGCGGGTGCAAATTGCGCACCTGGCAGCGCGGGCTCACCGGTTATCCGATCGTGGATGCGGGCATGCGCCAGCTCTGGCGGACCGGCTGGATGCACAACCGTGTGCGGATGATCGCCGGCTCATTTCTGGTCAAACACCTGCGGCTGAACTGGACGGCGGGCGCGGCGTGGTTTTGGGATACGCTGGTCGACGCCGATCTCGCGAACAACACGCTAGGCTGGCAGTGGACGGCGGGCTGCGGTGCGGATGCGGCGCCGTATTTTCGGATCTTCGCGCCCGTGACCCAGGGCGAGCGTTTTGATGCGGACGGCGCGTATGTGCGCCGCTGGGTGCCGGAGCTGACGCGCCTGCCGGTCAAATGGATTCACCGGCCCTGGGAAGCGCCGGCGGAGGTGCTTCAAGCCGCGGGTGTCGATTTGGGCGAAACCTATCCGCGCCCGATTGTGGATCATGCAACGGCGCGGGCGGAGGCGCTCGCGGCGTTCAAGCAACTGCGCGGCACGGCGGTGGAGCGTGACGCCTGACCTACAACTCGGGCCAAATGAGCAACCGCATCATCCAATTTCGCACCCGCATTGCCCGTTCGGCGGAGGACGTTTATACGTGGCACTGCCGGCCCGGGGCGTTTGCGCGGCTGCAACCGCCGTGGGAACACGTGACCTTGCCGCACGGGCATCCCGGCGTGACCGAAGGCAGCCGGGTGACGGTGCAGGCCCGGGTTGGTCCGTTGACGAGCACATGGGTGGTGGAACACCGCGACGTGGTGCCCGGCCGGCAGTTTTGCGACGTGCAACTGCGCGGTCCGTTTGCGCATTGGGTGCACACGCACCGGTTCGAGCCGGTTGATGCCACCGGTTGCGAATTGGTGGATGAGATTGCCTATCGCCTGCCGCTGGGCGTGGCCGGTCGGGCGGTCGCCGGAGCGTGGACGGAGCGGAAGTTGCGGCGGCTTTTCGCCTACCGGCATGCCGTGACGAAGGCGGATCTCGAAATGACGCCGGCCAAGCCGATGGTCGTGCTGTTGGCCGGGGCATCGGGTTTGCTCGGCACGGCGTTGGTGCCGCTGTTGCAAACGCAAGGTCACGAGGTGAGACGGTTGGTGAGACGGAAGCCGCGCACGGCGGACGAGGTTTTTTGGGATCCGGAGCGCGGGCGGTTGGATCCCGCGCTGCTGGCCGGCGTGGATGCGATCGTGAATCTGGCCGGGGCGAACATTGCCGGCGGACGCTGGACCAAGGCACGGCGCGAATTGCTGCGATCGAGCCGCGTGTCGGCCACGCGGACCTTGTTGCAGGCGGTGGCCTCGCAAACGGAGCGCCCGCGGGTTTTCATCAACGCGAGTGCGACCGGTTGGTATGGCGACGGCGACGACGAGTGGCTGGATGAATCCTCGCCGACCCGCGGCGGATTTTTGGCGGAGCTGTGCCAGGCGTGGGAGCATGAGGCCTCGGCGGCGGATGCGCTGGGGCTGCGCACGGTTGTCCTGCGATTGGGCGTGGTGTTGTCGCCGGCGGGCGGGGCGTTGGCGAAGATGCTGCCGGCCTTCCGGGCCGGTGTGGCCGGGCGGCTCGGCTCGGGCCGGCAGTGGTTCAGTTGGATCGCTTTGGACGATGTGCTGGGGATCATCGCCGCGGCGCTGCAAAACGATTCATGGCAGGGCGTCTACAACGCCGTGGCGCCCGGGCCGGTGCGCAACATGGAGTTCACGGCCACGCTGGCCCGCGTGTTGCGGCGTCCGGCCGTGTTGCCCGTGCCCGCGGCGCTGTTGCGGCTGCTGTTTGGCGCGATGGCCGATGAAACCCTGCTGAGCGGCGTGCGGTTGCGCCCGCAGCGGTTGATCGGGGCCGGTCATGAATTTCGCTGGCCCGCATTGGAGCCGGCCCTGCGTCACACACTCGGGAAATCGGCTGATAAATAGACTTCCCAAAGCCGGGGCGGAAACGTAAAGGTTCACCCTTTATGCAGAAGACGTTAATTATCTTTAAACCGGATTGCATGGCCAAAAAGCACGTCGGGGATGTGCTCAACCGCTTCGAAAACGCGGGCTTCACCGTGGTGGGCTGCAAGATGATCCGCCTCACGCCGGAGCTCCTGCGCGAGCACTACGCGCATGTGGCCCAAAAGCCGTTCTACCCGGAAATCGAGGAGTTCATGAGCTCCTTGCCCGTCATCGTCATGGCGCTCCAGGGTGACAATATCGTGCAAAAGGTGCGCGACCTGCTGGGCCCGACCGATTCGAAGAAGGCGGCCAAGGGCACGATCCGCGGCGACTTCGGCACCGACATGATGGTCAACGTCGTGCACGCGTCCGACAGCGACGAGAACGCCGCCATCGAGATCGCCCGTTTCTTCAAGGCCGACGAAATCTTCGCCGCCTGAGTTTAGGTATTCCTCGTTTGAACAAGCCGCGGTTTACCCCGCGGCTTTTTTTGTCGGCGGAATTCAGCGCGGGTCCCAGCCGGGCGGCAGGGCGCGCCGAAAGCGCTCCACCGCGCCGTCGTCGGCAAAACGGTAGGGCGGCAGCAGCCGGAGCGGAAATTCCGGCAGGTTGAGCTGGCTGAAGATTTTGTCGTAGGCGCCGTCGATGTGCACGTCGCACGGGGCGACGGCGTCCTTGATCGCTTGGTGCACCTGACGGAGTTCGTCCCGCATGTGCGCCAGCTTTTCGCCGCGGGCGGCGTGGTAGTCGTGTGCTTTACGCGGGTTGCTGGCGGTGAGGGCGGCGAGCAGGCCGCATTCATGGCGGTCGCGCATGTCGGCGTAGCCAAATTCGGTGAAGAAACACTGCAGCGCGGGTGCCTCGGTGAGCACGGCCTCCAGCGCGGCGGTGTCCTCGCCGCTCATCTTGATGGCGACGAGATTGGGATGAGCGGCGGTCAGCCGGGCGTAATCCGCGCCGTTCAGGAGCACCTTGGTGCGCAGCAGATTGTAGTGGAGGAAACGGCACTCCGGAAAGCGGCCGCAGGTCTCGGCAAAAAATCGGTCGGTCTCCGCGGGCGTCAGCGCGCCCCAGGCGGGGAGCGAGATTTGGAAGTCGCGGAAACCCTCCGCGCAGGCGAGTTCGATGCGTTCGATCACCGTGCCGAGCGAGAGGCTGATCACGCCAACCATCGGGAAGGTGTCGGCCGGCATCGCGGCACGGAACGTGCGGATAATTTGGGCGAACTGCCGGTCGGTGACCGCATGGCCTTCGCCGGCGGTGCCGAAGACATAAAGGTGAGGGGACAGGTCGCGGCGGAGTTGTTCGACCGAGCGGACAAAGACGTCGGCGTCGAACTCGAACCGGTCGGTCCAGGGAATGGGGCAGGTGCCGAGAATGACGGCGGGATAACGCTTGGCGGGAGCCATGAACCGGTCTGTTGCGCAGGCGCGGGGCACACAAGGTTTGTTTGAAGCGCCAGCATACGACCGTGCTCAGGAATGCTAATGGGTGGCGTCGGAAGCCTGATATCGCCGGGCAGGGGTGAATCGCACTCGCGCCGCGGCGCGGTCGGTGCAGCATGCGGGCATGACAAGCCGGGAACGGTTGCTGGCCACGATCCGTCACGAGGAACCCGACCGGGTGCCGATTGCGCCCCGGGTGTGGGCCTGGCTGGTGGCCGAGTGCGGCTCGCAGGACCTCGCGGCGCATCTGCGGGCGTTTCCCGACATGGACCAGATGTTTCCGGTGAACGACGGCACCCCCAACGTGGTTGACGACATTTTCGATCACTACGATCTGCCCGATGTGCGCGTGGATCAGCGCAAGTCGCGCGAGGGCGACTTCACCGTGGTGGAGCGGGTTTTTCACACGCCGGCCGGGCGCCTGAGCGACCGCATCATGGTGCCGCCGGCGGGACGTGAGTTCGGCGTGACACCGAATCCGGTGCGCACCGAGCATTTGGTGAAGGGGCCGGAAGATCTGCCGGCGCTGCGCCACATCCTCGCGCCGGTGAACACGAATTATGATTTTCTGCAGCGGTTGCACGGGGAGATGGGCGACCGCGGGCTGGTCATGGTGCAGGTGCGCTGTGCGCTGGATCACAATGCGGGCCATGCGCGGGACGTGGCCGACCTGATGGTGGATTACTACGACAACCGGCCGTTTTTTGACGAACTGCTCGGGCTGTTTCACCGGCGGTCGCTTGCGCAGATCAAGGCCGCGCTCGAAGGCGGGGCGCAATGCATCTTCGGCACGTGGTATTTTGCCTCACTTTCGGCCGGGTGGTCGCCCGCGATTTTTGCCGAGGTGTTTGGGCCGATGATCCGCGAGCAGGTGGAACTGACACATCGCTACGGTGCGATCTACGATTACTACGACGACGGCCGGCTTGATCACACCATGGAGCTGATCGCGGCCACCGGCGTCGATGTGCTGGAAACCTGCACGCCACCGCCGACCGGTGATTTCGATCTGGCGAAGGCCAAGCGGCTGATCGGGGGGCACACGACAATCAAGGGTTACGTCGATCTGTTGCACGTGGTGAAAAACGGCACACCGGCCGCGATTGACCAGGCGGTGGCCGAGGCCATGACGATCGGCAAACCCGGCGGCGGCTTTATCATCGGCAGCTCCGACAGTTTTCGCGAGGGCACATCACGCGAAAACCTCGCGGCGTATTTCGCCGCGTGCCAACGGCACGGCGTTTACTGAAGGGCTTCAGCCGGTCAGCAGGCGCCGGGCAAACAAATCCGCCGCGGGGTTGGTCCGGGTGCGGCCGGCGAGCGTCACCTGGGAGAGAATGACGCGGCCGAGGCCCAGCCGGCGTTCCGCGGCGGCCAAGGCGGGTCCGGCCGGTGCGCCCCAGCCGACTTCGCCGGTGAGGAGAATGGGCGTCCAACCCGGGGCTTGGAAAGTGGCGGGGAGCAACGGCTCGATGCGATGTGTCGAGGCATCGTGCCAGAAGCGAAAGTCCTCCGGCTGAAATCCCGCCACGGCCGGATGACCGGTGGCGCGCGAAACAAAATCGTAGGGCGCGAAGCCGCACGGCTTCACCGTGATGCGATCGCGGGCGATCCGGTGCTCACCCGCGGGCAGTTCGGTCAGCACGAGCGTGGCCCCGGCTTTGACCTGTTGCCAGAGGGCGGTGCGCGCCGGGGCGGACTCCGGCAACCGATCGGCGAGGAGGACCGGTGCATCCTCGGTGATGACCGCCGACAATGCCTCGGCCAGATGTTCGGCCGCGCCGCCGGTGGACAGGAGGCGGACTCGCGGCGGCCGGGCCGAAAGGTTGGGCCAGATCGTAACCGGGGTGGACCAGTCGTTCACAATCTTGCCGGAGGCCGTGAACAGTCCGATGCGCAGGGTAACGTCGGTGCGTTGCTCCACCGCAGGCAGGGTCACGGGCAGGAAACCTTGAAACGCGGGGGCGCAGGCGGCGGGCCGGGCGGGGCATTGTCCGCTGGCGAGGATTTCACCGTCGGACTCAAGCTGATAACGCAGCCGCCAGTCCTTGGGCGCGAGGTCGGTTTCGTTGGCCAGCCAGATCTCGAAGCGTGTTTTCTCGCCGGACCAGAAGGCACGACGATCACTGCGCAGCATGGGCAACCAGGGCGCGAGTGCATCGCGGCACGCGAACCACGCGGGCTTGGGCCGGCGCTCGCAGTCCATGATGGACTTCATCCAGCCGGCGGGCCACGCGTCGATGAACAGATGCACCGCGCAACTGACGAGCCGGTCCATGCGGCGGTAGGCCTCGGTATGCAATTGCACGGCGCGCGCCTGCCAGGCCTGGGAGCGCTCCACCCATTCTGCCAACCCCGCGGGGCGGTCGAAGAAGAGGGGCTGGTGGCGGCCGGTTTGCGCCTGGGCAATCCGGTCGGGCGACCAGGCGGCTTCATCGGCCGGTTTGTTCGGAAGCCACGCCGACGGGTAGTGGCGGCGCATGAGCGCAACGGGATCAAGCCCCTCGGCGCCGAACTCGCCGCTGCCGAAACACCAGTCCGGTTTCACCGGCGGAAATTCCCCCCGGTGCAGCCGGCCGAACGGCTGGCCGTGTCCCTGATACCAGAGACAATAGATGTGGTAATCGGGCAGGCCCTCCGCGGGCGGATCGTAGTCGCCGTCGACCGGCTTGATCGCGATGTCGGGGTGCTCGACGCGAACGGCGGCGGTGGCGGCCTGGAAAAATCCTTCCAGTTCGGCGCGATGTACATGGCGGTGGCCCACGGCGCGCCATTGCGAGGGGAACGGTTCGTTGATGTAGCTGAGCAGCACCACCGACGGATGGGCGCGCACATGCCGGGCCATTTCGCCGGCCTGTCGCACGGCCTCGCAAAATTGCGGGCGCCGCAGAAACGCGAACAGGGGCAGATCGGTCTGGATCATCACCCCCACGCGGTCGGCCATTTCATACACCTCCGGCTGCACGGGGCGCTGGGTCAGGCGCAGAAAGTTGAAATGGGTCAGCCGTGCGAGCAGCAGGTCGTCGCGCAGGCGTCCCGGCTGGCCGCGCATGACATCCTGTTGTTCAAAGCCCATCGTGTTGGCGCCGCGGAGCCGGATGGGCCGGTCGTTGAGAAAAATGCGGCCCTTGGGCGACGTGGTCCCGTCGATGCGAAAACTGCGCAGACAGAACTGGCGTTTCGCGGTGTCGAGCAACCGCCCTGCGTCATCGCGCAGGCGGATCTGGACCTGATACAGCCAGGGCGTGGCGGGCGACCACAACCGCGCCTGCCGCAGCGGCACAGTGCAACTGTAGTAATTCAGCCCGGCGGCCGCGGCCGCGGGTTTGGGCAGGGGCTGCCACCTGAGCGGATGGGCGCGAAAGTTCTGGCCGAAAGCGGCGACCTCCAACGCGAGTTCCGCCGGGGCGGGGTCGCAGTTGTGCACCTCGATTTTGATTTCGGCGGCGTCGAGGCTGTCGAGCGGACGCACCCAGACATCGTGCAGAAAAACCCGCGGCCGCGCTTCCAGGATGACGGCGCCGAGCAGGCCCATACCGGAGGGACAGTGGTGCCAGCCGCCACCGGGTTCGTCCCAACCGGGGCCGGTGGCAGCGTAGAGTTTGTCGCCCTCGGGGTCGTGCTGGGTGTTCCAGGTGCCCTCGTTGCGCAATTCGATCAGCAGGGTGTTGCGCCCCGCCTTGATGGCGCCGGATATCTCGCACTCAAACGTGGCGAAGAAGCCCTCGTGTTCACCGACGCAGCGGCCGTTGACATGAATCCTCGCGTGGTAATCGGCGCCGGGCACACGCAGCCACAGGCTGCCAGCGCGACGCTGGGCGGTGGAGAGGGTGAACGTGGTGCGATACCAGGCGAGGGCGCGGCCGGTAGGCGGACCGTAGTGCGGCAGGGTGACGCGTTGCCAGGCGCCATGGCCGGAGTTGGCGGCGTGGAAGCCGGCACAATCATCCCGCACGGCCACCCGCCAGCCGAAATCGCGCAGCACCTGACGATGGCGGGGCGAGGCGAGGCGCGGGGCGAGATCACGCAGGAACGGCGCCATGCGCCGGCGTTCCCCGCGCAAAGCCCGCGCCAGGTCCGCCGGCGTGGCGAGCCGCGGTGCCGGCGCGAAGGCGTGATGTGCACCAGGCCGGAGCCGCGGCAGTTCCTTGTCCGGCAGGGGGCCAATGGTGGCGGGTTGCAACTGCGCATCCCGCCGGGCCTGGCGCAGCGCGCCGATGGCCGCAAAGGTGTCGGCCGGTTGGATTTTGACGGGACGTTTCATGAAAAGGAATGACGGTTTGGCGGCAGGTGCGGCCGGTGATCGCAGCAAGCGATAGCCGGCTTCATGCCACGCTCAAAGCTGAAACAGACCCGGGCAATCGTGCGCCGGGCGGTCATTCCTCCAGCCGATCCCGGGGACAACCGGCGTCCAGCTGCGCGGCGACATCGCGGGCCGCCTGCATGAAGGCATGGATTTTCGTGACATGAACCGGAGTGAGCGTGCAGCGGGCAATGTAGAAGAACACTCCGGAGGCGCCCTGGGCCACGCCGGAGAAAACGTAATGCCGGATTTGCTCCGCGCTGAAATCCTGCAGCTGCATGCTGTTCAGCCGCCAGAGGAAGGGCACGGAGCAGCGGTCGCGCAGGTCGGTGGCGCGCAGCCGCGGGGAAACGCTGGGGTCGAATTGCGAGAGTTGCAGCTCATCGAGGAAATGCAGGTGGTCGGGCACGAAACCCTCGATGTGCGCGTGCCGCGGACCGTCGCCCTGCAGCGCGAAATACATTTCCTGATACGGGAGCACCCAATCGGCCCAGTGCGCGGGACTGAACATCGCCGAGATATCGTCGCACATCGAGACGGTGGTGGTCAGGAACTCCGGTTCGCCGTTCAACTGCCGGATGAACCGGGTGTAATCCGCAATGCTGTGCGTGACCAAGGTCAGATAGGTGCGGTAGGCGACGGGATCGTCGTAGGCGTCGGTAAAAAAGTCATGACCGCGCAATTCCCAGGCGGTCGTGATCGGTCCTTCGTAGCCGCAGCCTTGGAAGCGGATGTGCCGTTCCGGGAAGGCCTCCCGCAGCCGTTCCCAGAGATTCAAGTAGTAGGGCATGAGACCGGACTCGGCCCAATCCACGGATTTTTCCAGGGCGCGGATGCCCCCGGCCAGCGAGCGATGGATCGGGCGCACCGCCACTTCGCTGTCCGGTGGAAAAATGAGCGGGGCCCCGAGGCAATTGACGTGGCTGTAGCTGATGCCCGACCAGCCGGGACCGTCGTACCGGACATCCGGCCCGAACAGCGCGAGCGCCTTGGCCGAGCCGACTTCGTAGGCTTCGACAATGGCTTCCGGTTCGCGGAAGATGCGATCGTAGCGCACGCCGGCGAGGGCGGAATAAGCGGGCATGCCGCAGGACACGTACCAGGTGAACGGCGTGGTCTCACGGGCGGCCCGGGGTGGGGCGGACAGAACAGATGAGGGGTGCATCTTGCGGACAAGCATAGCGGCACCGCGCCGCGCTGCAACGCGTCGCGGTTTGCGAGCGGCAGTAAGCAGCCGGATTTATCCGGCGGATTTGATTTGCTCACACGGCGCCGCGGCGCCGGTCAGTAATCCGTCCGGTCGGCGTAGGCGCCGAACTGCTCCATGACGAAATCGATGTCCTTGTCGCCGCGGCCGCTGAGATTGATGAGGATGGATTCGTCGGGGCGGTCCTGCGCGAGCTTGAGGGCGTAGGCCACGGCGTGCGCGCTTTCGAGCGCCGGGATGATGCCCTCGCGGCGCGAGAGGCGGAAGAACGCCGTGATGGTTTCCTCGTCGGTGGCCGTGCCGACGATGGTCCGGCCGGTGGAGAAAAGATGCGCGTGTTCCGGGCCGACCGAGGGATAGTCCAACCCGCTCGCGACGGAGTGCACGGGCGCGGGTTCGCCCTGGTCGTCCTTGAGCATGATGGAATTGAACCCGTGCATGACGCCCTCGGTGCCGTGGCTGAGACTGGCGGCGTGATCCCCGAGCCTGGAGCCGCGTCCGAGCGGTTCGACCCCGTGGAGTTTGACCGGATCATCGAGGAAGGCGGTGAAGATGCCCATGGCGTTGGAGCCGCCGCCGACGCACGCCACGACGTTGTCGGGCAGTTCGCCGGTCATCCCCAGGAATTGCTCGCGGGCCTCGATGCCGACCACGCGCTGAAATTCGCGCACCATGAGCGGAAACGGATGCGGGCCGACGACGGAGCCGATGCAGTAGATGCTGTTCACCGGATCGGCGAGGTAGGCTTGGAAGGCGGAGTCGACGGCTTCCTTGAGCGTCCGCGCGCCGAACGAAACGGGCACGACCTTGGCGCCGAGGATCTGCATGCGCACGACATTCGGGTGCTCCTTGGCGATGTCGACTTCGCCCATGTGGATCTCCACGGGGATGCCGAAATAGGCGCCGGCGGTGGCGAGCGCGACGCCGTGTTGGCCGGCGCCGGTCTCGGCGATGAGCTTTTTCTTGCCGAGGAACTTCGCCAGCAGGGCCTCGCCCATGCAGTGGTTCAGCTTGTGCGCGCCGGTGTGGTTGAGATCCTCGCGCTTGAGGTAGATGCGCGCGCCGTTGATCGCGTCGCTGAGGTTCTTGCAATAATAGACCGGGGTGGGCCGGCCTTGGAAATGGGTGCGGATGGAGCGAAGCTCGCGGATGAAATCATGGCTGCGGCAGATGCGGTGGTAGGCGTGGGTGATTTCATCCATCTGCCGCTGCAGCTCGGGCGGGATGAACGAACCGCCGAAGCGGCCGAAAAAGCCCTTGGCGTCGGGTTGCTGGCGATGGGTGGGGAGCGGGGTTTGATCCATGGGGACGATGCGGTTCGGCGCACCTTGGGGCGCGCGATGCCGCAGGTCGACCCCCGATGCGGGCCGACGCTCAATTATCAAAGTCGCCGGCGCCGGTTGACAGGCGGGCTAATCGCCCGCCACGCCGGCGTGCCGCTGCATGCGCAATCCGGCTTGGCACGAAGAGGTTGGGAGAATGAAGCCGCCGGAAGGTCATCTTTTGTCAATCCGTGCGCATTGCTTGGCTTGGCGGCGATTCCGGATTGGCTCCGGGCCGGATATGCGCCTACGTTCGCCGTATGACCGCCTGCGCAGGCATCAACTTGAGAACGCGCCCTGTTCGGCCGTTCCGTTGCGACCCGGAGATTGTGTTACCCCGAGCCGTGGCAATGTCGGAGGACATGGCGCGGGCCTGAAACACTGAACCCAAGGAGAATCCCGTGGCTGACTATCGCGCTCCCCAAATCCGCAACTTCACCCTGGTCGGCCACGCCTCAGCGGGCAAGACCATGCTCGCCGAGGCCATGATGGCCTGCTGCAAGCAGATCGGCCGCATGGGCACGATCGAGTCCGGCACCACGGTGTCGGATTTTCACCAAAGTGAGAAGGACCACGGCATCTCGGTGCATGCCTCCGTGCTCACCGCCGAGTGGGCCGGCACCAAGCTCAACATCCTCGACGCCCCCGGCTACCAGGACTTCATCAGCGAGGCGCTGTGCGCGCTGCGCGTCGGCGACTTCGCCGTCATCGTGGTCAACGCCGCGCAGGGCGTGAGCGTGGGCACCGACAAGATGTGGCGCGCGGCCGACGCGTTCAACCTGCCGAAGATCCTGGTCGTGACGGGGCTCGACAAACCCAACACCAGTTTTGAGGCCGTGCTGGATCAGGCCCGCGACCATTTTGGCGCGCACCTGTTCCCCCTGACGCTGCCGGTGGATGAGGGGCCGGGTTTTCACCGGGTGCTCGACGTAATGCGCAGCGAGCTGGTGACCTACAAGACCGACGGTTCGGGCGAATACACCGAGAACCCGGCTGAAGGCGAGCAGGCCGACCGGGTCAAGGCGCTGCACCGCCAGCTCATCGAGTATGTCGCCGAGGCGGACAACGAGCTGATGGAAAAATTCTTCGCCCAGGACGGACTGGACGAGGCGGAGCTTCGCGCCGGCCTGCACCGTGCGCTCGGGGAACAGGTGTTCGTGCCGGTCTTCGCGACCTCGACCGTCAACAACATCGGCGTGGCGCGCCTGCTCGACCACATCGCCAAGTACGAACTTTCGCCGGTTGATCACAAACAGGTGAGCGGACGCGATCCCGACGGCAACACGGTGTCGGTGGATCTCGATGACCGCAATCCGGCGCTCTACGTGTTCAAGACGATGAACGAGCCCGGGGTGGGCGAGCTGTCGATGTTCCGCATCTATGCCGGCGAGGTGACGACCGGCATGGAGCTCTACAATCCCGCGCGCAACTGCACCGAGCGGCTCGGCCAGCTCTACGTGCTGAACGGCCACAAACGCACCGCCGTGCAGAAGCTGGTTGCCGGCGATCTCGGCGCCACCGTGAAGCTGCGCGACACGCACACCGGCAACACGCTTTGCACCCGCGCCCAGCCCGTGCTGCTGCCAGCGGTGCAGTTTCCCGCGCCCAACATCCACGGCGCGCTGGTCTGCGATTCGCCGGGTGATGAGGACAAATTTGCCGTCGGTCTCAACACCCTGGGCGACGAGGACCCGTCGTTCCGACACCGGGTGGACGATGAGATTCACCAGACCATCGTGTCGGGCCAGGGCGAGATTCACCTGCAGGTGACCTTGGAGCGGCTGAAGCGCCGGTTCGGCGTCAACGTGACCATGACCGAGCCGCGCATCCCGTATCGCGAGACGATCCGCGGCAAGGGCGAGTCGAAATACCGCCACAAGAAACAGACCGGCGGCGCCGGCCAGTTCGCCGAGGTCTGGCTGCGCATCGAGCCGGGCGAACCGGGCAAGGGCGTGGACTTTCGCCAGACGCTGGTCGGCACCAATGTGGACCGCGTTTTTGTGCCGTCGGTGGAAAAAGGCGTGCGCACCGTTTGCAACGAGGGCGTGCTCGCGGGCTGCCGCATCGTGGACGTGAAGATCGAGTTTTACGACGGCAAGATGCACCCGGTGGACTCGAAGGACATCGCGTTCCAGGTCGCCGGTTACCACGCGTTCAAGGAAGCGTTCCAGCAGGCCAGGCCCTGCCTGCTCGAACCGGTCTACGAAGTGGCCGTCACCGCGCCGGAAGACTGCGTGGGCGATGTGCTGGGCGACCTGTCCTCGCGCCGCTCCCGCATTCTCGGGGTCGAGGCCGACGGGCATTTCCAGGTCATCCGCGCCCACGTGCCGCAACGCGAACTGCACCATTACAGCACGCGCCTGCGCTCGCTGACCGCGAGCCGGGGTTCACACACGGAGACTTTCTCCTCCTACGAGCGCGTGCCCGGCGAACTGGAGCAGACCATCATCACCGAGGCCCGGGCCGCCCGGACCAACGGCAACGGCGGACGCTGAGCGGCGCGGGCAGGGCGACGCTTCATAACACCGCCCCGGTCGGGGCGGTGATCAGGACGCATGGGCGGACCGGAAGGGCCCGGCGCTCAATCGCGGGCGGTGCGGCCGAAAACGAAATCCGCGCCATACGCGCCGTGGAGCCCGGCATCCTGCCAGGTCCGGCCGCCGTCATCGCTGCAGAAGGAGCCTTCCTCAAAGGTGGAGACCCACAGGCGGCTGCGATGCTCGGGATCGAACGCGAGGACAAACACGCGCCGGTTGGGCAAGCCTGCGCTGCGGTCCACCCAGGTCCGGCCCGCGTCGGTGGACACCCGCACGCCGGCTTCCCAGCCGCCGATCGCCATCAGCGCGGGATCGTGGCAACCCAGGGCCGCGGCATAGAGCTGGGCGGTCGCGGTCGCGGGGTCCGTGGGTTGCCATGCCGCACCGGCATCGGTGGAGAGCCAGGCCCCCCGGCCGAGCGTGGTGGCGAGCATGATCTGCGGCCGAACGGGACTTTGCCGCAGCCGCGTGATCGTGGCGCGGGGAAAATCGAGCCGGGTCCAGGTTCGCGCGGCATCAACCGATGCGTAGAGCCCTTCCTCCATTCCCAGCAACACGCGGCCGGCCTGCTGGCGGTCCGCAATCAGGGTCTGCCCGTAGAGCCGGTCCAAGCCGTGTTGCGTGCGCGACCAGGTCTGCCCCGCGTCCTCGGAACGCAGCGGCCCCCACATGGTGGCGGCGTAAACGAGGTCGGGATTGCCCGCATCGAACTCAATCGCGCGCACGTCGGCCGTTTCCCAACCGGTGGTCTTGCGCCACGTGCGGCCGTGATCGGCCGTGCGCACCACGCCGTCGGCCGAGGCGATCAGCCGGATGGCGGGATTATGCGGATGAATCGCCAACGTCGCCACGCCCAGAATCCGCGGGCCGGTGTGAACCCATGCGCCCGTTGCCTGTCGTTCATACAACCCCGAGTCGGTCGGTGTCGCGGTGTTCTGCTGGGCCTTGGTCATGCTCAACGCGGCATAATGCACCGGCCGGGTGGAAGCCGGCATGGCGGCAGCCACGGACGGCGGCGCCGGCGGCGGGACGGAATCACGGACGGGCTTTTGAAAATCGAGCACATGGGTTTCGCCCTCATGCTGCAGCACCAACTGCCGGCTGCCCACCGCGGCATGCGCGAAAGGACTGTCGAACAGCGGCCAGTTCGCGTAGTCCACCGGGGTCGCGTTTATCCGGGGGACGTCACCGTAACGTGCATGAATTTTCGTGCCGTCCAACGCGGTAAACGTGACCTCCGGGGTCGGCATCAGGTCAAAGGCGAGGGGTAGCGCCCGCACGGCCGCTTGGAATGCGGCGAACGAAGGGAAGTCGCGGGCGGCGGCGACCTGCACGATGTAGCCGTTTTGCCCGGCCTCGCTGACATAGCAGCGGTGCCCCGTGCCCCATTCCTCGAAATCGCCGCTGACAAGAATGCCGCCGGCGCCGCCGCCGAGGAAGCCGGTCCAGTCGTTCGGCCGCCATTGCCCGCGCACAAAAGGCCGGCACGCGATGTAAACAGGCCCGCCCTGGGTGAAAATCCAACCGGAGGTATCCTCCGTCGTGTGCTCCAGGTCGCGGGAGAAAAAGAGCGTGGTGTGATGAAAGAGCGCGCCGGGCGGGATGTCCTGCAACGCGATGAGCGCGCAGCCGCTTTGCACGATCTGCTCGTGGGGTGAGCCGCCGGCCAGCTTGTCCGGCGAGTCGTAGTCCGCCTTCGAGCGCGTGATCAGGTCGGTGACGACCGCGGGATCGACCGGAAAATACATGCTGCCCTCCACGGACGACGCGTAGGGCTGGATGCCGAAAAACGACGGGCACCGCATGATCGCGTTTTCGGTGCGCCAGATCAGACCCCAGGTCTGCTGCTGGATCGGTTGCAACAAACCGCCCTGGGACGAGCCCAGAATGAAATCCCGGTCCACGTAGTTGTATTTGTAAACCGGCACGGTGCGCTTGTCATCAATCACAAACGAGTCCGGCCC
This sequence comes from Opitutaceae bacterium, assembly GCA_019455245.1. Classification (GTDB taxonomy): domain Bacteria; phylum Verrucomicrobiota; class Verrucomicrobiia; order Opitutales; family Opitutaceae; genus Cephaloticoccus. Next base: position 45,726 of record JACFMR010000001.1, read on the forward strand.
GGCATGGCGCATGCGCCAGCGGGTGCGCTTGCGTTCCAGCCCCACGTAGGGCCGGCCGCGGGCGCGGGCGATGCGCTCAAGGATCGGCGGGGGCTCGTAGCCACTGAGGGCGATCAGCTTGGCGCCGCGCTCCGGCAGTTCGTCGCGGAGCTGGTGCCGCGTCACCTGCCGTTCACCCGCCTCATACTCGCCGAGGCCGAACAGCAACCAGCCGAGGGCGGCGGCCGCCGTGCGGGCCGGGGCGATGATGTGGCGTGGATACACGCGGCTGTGCGCCCCGCCGTAGAGCCCGTCCAGCGTCTCCACCGCGTAGTCGTAAAGAATGTAATCCAGCATCATCTTTGCCCGGTGGCGAAAGACGGGGTCTTGCGCCCAGCCGGCCAGCAGCGCCAGCCCGACCGCGTATTCCTCGATGTAGTTGGGCGAATCGTATTCGCCCTGGCCGTAGCCGGTGGTGACATCGATCCAGTGTTCGATGTAGCTTTGGGCCTCGGCCATGTTCTCCGCCGAGGACCGGCCGTTGAACCAGCACTCCGGCCCCGCATCGGGGCAGGTTTGCGCCGCGAGATAATAGCTCGCATAACTGAGCAGCCAGTGGTTCTCGGTGTCGCCGCGGCTCGGCCAGTAGGTGCGCCACAGTTCGGCGATGCGGGCGCGCCGTGCGGAGTCCAGATGGGAGCCACCCACCAGCATCACGGTCACGGTGGGATACGCCCAAAACATGTTCGCGGAAGGGGTGTCGCGGTCGAGCCGCTCGAGCCGGGCCAGCGCCGCCTCGACGTTTTCGCCCCGCTGCAAACACGCCGCGATGTCGAACTTGCTGCCCCGGGTCGGATCACCGGGCACCACGGCGGCGACTGCCTCTCTCAGAATGAACTCCCGCCGGGCTTGGTAGCGGCGCACAATGGCCTCCGTGGACAAATCGGGCAGAGCGGCGGCAATGCCGGGCGGTGCTTGGATGACAGGAGACGGATTTGTGGCGTTTGCGGCGGAGAGCATGCACCGAGGCTGATTTTCACCTTTGGCCGTTCAATGCCAAACAGGTTTGAATAAACACGCGCCGGGTGACCGACCGCGCAATCAAACGATTGCGGCATTCGCCGGGCCAGAAAACCGGATCGTCCTCGGGCGCTTGCACCGGCCGCGGGCGTCGTGCCCGAAGGTTCCCACGATGCCGCCCGGCGCGGTTGACGCCGGGACGGCGCGACGGCATCACGCTTGCCCATGTCTGATTCCACGACCCCGGCGTTGCCGCAGCGCGGTATATTTCAGCGCTTCCTCGACCTGATCGAATGGGTGGGCAACGCGTTGCCGAATCCCGCCACGCTCTTCGCCCTGTTGGCCGGTTTGGTGGTGCTGCTCTCCGGCCTGTTGCATGCGCTGGGCATCGAGGTGGTCAATCCGGCCAACCACCAAACGGTCGGCGTGGTCAGTTTGCTGACGGTCGAGGGACTGCACCGCATGATCATGGCGGCGGTGACGAATTTCACCGGCTTTGCCCCGATCGGCACCGTGTTGGTGGCAATCCTCGGCATCGCGGTCGCCGAGTCGTCCGGTTTGATCGGTGCGTGTCTGCGGGTGACGGTCAACAAGGCGCCGCCGGCCGCGCTGACCGCGGTCATCGTGTTTGCGGGTGTGATGTCCAACGTGGGCAGCGATGTGGGCTATGTGCTGCTGATCCCGCTGGCGGGGGCGATCTTCGCGGCGGTGGGCCGCCATCCGGTGGCGGGCATCGCCGCGGCGTTTGCCGGGGTCTCGGGCGGCTTCAGCGCGAATTTGCTGCCCGGCACCATCGATGTGCTGGTGGGCGGCATCACGCAGGAATCGGCCCGCATGTTGGTGGCGGACTACACCGTGCTGCCCACCGCCAATTACTACTTCATGGTCGCAGCCACGTTCGTGGTGACGGCGGCCGGCACGTGGATCACCGACCGCGTGGTTGAGCCGCGGCTCGGGCGTCCCCCCGGCATGGAAACCGGAGCCAGCCGGGTCGAGCAATTGAGCGACTTGGAGAAACGCGGTCTGCGCTTCGCCGGCGTGGCCACGCTGGTGATGACCGTGTTGGTGGTCTGGGGCGTGCTGCCGATCGGATCGGTGCCGTTGGCCGGTTTCCTGTTGGATCCCGTGAACCCGGCCTTCACGCACTCGGTGTTCATGCGCGGGCTGGTGGTGTTCATTTGTCTCGCGGGCATGATTCTCGGCATCGCCTACGGGCTGGGGGCGCGCACCATTCGCAACGACAACGACGTCATTGCCGGCATGTCGAAATCCATGGCGACAATGGGTTCGTATCTCGTGCTGATGTTTTTCTGCGCGCAGTTCGTGAACTATTTCGCGTGGACGAATCTGGGAACCATCACGGCGGTGAAAGGCGCGGAACTGTTGCAGGCCTCGGGGCTCGGACCCGCGCCGCTGACGGTGGCGGTGATCATTTTCACGGCTTTCATCAACCTGTTCATCGGCAGTGCGTCGGCGAAATGGACGCTGCTGGGGCCGGTGCTGGTGCCGATGTTCATGCTGGTCGGCTACTCGCCGGAATTCGTGCAGGCGGCGTATCGGGTCGGCGACAGCTGCACGAACATCATCACGCCGCTGATGGTTTATTTCCCGCTCGTGCTGACCTTCGCACAGAAATACGCGCCGCAAACCGGCATTGGCACGCTCATTTCGCTGATGATGCCGTATTCCATCGGATTCATGATCCTGTGGTCCCTGCTGCTGGTGTTGTGGATCATGACCGGCTGGCCGCTCGGTCCGGGTGCACCGATGTTCATCACGCTGTGAGGCGGATCGGCCGGGCCGCCAGTGAGTGACATGACGGCGCGCCTGGCAGTCGCGCCCTACCTCGGACAATTCCTTTCAGCAGTCCATTAGCTACGGACGATCGGGATAGCGGATGGCGGGCGGCGCGGGCAACGGCGCGGATTCGTCGAGATAAAAGCCCGGGTGCGGCGGCTGGTTGTAGGCGACGTTCTGCCAGGCGATGGCGAGGCGGTATTGCGGATCGTGCATCAGCGTGAACAGCCGGTGCGGCGTGGGAATCGTGCTGGTGTAGATGCGCAGCTCGCGGTTGTCGCGGGTGCGCCAGACGACTTCCTCGCGCCAATCGCCCCAGAGATCGGCGCTGATGGCGGGCGTGGCCTTGGTGCCGTTGTTTGCAATGGAAGCGTGGGCGACGAGCAACGGCTCGACGGTTTCGGTCGCCCAGTTCCATTTGAGGATGCGGTTCTGATCGAGCAGTTCGCGCAGCAGGTCGCCGTCCCAGTAGATGCCGAAGTTGACGGGCAGGTTGCGCGGGCGCTGGGCCACGACTTTGAGGCCGGTGACATCGTAGATACCGTCCATGCCGGCACCCGCGGCCCAGAACTCGGCGCCGGGGAAACGCGGATCGATGTTCATGGCGTTGCCGCGACCGGGACCTTCGCCGCGGTCGTCGCCGGCGTCGGCGGCCTTGACCGAGGGAATGGTGAACAGCGCTTGGCCGGTGGCGGCGGCGCGCAGGCTCATGCCCTGGGCGTCGAAACGTTCCTGAATGGTGAATACTTCCAGACCGGGATGCGCCGGCGCGAGATCGCCGGTATGCAGCGCATCACCGTGGCCCCAACCGGTGGAGTACAACCCGGAGCCGTCGTCATCGACGACCATGGCCCCGTAGATGATTTCGTCGCGACCGTCGTTATCGACGTCGGCGACGGAGAGATTGTGGTTGCCCTGGCCGCGCCACGGATTGGAGGCGTCGGGCGGCCCGAGTTTGTCGCTGTCGAAGATCCAACGTGAAGTCAGCTTGCCGTCGCGCCAATCCCAGGCGGCGAGCACGGTGCGGGTGTAATAACCGCGGCACATGACCAAACTGGGCAGCTGTCCGTCGAGCACCGCGACCGCGGCGAGAAAACGATCGGAACGGTTGCCGTAGCCGTCGCCCCAAATCGCGCTGGCCTGCTCGGGTGTCGGATCGTTGGTCTCAGGATGACGGCCGGGAATGTAATCCGCGGTGGCGAGGGCCGCGCCGGTGCGGCCGTCGAAAACAGTGAGATATTCTGGTCCGCGCAGGATGCGTCCGGCGAGGCCGGCGACGAGACCCTGCGGGGTGCGCGTGGCGCCGGTGCGGTCGGTCGTCGGCACGGCGGCGCCGACGGGTTCGCGCCAGTCGGCCGCCGGATCGCCGATCACAATGCCGGTGCCGTCGATGGTCCCGTCGGCGGTTTTGCACGCAACCTCGGCGCGACCGTCACCATCGAGATCGTAAACCATGAACTGCGTGTAGTGCGCGCCTTCGCGGATGTTTTTGCCGAGGTCGATGGTCCAGAGCAGCGTGCCGTCGAGTTTGTAGGCCTGCAGCCGGGTGGTGCCGGTGAAGCCGCCCTGCGAGTTGTCGCGCGGCGTGTGTTCCTGCTTGAGCACGATCTCGTATTGGCCGTCGCCATCGAGATCGCCGAGCGAGGCGTCGCCCGGCGTGTAGCCCGCGGGCGTCTGCAACGGCACGGCATGATAGGGCAGCGGTGCCGCGTTGGCCGGCAGGGTGTAAGCGGCGCTGGCGGCGCCTTCCTGTCCGTCCTGCACCGGCCGCACGTGATAACGGGTGGTGCGCTCCAGCCGCGCTGTCGCATCGATGAACCAAGTCGGCCCCGTCAGCGGCTCGGCATTGAGGCGGACCGTGCCCGCCAGGCGATCCGGCCCTGACTGTCCGTAAACCGGCACGGCGGGATCGCCGGCGGCGGTTTCGCGATACAGGTTGAAAGCGAGGCCGGCGGGATCGGTGGCGAACAACCGCCACGACACGAAGACGCGGCCGTCAGGCTGGTGGACGGCGACCACGCCGCGATCAAGGCGCTCCATCAGGCGTGGCGCCGGCGTGGCATGCGTCAGTACGGGGCAGAGCAAAAGCACGGCGGGCAAAATGAAGCGGAACATGGAGGTCATGACGGGGAGCCAGAGACGGGTGGGTGGGCGAAGGCGTGAGCAAAAGAGAAGCAATCCCGCGGATTGTCACCGATGCACTTGCTCGGACTGTCAAGAACCGGGCAGGTGGCGTTGATGCAGCCAGTGCGCAGATTCGCGATGCCGGGTTTCCGGCTTCACGGATGAGCAACCACCCAACGTTCCCCTGCCATCACTTCCGCCTGCAATCTGCCCGCGCCGTCGCGCCGCAGGTCGCCCCACACCCTGACATCGCATGAACGCCCCCGCGTACCGAGTGCCGCGCGTCGCATTGATCGGCGTCTCCGGTTACGGCAGCATCCACCTGCATTTGTTGCGGGAGTGCCGGGATCGCGGCGAACTGAGCCTGGCGGCGGCGGTGGTGATCAATCCGCAGGAGGAGGCGGACAACATCGCGGAACTGCGTGCGCACGGCTGCACGATTTACGATGATTACCGCACGATGCTGGCGCAGGAGCACGGGCGCTTGGATTTGTGCCTGATCCCGACGGGCATCCACTGGCATGCGCGCATGACGGTCGACGCCCTGCGCGCCGGGGCCAACGTGCTGGTGGAAAAACCGCTGGCGGCGGCCGCCGCCGATCTCGAGGCGATCCGACGGACGGCGCACGAGATGGGCCGCTTTGTGGCGGTGGGCTTCCAGGATTATTACGAAGGCGGCACGCAGTGGCTGAAGGAGCAGCTTTATATCGGCGCGATCGGCGAACTGCAGTCCGTGCGCTTTCTCGGCATCTGGCCGCGGCCGCGCAGCTACTATCTGCGCAACAACTGGGCGGGCCGGGTAGAAGTCGACGGGCAGCCCGTGCTGGATTCGCCGTTGAACAACGCCTTCGCGCATTTCGCGATGCTCTGCCTTTACTTTGCCGGCTCCGGTCGCGACGAGGCCGCGACCGCCCAGCTGCAGGCGGCGGAACTGTACCGTGCCCACGCGATCGACACCTTTGACACCGCGGTGGTGCGGTTGCGCACGGCCGCCGGCGTGCGCGTCTGGCTCGGCGTGACGCATTGTTGCCACCCGCAGTTTGAACCGGAAATCCGGCTGACCGGAACCCATGGCACCGCGTGTTGGAATTATGAGAAGGAAGCAACGCTGACGACCACGGACGGGCAGGCCCGCCGGTGCGTGATTGCCGACATCACCAAGGCGCGGCAGGCGATGATGCAGGCGGTGCTGGCGCGTTGGCGGGATCACCAGACCCCGGTTTGCACCCCGGAAATCGCCGCGCGGCACACGGAAGTGATCCTGGCGTTGCACACGGCGCTGCCGATCACGCCGGTGCCGGCGGCCCAGATCGACTGGACGCAGCCGGGCGGTGCGCCCGATGCGGTGCCGATCGTGCAGGGGCTGGAGGACGCGATGCATCGCGCCTACACGCGGCAGACCGGCCTGGCCGAGAGCGGATTCGGGCTCGCCGTGCGGCAGCAGGCGGTTTGAATCACCGTCCGTTTGCCGGGTGGTGTCCGCCGTCCGGTGATGCTTTTCCCCATGGCCGACGACGTTCCCCTGTTGCATTTTCGCCGCATCACCAAGCGATTTGCCGGCGTCACGGCGTTGCATGAGGTGAACTTTGAGCTGCGCGCGGGCGAGGTCCACGCGCTGCTGGGCGAGAACGGCGCGGGCAAGTCCACCCTGATCAAGCTGGCCACGGGGGTGCATCAGCCGGACGGCGGCGGGTTGGAGTTGAACGGCCAGTTGTGTCCGCAGTTGTCGCCGGCCAAGGCGCGGGCGCTTGGTGTCGCCTGCATCTACCAGCAGCCGGCGCTGTGCCCGGACCTCAGCGTGGCGGAAAACATCGCGTTGCGGTTGGAGAGCGGCGGTGCGTGGCGACGCGTTGATTGGCGGGCCCGGCGGCGGCGGACCGCGGAGCTGCTGAACCGGGTGGGGGCAAGCCTTGATCCGGAGCGGACAGCGGGCGAGCTGTCCATGCCCGAGCAGCAGTTGGTGGAAATCGCCTGTGCGGTGGGCGCGGGCGCGCGCATCGTCATCATGGACGAGCCGACCGCGGCCCTGACCGGTCGTGAACAGGAACTGCTGCATCGCATCGTGCGTGATCTCCGCGATGCCGGCACCGGCATCATCTACATCACGCACCGGCTGGAGGAAATCGCGGCGCTGGCGGACCGCGTGACGGTGCTGCGCGACGGACAAGCGGTCGGCACGTGCAATGCGGCCGAGGTCGGGGAGGCCGAACTGATCAAAATGATGGTCGGTCGCGAAGTGACCCGGCTTTATCCGCCCCGCGAAGGCGATCCCGGCGAAACGTTGCTGGCAGTGCGCGGGCTCGGCTGCCGGCGCGGCGGCGTGCGTGATGTCTCCCTGCAGCTGCGGGCCGGCGAGATTTTGGGTCTGGCCGGCTTGGTGGGCGCCGGGCGCACGGAACTGGCGCGCGTGCTCTTCGGCCTGACGCCGGCCGATGCCGGCGAAATCGTGCTCAACGGCAACGCGGTGCGCATCGCTTCGCCGCAGGATGCCGTGGCACAGGGCATCGCCTATGTGCCCGAGGATCGGCGCCGGCACGGTGTGATTCCGGAACTGGCGGTGGCGGAGAATATGAGCCTGGCCAGCCATCGCCGGATGTTTCCCGGCGCGTGGTTGCGACCCCGGCGCGAGCGGAGTTTCGCGTTGGATTACATGCAACGGCTGGCGGTCAAGGCCGACGGGCCGGAAGCGCCGGTCGCAACGTTGAGCGGCGGCAACCAGCAAAAGGTGGCGCTGGCCCGCTGGCTCGCGACCGAGCCGCGGGTCCTGATCCTGGATGAGCCGACGCAGGGCGTGGACGTGGGGGCCAAGAGCGAGATCCACCGGCAGATGCGGGCGTTGGCGGCGCAAGGCATGGCGCTGCTGCTGATCTCGAGCGATCTGCCCGAGGTGCTGGGGTTGAGTGACCGTATCGGCGTGATGCGGAACGGCCGGTTGGTGGCGACCTTGCCCGGCGGTGCGAGCGCAACCGCGGTGATGGCCGCGGCGCTGGGGCGCGATGAAACCAAGGAGGGCGCCGCATGAACCGTTACGCGCGCGAGCTTTCGGTGGCGGGGGCGTGGGTGATTTTGCTGGTGGTGCTGGCGGTGCTCGCGCCGGGATTTTTTCAACTGCAGCCGTTGCTGTCGCTCGCGACCCGTGAGGTGCCAACCCTGCTGGTGGTCTGCGGCATGGTGCCGGTGATCCTGGCCCGGCAGATCGACATCTCGGTGGGGTCCCAATTTTCCGTCTGCAGCGTAATCGCGGGCCTGGGTGCGGCGGCGCAATGGCCGTTGGCGGCGGTGGTGGTGGCGGCGTTGGCCACAGGTGCGGCGCTGGGGCTGATCAACGCCGTGTTTGTCGCCGGGTTGCGCCTGCCGTCGATCGTGGTGACGCTCGCGACGATGGTCACGTTGCGCCAGGGATTGAATCTCGTGCGCCAGGGGGAGTTTGTGAATCTGCCGGCGGGCGTGCAGTGGTTCGGGCTGAGCCAAGCGGCCGGGCAATTGACTTTGGTGGTGGGCGCGGGAGCGGTGGCGGCCGTGTTGGCGTGGGGCCTGCACGGCTTGGCGGCCGGGCGTTTTGTTTATGCGGTCGGGAGCGATGCGGAGGCGGCCCGGCTGGCCGGCATTTCGCCGGGGTGGGTGACCTGCAATGTTTTTGTCGTGCTGGGCATGCTCACGGGCTTGGCGGCCGTGACGAACATCGTGCAATCGCCCCAGGTGCAACCGCTGACCGGCAGCGGGCTGGAACTCAAGGTGATCGCGGCGGTGGTGGTCGGCGGCGTGGCGATCTCGGGCGGGCGCGGCCGGTTGGTCGGCGCGGTGCTGGGTCTGCTGCTGCTGGCGTGCATTCCGCCGGCGTTGGTGCACCTGCGCATCGAGGCCTATTGGGAGAAAGCACTGCAGGGGCTCATCATCATTCTGGCGGTGATGGCGGACGGTTGGAAAACCCGCGGGGAGGGCCGCCGATGAGCCGGCCAAACACGACGGCATGGAAGGCGTTGCTGTGGCGGCACGAAACGCTGCTGCTGGTGATTCTCGTCGTGGAGTGGCTGCTGTTCTATCATTTCGGCACCACGACCAACCGGCGCGGGGTGGTGGTCGGTTTCGGCACGATTGACCGACAGTTCGACATCTTGCGTCACTCCTGCGAGATCGGCCTGCTGGCGCTGGCGCTGACGCCGGTGATCCTGACCGCCGGCATCGATTTGTCGGTCGGGTCGCTGCTCGGGTTGTGCGCGATTTTGTTCGGCAAATTCTGGCACGACGGGGAGCTCGGACTGCCGTTGGCGGCCGCACTGACGCTGGGCTGCGGTGCGCTGGCGGGCGGCTTGAACGCCGGCCTGATCACGCGCCTGAGCCTGCCGCCGCTGATCGTGACGTTGGGGACCTATTCGCTGTTCCGCGGTCTGGCCGAGGCCATCACGCACGGCTCGATCACCTACACGGGGTTTCCGGAAAGCTTTCTCCTGCTGGGCCAGGGCCGTTGGCTGGGCGCGCCGGTGCAATTGTGGATATTTGCGACCGTGGCGCTGGCGGTGTGGTTGCTGGTGCACCGGACGACCCACGGCCGGAGTTTTCGCGCCATCGGCTTCAGCCCCGCCGGCGCGCGGCATGCGGGGCTGCCGGTAAATTCGCGGCTGACGTTTGTTTATGTGCTGGCCGGGGTGATCGCGGCGGTGGCCGCGATCATTTACACCGCGCGACTGGGGCAGGCGAAGGCGGATGCGGGTTCCGGTTATGAATTGCTGGCCATCACCGCCGTGGTGTTGGGCGGAACGGACATATTCGGCGGGCGCGGGTCGGTGACCGGCACGTTGTTGGGGGTCGCCTGTATCGCGGTCCTGAAAAACGGTCTGGCCACGCTGCCGTGGGTGATCCGGATGAACGCCGCGGAGGAGATGGCGGGCATGTTGACCGGCGGTCTGTTGCTGCTGGCCTTGACCTTGCGCGTGGCTCCGCGACTTTATGCGCGGCTGCGCGCCACGTCGCCGGCGTCGGTGTGATTCCCCAAAACCTCATCTGCATCATGAAACTTACCTCACGTTGTTTTTTCCTTCTGTTGGTTGTGCTCGGTCAGGCCGGAACCGGGCTGCTCGCGGCGGAAGCGCCGCTGCTCGTGGCGATGATGCCGAAGGCCAAGGGCAACGCCTACTTTCTTTCCTGCAAGGCCGGGGCCGAGCAGGCCGCCAAGGAACTGGGCGTCGAACTGCTGTTCGACGGTCCCACCGACACCAACGCCGCCAAGCAGAATGAAATCGTGGAGAACTGGATCACGCTCGGCGTGGATGTGATTGCCGTGTCCGCGGAAAACAAGGCGGGGATCTCGACCGCGCTGCGCAAGGCGCGGCGGAGCGGCATCGAGGTCATCACCTACGATGCCGACGCGATGCCGGATGCGCGCACCTTCTTTGTCAACCAGGCCACCCCGGAGGGCATCGGTGAGACGTTGATGGACGAGGCGGCGCGCGTGATGGGCGGGGCGGGGGAGTTCGCCATCATCACGGCCACGCTCACGGCGGCGAATCAGAACGAGTGGCTGCGCAGCATCCGCGCGCGGCGCGAGTCCGCTTATCCCGGAATGACGGAGGTGGCGGTGCGGCCGTGCGATGATCTCAAGGATCGCGCCCAAGCCGAGGCCACGGCGCTGCTCAGCGCCTACCCGGATTTGAAGTTGATCATGGCCATCTGCTCGCCGGCGGTGCCGGGCGCGGCCGAGGCGGTGAAGCAGGCGGGCAAGGCGGACTCGGTCAAGGTCGTCGGGCTGGGCCTGCCCAGTGAGAACCGCCGCTACATCCATGAAGGCGTGACCGACTGCATCGTGCTTTGGAACACCCGTGACCTCGGCTACCTGACGGTGCGCGCCGGCGTGGCGCTGGCCCGCGGCGAACTTCGGTCCGGCGATACGGCCTTCGATGCCGGTGCGTTGGGCGAGGTGAAAATAGCCGGTGACAACATCCTTTTGGGGCGGCCATTTGTGTTCAACCGCGACAACGTCGACGGGTTTGATTTCTGAAGCGGCGGCAACCCCTTTGGGGCCGGCGCGCAACTTGCGGTGGGACAACAGTTCCGGACAGTCAGAGTCGGACTGTCTGAGGGGCGCACAGATTGAGTGAAATATTCATCGGTCGCTTGGTGGGACAGTTGATCACCCGCACCCCTCACCACGACTCAGCAACCCCGACAATAGTATCCTGATTTACGCGCTGTGTGCCACGGAAGGTCATTCCGTATTAACACGGCCCAGGTAAAAACCTCCAACCCCCACGACTTATGACCCCACACCCGAAAACCATCCGCCGCGGAGGCCGAGTCATCGTACCGATGCTGGCTCTCCTGTGTGCCCAGGCGCTGCCGGCCCAAGAGCCGGCAACGACCGATGAGAACCAAGCCCAGACGGAGCGTGCACGGACCACGGCGCAAGCCCGGCCGGTCACCCCGCTGAGCGAAACCGATGACGAGATCCTCGTCATGTCGCCCTTCTCCGTGAACACGGAAAGGGATCAAGGCTACTTCGCCGCGAACACGCTCGCGGGCAGTCGCATGAACACCAACCTCGCCGACATCGGTGCTTCGGTCTCCGTGATCACGAAGCAGCAGATGGACGAGACCGCCTCGACGGACATTAACGACATCTTCCGTTACGAGGTGAACACCGAGGGCTCGCTGACCTACACACCCGGCCAGCAGAGCATGCGCAATGACGGCGTGATCGACGTCAATGCCGGCGGCACCCTGGGCAATGCGCTTACCACGTACACCAACGCCGGCGCCAACCGCGTGCGTGGCCTGGGTTCACCCAGCGCCGCCCTCAACTATTACCCGTCCATCGGGGCGGTGCCGTTCGACTCCTACAACACCCAGTCGGTGGAAATCAGCCGCGGCCCCAACTCCATGCTCTTCGGTCTCGGCAGCCCGGCCGGTATCGTCAACCAAAGCACGGCCCAGGCGCAGCTGAACCGCCAGTCCGCCACGGTCTCGCTGCGCACCGACCAATACGGATCCTTCCGCAGTTCGCTGAGCTTCAACCAGGGCCTGATCAATGACAAGCTGGCGATCTACGGCGCCATGGTTTACGACGACCGTCGGTTTGACCGCAAACCGTCGCACGACAAGACGGAGCGCTTCTACGGTGCGATCACGTTCAAGCCCTTCGAGAAGACGACGCTGCGGTTCAACATCGAGGACTACGACAACGACAACCGCCGGCCCAACACGCTGACGCCGCGCGATTTTGTGTCGGAATGGAACGAGGCCGGTCAGCCCTACTACGATCCGGTCACGAAGAAAATCTACAGCCTCACCTCGGGAGCCGAGCTGGGCATGCGCATCAACAACGCCAGCTCGCCCTACGCGAATGACCTGCGCGCCTTCATCGAGTCACGGCCCGACTTCGACGCCTCCAAGTGGAACGCCGCCAAGACCCAATACAACGGCATCAATATCTTCGGCAACAACAGCTGGGGCATCCCGGCCAACTGGGTCGCCGGCACGCCGTCGCCCAACATCCTGTTCGTGCCGGGCATCGGCGAGGTCAACCAAGGCCGCAGCATCATGCAGATTGCCGACGGGCAGCTGGTGAACTGGTTTCAACCGAACTGGCAGTACAAGTATCTGCCCGGCTTCGGCACCGCGACCAACCCGGCCGCCAATCCGTCGACGTATCCCACCGATGCGGCGATTTACGCGAATGCGACCTGGGCAGATTATTTCACCCGCACCTACACGTCGTCCGCCGGTTGGACCGGCGCCGGCAATGGCATCGCCGCCGGCAGCTACCGTTATCCCGCCGTGACCGACCGCTCCATCTACGACTGGCGCAAGGTCAACATCAACTCGATGAACTTCGGCGACGCCAAGAACCAGACCTACAATCTGGAGTTTGAACAGGAATTGCCCGGCGATCTCTACTTCAACGCCGGCTGGATGCGCCAGGACTTCTCCCAGCGCTCCAATTACACAGTCGCACAGCTCAATGTCGCCACGATCTTCGTGGATACGAACAAGAACCTCCCCGACGGCACGCCCAACCCGTATTTCGGCAAGCCCTACATGGAGGATCAGGATCCGGACAGCTACGTGATCAACGAGCTGAACGACCATTATCGCGCCATGCTGGCCTGGACCCCGGACTTCACCAACAAGGACGGCTGGATCAAGTGGCTTGGCCGCCATCAGATCCTCGGCCTGTGGTCGAAGGACGACTACATGACGTCCACCATTCGCCAGCGCCTGCATTACACCTCCAGCACGAGTGATGCCGGCCGGTTCCGCTACCTGCGCAACCCGAACAACAACGCCGACGGCACGCCCACCGGTTACAATCGGCAGACGACCTCACTGCGCCGTACGTATTACCTCGCTTCGCCCGGCGACCCGAACGGCGTCGTGACCCAGTCGGCCGGCTCATGGAACCACCTGAGCTACACCGGCGACATCAAAGTCTACGATTACGACTCCAGCGGCTACATCCCGGTCAACATGACCACGGAGTTCATCGACTTCGATGCGCACACCGGACGCAACCAGCGCGTGGTCGAATCGGTCAGCGCCGGTATCACCAGCTACTTCTGGAATGACCGCCTCGTCACCACCTTCGGTTTCCGCGAGGACAAGTACAAGGCCCGCGTGACCAACACCGGCACCGGTGCGGTGGTGGATGCCAGCGGCAATGTCATTCAGCCGGCCATCACGAACTCCCAGAAATGGGTCAATGGTGTCTTCCAGCGCGACTTCCTGTTCGATCGCTGGGGACCCTACAACGACCTCAAGGGCAAGACCCGCACCATGGGCGGCGTGCTGCGTCCCTTCCAGGGCTGGAGCACGGTGGAGAGCAACGCCAGCAACGGTTCCTTCGGCTGGCAGTTCATCCGCGGTCTCGGCTTCAGCTACAACGAGTCCGACAACTTCAATCCGCCTTCCCAGGCCTTGGGCGACTTCTATGGCAATCCGCTGCCGAAGCCCACGGGTGAGGGCAAGGACTACGGCTTCCAGTTCTCGGTGCTCGACAACAAGCTGTTCGGCCGCGTCACGTGGTTCAAGGCTTCCAACCTGAACGAGAATATCCCTTCACCGAACGTGTTTGGCCGGCTGGCCAGCAACGTCGACTCGACGCTGTTCCGCAACTGGGCCCGTACCATTGCCATGATCAACATGGGCATGGATCCGACGGCCACCGGTTTCGGCACCAACCTCAGCACCGCCGAGGAGGATGCCGTGCAGGCCGCCGCCGAGACGATGTGGAAACTGCCTTACGACTACTATACCTCACTGCCGTATGCGCAAGGTGCCACCCGCAACGCCGAGGCCAAGGGCGTGGAGGCGGAGATAAACTACAACCCGAACCGCAACTGGACCATGAAGTTCACCTTCGGCAAACAGGACACCAAGTACGCCAGCGTGCTCAAGGAGTTCATGCCGTGGGAAGCCGACCGCATGGCCGTGTGGAAGGCCGCCAAGGCCAGCGACTACCTGCTGCCGCAGTATCAGGGGCTCGCCACCTACACCACCTCGGGCGGCCGCGATGTGGACCTGACCAACTTCTGGAGCTCCTACGGCTATCGCTCCGAGTTGTTCCCGGAGGCGGCCAACGCCTATGCCAATCCCGCCGCCTACTATGACGGTGTCGTCACCCCGCAGCTCGCGCTCGACCGCGACCTCCAGGGGCAGTCGGTGCAGGGCCAGCGCAAGTATCGCTGGGCTTTCCTGACCAGCTACAAGTTCACCTCCGGCCCGCTCAACGGCTTCACCATCGGTGGCAGCCAGCGTTGGGAAGACAAGGCGGTCATCGGCTACCTGGGCAAGGCCAGCGGCGTGAACATGTACAACGGTCAGCCCGTGATGGACATCTCCGACGTCACCAAGCCGGTCTACGACGGTGCCAATTACTACACCGATCTGATGATCAGCTCTCGCCGGCCCATCCTCAACGACAAGGTCGACATGAAGATTCAGCTCAACGTGTCCAATGTCTTCGAGGGCGGCGGTCTGCGTGCGGTGGCGGTGAACTACAACGGCGAGCCGTATGCGTTCCGCATCATCGATCCGCGGTTGTTCACCCTGACGACCACGTTTGAATTCTGAGCATAACTAGTGGTGGTTTCATTGGGCTCCCCGGTCAAAAGCCGGGGAGCCTTTTTTTGTATGCAAACCGGGTGACTGGGCCGGGTAGAAGCGGCTGATCGCGAACTGTCAGACCCCGGGGTGTGCTTTGCAGATTGCCGCGTGACGGCAACCCACTTTCCTCGGATCAATCTCCTGCGGTGCCCTTGACCGGCACGACGCCTCCACCACCTCCCCTCCACAGCCCCATGAAAATTGGCAGCCTTCATCTGGTCGATCTGCTCGTCATCCTCGCCTATCTCGGCCTGGTCATCTATATCGGCCGTCGGGCCATCTCCGCGGCGACGAGCGAGGAGGGGTTTTTTCTGGCCGGACGCAAGCTGGGCAAGGCCTACCAGTTTTTCCTGAATTTCGGCAACGCGACCGATGCCAACGGGGCGGTGAGCACCTCCAGCCTGGTCTATCAAAAGGGCGCCTCCGGCGTCTGGCTGTCGCTGCAGACGCTGTTCATGAACCCCTACTACTGGTTCATGAACCCGTGGTTTCGCCGCGTGCGACTCGTCACGGTGGCGGATCTGTTTGAGGACCGCTTCGGCAGCAAGGCCTTGGCGCGGTTTTACGCCATCTTCCAGATCTTTGCCACGGTCATCGTCATCATCGGCTTCGGCAATCTGGTCGGCTACAAGGTGACCGCGTCACTGCTGGTCAAGCCCGAGGTGCAATGGACGCAGGTGGAGCGCCAATCGGTCGACGGCTACAAGGAGATGAAGGCGCTGCAGGCGCAGGCCAGGCTGGCCCCGCTGTCGCTGCCGGAAACCGAGCGATTGGACCGGTTGCTGGAACGCAACAAGCGCGGCGAATTGCGCAGCTACATCTCATGGCTCGACAGCCCGACCGGAAAATGGAGCTACTACATCATCTACACGGTGATCGTCGGCGCCTACATCGTGATGGGCGGACTGGCCGCGGCGGCGGTCAATGAGGCGCTGCAGGGCATGCTCATCGTGGTGTTCTCATTCATGCTGATTCCATTCGGCCTCCAAGCCATCGGCGGTTGGGATCAACTGGCGGAACGGGTGCCGCCGGCGATGTTCGACCTGCTGGGCGGTGGGGCGGGGGGCATCGGCGGCTGGGAACTGGCGGGCATTTTCCTGATCTCCATCGTCCAGATCCACGGCATTATCGGCAACATGGCCGTGGCGGGATCGGCGCGCAACGAGTTCGCCGCGCGTTTCGGTGCGGTTTCCGGCACCTACGCCAAGCGCATCATGATCATCCTCTGGGCCCTCTGCGGGCTGATCGCCATCGCGATCTACCAAGGCGCCGATGCGCTGTCCGATCCGGATGCGGCCTGGGGTTCGATGGCGCTGCTGTTGCTCAAACCCGGTTTCCTCGGATTGATGATGGCGGGTTTGCTGGCCGCCAACATGTCCACCATCGCGGCGCAGACCATGGCGGTGTCGGCGCTCTTCACGCGCAACGTTTACAAATACCTGCGACCCTCGACCAATGATCATGGCATGGTCGTGGCCGGCCGCTGGGCCATCGTGCTCATCCTGTCCTGCGGGGTGTATGCGGCGGCCAACATGAATGACGTATACTCGGTGGTCCAGTTGCTGCTGACGGTGAACGTGCCTTTTGGCGCCGCCGTCATGCTGATCTACTTCTGGCGCCGCCTGACCGCACCGGCGGTCTGGTCGGCCGTGATTGTCTCCGCCCTGCTCAACATCATCTTCCCGTCGCTGATCGGCCCGCGCATCGACGCCATCGCCCTCAGCCCGTCGCTGACGGCGCAAACGGGTGATCTGACCCACCGTTCGGCGGTGTTTTTCGACAGCGTGGCCCGGCAGAACCCGGATGATCCGGCGAGCCCCTTGGTCGGGTTGAATCGTTTTCACCTCGAGCTGTATGTGCTGGACCGCTGCGGTCTGGATGTCGCCGCGCTGTCCCCGAGCGGGCGCAACGCCGCGCGCTTCATCTACGACGGGCTTTTCCCCTTCCTCGTGTTGATCGTCGTGAGTCTGTTCACCAAGACGCCGGACCGGACCCGGACGGATTTCTTCTTTGGCAAAATGAAAACTCCGGTGGGAGCCACGCCCGAAGCGGAGATTGAGGCGATGGAGGAAACCCGGCGAAATCCTCATCGTTTCGACGGGACCAAGCTGCTCGGGATCCGGTCCAGCTGGGAATTCACCAAGTGGGACAAGGTGGATGCCATTGGCTTTATCGCCTGTCTGGCAGTGTCCGGGGCGATTTTGGCCGGGTTCTGGCTGCTGTTGCGTGCCGCCGCCGCCATCTGAAGAACCGTGCTCCTGTTGGCGATGAAAGCACTGCTGTTCTGGATCGGTCTGGGCCTGGTGGCTTCGGGCATGCTGGTTGCTGCGACGCCCGCGCCGGACCTTGCCGCGAATCCGCTGGCTGAGATTGGCCGGGCAGATGCATCGCGCCCCACGATATTCATCGCGGGGGATTCCACCGCGGCCCGGAACGGCGCTGAGGACATCGAGGGGTGGGGCGTGCCCTTCGCGGAATTCTTTGATCATGAAAAGGTCAATATCGCCAATCGCGCCCGCGGCGGCCGCAGCAGCCGCACCTTCATCACCGAAGGCCTGTGGGATGGCCTGCTCGCCGAGGTGAAGGCGGGCGACATCGTGCTCATCCAATTCGGTCATAACGACGGCGGTGCCATCAATGCCGAACCGCCCGGGTCAACGCGGCCGTTGCGCGCCCGGGGGTCGTTGCCCGGAGTGGGCGAGGAAAGCGAGGCCATCGACAACGTGTTGACCGGCCGACCCGAGGTGGTGCGCACGTTCGGTTGGTATCTGCGCAGAATGGTGGCTGATGTGCGCAGCAAGGCCGCGACGCCCATCCTGTTGTCACCGACCGTGCGCAACCTGTGGGCAGAGGGCAAAGTGGAGCGGGGTCCGGGGCATTTCCGCGGCTGGACCCGGCTCGTGGCCGAACAGACCGGCGTGCCGTTTGTCGACGTGAGCCGGATTTTGGCGGACCAGTATCAGGAATTGGGGCAGGAGGAAGTCGGCGGGTTCTTTACCCGCGATCACACGCACACGAATCCCGCCGGTGCACGATTCACCGCCGCCGCCGTCGTGGCGGGACTGAAGGGTTTGCGGCCGGAACCCGGGTTCACCGACCGGTTGTCCGCCACGGGCGCGGCATTGGAGCTGGATGGGATCGGCTGGCTCAACCTGTCCGAACCGACGGCGCCGGCGCTGCCCACGTTGTTTCTCATCGGGGACTCGACGGTGCGCAACGGCCGCGGTGACGGCGAAGGCGGACAATGGGGCTGGGGTGACGAACTGCCGTTTTGGTTGGCCACCGAAAAAATCAACGTTGTCAACCGGGCGATCGGCGGCCTGAGCAGCCGCACGTTTCTGACCCAAGGGCACTGGCAGCGTGTGCTTGATCTGCTCAAACCGGGTGACTTCGTGCTGCTGCAGTTCGGCCACAATGATGGCGGGCCTTTGAACGACACCTCGCGGGCCCGCGGCACTATCAAAGGCACGGGTGAGGAGAGTGAGACCATCGACAATCTGCTGACCGGCCGACGTGAGACGGTGCACACCTACGGCTGGTATTTGCGCCACTACATCCGCGAAGCGCGGGCGCACGGAGCGCGGCCGATTGTGTGTTCCCCGGTGCCACGCAAACGCTGGACGGACGACAAAATCGCACGGGGCCAGGGCGGATACGGGGACTGGGCGCGCACGGTGGCTGAGGAGGAAGCGGCCGCGTTCATCGACCTGGGCGAACTGATTGCCGCACGCTACGACGAGCTGGGCCCCGAGGCGGTGGACGCGATGTTTGCCGATGCGCACACCCATACCAGTTTGGCCGGCGCCAGATTGGGCGCGGCAGTGGTCGCCACGGCGCTGGCGCAGTTGCCCGACGACCCGTTGCGGGATTTCCTGCGGCCGATCGCTTACGCCCCGCAGCCCGCCGCGGACTGAGCCGCGTCACCTGGTCTTGGCCGCGGGCTTGCGGGCGGGCAGCGTCGGTCCCTCGATCAGGCGCACCATCAAGGTGGTCAACGAAGGCTCCTCCGGCACGCCGAACTCGTTGTGCAGGAGCTGACCGATGACGAGTTCGGTGGCGCGCGCGCCGAGCTGGGCGGCGGGCAGTTCCAACGCCGCACATTCGCCGTCGGTGCGCAAAGAGTTCAGACAGACGAAGGCGTTCGTTTCGGGCAGGCGCGCGCCGCACTCCTGCATCCAACCGATGGCTTCGGGGAAGTGGCCGAGGACCACATCCGGCTTGTATTTCCTGAACCACCGGGCGAAGTGGGGCTGTGTGACGGCGGTGAGGCGCAGTGGCGGAACTTCCGTGATGTCGGACAGATATTTCTGCATGGCGAGGAAGGCGCCTTCCCAACGGAACTGCAGGCGCTCGTCCAGGGAGATTTCCATGAACAATCCCGGCCGCCGGTAGCCGCGGGCATGCAGATCCTGCAACAGGCTGACCATCGACCGGTAATGGTCCGCGCAGACGCAATGCAGCGGCGGATGATCGATGAGGTAATCGGTGTAAACCGCGGTGTAGCGATGCCAGCTGAGCTCGGAGATGTCGGGAAAGCCGGCGGCGGGCAGCAGCACCAGTCCTTGGATGCCGCGGGCGTTGAGAATCGAGTCGAGGCGGTTCAGGCGCAGGCCTTCGGGTCCGATCTCGAAGTTCTCCACCTTGAAGCCGAGTTCGCCGGCGCGCTCGTTGATGCCTTCCTTCACCGCCTGGCTGTAACGCATGCTTTGCGGCGGCCGGTCGGGCTGTACCAGTTCGATCGCGGCGATGACCCCGCGGAACTGCTGGCCGCGCGAACGGCGCAGTTGCGACATCACGGCGCCGGTGAGCGGGTTGTGCTTGTAGCCCGCGGCGTCGGCCGCCTCGCGGACCCGTTTCATGGTTTCCGCGTTGACCCGCGGTGAGCCGCGCAGCGCGTCGGATACGGTGGTGCGCGAAAGGCCGAGGGAGCGGGCCAGGGTCCGTAGGGTTGGGGTCGGCATAAAGCAGGGAAGACGTCGCAGTTACACGCGCCGGATTCAACGATAATTCGACCAGTCCGAAAATTGCCCCTGCGCAAAAGTCCGCCGGGTTCGGACTGTCATCCACCGGGCCTTTTGCCCCGATCCAAGACCGGAGCACCCTGCTGCAATCACCGTGATGCTTTCCCGTTTACGTTTGTCCCCCGCTGGCATCGGACGCAAATTTTCGGCGAACCCCTCAAAACCATGATTCGAAAAGCATTCGTCATGTCCGTGCACGCCGGACAGGAGCAGGAATACGCCCACCGGCATCAGCCGATTTGGCCCGAACTGGAGGCGGTGCTGAAAGCGCACGGCGCCCACAATTACTCCATATTCCTTCACCCGGAAACGCGGCAGCTCTTTGCCTACGTTGAGATCGAGGACGAAGCCCGTTGGGCGGCGGTCGCCGCCACGCCAGAATGTCAGCGCTGGTGGAAGCACATGGGCGAGGTTATGCCCTCGAATCCGGACAACAGTCCCGTGGCGCAGGAGCTGAAGGAAGTTTTTCATCTCCATTAAGGCCCCGGCGCGTGCCGGCATTTGGTTCATCAATCCCCGACTCCCATGAAATCACTGACCCGCCGCGAATTTGTACGCCGCACCGCTCTGGCCGCTGCCGCCACCCAACTGCTGACTTCAACCCGCGCCACCGAAACGACCGCTGCCTCTGCCGAGATGATGCGCTTGCCGCCGGGCGAATCACCGGTGCGTTGGCTCGACGGCAAGGCGCCGGCGGTGCAACCGGGGGTCACCTGGGGAGTCGCCTGGCCCCAGGGCGTGCATGCGCGTGACACCAAATTTACGTTGCAGGGCAGCGATGGCGTCGCGGTGCCGCTGCAAAGCTGGTCCACCGCCTTCTGGCCGGATGGTTCGCTGAAATGGACCGCCCATGCCATGCCGGCGGACGCGGCCCGGTCCGAAAGCTATGTACTGAGAGCCGGCGAACCGCTGGCGCCGCACCGGGCTTTGCAGGTGGTTGAATCCGGGACGGAGATTCGCCTCAACACCGGTGTCATCGAGGCGGTGATAGCACGACAGGGCGAGGTGCTGGTGCCGCGCATCATTCGCGGGGGAGAGGATGTTTTGGTGCAGGGGCGCCTGGTCATGCTCCAGCAGGACCGTCCCGACCGGGCGGCGGCGACCGAGCTGTTCAACGGACGCATCGACAGCGTGAGTTTGGAGCAGTCCGGGCCGATCCGCGCCGTGGTCAAAATCGAAGGCCGGCATGCCAGCGCCAGCGGGTCAGCCTGGCTGCCCTTTGTGGTGCGCTTTTATTTTTATGCGGGTGGTGAGGCTGTGCGCATGGTCCACACCATCGTGCATGATGGTGACGAGCAGACGCAGTTCATCCGGGGCTTGGGCGTGCGTTTTGGTGTGCCCATGCGTGGTGACTGGTATGACCGGCACGTACGCTTTTCCGGACAGGACGAGGGACTGTTTGCGGAGGCGGTACAGGGCTTAACCGGACTTCGGCGTGACCCCGGTGCGGCGGTGCGCCGGGCCCAACTGGCCGGTGAGCCGGTGCCCGCGCGGGATACCTGGAATCCCGCCGTGGTGGAAGGTCTGCCCTACATACCTGCCTTCGGGGACTGGACTTTGTTTCAGTCGAGTGCGGACGGCTTCGAGATTCGCAAGCGCACCCGTGAAGGGTTCACATGGCTGGGATCCGCAAAAGGCCGGCGCGCCGGCGGCATGGGTTATGTCGGCACGCCGCAGGGTGGGGTGGCCTTTGGCATCCGCAATTTCTGGCAGAGTTATCCCGCGCAACTCGACATCCGCGACGCGACCCAGGCTGCCGCCGAGGTCACCCTGTGGCTTTGGGCTCCCGAGGCCGGGCCGATGGATTTGCGACCGTACCATGATGGCATGGGGCAGGACACCTACGCCAAGCAGGTCGAGGGGCTGGAAATCACCTACGAGGATTATGAGCCGGGCTTTGACCGCCCCGAAGGCGTGGCCCGCACTGGCGAGCTTTATTTGTGGGCTTTGGCCGGCACGCCGGCGCGCCCGGAGTTGGCGGCATTGGCCGAGGTGGTGCGCAATCCGCCGCTGCCGGTCACAACGCCCGAGCAGCTGCATCGCTGCGGTGTTTTTGGCCGGCTGTGGCGGCCGGTTGATCGCTCAACCCCGGCGCGGGCGGAACTGGAGGACCGGCTGGACTGGTTTTTCAACTTCTATGTGCAGCAACGCGAGCAGCACCGCTGGTATGGTTTCTGGGATTATGGCGATGTCATGCACACCTATGATCCCGACCGTCATGAGTGGCGTTACGATGTCGGGGGTTATGCCTGGGACAACTCGGAGCTCTCCACGGACATCTGGCTGTGGCTGCATTTTCTGCGCACGGGCCGGGCGGATGCATTTCGCTTTGCCGAGGCGATGACCCGGCACACCGGAGAGGTGGATGTGCACCATGTCGGGCGTTTCGCGCCGCTGGGATCGCGGCACAACGTCCTGCACTGGGGGTGCAGCGCCAAGCAGTTGCGGATCAGCACCGCGGCCAACCGCCGATATTATTACTACCTGACGGCCGATGAGCGCGTGGGGGATCTGATGCGCGCACAAAATGAAGCGGCCCGCACGCTCACCCGCATCCTGCCGGGCCGCAAACTGGCGGCCGCGCGTGTTCCAGGGGATCTGTCGCGTGACGCGGGTGGCGGCGATTACGCCGGTCTGGGTTTTGGCACGGACTGGGGCGCGGCGGCCTCGGCATGGTTGACCGAATGGGAACGCACGGGAGATCCGGCCATGCGGGATCGGTTGGTTGCCGGCATGCGCAGTATCGCGCGGCAACCGCGCGGGTTTTTCACGGGCGGGGCATTGATGAACCTCAACACCGGCGAATTTCGCCTCGAAACCAATGATCGTGTGTCGGTTTCCCATCTGAGCGCGGTCTTTGGCTTGGTGGAGATCTGCGCGGAATTGATCCAACTGCTGGATGTGCCCGAGTTCAAGGCCGCCTGGCTCGACTACTGCGAACTCTACAACGCATCCTCCGAACAGCAGGCGGAACGGCTGGGCCGACCGCTCAATCGTCTGAATCTCCAGCAGGGGCATGCCCGTCTCACCGCCTACGCGGCCCGGCAGAAGTCCGATCCGGTGCTGGCGCGCCGGGCTTGGCGGGAGTTTTTCCGCGGGGAGGGTGGCATGCGCCACCGCGAGAAGCTGACCACCACTGCAATCACCGGCCCGGATGTCCTGCGACCGATCCAGGAAGCGCCCTATGTATCGACCAACGCGGTTGCGCAATGGGGCCTGGCGGCCATCCAGTGTCTGGCCCTGACGGATCGCAAGTTGCCGGAATCTTGACCGAGGTGGAGTCGCCGCCCGATCCCTTTGTGCGCAAAGTCCGGACGGCAACGGTACAGGCTGTTTTCAACAAAAAAGCCAACGCTCGCAAGTCGTTGGCTTCAATGGCTGCCCGGGCTGGGATCGAACCAGCGACCAAGTGATTAACAGTCACCTGCTCTGCCACTGAGCTACCGGGCAGTGGCACAAGAGGGTGTGAAGAACAGGAGGCGTCGCGGCGTTGTCAATGCTGCTTTCAGCCAAAAGTCCGAAAAATCCGGTGGTGACAAACTTTTGGTTGCTTTGCCCGGGGCATTTCTATCACATCACCCCCTTTTCCATTACGCCTGCCCTCAATTCCGGGGTGACAGGGGGAACGAAATCATGAGCCAAAACTACTCCCTGAACGTCCAAACTCGCGCCCAGACGGGCCGCAGCGCCTCCCGCCGTCTGCGCAAGGCCAAACGCACTCCCGCCATTCTTTACGGGAAGCACAGCAAGCCGGAGACCCTCTCGGTTGACACGCCCGAATTCGTGCGCCTGCTGAAGGCCGTGGCCGGCCGCGCCGTGCTGATCGAACTCAACCGCGCCGACAAAGCCGGCACGTCGCTTTCCTTTTTGCAGGAGGTCCAACGCGACCCGATGACGGACAGCTACGTGCACATAGACTTCCAGGAGGTCAAAGCCGATGAGAAGATCGAGATTCGGGTGCCTATTCGGGTGACCGGTGAATCCTTTGGCGTGAAAAACCAAAACGGCGTGCTGGAAATCGCCACGCACGAGCTGCGCATCCGCTGCTTGCCCAAGGACCTGCCCGGTATCATCGAAATCGATGTCACCGAGCTCGAAGTCGGCAAGACGATCAAGGTCGCCGAGCTCAAGCCGCTTCCCGGGGTCGATTTCCTCGATCACAAGGGCCAGCCGGTTGTTTCCTGTGTCGAACCCGTGGCAGAGGAAGCGGCCAGCAGCGCTTCGGCTGCGCCGGCCGAAGGCGCCGCCGCCCCGGCCGCGGCCGCCGCGCCTGCTGCGGCCGACGCCAAGGCCCCGGCCGCAGCGGCCGATGCCAAGGCTCCTGCTCCGGCCAAGAAATAAGTTTCCGTGTGTGGCCCCCTTGACTGGGGGCCACGTCACGATTGTTCTTTGAGACATGTCCATTTCGCTCGTTGCCGCTCTCGGCAATCCGGGCCGCGAGTATGCCGACACCCGGCATAATCTCGGTTGGCTGGTGCTTGATGCGTTCGCCCGCCGGGAAAACCTGGCTTGGCGACATGCCCCGCGCTTCGAATCCATGGTCACCGAGTGGCGCAGTGCCGACGGTCGTGGAGTTCATCTGGTCAAACCCTTGACCTACATGAACGAAAGCGGCCGCGCCCTGGCGGCGCTTGCCCGCTACCACAAGATTCCGGTGCCCCGGATCGCTGTCATTCACGACGAGTTCACCATCAACCTCGGACTGGTCAAAGTCAGCGTGACCGGCAGTGCGGGCGGACACAACGGTGTGGCCAGCCTGCTCCAGCACCTAGGGGACGGTTTTGTCCGCTATCGGTTGGGAATCGGCCCCAAGGAACCGCAACAAATGGACCTCAAAGATTTTGTACTCGGCATTTTCACTCCTTCACAAAAATCCATCATCGAACGAACCAGCGCCTGCTACCTTTCCGGCCTCGACCTCCTGTTGAACTCCGGCATCGACAAGGCGATGAACACCCTCAATCGCAGAGACACCAATGAACCAGAACAAGCGTAACTATCGCGCCACCTTCATCCTCGATAATCGCGGCAAGGAAGATTCCATCGACCAGCTGATCGAGGAGGTAAAAAATGAGATCGTCACCTTCGCCGGCGAGGTCGCCGCCGTGCAGAATCTCGGCAAGCGGGACTTTGCCCGGGTGACGGACAAGAAGCTCCCCGGTGCGACCTATGTGCAGGTCGACTACTCGGCCCCGGTCAGTGCTCCCGCCCAGCTGCGCGAGCGGCTGCGCCTCAACCACAACGTATATCGCACGTTCATCAAGGCGGTCTGAAGCCGCCGGGGGCGTGCCGGACATCCATGGCAAATTTCAACAAAGTCTATCTCATCGGCAACCTCACGCGTGATCCGGAACTGCGGGTCACGCCCAAGGGGACCGCGATCTGTCAGTTTGGCCTGGCGGTGAACCGCCAGTACAAGGACGAATCGGGGGCCACCCGCGACGAGACCACCTTTGTGGACATTGAAGCCTGGGGCCGGCAGGGCGAGACGATCTCCAAATACTGCACGAAGGGGCGCCCGTTGTTTGTCGAGGGTCGGTTGAAATTTGACCAGTGGGAAGACAAGGCCTCGGGGCAAAAGCGGAGCCGCCTGAAAGTCGTGCTCGAAGGATTTCAATTTCTGGGCGGCCGGGGTGAGGCGGGCGGAGCCGGCAACGAGGCCGACCAGTCGCCCGAACGGCATTCACCGCCGCCGCGTGCCACCAACAAACCCGCGCCCACCGAAGACATTGATGAAGACGTGCCGTTCTAACCCGGCGCGCGGCCAATTTTAAACCATCACACTCAAACCAGTCCACCCATGGCATACAGCGAAGTTCTCCTCGTCAAACCCGTCGAAGGTCTCGGCGGCGAAGGCGACCAAATCAAAGTCCGCGCCGGTTACGCGCGCAATTTCCTCCTGCCCCGCAACATCGCGGTGCCGATGACCAAGTCCAACCGCAAGCAGGTCGAGGCGTTGAAGAAGCGCCGCGCCGAGCGCGAGGCGCAAGAGCTTTCGGGCGCCCAGGCACTCGCGGCCAAGCTGGAGAAGACCTCTTTGGCTTTTGCCGTCAAGACCGGCGAAGGCGGCAAGATGTTCGGCGCCATCACGACGAACGACCTCCACGCCAAACTGATCGAGGCCGGCATCGAACTGGACAAGAAGCGCATCCATCTCCACACGCCGGTGAAGACGCTGGGCAAGCACACCGTGAAGGTGAAGCTGCACGCCGATGTATCGGTCGAGCTCGGCTTTGATGTGGTTTCCGAAAACCCGATCGACAGCGGGGAAGAGGAGCAGAAATAAGCCGGCAGTTTAAGCCTGAGCGAAGGCCGCGCCCTGACCGGTGCGGCCTTCTCGTTTGCGAACAGTTTGTTCAAAACATGGTGTTGCGGTACAAGTCCGGGTTTGGCCTAACTGACAGCTTGCATCATGGCTGAATTGCAGCGCACAGACAAACGGACGTCACGCGACTCCGCCAACGCGGAAATCTCGCCCGGGCGCACGCTGCCGCACAGCCTGGAGGCGGAGGAATATCTGCTTTCGTGCTGTCTGCTGGACGGGTCGGACACCATTGCGCGGTGCATGGAGACCAAGTTGACCCCCGCGGCCTTCTATGCGCCGGCCAACCGCATCATCTATGAAAAGCTCTGCGACCTTTATCAGAAAAGCCCGCCGGTGGAACTGGCGGTTCTCGCCGAGGAGCTGAAGACCAGCCGCCAACTGGAGACGGTCGGCGGTTACCCTTATCTGACCCGGATCAGCAGCCTGATCCCGACGACGGCCCAGGCGCAGTATTTCATCGACCGGGTACGCGAACTGCACCTGCTGCGCGAGCTGATCAAGGTGGCGACCGGGGCGGTGGAGAGCTGCTTCAACTACGAGGGCGACCTGGAACAGTTCATCGACAAGGTCGAACAGGACATTTTTGGCGTCACGCAGGACCGCATATCCGATGCGGCCAAGCAGATGAAGGAGCCCATGCACGAGGCCATGAACGTCATCACCAAAATGATGATGAAGAAAGGCGAACTCACGGGCGTGACCTCGGGCTTCAAGGATCTGGATCAGCTGACCTTCGGCTTCCAGCGGCAGGAAATGATCGTGCTCGCGGCGCGTCCGTCGATGGGCAAGACCTCGCTGGCGCTGAATTTTGCCGAGGCCGCCTCGATGCCGAAAAGAGGCGAGGGCGCGGCGACCCTGATATTTTCGCTCGAAATGAGCGCGGCCCAGCTGGCTTTGCGCATGCTTTGTTCGCGGGCGAAGATCAACATGAAGCTGCTGCGGGAAGGATTGCTGTCCCGGAACGGCGACGAACAGCAGCGCCTGCTCACGGCGGCGGATGAGTTTTCCAAGTCGAAGATCTACATCGATGATTCCAGCCATCTTTCGATCATGGAACTCCGCGCCAAGGCCCGCCGGGTCCATGCCCGCACCAAGCTGGGTTTCATCATTGTGGATTACCTGCAACTGCTGAGCCCCACGGATCCCAAGGTGCCGCGCGAACAGCAGGTGGCCGAAGCTTCCCGGGGATTAAAATCGCTGGCGAAGGAACTCGACGTGCCGGTGCTTGTATTAAGCCAGTTGAACCGCTCGTCCGAAAAGGAAAACCGTACGCCAAAACTGGCGGATTTGCGGGAGTCCGGATCGATCGAGCAGGATGCCGATGTTGTCCTCATGCTTGCCCGTCCCAAAGATGCCGATGAAAAGTTTCAGGTCGCCGCCGATTCCGCCGAGTTAATCGTTGCCAAGCAGCGAAATGGCCCGGTAGGAGAATTGAAACTCACTTTCCTCAGAGATATCACCCGCTTTGAAAACTTTACCCAGTAACCCGCTGCGCAGGGTCATTTGTGCCTTTGTTGTCTCCTTTTCCCTGCTGGCCGTGGGGGCGGTGAGTCTGCCGGCCCAGCAAGCCGCCGCATCGCGGAGTGAACAGGCGGTTTATGGGGTGGGCAGCATCACGATCCGGTTCCTTGGCTCGGCCAATGTGAGCGAAGCCATCGTCCGGGCGAACATGCAGATCAAAGAGGGCGGGGAACTGGACGATTCCATGATCGACCGCGACATCCGGGCGTTGTATCGCACGGGCTTGTTCGAGTTCATTGAGGTCAAGCGTGAGGCGGTTGATGCTTCGACGTTCAACCTGGTGGTTGAAGTCACCCCGAAGTTCCGGGTGCTGGCCATTCGCTACGAAGGAAATCGCCGCGTGAAGTCAACCCGGTTGGAAAAAGAGATCAAGTCCCGCCCGAATTCGCCGTTGGATGAGCGGCAGGTCAAGGAAGACTCGGAAAAAATCCGGGAGTATTACCAAAAGACGGGCTTCAATCAGGTTTCAGTCAACTACACCATCGAGAGGGACCGAGCGACCGGCTTCGGTACCGTGACTTTCAACATAGAAGAGGGCGAGAAAGTCAAAATTGCGGCCATTCGGTTTGAAGGCAACGACAGCATCAAAGCCCGTCGGCTGCGCAAGGAGATGGAGACCAAAAAATGGTGGATTTTCTCCTGGCTCACCTCCAATGGGCGCTTCAAGGACGATGAATTCGATGAAGATCTGGACAAGCTGCGCGACTACTACCGCGAGGAGGGCTTCCTGGACGTGGAAATTCTCCCCGAAGAGATCCGTTTCGATTATCCGAAACCCAGCAAGCTGGTCATCACCATCCCGGTGCACGAAGGTCGCCAATATCGGATTGGCGACATCACGGTAACGGGGTCGAAAATATACGAAGCTGGCCTGCTGAAGCGGGTCCTGCGTCAGCGCACCGGCATGGTGTTCACCCCTTCGAAATTGGACAAGGATGTCGACCGCCTGGAGGATTTTTACGGCACCTCGGGCTATTTGGACACCCAGGTCCGTTTGCAGCGCAAGCCGAACATTGGCACCGGTGACATCGACCTGGAGTATCAGGTCCTCGAGAGCGAAAAATTCAACGTCGAATCCATCAGCATCGAGGGCAACACCAAGACCAAGAGCATCGTCATCCTGCGCGAACTGGTGCTTGGGCCCGGCGATGTCTTTGACACGGTGCGGATGAAAATCAGCAAGTTGCGGCTGGAAAACACCCGATTTTTTGAAGACGTCCAGCTTTCCCCGCAGGAAACCAACATTCCGGGGCGCCGCAATCTCCGCGTGGCGGTACGGGAGGCGCGTACGGGCAATCTGACGTTTGGAGCGGGTTACAGTTCGCTGGAGCGTGCGACGGTCTTCGCCGAGGTGTCTCAGGGCAATTTCGACCTGTTCAACTACCGGTCCTTCTTCCAAGGCGACGGCCAAAAGTTCCGCATCCGCGCCCAGTTGGGTTCATTGTCCAGCGAGGCCCTGGTCTCCTTCGAGGAGCCTTGGTTGTTTGAGCGGCAGTTGGCCGTGGGCTTCTCCCTGTTCCGGACCTCTTCGGAATACGAGAGCCAGTATTACACCCAGATTGCGACCGGCGGCGAAGTCTACCTGCGCAAACGCCTGTTTGAGTTGGTGGACGGCCGGGTGTCCTACACCTATGAGGTCATTGAAATCTCCGATGTGGATCCCAATTTCGGCTTCATTGGCGACGGCAAAAGCACGATCTCGCGGGTTGGTTTTCAGCTGGTGCGCGACACCCGCGACAAGATCATCAGCACGACATCGGGCAACCGCGTGGAGCTGAGCTTGGACGTGGCGGGTGGCGCCCTGGGGGGGGACACGAATTACTACAAGCTGCAGTTCAAAGGGGCGCAGTTCTACCCGGTGTTCGATCTGCAGAACCAGGTCTTTTCGGTGCTGGCCCGTGCTGGCGTCGCCGAGGCCTATGGTGACAGCACCAGTGTCCCGTATTTTGCACGTTACTATCTGGGTGGCCCCAACACCCTGCGGGGCTTCGAGTACAATGATGTGGGCCCGCGGGATGACTTCGGCTATCTGCTGGGCGGCGATTCCTACGCCATGCTGAGTTTTGAGTATTCCATGGACGTGGTCAGTCCGATCCGAGTCTTTGCCTTTTACGACGCCGGTTTCGTGAACGAGAAGGCCTACGACTTCAACCCTTCCGACCTGCATGACAATTACGGGTTTGGCATCCAGTTGTTTGTTGCAGGCGCCCCGCTGCGGCTCGATTATGCCATCCCCTTGACCACCTCGCCCCGGGCAAGCAAAGGTGGGCAGTTCAACTTCTCCTTTGGCACCCGTTTTTGATTCATCCTGAGATTCCACTTCAACAGAAACCCAAAACCATGAATAAACCCGTAAAACTGCTGCTCGCCCTCCTGACTTTTGTCACCGCCGGGCTTTTTGCCCAAGGGCAGCCCGCCCCCAAAATTCTTGTGGTCGACATGATCAAGTTGCTCGATGAGCACTACAAGACCCAGGAACAGAAGGACAAACTGTCCGCCGATGCCGACAAGGCCAAGGAAGAGGCCGGCCGTCTCCTGCAGGAACGCAATGATCTGGTCGAGCAGTACAAGGAACTGGTCGAGCAGACGCAGAATCCCGCCACCCGCGTCGAGGTCAAGGAGGAGGCCCAGGCCAACGCCGAGCAGAAGATTCAGGAGATCCAGCGCAAGAACAACGAACTGCAAAGCTTCGAAGCCAACACGCGCAACCTGCTCCAGCAGCGTTTCCAGAACTTCAAGACCATCATGTTGGAAGAAATTGCCAAGCTGGCCACCGAAGTGGCGAAACGCAAAGGCGCGACCCTGTTGCTCGACAAGTCCGGTCCCAATCTTCTCGGTATTTCCAGCGTCGTCTATTCTGATGATGCCATGGACATCACCAATGAGGTGCAGGCGGAGATCAACAAGACCCGACCGGTTTCCGGCGCCAAGCCGGCCGCTGCCACCGCGGCCCCTGCGGCGGACAGCCCACGGATCACCGTGCCCATGGGCAAGTAAACCTGGCTACGTCAGGTGACCTTTTTCACCCCGCCGGCCGTGATGGCCGTCGGGGTTTCTTGTTTTGAGACATTGCCCCGGCGCTGAAGATGCCTCAGGTAGAGAGCATGAAGGCCATCAATTTTACGGTCGAGGAGCTGGCGACCATCATGGAACCGATCGGACGTCGAGGGGCGTATGCAGGCCCGATCATGGGAATTGCTGCACTGGATCATGCGCAGGCAGGCGATTTGTCTTTTCTGGGCAATCAAAAGTATCGCAGTCAGGTTGCGCAGACGAAGGCGTCCGTGGTCCTGGTGCCGAGTGATTACGAAGGCGAGCCGTTGCCCAATCAGTTGCACCTTGTGGTGGAGAACCCCTCGGCCAGCCTTGCACGGGTGTGTGCCAGGATTGAAGCCAAGCTTTGGCCACGTCCCGCTCCCGGGGTGCATCCGAGTGCGGTGATTGGCGAAGGAGCGGATATCGCGCCGACCGCCACAATCGGACCGTTATGCGTGATCGAAGCCGGCGCGACCGTTGGGGATAACTCCCATCTGCAGGCCCAGGTTTTTGTCGGTCAAAACGCGCGCATCGGCCGCGATTGTTGGTTGATGCCGGGAGTGACAGTTGGCGCGGAATGCATTCTGCATGACCGGGTGCGTCTGCACGCGGGTGTCGTGGTTGGTTCGGATGGCTTTGGCTACGAATTTGTGGGCGGGCGCTACGAAAAAGTGCCGCAGATCGGCATCGTGATCATCGGGGACGACGTGGAGATCGGGGCGAACAGCACCTTGGATCGCGCACGTTTCAGCCGCACCGTGATCGGTGAGGGCACCAAGATCGACAATCTCGTGCAGGTGGCGCACAATGTCATCATCGGCCGGCATTGCGTGCTCTGTGCCCAGGTGGGGATTTCCGGGAGTGCGGTGCTGGAGGATTTTGTCATATTGGGCGGTCAGGCAGGCGTGGCGGGTCACATCACCGTGGGCAAGGGGGTCAAATCGGGGGCCCGTGCCGGCATCACGTCGGACATTGAGCCGGGGGCCTTCGTGCATGGCTACCCGGCGATTCCCTACATGCTGGAACGGCGACTGCAGGTTTTGCAGCGGCGGTTGCCCGAACTCTTCAAGCGGGTGTCCGCATTGGAAGACAAGGCCTAGAAATGGCTTCCTCCGCGTGAACCGGCGGCCAAGCTGACTCCCACATGAGCACTTCCCGATTGAAGATATTTTCAGGCAATTCGAATCGCCCCCTCGCGGAGGAGATTTGCCGGAGCATCGGAGAGCCCTTGGGCGAGGCTACGGTAACCTGTTTCCCTGACGGGGAGTCATTCGTTAAGATCAACGAAAACATCCGGGGCCAGGACGTCTACATCATCCAATCCACCTGCCCTCCGACCAATCATCATCTGATGGAATTGCTGATCATGATTGACGCCGCCCGGCGCGCCTCGGCGCAGCGGATCACGGCGGTGCTGCCGTTTTATGGTTATGCCCGGCAGGATCGCAAGGATCAGCCCCGGGTGCCCATCACCGCAAAACTGGTCGCCAACCTGTTGGTGGCCGCCGGGGCTTCGCGCATCCTCGCCATGGATTTGCACAGCCAGCAGATCCAGGGGTTTTTCGACATTCCGGTTGATCATCTGTATGCCTCACCGGTGTTTTTCGAGCACCTGTCCGCAAGGGAAAGCGTCCGTCCGCTGGTTGTCTGTTCACCGGACGTGGGCGGGATGAAAATGGCGGCGGCGTATGCCGACACCATGAACGCGGCCCTGTGTCTGGTGGCCAAGAAACGAACGAGTGCGACCACCGTCGAGGCCATGAGCGTGGTAGGTGAAGTTGCTGGCTGCGATGTGCTTTTGGTGGATGACATCACTGAAACCGCCGGGACCCTGACCGCTGCCGCCCGATTGTTGCGCGAGCAGGGCGCAATGAGCGTGCGGGCGGCCGTGAGTCACTGCATCCTGAATGAAGTCGCGGTGGAAAGGCTCAGGAGCGGTGTCATCGATGAAGTGATCACGACCAATTCCACGCCTGTCACCACTCACGGTCTGCCCATCACCGTGCTCAGCATTGCCAAGTTGCTCGGACAAGCGATCCTGCGCATCAACAGCAACGCGAGCGTCACCGATCTTTTTCGGATCAAAGGATTTTAAACCACGCCGTCCAACCCTTTGCCCCAATTGCCATGAATCACCCACGACTTTCAGCACATCTCCTGGCGCTTTTGCTGCTAATTGGCCTGACACCGGCATGTCGGGCAGAGGAAGCCACGCCTGAACCGCTGGCAAAGCTGGTGGGGCCATCCTTGGTCCGGGATGACACGCCCGTGGCCGAGGGGAGTGACGGTCTGGTCACTTCATATGCGACCGTGGTTGAACCGGTCCAGCGGGCGGTTGTTTCGGTTTACTCCACCAAGACGGTCGCACAACGCATTCCCACGGATCCGTTGGCCCAACTTTTTGGAGCACCGGCCGAGAGCATCAGGGAAAAAAAGGAGGAGGGGCTGGGCTCGGGGGTCATCGTCTCGCGAGACGGATACATCATCACCAACAATCATGTGGTGGAAGGGGCCGAAGAACTCAGCGTACTGCTGCCGGATGATCGGGAATTTAAGGCCCGCCTGATCGGAAACGACCCGAAGACGGATGTGGCCGTGATCAAGATCGAGGCGTCCGATCTGCCCACGGTGGTTTTGACCGACAGTGACAAACTGAAAGTGGGGGATGTGGTCTTTGCGGTGGGCAATCCACTCGGGGTCGGCCAGACGGTGACGATGGGCATCGTCTCGGCGAAGGGACGCAACAAACTCGGCTTGCTGGAGAATGTGGCGGGGTATGAAGATTTCATTCAGACCGACGCGGCCATCAACATGGGCAACTCCGGCGGCGCATTGATCGACGCCAAGGGCCGACTGGTGGGGATCAACAGCGCGATTGTCTCAACCACCCGGGGCAACATCGGCATTGGGTTTGCCATCCCGATCAATCTGGCGGCATCAATCATGCAAAGCCTGATTCAGACCGGCACCGTGGCCCGTGGCTCCTTGGGGGTTTCGGCCGAGACGGTCACGCCTGATATCGCCGAATACCTTTCACTGCCCCGTGAGGTCAAGGGGGTGGTTATCACCGATGTGACACCGGGAGGTCCCGCTGCGCAAGCCGGTCTGCAACGCGACGACGTGGTGCTGGGGGTGGACAACCGGTCTGTCATCTCGATGGAGGATTTGCGTTTGATCATCGCCCAGACCCCGCCGCAGACGCCGGTGAACCTGCGCGTATTTCGCGAAGGCAAGGCAATGGAACTGAAGGTCACCTTGGGCCGCCTCCTGGACAATCCCGGGGAGTTGCTGGCGGGCATCGAGGTGGCGCCCTTGACGGATGATCTGCGTCGACAGCTTAACTTGGATTCGCGGGTGACGGGACTGTTGATCACCGCCGTGGCGCCAAACTCTCCCTATGCGGACCGACTGGTGCCGAATGTTGTGCTGGTAGAAATCAACCGGTCGCCTGTCGTCGATCTCAATGGGGCCCGGGAGCAGCTGCATGCAGGACGGAACCTGCTGTTGGTCTTCTACCGTGGGGTTTACCGTTATCTGACGATCAGCATCAACTGACCGGCGGCCGGCCCGGTCGGGGACAATGGCCGCTGATACTCAACTTCCCGGTTTTTGCACCGGGATGGCAGCCAGCCAGTCGGGGAGGGCGTCGGGCGCGTAGGTCGGGAAGCTCAACTCCAGCAAGGATACCGCGGGGATGCCAAAACGGGCACGCTGTTCACTGCGGTCCACGAGCATGGCGACCGCCACCGGGGTGCCGCCGGCCTGACGCACCAACTCGAGGCATTCATTGACGCGACCACCGCGGGTGACGACGTCTTCTGCAATCAAAACTTTCTCGCCGGGGGTGAGGGTGAATCCACGGCGCAGGACCAGTACATCATTGAGCTTCTCGGCAAAAATATAACGGCTGTGCGACTGCCGGGCGAGTTCCTGGCCAATGACCAATCCGCCCATGGCCGGAGCCAGCACGGTGGCAAAATCCTGCTGCTGCATCTTGGCGAGGAGCAAGGCCGCCAAACGCTCCACGGCATCCATGTGCTGGCAGACCTGGGCGCATTGGAAAAAATGTCCGCTGTGCAGGCCCGAGCGCAGCACAAAGTGCCCCTCGAGCAAAGCGCGAGTCCGTTTAAAAATATCCAGCACTTCCTGTTGAACAGCATCCATGCCTCCAAGCTGAGAACAGGCGGGAAAAAAACAAAATCATTTTTCGTGCGGGAACCGTCGTTGATCAACTCTCTGCCATTGGTTTGGTGGGCCGCAGACTTGGGAATTTAAAGGATGCCTCGCGCACGATCATGTGTATCTCAGCCGGCCGTTTTTTCGCTAACCGATGATGACAGCGATCTGTCAGCCGTGAAGGAGGGGCAATTTTCTGCGGTTGGACATGCCAATTGCGGCATCAAATTGAACTGTAGCCGCGTTGGCGGTGCCCTTCGTAGGCTTGGCGAAGTTGGGAGCGCAGCGACAACGTGGTCGCCCCTTGTAAGACTTGGCTGAATCTCGCTCCGCTCGGAACGCCGGAGGCTCAAGCGTGACCAGAGCTTTCCCGAATATGCCCTGGCCATCCAGCATCTGCGACCGGTCGTATTGTTGCTGCGCAATATCGTCAGGACTGCCAAACGGCGACAACCACAACCACCCAATTGATCAACGGATTCAAATTGTTGAAGATGTGAGATTTGCAATCTCAGAATGGTCGGGGCGGTCAGATTCGAACTGACGACCTCTACGTCCCGAACGTAGCGCTCTACCAGGCTAAGCTACGCCCCGATTCATTCGTATCAAACCCACCGCAGTGGGGAGAGCAGAGAAAATGTGAGTGGTTTGCTAACCGCAAACAAAATTTGAAAAATATCGTGACCGGGCACAAAAAAGCCCGGCTGGGCCGGGCTTTCAACTGAAGGTGTTGCGCGTTGTTTAGCGGGAGGGGGCGGCAGCAGGCAGGCGGGTGAGGCTGCTGGCATCGGCTCTGCGAACAATCATTTCGGTCAAACGCTGAATTTCGAGATCGGCCGTCTGACCATCGATACGAGCACGCTCAACCCGCTTGGCGAGCTGAAGGACTTCATCGTTGGTCCGCTCTTTGGTGCGGTACAGCGAATCCAAGGTAACCTGAAGCTCTGAGATATCGTGGGAGAGTTTGTCTGCTTCGGCATTGTATTGGTCGGTATCGGCCTGGATGCGCTGGCCTTCGGCTTCCCACTTGGCGACGCGCTCCGCTTCCTTGGCGGCAGCTTCGGCCTCACGTTCGGCGGCCCGCTTGGCCGCGTCCTCACGCGCCTTGGCTTCAATTTCGGCCTTCTTGGCCGCTTCCTCGGCCTGCACCAAGGCGACCTGTTCCTTGCGAATGCGTTCCTTCTCCGCCGCCTCTTTGGAATGAGTGAGATAGAAGAAGGTGAAAATCACGGTGAGGATACCGGGAACAATAAAATAAAGCCACTTTTTCATGTTTCTAGTAGGGTGGTTGAAAGTCGTTTGTTACTGATTTAGCGCTTCCGGCTGGCGGCTGCATCCGCTTCGGCTTTGGCGCGCGCCACGTCGGCGGCATTGATCTTTTCCATCACGTGCTGAAGACCCTGCTGGTTGGATTCAGCCATTCTGACATACTGACGGAGGAAGGTTTCTTCACTGAGCAAGATACCCTTGCGCTCTTCGAGTTTGGCAATCGTCTCACGCTCGGTTTCGACATCTTTGATCAGGCGCTCCTTCTGGCGGGCCAACTTCTCCTTGTCCCGATACGCCTTGTCGCTGGCTTCCTTGGCCTGTTGACGGGCCTCCTTTTCGGCCTGCTGTTGGGCGTTTTTGGCATCGCGCTCCTGCTTGCGGGCTTCGGCGGCGGCGACCGCCATTTGAATGGCCAGTTTGCGCTCTTCAGCTTCGGCGATGAGTTTGGCATCCCGTGCTTCCCGGGCCAGACGGGCCTTCTCTGCCTTGGCCGCTTCGTATTTGGCGTTATAATTCCACCAAATGCCGAAAAAGATCAGCATCGCGATAACGGGGAAGAGGACATAGACTTTCTTCATGATGTAAAGGTGGTGTGGGTCGGTTTTGGGAACTAGTGGATTAATCGTGTTGGGCGGCCAGCTGGGCTTTCACAGCTTCACGTTCCTTGATGGCATCCTCAATGGCCTGCTTGAGCCGGGGCAGCTGGCTGTCGCGATTTTCTTCAAACTCCGCAGCCTTGTTAACCGCAACCAAAGCCTCCTCAAATTTGAGGAGTTCGAAACTGATGTAGGCCAAGAAGTAGTACACCGCGCCGGGCTTGTCCAAATTCCCCTTGTTGATCGCCAGGTTGACGTGCTTGTGGGCTTCTTCCACCCGGTTAAGCGAATAATAGATTTGAGCGATTTGGTGGTCGAAGCGACCGGTGTCGGGAAAGTGCTTGGACGCTTCCTGCAGGGCTTCGATCGCTTGAAATTCCTTGTTGATCTGCTGGTAGGAGTAAGAAAGCAGCTCCCACTTGGCCACATCGGACTCAATGGTGCCATCTCTCAGTCCCTTGTGCAGCAACTTGGTGGCTTCGCCGTGCTGACCGAGGTTGAAGTAAATGCCCACCAAGTTGTAATTGTCCTTCGGCGAATCCATCATGCCCAATGCCTGGGCGCGTTCAATCGTCACGATGGTGCGAAGATTGAATTCTTCCGCCTTTTCGGGTGACTTGGCCTCCGCGGCAAGATTGGCGTAAGTGCCCATCAACTGCTGCCAGTAAGTCAGTTTTGAGGGATACTTATGGACCAGCAGTTCCAAAATTTCGGCCGTCTTGGCGATCTCACCGGACTGTTGCAGGGTGGCGAGAAGGATGACGTAGAAATTCTCTTTGGGATTGATGGTGAAATGCAGCCCCTCATTAACCTGTTCCTGCGCCTTCTTGAGCAGGACCTTGTCGACATTGTCGGGATTCAGCGTGGCCTGGTTGTAAAGCAGCGTGGCGTAGAAAAGACGCGCATCCTCGGTGGGGCGGGGTGTGTTTTTCAGCCAATTGTCGATGTAATGGGCGGCCTTGGTGAAATACTGCTGCTGCAGGGCGGACGACTTGGTGTTGTTGGCCTCCTGATAATAAAGCTGGGCCAGATAGTAGATGCGGTCCAGCTGGCTCCGGGTATCAAAGAACTTGTACGCTTCTCCCAGCTGGTAGGCCTTTTCCATCGGCGGGATGGAGGCAGCATAATCGGAGACCTGAAGATAAATCTTCGAAAGGATGTCATTGGCCAAGGCCTGATCATAGCTGTTCGGCGCCGCGTAGCGCAGAATGCCGTTGAGCAGGTTGATTGCTCCGTTCCAGTTCTTGGCGTCAATCAGTTCCTGCAGTTTGCCCAGATCCTCGCCGGCGCGCTCGGAGGTTTGGGCGTTCTCCTGCGCGGAGAGCATGGCTGGTGCGGCCAAGGCCAGGAGAAACGCGATGGTGCAGCGTTTGAGAGTTGTGACCGAAAGGAAAGTCATGATCGGGTGCGTAACGTGGACAGAATTAATCTTCGTTCAGAGTAAAGACAATGGGCACCTGCATGCGGGTATTAACCGCACGACCACCCTTGCGACCGGGGCGGAAAGTCCACTTGGCCACGGCCTGAACGGCAGATTGCTCAAATTCGCGTTGGGAGGAACGGACGGCAAAGGGATTGCGGACATTACCGGCGGTATCGACGATGAATTCGACGACCACTTCGCCCTCGATGCCGGCACGCCGCATTTCAAACGGATACTGCGGGCGGGCCTGAAACTTGGGGATGGGGGCCTGATCGATCTTGCTGATGTCGAAAACTTCGATGCCCTTGCCCAAACCGGCCTGACGGACCGTGGGAATGGAGATGACGCCCGAAACCGGGGTCAGATTTTCCGGAGGCGGCGGTTGGATTTGCTGCACAAAGGAGTCGACCGTGACGATTTGGGGGACATCGGCCTGCATGGGCGGAGCGAAGTCGATGGTCTCCGGCGGAGGTTCATCGCTTTCAACAATTTCCGGCTCCTCTTCGGGCAGAGGAGGCATTTCCATAAGCTCGATTGTCGGTGGCGGTGCTTCCTCGACCACGACCGGTTCACTGAGATCAAGATAGGAAATGCCAAAGAATGCGCCGTGCAGCAGGGCTGAGACGATTATGCCGATGATCAGATCCAGACGCATGATGATAGAAGTGGGTAGAACTTGAAATTATCGTCCGGTTGAGCGGACACGTGTTTCGATGGAGGCCTTTTCGATGCCGGCCTTGCGGATTTCATCCAAAACTTGAATCGCGACACCGTACTTGGCCTTGTCATCCGTGGTAAGCAGTACACGGGGATCGGGATTTTGGTTTTTGTAATTCTGCAAACGCGGGGTGACTTCGCTGAGCGGAATCAGCTCGGTCGATCCTTGGTAGGTCCAATAGCAGGTGCTTTGGTCCGAAACCTGCAGGGTAACCGTCGTATCCTCCTGATTGGTGGACGGCGCGGGATTGGCCACCGGCAGATTCACCGGCACAGACTGAATCTTTTCCAGGGAGAGGGTGAACAGGATGAAGGTGGCCAGCAGGAAGAAGATGACGTCAATGAGCGGAATGATCTCAATGCGTGCCTGTTTGGGCGGGGATGATTGGGAAATTTGGCTAGCCATTGTTGGTATTTGAATGCGAAGAAATGCACTTCAGCGGTGGTTCCCGCCTGATGGTCAACTCCGGTCGGTCGGACTGACGCGGGTCTCGATCAGAACTTTTTGAATGCCCGCTTTGCGTACCTCGTCAAAGACGTAGACCGCTTGGCTGAAATAGGCGTTTTCGTCGCCGTTGATCAGCACCTTCGGATTGGATTCCGTGGACTTGTAGGTCTGCAGTCGGATCAAAAATTCATCCAAGGTCACCGGGTCCTTGTCCCAAGCCAATGTACCTTCCGATGTGATCGAAATGGTGACGGAATTGGAAGGATCACGAGGTTCACCTGTCTGCGAACGCGGCAGGGAAAGCCGAAGGCCGCCGGAGGTGTTCAGGGAAAGCGTGAAGAGAATGAAGGTGGCCAGCAGGAAGAAGATGACGTCAATGAGGGGGATAATTTCAATGCGCGCCTTCTTAGGCCCACCACCTTTGCTGCTGGCACCGGTCATTGGAGGAACTTTCTTTTAGTTATGGTTGCAGATCAGCGGGATGCCGTGGCGTCCTGCTGCTTGTGCATGATCATTTCCAGCGCCGTGGCGGCGTCGGTCAGCTCATGCTTGGCCTGCTCCGTGCGGGTGTTCAGATAATTGAAGGGCAGCATGGCGGTGATGGCGATGGCAAGACCGGAAGCCACGGCGATCAGCGCTTCACCGACACCACCGGTGATCTGGGCGGCATTGGCGGCGATGTCACCTTCGCCCAAGGCACCGAACACACGCATCATACCGGTGATGGTACCCAAGAGGCCGAGCAGCTGAACGATCGGGATGATGGTGTCGAGGGTGGGCAGACCCTGTTGGAAACGGGTGAGCTCGCGGTTGGAGGCGCGGACCATGGCGTTGGCGAAGGAAGATTGGCGGTGCTCAAGGGCGTAAACGAGCACGCGGGCGACGAAGTCCTTGCTCTTGCGACCCAAGGCGAGGGCGCCTTCAATGTCGCGGCTTTCGGCCTTCTCGAGGATCTTTTCCACGACCTCTTCCTCACGATGGGCGTTCTCGCGCACGATGAAGACCATTCGCTCGATGATGACGGTGATGGCGATGAAGGAGGTGAGCAAAATCGGCCACATGATCGGACCGCCGTGGATGAACAACTCCATCGGAGTTTGGTTCATGAGGAACGCCGTAGGCATCAGTTGGGTAATCATAATTTGAGGGAGGATTGTGATTGGAGGTGGGAGAGAAAGTCAGGGCGCAAAAGCTAAGCGCGGTGGTGAAGACTGAAAGCAAATTCGTGTGATTGGGTACGGGCAGCAGAAATCTGAATACGGTGTATTTTCAATGCTGAGAGATGAACATTCAGATGAAATACCAGAGTGTATGGGTTCTGATAGTCTCAGCATGGGAGGGTGGAATCGCTGCTGGTGGTGGCACAAAAGAAGCCGAACTAGGTGCATTTGAATATGCCCTGTCAATCCCATCCCGAAAAATAACGCGCGTAAATTCGCTGCACGAGATTGGCTGCCCGGCTAGGACTCGAACCTAGACAAGCAGAGTCAGAATCTGCTGTGCTACCATTACACCACCAGGCAGTGGTTTTTGCATGCCAGTCTTGCGGAGTGACCGCCCACGGATGGAGCCGGCGATGGGATTCGAACCCGCAACCGCCTGTTTACAAAACAGGTGCTCTACCGTTGAGCTACGCCGGCAACAAGACTGCAGCGCTGAGAAAGAAAGAAGGATAAAGAACTGGGCCTGGTCGAAAGGCTGGATGCTGATCTGGTGGCTCCCCGGGGACTCGAACCCCGAACCAATTGATTAAGAGTCAACTGCTCTACCATTGAGCTAGGAAGCCAAAGCAGAACCGCCAAAAACTCATAATCCCATCTTCGTTGTCAACTGTGTTTCGGTATCGAAAACTGGTTTTCTTTGCGAACATTCAGCAGGGCGCCGTAAACATGCCGTGGATGCGCAGACCTTGGTGGCTCTGCTGGCGGCAGGACTGGGCGTGTCATCCGGTGGATTGCGGCGGAAGGCGCTCCGATTTCGATGGATTGACGCATCGGACGGGAAGATTCGGAGTGGATGTATGTGTTCGCCACCGGGTGGCGGTCCGCTTAATGCCGCTCGCATGAAGCGGGGCGAATGGCCGCCGTGGGACAATTGTCGGAGGCAGACCGAGAATTCACTTTACAGCGGTGAAGCGATTCTGTGTTTTGGGCCGCTCATTCCCATGCAAAAGACCAAAAAGTCCGTTGCCAAGCGCTTCAAGCTGACCGCCAAGGGCAAGCTGCTGCACCGTTCGCCGGGGACTCGGCATATCGCCAATACCAAGTCCTCCAAGCAAAAGCGTCGTCTGGGCAAAGCCAAGGCTTTGTCCGAAACGCACGCGGTGCCGCTTCGTCGCTGCCTGCCTCACGGCCTCTGATCCAGCCTGAACGCATAATCATCAACCACGCCAGGCGGGTGAAACTCTAAGCCGACCCGCCGGCGACAAAAACAAGGAAAACACAACATGGCTCGTGCAACCAACTCCCCCGCGTCGCGTAAGCGCCGCAAGAAAGTGCTGAAATACGCCAAGGGCTATTTCGGCAACAAATCGAAGCTCTATCGCTACGCGAAAGATGCTGTTTCGCATGCCTGGCAGTACGCCTACATCGCGCGTCGCAAAAAGAAGGGCGACATGCGCGGTCTCTGGATCGTGCGTCTCAATGCGGCCTGCCGCAACGCCGGCATCAGCTACAGCCGCTTCATCGAGGGCCTCAAGGCCGCGAACATCGGTTTGGATCGCAAGGTCCTCGCCGACTTGGCCGTCAACGACGAGGTCGCGTTCAACGCTCTCGTCAAGCAGGCCCAAGCCGCGCTGCAGACCAAGGTTGCGTCCCGCAAGGCCTGATTCGACACGGGCGGGCCGGTCACGGCCCGCCGACTTTGCCCTCTGTGCGAAGGACGGGCCCCGGCCGGGGAGCCGTCCTTTTTGCTTTTTGGCGTGTCGTTTGCGCGCCGCTGGTTCACAACCCTCACTTATCCATGCAAGAGAAACTCAATGGACTGGCCGTGAAGGCCCAGACTGATCTCGCCAGCCTGACCACGCGACCGGAATTCGAAGCGGCCAAGGCCCGTCTGGTCGGTCCGCACGGTGAGCTTACCGCCTTGATGAAACAGATGGGGGCGGTGCCCAAGGAGGAACGCCCGGCCGTCGGCAAGCTCATCAACGAAACCAAGCAGCGGATTCAGGAACTGCTGGACGCCGGGCTGGCACGCATCGAAGCCCGGGAGATGCAAGCGCAGCTGGGGCCTGCGGTGGATCCGACCCTCCCGACTCCTGATTTTGGCCCCGGCACCTATCATCCGCTGACCTTGGTGCGTGAAGAGATGTGCCGGATTCTGCGTAAGGTCGGCTTCACCGTCGCGGACGGTCCGGAGGTGGAAAGCGAATACTACTGCTTTGATGCGCTGAACACCCCGGCGGATCATCCTGCGCGCGACGCCCAGGACACCTTTTATTTTCCGGACAACGCCCGCTTCGGCAATGTCAGCAAAAAGATCGACGGCGAAAAATACCTGCTCCGCACCCACACCTCGTCGGTGCAGATCCGCACCATGCTGCAGGGAAAACCGCCAATCCGCATCGTGTCGCCCGGCCGGGTCTACCGCCGTGACACGACCGACGCCACCCACAGCGCGAATTTCAACCAGATTGAGTGCCTCTACGTCGACAAGAACGTCACTGTGCGCGACCTGAAAGCACTCCTCGATTACATCTTCACCTCGTTGCTCGGGCCGGATACGAAAACACGTTTCCGTCCGCATTACTTCAGCTACACCGAGCCGAGTTTTGAGGTGGACCTCAGCGCCCGGCACCTGCCCAAGGTCAAAAAGGATTGGATCGAAATCGGCGGGTGCGGCATGGTGGACCCGGCGGTGTTTGCCGAGGTCGGCTACGACCCGGAGGTTTGGACGGGTTATGCGTTCGGCATGGGGCTGGAACGGCTCGCCATGCTGCTCTACGGCATCGATGACATCCGCTATTTCTACCAGAACGACCTCCGTTTCCTGAAGCAGTTTGCCTGAGTTGCATCCATGAAGATTTCACACAACTGGCTCAAAGAGCTGCTGCCCCTCACGGCCCCGGTCGCCGATATCTGCAAGGCGATCACTTTCCTGGGTTTTGAGGTGGAGCAAGTCATCCAGACCGGTGCCCCGCGGCTCGAAAACGTCGTGGTCGGCCGGATTCTCACGCGCGAAAAGCACCCCAACGCAGACAAACTGTCCGTCTGCACAGTGGAGGTTGGCCCGGCCGGCGGAGTGAAGACCATCGTTTGCGGCGCGCCCAACTGCGATGCCGGCAACCATGTGCCGGTGGCCCTGCCCGGGGCGGTTTTGCCCGGTGATTTCAAAATCAAGCAGTCCAAGATTCGTGGTCAGGCCTCCGACGGCATGATGTGCGCGGCTGATGAACTCGGCTTGGGCGAGGCACACGATGGGCTGCTGCTTCTGCCGGGCAGTCCGACTCCCGGTACGCCGATTAACGACGTCCTGCCGCCGGGCGACACGGTTTTCGACATCGAGATCACGCCGAACCGTCCGGATTGCCTTTCGCATCTCGGCATCGCGCGCGAGTTGGCTGCATGGTTCAAGCTGCCCCTGCAATATCCGCAGGCGGACTTCCATGGGGTGATACCCGAATCCGGCGCCCGGCCGGATCTGCTGAAATCCGTACGAGTGGAAGTGCCCAAGGATTGCCCGCTCTACACGGCCCATGTCATCACCGGGGTGAAAATCGGCCCCAGCCCGGACTGGCTGCAGGCGCGCCTGCGCGCCCTGGGTCTGCGCCCGATCAACAATGTGGTGGATGTCGGCAACTACGTGATGCTCGAATACGGGCAGCCGCTGCATGCCTTCGATGCCAGTCTGCTGGCCGGGCAGGAAATTCTCGTGCGCCGCGCCAAGGATGGCGAAAAGATTGTCACGCTCGACGGCAAGGAGCGGGTGTTGAACCACAGCATGCTCGTCATCGCGGATGCCGGGCAACCGGTGGTGGTGGCCGGTATCATGGGCGGCGAAAACTCCGGTGTCACCGAGACCACCACGGACTTGGTTTTGGAATGCGCCATTTTTCAGCGGCAGAGCGTGCGCCGAACTTCCAAGCGACTCGCCCTGAGTTCCGATTCGTCCTACCGCTATGAACGCGGGGTGGATCCGCACATGGCCCTCGAGGCCGCTTATCGCGCCATTGACCTGATTTTGGCCACGGCCGGCGGGCAGGTGGTCGGTCCGGTTTACAAGGTGGGTGGGGAAGTGCCGTGGGAGCGCGAGATTGTCGTCACGCACGATTACATCTGTGAAAAA
Organism: Opitutaceae bacterium; assembly: GCA_019455245.1. Classification (GTDB taxonomy): domain Bacteria; phylum Verrucomicrobiota; class Verrucomicrobiia; order Opitutales; family Opitutaceae; genus Cephaloticoccus. The sequence goes on from JACFMR010000001.1 coordinate 90,556, forward strand.
CTGGGCTTCGACATTCCCGCGGCCGAGATGCGTGCGGCCTTCGAAAGCCTGGAACTCGTCATCACCCGGGAAGAGGAAACCGAAAAGCGCGGTCCGGCTTGGACGATTTCAATCCCCAGCTGGCGCGATGATTTGGACCGCCCGATCGATCTGGTCGAGGAAGTGCTCCGCGTATACGGCACGGAGAAAATCCCTTCGGCCGTTCTCACCGGCCCCGGGCTGGTTGGTGACGACGATCCTGCGGTACTCTTCAACCGGCGTGTCACCGAGTATCTCGTCGGGCATGATTTCCACGAGTGCGTCAACTACACACTGCGTTCGGCCAAGGAACTGACCGGTTGGGTCTCGCAGACCGCGGCGGCGGAACTCGCCTTGAGCAACCCGTTCGTGGCCGATCAATCGCATCTGCGCCCGACCTTGGTAATGGGGTTGCTGGACACGCTGCGCCTCAATCAATCGCGTGGGGTTGCGGTCTCGCGGCTCTGCGAAACGGGCCGGGTGTTCATGGAACACAACGGACAGAACTTTGAGTGCGTCTCGGTGGCGTTCGTGATCGCGGAGGATGGCGAACGCCGGTGGCTGCAACGCGAGGCCCCGGATTTCTACACCGTGAAGCACCACGTGACCGCCTTGGCGGCCGCCGCGGGGGTGGACTTGGCGAACCAACCTTTGTCGCCGACCTCCGGCGTATATTTCGGCTGGCAGGAGGGCCATTCCGCGCTGGCCGGTGACTTGAACGATGGTTGGACGGTGCGCTTCGGGCTGCTCAACCTCGCGATGGTCAAAGCGCTGGGCATCGAAGGCCGGGTTTTCGCGGGGGTGTTCGCGATGTTGCCGGACCGTCTGCCGGCGGGACAGGTCCGGCGCCGCTTCAACGACTTCAGCCTCTTCCCGGCCGCCTTGCGCGATCTGGCCCTGGTGGTTCCGGAATCTCTGCCTGCGGGCGAAGTGCGCGACCGCTTGCGGCAGACCGCGGTTGCCGTGGCCGGAACGACCTTTGCCGTCGAGCGGGTTGATGTGTTCGATGTTTACCAGGGCGCCGGTCTGCCGGAGGGGCACAAGAGTTTGGCTTTCCAACTCGCGTTTCGCGCCGTCGACCGGACTCTCACCGACCAGGAGGTCAATGCCGTCTTCCAGCGGATTCAGGATGAGCTGGTCTCAAACACCGACTACCGCGTGCGCAAGTGATCATGAGCAAGGCCGAGGAAATCGACATCGACCATGTCTCCATGCTGGCGCGCTTGACGCTGACGCCTGCGGAGAAGGAAAAATACCGCCGTCAGCTGGCCGATGTGCTGCACCACATCCGCCAGTTGGAGACGGTGGACGTCAGCAACGTGGAGCCGACGGCGCATGCGTTTCCTTTGGAAAATGTGTGGGCCGATGACGAGCCCCGGTCCGGGTTTGCACCCGAGGAAGCGTTGCGCAACGCGCCGGCACAACGCAGCAACATGATTGTCGTGCCCAAAGTTGTGGAATAATCATCATGGCTGCCGAACTTTTCTACGCATCCGTGGCCGAATTGTCGCGCCGGCTGGCCGAAGGCGGGGTCAGTTCGGTCGAACTGACGCGGGCCGTGATTGAGCGAACCGGTACGGTTGATCCGACGGTCAGGGCCTTCAACTCCGGCGACGAGGCCGATGCACTGCGGCAGGCCGAGGCGTCCGACCAACGGCGCGCCGCGGGCAAAACCATGGGCGTGCTGGATGGAATTCCCATTGGCTTGAAGGATGTCATTGCGGTGAAGGACCAGCCGCTGACGGCATCGAGCCGCATGCTGGCCGGCTTCGTCTCGCCTTACGATGCGACGGTGACGAACCGGCTCAAATCTGCCGGGGCGGTGCTTTGGGGGCGGTTGAATCTCGATGAGTTCGCCATGGGCTCGTCCACGGAAAACTCGGCCATGCACCCGACGTGCAATCCGTGGGACACCGGGTGTGTGCCCGGTGGTTCTTCGGGTGGCAGCGCGGCGGCAGTGGCGGCGGGTGAGGTCATCGCCGCCTTGGGCTCTGATACCGGCGGCTCGATCCGCCAGCCGGCGGCGTTTTGCGGGGTGGTGGGGTTGAAGCCCACCTATGGGCTGGTGTCCCGCTTCGGCTTGGTGGCGTTTGCCTCGTCACTGGACCAGATCGGCCCGATGACCCGCACGGTTGAGGATGCTGCTTTGCTGCTGCAGGTCATCGCCGGTCATGATGAGCGCGATTCGACCTCGTTTCGGGCGGAGATTCCGGATTACCGCGCTGCGCTGCAGACAAAACAGGGGCCATGGAAAATCGGCATCCCGCGGGAGTATTTTGGCGACGGGCTGGATCCCGAGGTGGCCGCTGCCGTGGACAAGGCGGTGGCGTTTTATCGCGGGCAAGGCTGTGAAATCCGGGAAGTTTCCCTGCCACACACCCGATATTGCCTGGACGCCTATTACGTGATCGCGACCGCCGAGGCGTCCTCAAACTTGGCGCGCTATGATGGCATCCGCTACGGCCACCGGGCCAAGGAAGCCACCGATGTGGTTGACCTCTACTGCCAATCCCGGGCCGAGGGTTTCGGCGATGAGGTCAAGCGCCGCATCATTCTTGGCACCTACGTGCTGTCGAGCGGTTACTACGATGCCTATTACCTGCGGGCGCAGAAGGTGCGGACGCTGATCCGGCAGGATTTTCTCAAGGCCTACGAGGAGGTCGATGTGTTGCTTACCCCGACCACCCCGACACCGGCGTTCAAATTCGGCGCCAAGGCGGATCCGCTGGCCTTGTATCTCTGCGACATCTACACCATCGGGGTCAATCTGGCCGGGCTGCCCGCCGTCAGTTTGCCCTGTGGCTTCTCGGGCGCAGGCCTGCCCATTGGGCTGCAACTCATCGGCCGTCCGTTTCAGGAGGCCAATCTCCTGGCGGTGGCGCATGCCTTTGAACAGGCACACGACTGGCACCGGCGCCGGCCGCAACTTTGATATCCGCCATGTCGAAATACGAAGCAGTCATCGGCTTGGAGGTGCACGTTCAGATCAGGACGCGCTCGAAGATGTTCACCCGGGTGGCGACCGGTTTTGGCGAACCGGAAAACACGCTGACCGACCCCGTCGTGCTGGCCCTCCCGGGCGCGCTCCCGGTCATGAACAAGACCGCGCTCGATGCCGTGATCAAGGCCGGCCTGATGCTGGGCTGCGACATTGCCGCGGTGTGCAAGTGGGACCGGAAAAACTATTTCTACCCGGACTCGCCGAAGAACTACCAGATCTCCCAGTATGACCAGCCGATCTGTCTCGGCGGCGGGGTGGAGATCGAGCTGCCCGGCGCGTCGCGCAACCTCATGGGCGAGCACAAGGTTATCCCGCTCACCCGCATCCACCTCGAGGAGGATGTGGGCAAGCTCAACCACGGGGCAAATGATTCCCTCGTTGACTACAATCGCGCCGGCACTCCGTTGATGGAGATCGTCACCGAGCCCGCCTTGGCCGGTCCGGAGGAGGCATATGCGCGCCATCATGGTGCAGGGCGACATCTCGGATTGCGACATGGAGAAGGGGCAGATGCGTTGCGATGCCAACATCTCCATCCGACCGGTCGGTCAGTCGCAGTTGGGCACCAAGGTTGAGCTGAAAAACCTCAACTCGATCTCCTTTGTGCGGGACGGCATCACCCACGAAATCAAGCGCCAGATCGCGGTGGTGGAGGCGGGCGGCACCATCGTGCAGGAAACGCGGGACTACGACGGCATGACCGGCGCCTCGCAATCCCTGCGCACGAAGGAGATGGCGCACGATTACCGGTATTTCCCGGACCCGGATCTGATGCCGGTGCGGGTGGATGATGCCTGGAAACAGCGGATCGGTGCCGGCTGCCCGGAGCTGCCCTTTGACCGCCAACGCCGGTTTTTCGAAACGTATCAGCTGCCCTACACGATCACCTCGGTGCTGGTATGGGATCGTCCGCTGGCCGATTATTTTGAAGAGACCGTGCACCATGCCGGTGTCGCCCTGGCGCAGGCCGTCGGCAACTGGATTGTCAACGACCTCTTGCGCGAACTCGGCGCCGCGGGCGGCGGCCTGGCCGGATGCAGGATCCGGCCGCCGCAGCTGGCGGAATTGGTGCGGCTCATCGACACCGGCGCGGTATTGAACAACGCGGCGAAGGAAGTTTTTGTGGAAATGTTCAAGACGGGCGATGCCCCGGCTGTGATCATCGAACGGAAGGGGTTGAAGGCCGTGCCGACCGACACCGCGGAGCTTGAGCAATGGTGCCGCGAGGCCATCGCGGGCAATGCGAAGGCTGCGGCCGAGTTCAAGGGCGGCAAGGACAGCGCAATCAACGCGTTCAAGGGACCGGTCATGAAAGCCTCCCGGGGCAAGGCCAATCCCAAGCTCGTTGACGAGGTGCTGCGCCGGCTGCTGGCCGGGAGCTGAAGTGCACGCAATCCGGGCGCGGTTCTTGCGTCATGACGCGTTGTTGTTATCCGTGACAGGATGAACGTCCCCAACATTTACACCCGCCGCACCGTCCTGAAATCTATCGGCGCCGGCGCCGCCTTGGTCGGTCTCGGGCTGACGCCCCTGCGCGCGGCGCAAGCTGCCGCCAAGCCGACCGTCGCGCACACCCCGCAACCTTTCGTTTTGCCGCCCTTGGCCTATGCGCACGATGCGTTGGAGCCTTGGATAGATGTGCGCACGATGGAGATTCATCACGGACGGCATCACCAAGCCTACATCGACAACGCCAACAAGGCGCTGGCCGGCCACGCGGAACTGCAGGCCTTGAGCGCGGAACAGTTGCTGGCCGATCTGAATGCGGTGCCGGAATCAATCCGCACCGCAGTGAGGAACAATGTCGGCGGTCATCACAATCATGCGCTGTTCTGGCGCGTCATCGGTCCCGGAGCAGGGGGCGAACCTTCCGGATCGCTGGCGGCGGCGATCCGCGCCGCGTTTGGCGATGTGGCCGCAATGCGGGAGAGATTCAATGCGGCGGCGATGACCCGCTTCGGCAGCGGTTGGGCCTGGCTCAGTCTGGACGACGGCAAGTTGGTGGTGCATTCCACCCCGAATCAGGACTCACCCCTCGGTGAAGGCCGGATTCCGTTGCTCGGCCTCGATGTCTGGGAACACGCGTATTATCTGCGTTACCAGAATCGTCGGGCCGATTACGTCAAAGGTTTCTGGTCCGTCGTGAATTGGACGCAGGTGGCGGCCAATTACAAATCAGCCCTTGGCTGAATCGTCCCATGCCCAAAAGGAAAAAGCGCGGGATGCTCCCGCGCTTTTTTCGTGCAGCCCTTTTGCAGAATCAGAGCTTGGCTGAAACCGGGGCCTGGGTGCGATTGCTCACCGGCGTGTGGGCGAAGAACTCCACCACATGGGTGATGTCGGAGTAGCCCTTTTCCCGCAACCGCTGTTCAACGCGGGCGACCGCTTCCTGGAGTTCGGTCACCGACTCGGGATCGATTTCCTCAACATTGCCATTGGTCTTGCTGACGACATGGTATCGCGCGCTGTCGCCCAGGTTGATCTGATAAAGACTGGTGCCGTTGTGAAAGAAGGAGCGCTGGACCAGGCCGATTTCCTCAAAAGCGGCCAGACAACGGTAAACCGTGACCAAATCGCACGATCCGTCATCCAGATCAGCATGGATCTGCTCAATGCTGGTGGGATGATTCCGCTGCGACAGGGCATTGAGAATCGCAATGCGCGGCTGGGTTATGCGTAACCCGGCTGCCTTGAGGCGCTGGCAGGCCAAATCCAAGGGACTGCTGTTCTCCGGATCGTCCTTGATGCTGGCGAGCGGGTGGTTGGTCTGGGTGGAAGCGATCATTTTCGCAGAAAAATAACGATAATGTGACCTTGTATGCGAGTGAAATGTGTGAGGTAAGTCTGCCGATGCTGTTAGGCCCCATCAACGCAAAGTCTGGTGAAAAATCATTCGTGGGAGCGGTCCTGCCGATTGCGCGGAACCGGGCGGTGTGCTAAAACTCTGACTTTACCGTATGCAAGAACCAGACTTTGCGGAAATTGTGGCGCTGATTTGCAAGGAGGACGACCGCTTCGAGAAGCGGGCTTACGACTTTGTGCGTCATGGCCTCGATCACACCGTCAAAGAGTTGCGCAAGAAGGACGCCAGCCGGAGCGGCCGGACTTTCCATGTGAGCGGTCCGGAACTGCTGCAGGGACTGCGCGTATATGCGCTGGAGCAGTATGGGCCGTTGGCCAAGACGGTGCTCAACTCTTGGGGCGTCAAACGCTGCCGGGACTTCGGCGACATCGTTTTCAACCTGATCGAATACAGCGTGTTTAGCAAAACCGACAGCGACCGGCGCGAGGATTTTTCAGATATATACACGTTTGAGGAAGCCTTCGAACAGCCGTTCCTGCCGAAGCATCCCCGGCGCCGCGGCGATGCGGCTGCCCAGACGGCCGCCAAATCAGCCTGATCGGTCCATCCGGTTGTACCATGATGAGAACTGATCGCTCCGCCCGGACCGACACGAGGTTGCTGAACACCTTTTGGGCGGATGAGCCGGTCCGACAGGTGTTGCCCAATGGCCTGACGCTTTTGGTCAAGCCGGACCACCGGCATGCCTTGGTTTCGGTGCAGGTCTGGGTCAAGACCGGCAGCATCCATGAAGGGAGCTTTCTCGGGGCCGGGCTTTCACATTTTCTCGAGCACATGCTGTTTCAAGGCACCGGCCGGCGCCCGGCCAGCGCCATTGCCACCGAAGTGCAGGCACATGGCGGCAGCATCAACGCGTACACCACCTTCGACCGCACGGTCTATTATATCGATCTGCCGGCCGAACATGTGGCGGTGGCCCTGGATGTGCTGGCCGACATGGTGTTCCATTCCTCGCTCGCGCCGGAAGCGGTCGCCAAGGAACGTGACGTGATTCTGCGCGAGATCGACATGGTGCAGGACGAGCCGGACCAGCGTCTGGCCGAGGCCCTGTTTGCCACGACATTTCGCGAGCATCCCTATCGGCATCCGATCATCGGCTACCGCGACGTGTTCGCGGCGGTGACGAGGGACGATCTGGCCGCGTATTACCATGCCCGCTATGTGCCGAACAACATGGTGGTGGTGGTGGCGGGGGATGTGATGCCGGACATGGCGCGTGATCTGGTAGCAGCGAGCTTTGGCTCCAGCCCACGTGCGCGTCTGGCGCCGGTGATCGTGCCCGATGAACCTCGGCAGCTGGCCCCGCGGGTCTGGGAGCGTTTCGAGGCGGTCGAGATTTCCCGTGTCGGCTTGGCCTGGCAGATTCCCGGGCTCGCGCATGCGGACACCCCGGCCTTGGACGCGCTGGCGCTCATTTTGGGCGGCGGCGACAGTTCGGTGCTCTGGCAGCGCGTGCGGGAGCAGGCGGGATTGGTGCACACCATTGATGCGAGTTGCTGGAATCCCGGCACCTCCGGCCTGTTTTTGGTTTCATTCAATTGCGATGCGGCCAAGCGCGCCAAGGCGGAGCTGGTCGTGGAGCGCGAACTGGCGCGGTTGGTCAGGACCGGCATCACTCCGGCGCAGTTGCGGAAGGCTGTCCGTCAGATGGTGGTGGGTGAAATCAACACCCGCAAGACGGTGAGCGGCCAGGCTTCGCGGCTGGGCATGGCGGAGGTTGTGGTGGGCGACCTGCAGTTCAGCCGGAACTATTTCGAACGGCTCGCCCAACTGACAACCAAGGATGTGCGGCGGGTGCTGCGGCACTATCTGGTGCCGGAGCATCGCACCTGTGTGGCGTCAAATCCCCGGGCAAACGGGGCGGCGCCCGATCGGCGGATCCCGGCAAAATCGCAGGCGAAGGACCCAGGCCTGTTGGAACCGCTGGTGCTGCCCAATGGCGCGCGGCTCATCCTGCAGCCTGAGCGTTCGCTGCCCAACCTGCATCTGCGGCTTTGTTGTTTGGGCGGACCATGTCATGAGCCGCAGGACCGCCGGGGCGCGACCGCCCTGATGGCCACGTTGCTGACGAAGGACACCAAGGATTATTCCGCGGCGGAGGTGGCTGGACGCATCGAGGAGGTTGGCGGCGTTTTTCATTCCTTTGCCGGCAACAACAGTTTCGGCCTCGCGCTGGAGGTTTTGCCGACGGACATCGACCGGGCCTTCGAAGTGCTGGAAGCCGCGCTGCTGCGTCCGACCTTTCGCCCCGCGACGGTGGCCTTGGAACGCGCCGCCCAGCTGGCGGCCCTGCAGGAGGAAAAGGATGACGTCGTGGCGTACGGTCGTCGTTTGCTGCGCCAGCGTTTCTTCGGGGCGCACCCCCTGGCGGTTGCCCACACCGGAAATGAGGCAGGGATTGCGGCGGTTGTCCCCGGGGATCTGGTGGCGCTGCATCGCCGACTCCTGGTGGCTTCCAATACCGTGCTGTCGGTGGCGGGGGATTTTTCGCCCCGCGACCTCGCCGCGAAAAGCAAGGCCCTGTTGCGCCGACTCAGGGACGGGAGTGTGGACCGACTCGACGGCGGCAGCGTCGCATCGGCCCAACCGGGGGATGGGGTGGAGAAACAGCCGCGTCAGCAGGCGGTGCTGTTCGAAGCTTATCCGGCGCCGGTGCTGCGTGCTCCCGATTTTTATGTCGGCGAGGTGCTCGACGAGATTTTCAGCGGCGTCGCCGCCCGGTTGTTTCTGCGGGTGCGGGATGAGCTGGGACTGGCTTATTTCGTGCGCTCTTCCCGGGTGATCGGTCTCAACGCCGCGATGTTTTACCTGTATGCGGGCACTGCTCCCGGCAGCGAAGCCGCGGTTTACGCGGAGTTCGAGGCGGAGATCAAGCGGATCGGGCAAGGCGGGGTGTCGGCCGACGAACTGGGCCGTTGCCAGACGCGGTTGAAGGCGGGGCGGCGCATGAGCCTGCAGACCAATGCGTCAAAAGCCATGCAGGCGGGGCTGAACGCCCTGTATGGTTTGCCGGCGGACGACTGGCGACGCTACGACGCGCATGTCGATGCGGTGACGGTTGATGATCTCGCGGCTTTCACCGCCCGTTATTTCGCGCCCGGGCATCGCACGCGGCTGACCCTCCGTCCATGAGCGCGCTGTCGGCGCTTTTTCCGGACGAGGATTTTCGTTTCCGGATGACCATGCGCCGGGGCCGGCCGGCGGATTTTTTTCAAGATTGGGATATCGCCGGCGGATTGCGGGCGCAGCGCCGTGCGACGCTGGGGTCGTCACGCGAGCATTGCCTGCGAAGCACACCCGAGGGCGATGTATTGCTGCCTGCGCTGCTCGAACTTGCCGCCGGCTGGAACCTGCCCAAGGTCGAAAGCTGGCGGGGCGTCGCCGAGCAGTGGGAGCCGGATGTGCTGCTGCTGTCACCGGATGGCGAGGGCCGCTACCGATTGCGCGCCGGCGCCGTTTGTTTTCCCACCGGCTGGAGTTTGGACGAAAAGATCGGTTGCACGCTGGAGGAAATTCACGGGGTGGTGCCCGGACTGAATCCTTCGATTGGTCCTGCCATTCAGCGTTTGCTCGGCAGCCTGACGCCCGCAACGGCCCTGTTGCGCGACAACTGGGGCATCGCCGCGACGGATGTGCTGGATTTGCATCCCCGTCATCGGGTGCCGTCGCCGCGTCCGCCCGTGCGGTTGGAACAGCTGTGGTTGCGCGTCGAGCATCAGGCCTTGGTGGGCTTGCCCGGCGGAGCGGGAGTGGCGTTTGGTATCCGCATCGCCTTGCACCGGCTCGACGCAATGGCCACCGATCAGGTGCTTGCCCGTCGATTGGGCCGGTCGCTCGCGAGCATGTCGGACGACCTTGCCGGCTACAAAGGTCTGCGGGCGATCCGCGCAGAGCTCTGCCGCCGACTGGCGTCCTGATGGCATGCATGGTCCGCCCTTGCGACGCAGACAAATTGGGGGCATAGCAGGCACGCTATGAAAATGTTCCCCAAGACCCCGTTACTCATGCTGATGCTGTCGGCATTTGTGTTTGCTCCCGTTGCCATGGCCCAATCCTCCGGTGATTCCGAGCGTCCGCCGGCCAGGGCAAAATACAAGAAGCACGACGCCGACAAGGACGGGGTGGTCAGCGAAGCTGAAAAGCAGACAGCCAAGGAAGCGGCCAAGGCAAAGCGGTCCGAAAAGCGTCAATCCGACCTGGAAAAATATGACGAGAATGCGGACGGCAAAATCAACAAGGCCGAGCGCGAGAAAATGAAAGCGGACAAGGAGGCGGAAAAGTCCGCGAAGAAAGCCGATCGTGCGGCGAAAAAAGCGGAGCGCGAAGCCAAGAAGGCCGGCAAGAGCAAGGACTGAACGCCGCCCTTGCGTTGCGAATCAGCGGGCCCCGGCATGAAAGCCGGGGCTTTTTTTCAATGGTGGGAATGCTGACGTTCGCCCAAGGCACCGCTCCATTTGAGTTTGGCGCGCACCACGGAGAAGTGCGAATAGTCCGGGCTTTGCGCCAGCGCGAGACGGTGCTTGGCGATGGAGATGTCCACCGGTGAATCCAGCCCGACCTTGAGGTTGCGTTGGCCGTCCATGGCCACCAGCAGCCTTGAATTGCCGGTGCGATTGAAAATGCGCAGCTGCACGCCTTCGCGGAAAATGATCGCGCGGTTGCTCAGGGTGTGCGGGCAGATCGGGGTCATGGCGATGACCGCGGCGTCGGGGTGGATCAACGGACCGCCGGCGGACAGGTTGTAAGCGGTGGATCCCGTGGGGGTGGAAAAGATCAGGCCGTCGCAGGTGTAGCCGGTCACCAGCTCGCCGTCGGCGAAGACCTCGAGGTGCACCAGGCGGGAATTGATCTCGTCCTTGATCAGCACGTCGTTGAGCGCGAGGTCATGCGAGCCGTTGGCGGCGGAGCAGCTCAGCATGGTGCGCTGATGCACGATAAAGTTGCCCTGCAGCAACGCGGCGAAATGAGTCCGGGCTTCCTCGGCGGAAAACGTGGTCAGGAAACCGAGGCTGCCGCGGTTCACGCCGATGAGCGGCACGCCGGAACGGGCGGACTCGCGGGCCACACCCAGCAAGGTGCCGTCTCCGCCGATCACGCAGCACGCATCACAGCCGTCGAGATAGCCCCGGGGCAGCGGATAGCGTTTGGTCTGTTTGAGCGTGACGCCGGCCCGGCGTGCGACGGCCATGAGTGCACGGGCGACTTCGTGGGCACCGCTCTTCTCCTCGTTGATGACGAAGGCGAGCTTGCGAATGGGCTTCATGATGGGGCCAAGGTCGCCGGGAAACACGCGCGGCGCCAGTTCAAACTCCTTTTTTCAGGACCAGCAAAAACTCCCGGTTGCCGTCTGCACCAACGATGGGTGAATCCATCGTGCCCACGAGGGCGGCCCCGGGCAGCTGCGAGAGGGCGAAATCGCGTACCGTCTCCAACGCGGCCTGCTGCACGGCCGCATCGCGGATGACCCCGCGGCCTTTGTCCACTGCGGCCTTGCCCGCCTCGAACTGCGGTTTCACCAGGGCAACCAGCTGTCCCTGCGCCCGGAGGAACGGCCAGACCGCCGGCAGCACGGCCCGCAGCGAGATGAACGACAGATCCATCACCACCGCATCGAAGGCCGCGCGGGGCAGGTCGCCGGGACGCAGGTGGCGCGCGTTGATTTTCTCTATATTGGTGACCCGCGGATCGGCGCGCAGCTTGGCGTGCAGCTGGGCGCGGCCGACATCCACGCAGACCACATCCGCGGCGCCGGCTTGCAGCGCACAATCGGTGAACCCGCCGGTCGAGGCGCCGACGTCGAGCACGTGCGCGCCGGTCAGGTCGAGGGCGAACCGCTCCAGGGCGGCGACGAGCTTCTCCCCGCCGCGACTGACAAAACGCGGCGGCTGTTCGACGGTGAGTTCGAGGTCGGCGGGAAATTCCTTGCCGGGTTTGTCGAGCCGTTCGGTGCCGCGCAAAACGCGTCCGCTCATGATGAGCGCCTTGGCCTGGGCGCGGGATTCCGCCAGTCCACGGGTGACCAACAATTCGTCGAGCCGGTGTTTGCCGCCGGCCATCAGAGCGAAACACCGATGGCCCGCATGAAGGCGCGGGCGATGACGGCGTGGCCGATGATGTTGGGGTGCACGCGGTCCCAGGCGATGGCGTTGGGGTGCATGTGCTGCAGCACCCCGTCGAAGGCCGCCTGCACGTCGATGAACAGCGCGCGGTTTTTCGCGGCGACCTTTTTGACGATGGCGCCGTATTGATCCATGCGCGCGCGCATGGCGTCCGTGCGGTTGGGTTCGATGTAGAACGGCGTCATCAGGATGAGACCTTTCACCTTCGGGCGGGTTTTGCGCACGAGTTCGTTGAGCGTCTTTTCGTAGACCGCGGGGGCGACATGGATCTCGCTCTGACGCGGCAGATCGAATTGCCGCCAGACGTCGTTGACGCCGATCATGATCGAGAGCCAGTCGGGCTTGAGGTCGAGCACGTCGGTCTGCCAGCGGGCCTTGAGGTCGAGCACGGTGTTGCCCGAGGTGCCCATGTTAACGACGCGGATGGCGTCGGCGGGGTGGATGGCGCCGAGAAAGCCCTCGATCAGGCCGACGTAGCTTTTGCCCACGGCGCCGAAGAGGCCTTCGCCCACGGGCCGGGCACGTTCACAGTCGGTGATGGAATCGCCGATGAAGACGAGTTTGCTGCGCGGGGTGAGTTTCATGCGTCGGCCAGTCTACGACCGGCGATGCGTTTGACGAGAACTGCTTGTGCGATCGCGCGTCGTTTCAGTCCGAAACGACGGGGAACAGCGGGGTTTCGAACTTGCCGCCGACCTTGAGCGTGTCCCTGACCGGATCGGTCACGACATGCGCGACGCCGTTGTAGGTCGTGTCCTCCGGCATGTAGATGATGGCAAAGGCCTCGCGCATGCCGTCGGACCGGTTGGGGCCGGCGTAGTGGAAGGTCATGCCGTTGTGAAAGGTGCAATCGCCCGCCTTGAGCTCGATGGTGACGGGTTTCAAACCCTTGGTCTGCGGCGCCACGGCGTAGAGATCCTGCGGATCGCCCAGGTTGACCGGCTCGATGTCGAGCAGCTTGTGCGTGCCGGGCAGGAACGACATGCAGCCGTTGTGGATGGTGGCGTCGCGCAGCGCGATCCAGATGGTGGTTTGCTCGCGTTTGGGCTCGTGCGGCCAGTAAGGCGTGTCCTGATGCCAAGGGGTTTTGGCACCGGTGTGCGGTTCCTTGAACAGCGCCTGGTCATGCCAGATCCGGGCCCGGGTGCCCATGAGCTTGGCGGCGAGGTTGGCGAAACGACGGTTGAGCACGTGGGCCTTCACCTTGGCGTGGCGGGTCCAGAGGTTGACCTTTTGGATGAAGATCTGCTCGTAGCTCGACTTGGGCCGGTTGGGATCCTCGTTAACCGACTCCTGTTGCACGGCGCCGGCCACGGCATCGCGCATGGCGGCGAGTTCGTCGCCCGTGATGACGCCGGGGAGTTTGATGAAGCCGTCACGGCGGTAGGCGGCGATTTGTTCGGAAGTCAGGGGATGGTCGGAGGACATGGCGGGGGAGGTTGCGGGTTAATGATGCTGAACGCGGGATGGCGTCAAAGTTTTTGGTGGGCGGGGGACCAGCAGGTTGTGCGACCGCCGATTTCCTGGCGGATCAACGGCACACCGGTTCGGGGGCAGCGGCCCCCGTTTTCCCAGCGATGGTTGAACAGCCAAGAGTCCGGGATGTTGACGTTGAGATCGGGCGGCAGCTGGCCGCCAGCGCCGGCGATGTTGCGCAGGGCCAGCCGGCAGACCTGGCGGCATTCGCGCCACAGGGTGCGAATTTCACCGACCGACAACGTGCCGGCGGCTCGGGCCGGATGAATCGCCGCCCGCCAGAGGATCTCGTCGGCCATCCAGTTGCCGATGCCGGGGAAACGCTCCTGCATCAACAGCACGGCCTTGATCGGCGCCCGGGCTCGCCGCTGCAAAAAGGCGGTCAGGGTTTCCACCGTGAAGGCCGGACCCAAAATCGATGGGGCGATCCGGCTCCACCACGTGGGTGGCGTTTTGCCTTGGCTGAACTCGATTTTGCCGAACATGCGCGGGTCGCAAAACACTAGGGTGTGGCGCGCGGTGCCCAGCACGAGGTGATCGTGTTTGCCGGGCGTGTAATCGACGCCGGCGACAAACAGCTCGCCGCTCATGCCGAGGTGGATGCCGAGCCAGGCGCCGCCGCTGAAGCGGAAAGCCATCTGCTTGGCGGCAGCCTCCGAACCGATGAGTTTTGCGCCGGTCAGCACCTGCCGGATTTGTTCGGCCGGGGCGGTGCGGAACAGTTTCTTCGCGTCATGGGTGAGCACGCGATCGATGCGCCGGCCGGCGGCGGCCTCGTGCCAGCGACGGCGAAAAAACTCCACCTCGGCAAGTTCAGGCATGGGCGGTCAACCCGGCGACAAAGGCTGAAAAGTCGGCGTGCAGGGTGGCACCGGCGGGGAGTTTCGTGCGCCAGGTGGCCGCGTCCATTTTCCCGGTGCAAACCGCGGCTGCATGAATGCCGGCGTTGAGGCCCGTCACCAGGTCGCTTTCGCGGTCACCGACCATCCAGCAGCGGGCCGGATCGAGCGCATGGGCTTGAATGCTTTCCCGGATGAATCGCGGCGAGGGTTTCCGGTAGCGCGTGGGTTGTTCCGGCGTCTCCGGGGCGATGCAGATGGCGGTGAAGAGATCGTCCCCGAGACCCAGCAGCTCGAGCATGCGCACATTGCAGGCCTCGACGTCGGCCAGGGTGTAGTAGCCGCGGCCGATGCCCGATTGGTTGGTGTGGAGAAACAGCCGGTAGCCCAGGGTCCGCACCTGCTGCAGCGCCTCGCGCACGCCAGGGATGAGTTCCACGCCGGCAGGATCGGCGAGGTAGTCTTTGTCCACGATCAGCGTGCCATCGCGGTCAAGGAACAGCGCCGGATGGTTCATGGTTGATGCGCGACGTAGGCGAGCAATTCGTTTGGCGTGACCGTGGCGGTGCCGAGTTTGCCCACGACGACGCCCGAGGCGGCGTTGGCGAAGTGCGCGGCCTCTTCCAATTTCGCACCGGCGGTCAAGGCAAGCACGAGACTCGCGAGGGCGGTGTCGCCCGCACCGGAAACATCGAATACTTCGCGGGCGGCGGTGGGAATGGTGCGCGAGATTTTGCCGCCGGCGCTGAGCAGCATGCCGTCCTCGCCGAGCGTGATGACCAGGTTCTGCGTGGCATGGGCGCGGTGAATCCGCCGGCAGATTTCAGCCGCGGGGTAGGGCGTGTGGGGTTCAGGTTCTATACCGGCGAGTTCGTAGGATTCACGGCGGTTGGGCGTGATGAGATCCAGACCGCGGAATCGCAGCCGACGTTTCGGCTTGGGGTCGAGTGCGATGAACTTGCCGGCGGCGCGGGCCAGCTTGGTCACTGACGCGACCAGTTCATCGGTCAGGATGCCCTTGGCGTAATCGGACAAGATCACGGCATCGGCCGCTGCGATGGCCTCGCGAAACAGGGTTTTCGCCTGCGGCGCGGAAAACTGGTAGGCGGCGGGCGGTGATTCGCGATCCAGCCGGCACAACTGCTGGTGTTGCACGAGCACGCGCGTTTTCAGAATGGTCGAACCGGTGCCTGGGGTCGGCAGGGTGGCGATGTTTTTGGCCTGCAGAATTTCACGCAGTTTGTGCCCGGCCTCGTCGTCGGCCACAAAGCCGGCCACGGTGCATTGCGCGCCGAGCGAGGCGATGTTCAGCGCGACATTGGCCGCACCGCCGGCCGTCCATGTGTCGCGGGCGATATCCACCACGGGCACCGGTGCCTCGGGCGAGATCCGGGTGGCGTCGCCCCAAATGTAGTGGTCGAGCATCACGTCGCCGATCACGAGGACGCGCAGGCGCGAGATTTTTTTCAGCAGCGGGGAGAATGATTTCATCGGATTTCCCAGTCGTAAGGGTGGGACGAGAGCAGCTTGGTCCCGCGGGCCGTGACCTGCACGACATCCTCGATGCGGCAACCGCCCAAACCGGGGTAGTAAAGCCCGGGCTCGATGGTGACCACGCTGCCCTTGGGCAGCGGACAGGAAATGGCGCCCGAGACGCGGGGCAGCTCATGGATGGCCAGCCCGACCCCGTGACCGGTGCCGTGGAAAAATCCGGTGGAGCCGTTTTTGCCGTGCGTGGTTTTGTAACCGGCCGCATCGAACACCGCCACGACCTTGCCGTGCACCTCGCGGCCGTCCACCCCGGCGTGCACCGCCTTGATGGCGGCGGCGTGCGCGGACTTGACGGTGGCGACCAACTGGCGTTGGGCGTCGGAGGCGCGGCCCTTGAGATAGGTGCGGGTCATGTCGCCAAAGTAACCGGTTTTCACCACGCGGGGGAAAATATCGATGATGATGAGTTCGTTGGCGCGCAGGGGCCCGTGGCCGCGCTCGTGGGGATCGCAGGCCTGGTCGCCGCCCGCGACGATGGTGTCGTCGGCCTTGCCGCCCTCGGCCAGGATCGCGACCGCGATGGCGTGGTGCAGGCGCTCCGAGGTCAGCGGTTTACCGTCGAGCTGCAGGGTGCGGTTGCGCACGCGGGCGCGACGCAACAGATCCTCGGCCACGGTGAAACCGACCGCGCTCAGCCGGTTGCCCTCGCGGATGGCGGCGGCCTCCCGGGCGGTCTTGATTTCCCGCTCGGGGAAAAGTGCACCGTCGGCCAGTTCGAGCCGCACGCCCAGTTTCTGCAATTTCACATAAAGTCCGGTCGGGAAATCCGCCGCGATGCGGAAGCCGCGCACGCGATGGGCCTTCGCCAGTTCGGCGATGATCTCGGCGATACCGACGGGTTTGTTCGGGTGACTTTGTCGGGCGCGGTCCCGCCAAGTCTCGAGCGGCAGCACTTGGTCGACCGTGCGGGCTTTTTTCACCCGCCCAAATTCCAGTGCGTTCTGGACCGTGTAGCGTTTGGGTCCGACGCCGAAACTGATGAACGGGTCATGCACATCGACCCGGCAGAAATAGAGCTGGTCGGCGCTGGTGGCGGTGTCGGCGTAGAGGAGGGGAGGAAGGCTTGTGCGAGGCACGGTGCAGAGAGGGATTGCGTGTGGTTGGGCGCCAGATTAGCCACAGACTCTGTGAAAAACGCAAATCCGGTTTCGGGTCGTGGATTCCATTGGCTGCTGCTGCTCCTATTACCCGCCATGGCGGGATGCGGAGCCGGTGAATCGGATGCGCCGCCGGCGCCGAAGACGGTGTTTGATCATTTTGAGATCAAGGTCGGCGAGCGCACGGTGCGCATGCAATTGGCTGTGCGCGAGCCCGAGATGCAGCGTGGACTGATGGAGCGGACGGATCTGCAGCCGGATGAGGGCATGCTTTTCGTTTATGTCCGGCCGCAGCGCATGAGCTTCTGGATGCGCAACACGCCGCTGCCGCTGGACATCGGTTTTTTCGACGCGGCGGGCGAGCTGCGCGAGATTTACCCGCTGCACCCGTTTGACGAAAAGCCGATGGCGTCGCACGGCACGCAGCTGCAGTTCGCCTTGGAGGTCAACCAAGGCTGGTTCAAGTCCAACGGGGTACGGCCCGGGATGAAACTCGATTTGAAGGCCGTGTCCGCCGCCCTGGAGGCGCGCGGGTTTGAGCTGCGGCGCTTCGGGTTGGCTGAATAACCACCGGCGGACGCGGAGGTCCGCCCTCCAGACCAGGCGGCGGGCATCCGATGCACGGCGTGTGCCGTGCCGGCGGTTACTCGTCGTCCTCGTCGTCGTCGAGGCGCTGGCCTTTCTCGATCTTGAGGTCGTCGGTGGGGATCTGGTTGTTCGTCTTGAGGACGAGCACCGGGGTCTTGGTCTTCACCCAGGCATCGGCTTCCTTGAAATGCTTCGCTGGAACGTTTTCGAGCGCGTCCCCGACCGTGGTGGCGGGCAGCAGGCGGCCTTTCTTGGTGGCGTTGAATTCGTAGGCGGCGCGGTAGATGCGCTCCGGGGTGGTCACCGGACTGTCGTTTTCCGGGATCTGGAGCACCCAACCCACGAGGTCGTCCTCGGGCATGACACCGTTCGGGTCGGAAACGAGGATCACGAACTGCTTCTTCACCGGGGGCGGTTTCTCCTCCTCGCCGGGATCGGGCTGCACGGCGAGGTTCATCTCCTCGATCACGCGCCGCAGGACCGCGGGATCGAGCTGGTTCTTCTTCAAAATTTCGGCGACCTTGTTGACGTCAATTTTCGGCATGGTGTTTTGGTCTTTGGTACAACCGAATGGACACGAATGAACGGGAATGTAAAGGCCGGGCCCGAATCGGAGTGGTTTGACGTGGTGAACGCGCACGATGAGGTAATCGGCCGCGAGCCGCGCGCGGTGGTGCACGCACAGGGGTTGTGGCACCGCGCGGTGCATGTGCTGGTCTTCAATCCGGAGGGGGCGGTGTTCCTGCAAAAACGTTCCCGGCACAAGGATGTGGCGCCGGGGCTCTGGGACTCATCGTGTTCGGGGCATCTTGATGCGGGCGAAGCATACGATGCGGCGGCCTGGCGCGAACTGCGCGAGGAACTGGGCCTGCACCTGTCTGCACCGCCGGCCCGCTGGCAACGGTTTGCCGCCTGTGCGGAGACCGGCTGGGAGTTTGTGTGGACGTATCGCGTGAAGGCCGAGGGACCGTTCGTCTTGCACCCGGAAGAGATCGAACGCGGCGATTGGTTCGCGCCGGTTCAGGTATCGGCCTGGATGGAGCGGGAACCGGGTGCGTTCAGCCCGGCCTTCCGGCACATCTGGGGCGCGTTGATGCGGGATGCTCTGGCGCCGTAGCTGCGCTTGAGTCAAAGACGAAAGCGTGGCCGATGATCGGCCACCTTGTCGCTGCGCTCCAAGGCGGCTACAAAATAGCATCAGCGGGTGGGCCCGGGGCGGGCGGTGCGGCCGACGATGCGTCCGGGACCTTCGTTGGCGCTGAGGCGCCTGATCTCCTCAAACTGCTTTTGCGTGATAAGCCGGCGGGGCAAACGTCGTTCCGCCTCGGCGATGAGCCGGACGCGATCGTCGTCATCCGGCACGTGCGGCTCCCATGACGTGTGATGACCCTGATGGCGCGTCCAGCGGATGTTGCCGCCATGTACCACGGCGCGGACCTGGTATTTGCCGCTCTCGGGATCCTTGTTCCACCAGCCAAACTCGATGCTCATGACACCGGCATGGCAGAGTCGCGGCCGGGCGTCAGGGCAAAACGTGCGATGACCCGGCCGGCGTGAAAATCTTGCCGGCGCTGCCCAATGCGCCGGACGAGCAGCTCTGTTGGCGTAAGATCAACCAGAAGCCGTCCGATCGGCGGACAAAACGCACCGGTGTTGATGAGCACGGCGCCATTGGCCAACGGCCAGATGCCGGGGCGATGTGTGTGACCGATGATCAGGAAGCGTGCCTCGGGGCAGTGGGCTTCAAGCAGCGCCTGCGCCAAAACAGGCATCTGGCGCCACGCCTTGAGGATGCGCCAGACCCGGTCGAGCGGCCAGAGCGTGTCGCCGAGGAAACTCGCCAGATATTTCAGCCCGTCGCGCTCGGCCTGACGCCGTTGGGGGATGCGACTGGCGGCATGGCGGTGGATTTGGAGCAAAGAGAGCAAATCGTGCCGGTGCGTCGGGGCGGTCTTTCTCATCTCACATACGAATTCACCGGCGATCGCGGCATCGCGCCCCCAGGGCACGATGCTGTCGTAAAGGATGTCGCCGTGTGTGAGGAGCACCGCCCCTTCGGCCAACAAAGCAAAATGCCGGTCGGAAATGTCGGGGTCGTGATTGCCGGTGATGAAATTGACCGGCACGCCCGCGTTACGCGCAAAGGCCTTGACCGCTTCCAGCGCGGCGGCGGTCGCCGCCGGTTCCGGGCCGGGCCGGGTGTCCATGGTGTCGCCGTTGCAGATCAGTTGATCGATCCCGTCGAGCAAGGGGGCGAGTTGCGCCAATTGCGTCACCCGGCTGGCCTGGTCGGCGTAATGCACGTCGGAAATGATGCGAATACGGGAGGCGACCACGGTGGGGCGACCACAGCATCCTGCGGCGCGGGTTCAAGTCATTACGCGCAGACTTGCGGGCGGCGGCAGGGTGGATGAGTTTCGGGCCATGCGTATGCTTCTGCTGGTGTTGCTGGGTGTGACTTTCGGCTGGGGTTCCGCCGGGGCGATTGAGCCCGATCAGCTGACGCGCATCCATCTCGAGGCGATCGGCGGGGGCGAGCGTCTGGCAAAACTGACGACGTTGCGGGCGCGCGGCTATGTGCGAATCGAAAACCGCTACCTGCAATTCACGCTGCTGGCGGAGCGACCCAACCGCGTGCGCATGGAAACGCACACCCTGGACCATGTGATCGTGCAGGCGACCGACGGCGTGAATCCGCCCTGGCAGATGGATCCGCGTGATGAACCGCCGCAGTCACGCCTGATCACCGGCGTGGAGGCGCGGGAATTTGCGGCGGATGCGGAGTTTGACGATCCCCTGGTGAATTCAGCGGAGAAGGGTTACACGCTGGATTTCGCGGGCGAAACCGCGTGGGCCGGGCGACCTGCGATCCGCCTGCTGGTCACCCGCCGGCTGGTGGACAGCTTTTATTTGTTCATCGATCCCGAGACGTTTTTCATCGTGGGCAAGCAGGCGGTGCGGCGGCTCGACTACGGTCGTGAGATCAAGATGGAGACGTTTTACCGGGATTTCCGACCGGTGGCGGGGGTGATCATGCCGCACCGGATTCTGGTGCATGCGGACGGCAAGTTTCTGCATGAAACCGTGATTCAGAAAGTGGAGCCCAACGTCCCGCTGCCGGCGGGCAGTTTCACCCGTCCGCACCTGCCGCCGGTGCCAACAAAAAGGCCGCCCGGTTCGGGCGGCCTGCAAGCAGACGAAATGCCGGCAAGGGTCAGCGATTGAAGGGCAGGTTGCCCATGCCCTGCATCATCCCGCCCATGTCGAATTTGCGGTGGCCGGGCGGCGGGGCGAAGTGGGAGTCGGGCAGGCTTTTGCGCTCCACGGCGGTGGCTTCGAGCCGGAAGGCCTTTTTGCCCTTGGCGTCGCCCACGACGCGCAGCGGGAAGAAATCCTTGCCCTTGAGCGCCTTTTCCCAGCTCGCGGCCGGCTGGCTCTTGCCCATGGGACCGCTCATACCGCCGCTCAGCCCCATGAATACTCCGAGTTCGTCGGTCGCCCAGATTTCGGTCACGCCTTCCTTGGACTTGGCGAGGTATTTGGTGCAGGTGTAGCCGAGAATCTTCTCGGTGATGCCGGTGTTTTCCAAGGTCACATCATCGGCACTGTGCCCGGTGGCGTCTTCGGCGGTCTTTTGGATCGGCATGACCATGTACATGGCCTGTCCGGGCATGAGCATGATCATTTCATCCTTGGCCAGATTAAGGATGGCGGTGGCGGTCATCTGCGGGTTGACCTGTGTGTCCACGCGGAGCAGGCCGGCCTTGACGCTGTAGAGGATGGTCAGGGCCTGATCGCGCCCGCTGCTCATCTGCATGGTGACCGTGCCTTCAAAGGTGCGGGCCGAAAGCAGGTTGGCATTGAGGAGAACGAGACCGAGGGCGAGGAAGGGTAGGATTCGTTTCATGCAAGCGAGAGGCAATACCGGGCCGGGCCGGACACGCAAGCCCGCGCTTTACGCACTTGCCAGCGGATGCGCGCCGGAGTGCAGTGCAGGGCATGGCGATATTCGGTGCTATTTCCGTGGTGCGTGAACAAACCCAGGGGTGGACATGGTCGGCGCACGCCTTTGCCTACCTCGACGAGGTGATGACCGCGGGCTCCGCGGCGCACCAACGCATCCTGGCGCTGGCGGCCGGAAGCTCCGGGCGCATCGAGCTGGCCGATGGCATTTACGCCATCGAGCAGGCGTATGCGACCCGCACGCGGGCAGAGAGCGTGTTTGAATCGCACCGACGTTATCACGACATCCAGGTGATCGTGGCCGGCGAGGAAACCATGGCGGTGATCGACATCGGTCAACTGAGCGTGACGCAGCCGTATGTGGCCGAAAAGGACGTCATCCTGTATGCCGATTGCGCGGCGGCGAGCGTGCTGCGCTTCCGGGCCGGTGAAGCCACGGTGTATTTTCCGGCCGACGGGCACATGCCCTGCCTGCGCGTTGGCGCCGAGGCCGGGCTGGTGCACAAGACGGTGATCAAGGTGCCGGTGGACGGTTGGGCACGGTGAACTACCGTCATCAATTCCACGCGGGCAATTTTGCCGACGTGGTGAAACACTACCTGTTGCTCCGCGTGCTGCATGCCTTGCAGCGCAAGGACAAGGGGCTGCTTTATCTGGATACGCACGCCGGCCGCGGAACCTACGATCTGGCCCGGGCCGCCCACGGTGACACGCTGGAGCGGCAGCCGGAATGGCCGGCCGGGATCGGGCGGTTGTGGTCGGCGCCGAATTTGCCCGCCGGCCTGCAAGATTACATCGGGTTGGTCCGCACGTATGACCGGCAGCAGGGCAATTTGGAGGCGGCGCCGCGGTTTTATCCCGGTTCCCCGCGACTGGTAAGCGGGCTGCTGCGGCCGCAGGATCGCATGGCGCTGTGCGAGCGTCAGCCCGACGAGTGCCAGGCCCTGCGGGCAGCGCTGGGGCGCACGCCGCGTTGTCTGATCCGGGAGGAAGACGGTTATCAGGCCCTGCGCGCCCTGCTGCCGCCGCCGGAACGCCGCGCCTTGGTGCTGATTGATCCGCCCTACGAGTCGCAACGGGAGTTCGATGACATCGTGAACGCGGTCGAGGCCGGGCTGCGCCGGTTGCCCGGCGGCACCTTTCTCATCTGGTATCCGCTCACGCTGCGGGCGCGCGTGGATGAATTCTTCGACCGGCTGCAAACGCTCGAACTGCCCCCGACGGCGGTCGCGGAACTGGCCGTGGCGGGCGAGGACAGCGCGCTCAAGCTGCGCGGTTGCGGTTTGGTCGTGCTGAATCCACCCTGGCAGTTGGCCGACGAAATCACGCCCGTGCTGGGCCTGCTGGCGGGGCTGCTGGCGCAGGGAACCGGGGCCGACGGCAGTTGGCGTTGGCTGGTGCCCGAACGGTGACGATCAGACCTCGGTTTCTTCGCGCACCGGATGGGTCACCCGCGTGGCGGTGAAGGGCAGGGGATCGAACACGTGACGCGGGTTGAGTGCGGGGGCCTTGAAGATCGGGCGACCCCAGATGATGTCCTTCATGCGGGCGGGCCGGTTGGCCCGGGCGGCGGAGGGATCGGGGGTGCGGAGGGAGTTTTTACGGATGGCGGACATGGGGCTTGGTGTTTTTGGGATTGATGCTTGGTCAGAGCACAAAATGTGAGCGGTCAAGGCGGGCAAATGTTCCACGTGAAGTTCACGGCGTTGTCACATTTGCCCGCCGGTTCAGGCCACGTGGCGCAAACGGGAAGACGTGGCGGTGTTTTGTTTGGGCAGCACGAGCGAGAGCACGCCGTCATGCAGCTCCGCGTGGAGCGCGCGGTAGTCGAGACCGTGGCCCAGCCGGAGGCGCAGCCGGTAGTCGCGTTGCACGCCTTCCAGATGAAGGGCCTGCCAGTTCATCCGCACCACCTGTGGCTTGCGCGCGGTGATGGTCAGGTCCGGGCCGCGGACTTCCAGCTCGATGCCGGAAGCCTCCACGCCCGGGACGTAGACGGTGAGTTTCACGGCGTCGGGCTGCTCCCGGCAGTCAAAGTTCGGCCGGCGGTAATCGTGCGCGTGCGACGAAGAACCGGACCGGTTGCGATGACGGGGAGTGGTGTTTTGGATGATCGTGTGCATGGGGAATGAAATGAGGATGACCCTCGGGGCTTTTGACCGCCGGGCTTCAGGAAGATTCTAAACGTGGTACCGTTAAACGGTGGTTTAGGCCTGAGAGCCCGGGCGCGTCTGATGTTTGTTCCAATTAATGGCGACCGGACGCATCTGGACGCGGCAACGCTGGGCGACGGCCTTCGTATACGAAGTGCCGGCCAAGCCGCGGAGATGTTTGGTGAAGTCGGTCATTGGAACGAGGGACACCATGCACAAAGCAGGCCGCGCGCCAAGTGGGAATTTGTTTCAACCAGGTTAAATCCGGCCGGAGAGGGTGGAGCGCGTTGCCCTCAACGTGCTGGTTTGGATTGGCGGAGCGACAGGTAATGCCGGATGTAACCGGGACGTCCTCGTCCCGGAACGATTGAAGTGGCCGCAATCCGTGTCCGCCAAAAGAACAAGAACTCACCTTTCAGTGGACCGCTTCATCACAATCATATTGCCGCAACAAGCCAGGCCTTGACGGTCGTCGGTAGCTGGACAGTATCCTGTCCATATGCAAGCCATCACTTACACCGCTGCCCGTGAGAACCTCGCCTCCACCATGGACCGGGTTTGTCGCGATCGTGCGCCCATGATCATCACCCGAAACCGCGAGCAGGCGGTCGTGATGCTCTCGCTGGCGGAGTTCGAGGCGCTGGAGGAAACGGCGCACCTGCTGCGTTCTCCGGCCAATGCCCGGCGTCTGATCGCCTCGATTTCGACTTTGGAAGCGGGGAGGGGGAAGGTCCGCAAAGTGGATTTGGAATCATGAAGCTCGTTTTCTCGCCGCAGGCCTGGGAGGACTACCAGCACTGGGTTGCGACTGATCGACAGGTCCTGAAGCGGGTCAATATGCTCATCAAGGACACGCTTCGAAATCCGACCGAGGGCATCGGCAAGCCGGAGGCGCTGCGCCATGCGCTTGCCGGTTACTGGTCGCGCCGAATCACGGACGAGCATCGGTTCGTCTACCGGGTGGTGGACGATGAACTGCGCATCGCCCAGCTGCGCTACCATTACGAAAAGTAACAGGAAACGAACCCAGCCTTTGCCCCGATGATTGCCCCGGAAATTCTCATTCCACGACCCCAACACCTGCCGAATGCCACCATGCGGGAGGCGCAACGATGACCCTGCGCGTGCTGGCGTGGTTGACCAACGGGTTTCCTGTCTGGGTGTTCACCGGCGGCGTGCTGGCCTTGTTTTATCCGGATTGGTTCACCTGGTTCAGCGGCCCGTGGATTGTCTGGGGGCTGGCGGTGATCATGCTGGGGATGGGGATCACGCTCACGGTGGACGATTTCAAACGCGTGCTGGTGCTGCCGCGGCCGGTGGCGCTGGGGTTTCTCGCGCAGTTTCTGATCATGCCCTTTCTCGGTTGGTCCATCGGCCGGATGCTGCAACTGGATACGCCGCTGGCCGTGGGGTTGATTTTGGTCTCCTGCTGTCCCGGTGGCACGGCTTCGAATGTCGTCGCCTATCTGGCCCGCGCCAATGTCGCGCTGTCGGTGGTCATGACGATGTGCTCGACCTTCGGGGCGGTGATGATGACGCCGTTGCTGACGAAGTTCTATGCCGGCACCATCGTGCGGGTTGATGCGTGGGGCCTGTTCTTGAGCACCTTCCAGGTGGTGGTGGGTCCGGTGGTGCTCGGACTGGTGCTGAACCGGCTGGCACCACGGTTGGTGGCGTGGACGTTGCCGGCGGCGCCGTTGCTTTCGGTCGTCACGATCACGCTGATCTGTGCGAGCATCATCGGGCAGAGTGCGGAAGCGGTGAAGGCGAGCGCGGGCGCGCTGCTGCTCGGGGTGTTTCTGCTGCACACGGGCGGGTTTGCCTTCGGCTATCTGGCCGCGCGGATTTTCGGCTACGACAAGATCATTGCCCGGACGGTGTCGATTGAGGTGGGCATGCAGAACTCCGGCCTGGGCGTGGTGTTGGCGCGGCGGCATTTTGTGGATCCGCTGACGGCGGTGCCCTGCGCGATCTCGAGCGTTTTTCACTCGGTTATCGGGAGCGTGCTGGCGGGGTATTGGCGGGTGCGCGACAGGAAGTGATTGTCGGCCCGCAGTCACCGGCTAGTGTGTCGCCATGCAACGTCCCCTGACCGACAAGACCGCGACGCTGGCCACGCTGAAAACGAAGGTGCTCGCCTTTGCCCGGGAACGCGACTGGGAGCAGTTTCACGCGCCGAAGAATCTCAGCATGGCGCTGGCTGCGGAGGCCGGCGAGCTGATGGAACATTTTCTCTGGGGCACGCCGGAGGCGTCACGCACGCAGCTGCGCGACCGGAAGCTGAGGGGCAAGGTGGAGGAGGAACTGGCCGACGTGGTGATCTACGCCCTCGAATTCGCCAACATGACCGGGATCGACTTGGCCGCGGCGATCGAGTCGAAGATGGCCGCCAACGCAAAAAAGTATCCGGTGGAGAAAGCCCGTGGCCGCTCGGTCAAATACACCGAGCTCTGAAACGCGGTAAGTCGAACTGTAGCGGCGTTGGAGCGCAGCGACAACGTGGCGTTGCGCGGCCACGGCATCGTCTCGAACCCGCCTTCAGTTCTGCCCGTAGCAGGCGCACTGGCCGCCGCAGGGGGCGGGTGGCGGCGCGGCTTTTTGCGCGATGATGCCGTAGCCGCCGCTGATGATGCGCTGCACCGGTTCGCCGGTTTCGGGGTGCTTGGTTAACGGCGCTTCCTGCATGGATTGCTGGACCTCGAAACGGCGGGGCTTCTGTCCGGGTTTGGTCGGGATGGTTTCGTAAACGTAGGTCGTCATGGTGAAGCGAAGATAAGCATTTCGGTCCCTTTTCAAGTCACTCGCCATCAGGTTCCGGCGGGCCGAAAGACTTTCATCTTGGCCGGATCGGTTTCAAGCCGCGGGCCGCCGATGAGATCGATGCAGTAGGGGATGGCGGGGAAAACGGCCTCGAGGTTTTCGCGGATGGCCTTGGGGCGACCGGGCAGGTTCACGATCAGGCAGCGACCACGCACGCCGGCGGTCTGCCGCGACAAAATCGCGGTCGGCACGTAGCGCAGGGATACGCTGCGCATCTGCTCGCCGAAGCCGGGCAGCAGCTTGTCGCAGACGGCAACGGTTGCCTCGGGCGTGACGTCGCGCGGCGCCGGGCCGGTGCCGCCGGTGGTCACGATCAGGCAGCAGCCGGATTCGTCGGCCATGCGTTTGAGCTCGGTTTCGATCACGACGCGCTCGTCGGGCACGATCTTGTAGTCGGTGACAAAGGGCGTGGTCAGCCACTCGCGCAAGAGCGCAACGCAGGCCTGTCCGGGTGTGTCCTCGTAGACGCCCGCGCTGGCCCGGTCGGAGATGTTCAGGACGCCGATGGTGGCTTGCATGTTGCGGGGGCAAACTTGCGCAGGATTTCCGCCGGTGTCACGCCTTGGGCGCGCAGCGCGCGCAGGCTGAGGGCATCGTGCCGTTTGGCGAGGCGGCGGCCTTCGGCGTCGCACATGAGATCGCAGTGATAATAAGCCGGTGCGGTGGCGCTGAGCGCACGAAACAGCAGCAACTGCCGGAAGGTTGAGCGGATGAGATCGGCGCCGCGCACGACCTCGGTGATGCCCATCGCGATGTCGTCCACGACGCAGGCGAGCTGGTAACTGGGCAGGTCGTCCTTGCGCCAGACGAGGAAGTCGCCGAATTCGCGGCCGGCCACGGCGGACTGCGGCCCGGCGGCGCCGTCGGTGAACGCGATGGTTTCGCCATCGGGCACGCGGAAGCGCCAGTTGGTGGAAATCACCGCATCCAAGGGAGGCTGCGGGGCGTCCGCCGGCGGGCGGAATTCTCGCGGATAAACCGGCTCGTCGTCATCCTCGTGCGGTGCGCCGGCGGCCTCACGCACGTCGCGGCGGGAGCGGTTGCAGGGGAAGATGAGTCCGGCGGCATGGAGCGCTTCCAGCGCGCGACGGTAGTGCGGCAGGCGTTGGCTTTGCACGATGACGGGGACCTCCCAGTGCAGGCCGAGCCAGTTAAGGTCCTCGAGAGCGGCCGCGGCAAATTCGGGCGTGCAGCGGTCGCGGTCGAGATCGTCCATGCGCATGAGCAGACGTCCACCGGCCTGACGTGCGCGCTCCGCGGCGATGCAAAACGTGCGCGCATGCCCCAGATGGAGGTGTCCGGTGGGGGAAGGCGCGAGGCGGCCGCGATAGCTCAAGTTATGATCAACCACAGATGGACGCAGATAAACACAGATAAAACCGGGCGACCAAGGGTATTTTGGGGTTTGATCCGGGTTGATCCGTGTTCATCTGTGGTGCCAATGAAGCTCCTCTGCGTCTACTGCTCATCGAGTGACCGGATTGATCCGAAGTATGCGGTCATGGCGGAAGAATTGGGGCGGGCCATGGTGCCGCGGGGCTGGGGGCTGGTTTATGGCGGCGGCAAAACCGGGCTGATGGGCGCGGTGGCGCGTGGTACGAAGGCGGCTGGCGGCCGCGTGGTGGGCGTGATCCCGGAGTTCATGAAGGCGCGCGAGCTGGCCTTCGACCAAGCGGACGAGCTGGTCACCGTGGTGACCATGCGTGAGCGCAAGCTGTTGATGGAGGCGCGGGCGGATGCGTTCGTCACGCTGCCCGGCGGCTGGGGTACGCTGGAGGAAATCATGGAAATCCTCACGCTGCGGCAGCTCGACGTGGTGAAGAAGCCCTGTGTGTTTTTGAATCAGGATGGGTTTTACGACGACCTGCTGCGGTTGTTTGAACGGATGATGGCCGAACGTTTTTTCAAGCCGTCCAACATGGACCTGTTTCGCGTGGCGACGACGGTCGAGGGCGTCTTTGCTGAGATCGAGAACGGCCGCTCGGCCCGGGCCGATGTAAAGTGGTTCGAAACCCGATGAGTCCCGGCGCGCCGAATCCCAGGGGCCTGGTCGCACTTATGGAATTGTTGCGCACGCACGCGGGCCGTGAACTCGCTCCGCACGAGGCGGCGATGACGGCGGCGACGATCGAGTTTGTGGAGCAACATCCGGATTGCCTGTGGCGTTCGCAATTGCGCGGCCACCTGACCGGCTCGGCCTGGGTGGTGGATGCGGCGCGCCGGCGCACGCTGCTCACGCATCACCGCAAACTCGACAAATGGCTGCAGCTGGGCGGCCACGCCGATGGGGATCCGGATTTGCCGGCGGTGGCGTTGCGCGAGGCCGCTGAGGAGAGCGGGCTGACCCGGTTGCGATTGGTGGACCGCGCCATTTTTGACCTCGACCGGCACTGGATACCGGCGCGCAAGGACGTGCCGGCGCACTGGCACTTTGACCTGCGGTTCATGATCGAAGCCGATCCGGACGAGCCGCTGACGGTAACGGATGAATCGCACGATTTGGCTTGGGTGGAGCTGGAGCGGGTGAGTGCGCTCAACCCCGAAGAGTCGATGCTGCGGATGGTGCGCAAGACGCCGGCTGATCATGCAGGCATGAGCTGAAAAGCATGTTGCGGGCAACGCGTCCCACCACAGCCAAGTGGTGCGGCTTGTACTGAAAACGCCGTTTGGGGCGCGTCGGCAATCCTAGGCTTTTCGGCCCAGTAGTCGGGCGAGGTTGATTGGGCGGCCGGTTTTGACCGACCGCCACACGGCTTCGCCGACGGCCACGGCCTGGGCGCCGGCCTCGCTGTCGGCGATGAGCTGCAATTTGCGCGACTCCGCGGATTGCCGTCCGAAGAGGTCGTGTTGGATGGCGAAATCAGCGCCGCCGTGGCCGCCGGCAGCGGCGTTGACCTTTATGACCTGTTTGCCGCCGAACAGCGGATAGAGGGTGATGGTGCCGCCGTCTTCCGCAGGATTGGTTTTGCCGGTGGGATCGGGGTCGGTGCGGTGTACGACTTCAAGCCGGGCCTTGGTGCCGTTGAGGCCGAGAATGTAGCCCTCCCATGGGGTGCAGAAATTGCAGGCGTAGCTCATGGTGGTGCCGGAGAGGTAGCGCACCACCGCGCTGTAACTGTCCTCGATGGCGATGGCATCGTCGTAAATGTAGCGGCGCTGCTCGGGCGGGTATTGTCGGTCGTAAGGCAGATTGAAGCGTGTGTCCCAGCCCGTGCCGATGGTGTTGCCGGCGGGGTCGAACTTGCCGCGGTAGTGTCGGCGAAAGACCGGGCAGCGGCGCTTTTCCTCGGTCGGAGACAGTGGTTGGCCCTGGGCATCGCGGGGACGGAGGGCACCATCTTTGCCGAAGTAGTTTAGCCCACCAAAGGCGAACACCTCGGCGGGCATGTCGCCGAGCCACCAGTTGATCAGATCAAAATGATGGCAACCCTTGCTGATGCTCAGCCCGCCGGAGCGATTGCGATCGCTGTTCCAGCGGTAGAAGTAACTCGAGCCGTGCCAGGTATCGAGGTTGTAGGTGAACTCAACGCTGACGATTTTGCCCAGCCGGCCGCTTTGGATGAGGCGCTTGATCCGGCGGTGCAGCGGGGCGTAGCGGTAATTGTGCGCGACCCGGACCTTGCGGCCGTTGCGAATCTCGGCGGCCTGCACCTGGCGCACCTGTTGGCAATCGATCACCATCGGTTTCTCGGTGATGACTTCGCAGCCCGCATCTAGTCCGGTCACGATCTGCCGGGCGTGGGTGCCGTCGGGTCCGGCCACGATGAGGGTTTGCGCTTGGGTATCCCGCACCATGCGCCGAAGGGCCTGGGGTGCGTAACACGGAATCTCCCGGCCGATCTGCCGGTAAAATTCGGCCACGCGTTCGTTATCGGGATCGACGATGCCGACCAGTTCGGCGTGGCGGTCGAAATTGGGTCCGCCTGCGCGATTCAACCCGAGCAGCGGCAGCGCGTATTGATAGATGCCGCGTAAGCTCAGACCGCAGAGGGCGTAGCGGTGCATGGGTTTCATGCCGGTCAATTCAAGCCGGAGAACGCGGTGAGCGCAACGCGTGCCACCTTATGGCCGCGGTGCGGATCGGTCTGCGCCGGCCCGCAGTTGGCCGAGCAGGTTTTTGTTGACCGGATAGAGGCGCATCAACAGGAGCGCGCACAGCGAGACGATGGGGCCGGCGATGAGCGTCGCGCCGCAAAGTTTGCTGACGGTGGCGGCTTCCTGGGTGAGCCCGACCCCGGTGCGAAATCCGATGGCGGTGAGCACCAGGCCGCTGATCAGCAGGCCGACGGAGATGGCGACCTTCTGGGCGAAGCTGAAAACGGCGGCGTAGGCACCGTCCTTGTTGTGGCCGGTCTTGAGCTCGTTGATTTCGGCGATGTCGGCCATCATCGAGAGTGTGGTGGGGAACATGATGCCGTTGCCCACCCAGTAACAGCCGTGCAAGGCCACGAAGACGATGGTGGCCCAGGGCAGGGTGACGCCGGCCATCGCGAGCGTCTGCTGGGGCGCCACGGTGCCGGTCAGCAGCACGGCGGCGAGGCTGAGCGAACCGGTGAGGTTGAGCAGCGCGGCAAAATAGACGGCGCCCTTCTTGTCGAGCCGCCGCGTCAGGACGCCGCTGAGGAGCGACCCCAGGCCGAAGCACACCATGCTGCCGCCGTGCACGATGGTTTTGTGCAGGCCGTCGAACCGCATGAAATGCTCGTAGAGATACATCTGCAGCGAGGCGACCAGCGTGATGCCGATCATCACCACGACGGTGAAGGTGAAGACATGACGTGCGTAGAGGTCGGTGAGGATGTCCTTCATGTCGCGAAAGAAATCCAACACGCTGTTCTTGCTCCGTGGCAGGGCGGTGCTGTCGACGATGTGCCGGCGGGTGTTGAAGGTGACGAACAGGATGCTGACCAGCGAGACCGCGGCGAACGTCAGCCCCATGTTCAGGTAGTTCTGCGGTACGGCCGTGGCGCGCAGGGCGGAGTTGTCGGAGAAAAACAGCGTCCAAGCCAATGCGGGGCCGAGCAGGTTGGCCAGCATGTTGAGCGCCGAGCGGATGCCCTGCAACGTCACCCGGCCGTTGTAGTCGCCGCAGATTTCAAAGCCCAGCGCGACATAGGGGATGAGATAAACGGTGATGGCCGTGCGTTGGAGCAGGTTGATCACGACCAGCCACCAGAACAGCGCGGCTTGGTGGCCTTGCACGAAGCCGGGCACATACCAGACAAAGACGTAGATCACGGTCACGATCAGACCGCCCAACAGGATGTAGGGATGCCGCCGGCCGAAGCGGCTGTGCGTGTTGTCGGTGATGTGCCCCATCAGCGGGTCCGAGATGGCGTCCCAAAACACGGCGACGGCCATGGCGATGCCCGCGAGCTTGGGGCTCAGCCCGAGCGCTTCCGTGTAGAAGAGCATGGCAAACCCCGTGATGGAGTTGTTGATCAGCGAGGTCGCGATCTCGCCGGTGGAGTAGCCGAGCATGTGCGAGCGGGGGCAGGCGGCAACGGGGGCAATCATGGGGAGAGGTGGCCCGATTGCACCGACTTGACGCGGCATGGCAATGTTGCATCGCGCAACGCCGGCGTCCGGACGGATTGTTAGTCGGGGCGCTTATCGCCAGGTGAAGCCGGGTAATCACGCCGGTTTGTGCGCCAGCGCCGCGCGCCAAGCGTGGAGCATTCCCTTATCGCCAGAGCATCACGATTTCACTGTGCCGCACCCAGCCGGTCTGGCCGTTGGGGAAGCTGAGGCGGGTCCAGCCGAGGAAGATTTTGTCCGCCACGCCCATCGTGCCGGCTGGCAGCGGGGTGGTTTGCTGCGCGGTCTCGGCCTCGGTGGGGATGGAGTAGAGGTCGCCACCGCGCCAGACGAGCGCAGCTCCGGGATGCGCGGCGATGCCGTAGGCGGACCGGCTGATGCCGCTTAGCGCCACCAGCAACAGGCCGAGCGAAAGCCCGGTCCACGCCGCCCAGCGCGTGCCGCGCGGCAGGTGCCCGTAGGCGACCAGCAACCAGAGAAACAATCCGAGGGCGATGAGGCTGGTGCCGGCGACCAGCACGTGCTCCCATTCGGCGGGCGAGGCGAGGCCCGCGAGTTCGGTCCGCGGACTGCTTGCAAGCAGCGGCGCGATGGCCGTGGGGGTGAATCCTGCGCGGTTGCAGGTCAGCGCGAGATTCCAGCGCGTGGCTTCGTCCCGCGGATGTTGCATCCAGGCCGTGGTGGCGTGGGCGGCGGCTTCCGCCCAGCGATCCTGTTGCGCGAGGGCGAGCGCGAGGTTGTGGCGCGCGATCCAATCGACGGGGTTTTGTCTCACCGTTTCACGCCAGGAGGCTTCGGCCCGGTCGAAGCGGCCTTCACGATAGGCCGCCGCGGGATCGGCGGCTTTGATCGCAGGCAGGACGCAGAGGAAGGCGATTGCGCCCAGGAACGGCAGCAGATGACGCGGCCGGTAAAACCGGGGCCAGGCGCTGCCGGGGATCTTGGTGGTCGCGAGGGCGGCCTCGGCGCGGGCCTGCCAGTCGGAAGGCAGCTCCGGCTTTGCGCCGTAAATGGCGCGTTCGGATTCGCGCCAGAGTTGGCTCCAAGCCTCCCCGGGCAAGGCGTGCGGCGGCGGGACCGCCTGCGGGAGCGACCACATCCGCGCGGTTTCACGTTGCCAGGCGAGGAGCAGGGCGGGACGTGCTTCG
Source organism: Opitutaceae bacterium (assembly GCA_019455245.1). Taxonomy (GTDB): domain Bacteria; phylum Verrucomicrobiota; class Verrucomicrobiia; order Opitutales; family Opitutaceae; genus Cephaloticoccus. The sequence continues at coordinate 123,730 of JACFMR010000001.1, forward strand.
GCGCTCGCGTCGCGCAATTGCGCGAGCACGTCGGCCAGGCGGCGGCGGGCGGCGCGGCGCGGCCGGTTCGGATCGAGGCGGGCCGCACGCAGTGCGGCCAGGATCAGCCAGCCGAACACGGGCAGGCCGACGGGCAGAAGCGCCGCTGTGAGCAGGGCAGCGCGCCCGGGGAACGGCACCGGTGCCCGGGCGCTGCCGATCACCGGATCGCGCGGCAGGCCCATGGGATCGGTTGGAGCGGCGGGCGGGGTGAGGTCGGGCGCATGCGGGGTGGATGCGGCAGGTTCCGCCGGCGGGGTCACGTTGAAACGGGGGGCGGCCGCGGCGTTGACCGTGACGGTGACGGCCGCGGTTTGCAGCGTTTCATAGGCACCGGTGGCGGGGTTGAACAAACTGATTTCCATTCCGCCCAAGGTGTAGGTGCCGGGCTTGGTCGGGATGAGCACGACATCCTCGGTGAGGGTGCCCTCGAACAGCTTGCCCTCCGCCAGCGTGCGACGCGCCTGCGGTTGAATGACCTGAAAGTCCTTGGACACGGACCGCGCGGGCAGGCCGGAGATATCGGGCCAGTTGCCCGTGCCGGTGAGTTCGAGGGTCCAGGTCACCGGTTCGCCCACGGCGGCGTTGGCGGGGACGACCTTGGAGTTCAATTGGAATTGTCCGACCGCGCCGTTGAAGTTGGCGGGCGCGGGCAGCGGCAGGGGCTTGACGCGCAACTCCGGCCGGTTGGTGGAGGCCGCGACCTGTTCGATGCGCTGCTGTTGGAAAATGCCGAAACCGACGGTGCCGATGGCGAGGTTGAGCAGCTGGTTGACGGGGTTGAGCCGCAACGTGCCTGCGCTCTTCGCGTAGGCGCGGGTGTTGAACATCAGATTGAGCCGCACCTCGCCGTTGCGCGTGGTTTCCACGGCCTCGGGTTTGCTCCAGTCCTCCGCGAGCAGCGGGGCGGACTCCCAATCCACCCCACCGCCGAAATTGCTGAACGAGCGGCGTGCCACATCGATGGAGTAGGTCAGGGGAAACACCTCGCCGGCCCAGACGGTGGCAGACTTGGGCGTGAGGCGGGCGTGTACGTCGGCCTCCGGGCCGGGGCGAACCTGATCGGTGGTGAAGGCCGGCACGGTGAGATCGCCCTTGTTGGTCTTTACCTTGAACTCGGGAATCGTGACGGAGCCCGGTTGCCGGATCTGCAGGCGGTAGGAGAGCACGACGGAGCGGGTGATGGAAAAGTTGATGATGGAGGTCTGCTCGGAGCGGCCGGCAAAGTTGAGCGTGGCGCCGGTGAGCGCGGGCAGGCCGGGTTCGCCCTCCGGCGCGCAATCGGTGAACACGAGTTGCAGGTCGGCGGGGTCGCCGGTGCCGGCGTCGCTCCAGCGCACGGTCTGGGCGAATGCGGTGCTCGCGAGCAACACGGAGGCGAAAAGAAGTCGGACCAAATTCATGCGTTTCACCATTTCTTGCCGGAGGAAGTTTGGTCGGAGGCGGGCTGGCCTTCGAGCAGTTGAAAAAGTTGGGCGGGGGAGTCGCGGTCGCGGATCTGTTCGAGCTTTTGCAGCGGCATGGCGAGCGCGGGGTCGAGCGCGGCCGGATCGTTTTTCTCCTGCTGCTGCTCGCCGCCGACCTGCTGCATTTCGCCGGGCCGGGGCGGCGGCGCCTTCTCCTGCATGTCGCCAAAGGCCGATTTGTTTTCGGCGGAATCCTTTGGTTCGGGCGACGGTTCGCCGGAGTTTTGGTCGGAAGGGGAAGGTTCGTTTTGTTGCGGCGGCGCTTGGTCGGGATTTTCGCCGGACGGGGACGGTTGCGATTGATCCTGCGGCGACTGGTCCTGATTTTCCTGCTGCTGCTCCTGATCCTGCGGCGGCGGTTCCTGCGGTTGTTCTTCGGGCGGGGGCTCGTCTTTTGTTTGCAGCAAGGCTTCCAATTCGCGGCGCAACTGCGACCAGTCGGCGGTGGCGGGATCGAGCTGTTTGCCGGCATCAACGGCGGTCAGCGCGTCATTAACCGGACCCGGCGGGACGTGTTGCTTGGCGGTTTGCAACTGCTGCCCCCAGGAGACGGTTTCTCGGGCCAGCTCGGCCCAATCGCGGCCGGTGGGCGCGGGTTTGTCCGCCAACCGGCTCACGATTTTGCCCAGCGGCGAAAGTTCGGGCGCCTGGGGCTCGGAGGGATCGGTACCGGCGGCCGGTGCGGGGGGTGCGGTCAGACCGGCCAGCAACAGGCCGGCCAGCAGCAGGGCGGAGGAGCCGGGGGAGAGTTTGAGATCGCGGGGGCGGGGACGCACGGGGAACTCATGCCAGAAACTCAGCAAGAGGCAAAGCAAGGCGGGGGCGAGCGCCCATTGAAAACGTTCCGCGAGCCGGACGGTGCGCTTTTCCACAAACTCGCCGGCGCGGCCGGCCTCCACGGTTTGGTCGAGCACCGTGGCGAGATCGACCCAGGCGGTGGCATCCCGGTAAACTCCGCCGGTCTCGCGGGCGAGCTGTTGCAACGTGCGGCTTTCCAACCGCGACAGCACGACCGCGCCGCGGTCGTCCTTCACGAAGCCGCCGTCGCCGTCGGGAATCATTGCGCCGGCGGCGGTGCCGATGCCGAGGCTGATGACACGGATGTTCTTTTTCTGCAATTCGGCCACGAGCGGTTGCCAGTTGTCGTCGGTGGCCTCGCCGTCGCTCAGCACGATGAGAAAGCGGTCGGCGGCGCCGCTGCTGCCGAAGGACTGCAGTGCGGTCTCAAGGAGCGCGCGGTAATTGGTGCCGCCTTCGGGCAGGTAGTCAGGCCCGAGGGCGGGCAGGAATTCGCGCAATATCTCGTAATCGGCGCTGAGCGGGCTTTGGAGAAAAGCCGAGCCGGAAAAGATCGCGAGACCCACGCGTTCGCCGGCGAGTTTGTCGAGCAACGCGCCGATCAGCAGCTTGGAGCGGTCGAGCCGCGCGGGTTTGACATCGGGTGCGAGCATCGAACGCGAGAGGTCGAGTGCGATGAGGATTTCGCGCGATTGCTCGAAGACCGGCTCTTCCAGGCGGCCCCACTGCGGCCGGGCGAGCGCTACCACGGCCAGGGCGAGACCCAACCAGAGCCACCCGCGCGTGCGGCGGTCGGGTTTCCGGCCGGCGGGCTGCAACCGCAACCGGCCGCGTCGCGCCTCCGCCTGCAGGATTTTGGTCGGAGTGGCAGCCGCCTGTCGGCGGTGACGCCGCAGTTCCCATGCCAGCAGCAGCACCGGCAGGACGAGCAGGATGAGCAGATGCGGCCAGGCGAAACTCATGCGGTAATCCTCCGGCGCGCGAGCATGGCGCCAACCAACAGCGCAACCAGACCGGGCACGGCCGGCCAGTGGAACAACTCGGTGGTCACGAGATAACTCTTGGCCTCGAATTCGATTTTGCGCGCGCGATCGATGGCGGCGAAGGCCTGCTTGACGGTGTCGGTGTCGGCGGCGCGATGGTAACGCCCGCCGGTGGCCTCTGCGATCCGGCGCAGGGTTTCTTCGTCGAGATCGGACAGCATGCGGCGCAGTCCGATCTTGTTGCCCTGTTCGTCAAAGACCGGCATCGGCACGATTCCGCTCTGGCCGGCGCCGATGGTGTAAACGGGGACGCCGCGGGACTTGGCGATTTCCGCCGCCTGCAGGGGTTGCAGCGCCCCGCGGTTGTTGGCGCCGTCGGTCAGGAGGATGACAAACGCGCCCTCACGCTGTCCGTCCGCGATGCGCGTCGCTTGCTCCAGCCGGGTCAGTGCCAGCCCGAGGCCGTCGCCGATGGCGGTGCCGTCCTCGATGAGGCCGATTTTCAACCGGCCGGTCTGGCGCGCCAGCCAGTCGTGGTCGAAGGTCAGGGGCGAGAGCGTGTAGGCACGACCGGCGAAGATGACGATGCCAATACGGTCGGAGGGGCGGTCGTTGATAAAAGCCTGGATGACCGGCTTGATGGCCTGCAGGCGGTTCATCCGTTCGCCGCGGTTCTCGTAATCTTCGGCCAGCATCGAGCCCGACAGGTCGATCGCGAGCATGATGTCGTAGCCCTTGGTGTGCACTTCGTGTTTGTCCTCGACCTGCTGCGGTCGGGCGAGGGCGGTGATGAGCAGCATGAGGCCGATCGCGGCCAGCGCCGCCGGCCAGCGCGAAACGCCGGTGAGCGACGGCCGGTGCCAAGCGGCGGCAAAAGGCACCAGCAGCACGGCCACCTGCCGGCGTCCGCGCAGCCACAACACCAGCGCAAGCGGCAGCAGCAGCAAAAACCAAGCCGGCGAGTCGAACCGGAAATCCTGAATCCCAAAATTCCAAACGCCGAGGAACAGGGACCAAGGAGCGGCAAAGTCCAAAAGGGGTGCGTTCATCTTTGGGATTTGGCGGTTTGGCGTTTGAAATTTTGCCCGCGTCAGCGCGCCATGCGGGCGTGGAAAAACCGCACGAGCGCATCAAGGCGGTTTTCGTCGGTGGACACGACGAGCCGGCTGAGCGGATCGGGGAACAGCGCCTGCCAGGCTGCCTCGCGCTGGCGGCGCCAGGTGGCGTGGGCGGCGCGTTCGGCGGCGGAACCCTCGAGCGTGACGAGCCGGCCGACGGTGGGGTCGTAGGCGGCGAACAGGCCGCGCTGCGGCAACTCGCGTTCCCAGGGATCATCGACGCGGAAGCCCATGGTTTGGTAACGACGCTGCAGGACGGGCCAGCCCTCGGGATTTTCGCGCGGAGGAAAATCGCCGAGCCAGATGAGAATGCTGTGCTTCGGCGCGGCGCGGGCCAGCAGGCGCCAGGGAATCTCGACGGCGGGACCGGCCGGCGGGGCGGCGGGCTGCGCGAGGAGCTTGGCCGCGGCGTGCAGAATCGCACCCCGGCCGCGCACGGGGGCGCGGAAGAGATGACCGCCTGGCGCGGCGTGCACGAAGCCCACGCGGTCGCGGTTGACCGCGCCGAGCAGCATCACCAGGCCGGCGAGTTCCATGAGCGCCTCGCGCTTGGACTGGCCGGCGGAGCCGAAGTTGAGACTGGGCGAATCCTCCAGCACGATCAGCAACGTGACTTCGCGTTCCTCGACGAATTTCTTGCGGTAGGGTTCGCCGAGACGTGCGGTGACGTTCCAGTCGATGTCGCGCACGTCGTCGCCGAATTCATAGCGCACGACCTGGTCGAATTCCATGCCGCGGCCGCGGAAGGCGGAGCGGTATTCGCCGCTGAGCACGTTTTCCACGGCGTGGCGCACCCGCCACTCCAACTGACGAAGGAGGGCGAGGGGACTGGCCTTTTGATCGGCTGGGGCGGCGGGCATCAGCGGTTTAAACTCCAAAACCGGATTCCATCTAGGCCTTGGCCGGCACGGGCGTGCGCTCGACGACCTGGGCGACGATCTGGTCGGGCGTGACCTCCTCGGCCTCGGCTTCATACGTGAGGCCGATGCGGTGGCGCAGCACGTCGGCGGCGAGCTCCTGCACCAACGCGGGCGAGAGAAAATCCTCGCCACGCAGCCACGCGAGCGCCTTGCCGGCTTGGTAGAGGGCGAGCGAGGCGCGCGGCGACGCGCCGAAATTGAGGTAACGTTTGGCGCCGGCGCCGGCTTCGGTGAGGGCGCGGGTGGCGCGGACGAGCGCGAGAATGTAGCCCTGCACGGCGGGGGCGACGTGGATGGCGTCGACCAGCGGTCGCAGTGCGAGCAGTTCCTCACCGCTGGAGGCCGCGTTGAGCGCGGGCTGTTTGGTGACCTGGCCCCAGCGCTGCATCATCGAGCTTTCCTCCTCGGCCGACGGGTAATCGACGATGAGCTTGAAGAGAAACCGGTCGGTCTGCGCCTCGGGCAGCGGATAGGTGCCCTCCTGTTCGACCGGGTTTTGCGTGGCCATGACGAAAAACGGCCTGGGCAGCAGGTGCGTGCCGCCGCCGATGGTGACCTGGCGTTCCTGCATGGCCTCGAGCAAAGCGCTCTGGACCTTGGCCGGGGCGCGGTTGATTTCGTCAGCCAGCACGAGGTTGGCGAAGATGGGGCCGCGATGGGCGCTGAACTCGCCGGTCTTGGGCTGGAAGATCATGGTGCCGACCACATCACTGGGCAGCAGGTCGGGGGTGAACTGGATGCGCTCGAACTGCACGCCGAGGGCGGTGCCGAGGGACTTGACGAGCAGCGTCTTGGCGAGGCCGGGCATGCCTTCGAGCAGCACGTGACCGTTGGCGAGCAGGGCGACGAGGAGTCGCTCCACCACGGCGTCCTGGCCGATGACGGCGCGGCCGATTTCTTCACGCAGTTTCTGGGACCAAGCGGGACCTGTGATCATGAATTGAGGGTATTGGGATTAAGCGTTGCGACCGGGTTTGACTCGGGCGCGCCAAAATGGTTTCCCCCGAGAAAAGGTCCCGCGCATGCAATTACCAACCCAAATCTGCGAGCGGCTTGAAGCGCTGGGGGTGGGGCCGGAGGACGTGGCCGAGCGGTTTGTGCGCGGCTCGGGGCCCGGCGGCCAGAAGATCAACAAGACCTCATCGACGGTTTGGCTGCGGCATGCGCCGACCGGAATCGAGGTGCGTTGCCAGGCGGGACGATCGCAGAAAGCCAACCGCAAACAGGCGTGGGCCGAGTTGTGCGACAAACTGGCGGCAATGCACCGGGCGGCGCAGGCTGAAAAACGACAGGAGCGCGAGGCGCAGCGTCGTCGCACCCGCCAGAAGAGCCCGGCGCAAAAGGCCCGGATGGTGGACGCGAAGAAACACCGCTCGCGGCACAAGGCCAATCGGGGCCGTGTGAGTAGCGACGAATGAAATATGGTGGAGCGGCTTGTCCCCAAGCCGCTGCTTGGGGAGGGGAGCGGGCGGGAGATTACAGGGCACGCGTTGAGGGCAACGCGTGCCACCTGTCGGCCCCGGTCTTCAGGCCAGTATCACCGGATCGCCGACGCGCAGCGTGCCGGATTTCTGCAGGTGAATGATGTTGCGGGCGAAATTGACGTTGCCGGGCTCATGCGGGTCGCGGCGGTAAGCCGCCAAGGTGCGCAGGGGCTCGGGACTGCGCCCGGCCGTGGTCTGGTCGGTGGTGATGATCACACAGCGTGCACACGGGCCGGCGTTGCGCAGCGCAATTTCGCCGATGCGAAAGTCCCGCCAGTCGTCCTCGGCGTAGGGCCGGCTGCCGTGCACGATGAGGTTGGCGCGAAACCGGTCCAGCGGCACCGGTTCCTCGCCTTGGGCCAGCAGGCGGTCGTTGAGATCATGCCAGGAACCTTCGCCGAGCAGGAGCAGCGGGAAGGCGTCGGCAAATCCGACCTGGTGGCCCGGGCCGGCCCGGACCGGATCAACCGCTCGCCGGTAGTCAGCGCCGACGCGCACGAGCCGGCATGGTTGGCGGAGAAAATCGGACAGCCAGACGGCGATCTCCACGCCGCAGTCCACGGCCTGCACGGTGTCGCGCCAGATGGTGACCGTGAGGGTGTCGCCACGGTCATGCAGACCGATCGCGGCGGAACCGTGCGCGGGATTGCGCAGGATGAGCGACGTGGCGGTGAGCGCGGTTTCGATCAGGGCCAGGCGCGGGGTGCTGCGTTGGGTGAGAAAGCGGTTTTCCGCATCGACGACCAAAAAGCGCCGGTCGCCGGCAAGTCCGAGCGTGTCCAGCCGCGCGGATTCAACCGCGACGCCGCGCAGCGATTTCACGGGGTAGATGAAGAGGCCGGAGAGATGCATGGGCAGTTCAATCGCGATGTCGCAGCTTCAGCACCGTCACCACCAGCATGAGCAGCAGGGCGGACAACGCACCGATGACGGGGCCGACCGGCCAGCCGAGCGAGGCGATCTCGCGGCCGGTGAATTTGATCAGGCTGTTGGTCACGCCGTAGAAGAAGAGGAAGGAGACGAGCCCGAGCGGAAACAGCATGGGCCAGCTCATCTCGTTGAGAAAATGCAGCAGCAGTTTGCGGCCCGGGCCGGATTCCTTTTCGGGTTCGCTCATGGGGTGCGGATGCGGCGATAGGTGGCGAGATACTGCGGCGCGCCCGCGGGTGAGACGAAGCCCGCGGGCGGCGCGGTGCCCTGCATGGAGCAGCAGAGACGCAGGCGGTCGCCCACAAGGTGCATGATGCCCGGGATGGTGCGGCCGGCGTTGACGCCGCTGCGCCCGGTCATGGTGATGCGATGATGCGGTTCCGCCGGTGAAAGGACATAGCTGCCGGCATCGGTGGTCTCGCCACCGAAACGCACGGCGTAATCGCCGGCGGTGAATTCCATTTGGATTTGGGCGGCGGCTTCCGGCGGCATGGGTTGGCCGCCAAACTCGGCCTTCACCACCTGCCAGGTGCCGTGGATTTGTGAAGCAGTGAAGTGCATGGGTCAGGTGCGACGGGTGATTTCGCGCGGTTGGGTGTCGATGGCGGACGGCTCCGGCAACTCCTTGTTGCCCTTGGCGCCGAGTTCGGCGAAACGGCGCGCTCCAGGCAAAAGGCTGCTTTCCAAAGAACCCACTGCCGAATTGTAGCTCTTGGTGGCATTCTCCAGGTTGCGACCGACTTTTTCGAAATGCTCGGTGAAGACCGCGACCCGATCATACAGTTGCCGTCCGTAGGTGGCGATTTCCTCGGCATTGCGTGAGATGGCCTCCTGTCGCCAGCCGTAGGCAGCGGCCTTCAACAAGGCGATCAGCGTCGCGGGGGTGGCGAGCAGCACCTTTCGGCCGATGGCGCGGTCGATGAGCGTGGGATCGGCCTGCAGGGCGCCGGAGAGAAACTGGTCGCCGGGCAGGAACAGCACCACGAATTCGGGCGACGGCTGGAATTGCTCCCAGTAGTTCTTTGCGCCCAGGGCATCAATGTGCGCACGAACCTTGGCCGCGTGGGCGTTCAGAAACTCGGTGCGGACGGCATCATCCGTGGCGTTCACGGCCTCGCGATAGGCGTCGTTGGGCGCCTTGGCGTCGATGATGATGCGCTGGCCTCCGGGCAGTCGCACAACAACGTCGGGGCGGAAACGCCGTTCATCGGCTGTCACGCTGCTTTGCTCGTCGAAATCGCAGTAGCTGGACATGCCTGACAGCTCGACCACGCGGCGCAGCTGCAACTCACCCCAAGTGCCGGCGGTTGTGGTGGAGCGCAGGGCCGTGGTGAGTTTGGCGGCCTCGGCCTGCAACTGGTTCTGGGCCGTGCCGAGGCTTTTCAACTGTTCCGATAGCCGGCCATACGCATCGGCGCGGGCCTTTTCGATTTCGCCGATGCGGGAATTGACGCTTTGCAGCGACTCGGCGAGGGGTTTGATGAGTGTGTCGATGGCCTGCTGGCGTTTGCCGAGTTCATCGGCCGACTGTTGGTGCAACTTGCCAAAGGATTCCCGCGCGAGCTTGAGAAACTCATCGGTGTTTTTGCTCAGCGCATCGGCCGAGAGCGCCTTGAACTCATTTGCCAAACGCGTATGTGCGTCGCGCTCGGCGGTGAGGGAGGTCTCGAGCCGGGCGACCTGGGCGCGCAACTCCGACTCGGATTGGCGCGCGGCCTGCAAATCGACCTGCGCCCGGGCGCACTCGTCCTCGCGCGACTTGAGCCGCTCGCGCAAAGCGGTGCGACTGCCGCGCAGAAAGAGCCAGGTGATGAAGGTCGCGATGCCGGCTGCGCCGATGAGGGAAATCGTAAAAATCACGTAAAGGTGGGGGCTGGAGGTTGACGAAAGGGAGTTGGCTGACGCGTTCCTTGACACATCAATAGCGGAACTGCAAACACGCTCATGCTCAGGACGATGCCATACCGGCATTAATCCTGTCCTGGGGCCACAACATGGCGCATAATGCTTCTTCCCCATCCCCCGCCACCGGTGAAAAACCCCAGGTGTTGGTCGTGGATGACGAATACGGTCCGCGTGAATCCATTGCTTTCACGCTCTCGACGGATTTCGAGGTCGACACGGCCTCGCGGGCGGCCGAGGCGCTGCGCAAGATGAAGGTCAAGCCCTACGCGGCGGTGGTCCTCGACATCCGCATGCCGGAAATGGACGGCATCCGCGCACTGGAGGAGATCCGGAAAATCGATACGGATGTTTCCGTGATCATGCTGACCGGCTACGGCACGCTGCTCACGGCGCAGCAGGCGATGGTCGCTGGCGCCAACCAGTATCTGCGCAAACCGCCCGATGTGGAGGAACTGCAGGAGGCGGTGCGCAAGCAGGTGGCCGCGACGCGGCTGCGCCGGCAACAGACCCGGATGAACCGTGAGATGCAGGAGCGCAACGCGGCCCTCAAGCACGAGATCGAGCAGGCCGAGCCGCATATCTGGCAGTCGCGCGCCTCGGTGGAGCTGGTGCATGATCTCAACAATCCGCTGACCGTGGTGATCGGTTACGCGGGCCTGCTATCGGAGGAGGCGCGGGCGGTGGCCGCGGTGGATGCGACGCGCAGCCAAAAGCTGCTGGAATACGCCAACGTCGTGGAAAAGGCCGCCGAGTATTGTCACCATCTCGCGGAAAACTGGCGGCAGTCCGCGCGCAAGCACGCCGAGTTTGAGCGGGTCGACCTGGTGGCGGTGGCCGAGGAGGTCCGACAGGTCATTTTCTTCGGCAATTCCAGCATCGTGCTCACCGGCCTGCCGCAGGCCGTGGTGCGCGGTTCAAAATTCGAGCTGATGCGGATTTTTCAGAACCTGTTCAAAAACGCGCTCGAAGCCGGGGCGAACACGCTGACCATGCAGGTGAAGCAGGCGGGCGACAGTTTTGAGCTCGGCTTGTCCGACGATGGCAGCGGCATGGCGCCGGATGCCGTGAAGAAAGCGCTGCGCGGCGGTTTCAGCAGCAAGGCCAGCGGCACGGGCCTGGGCCTGAGCATCTGCCGGCATCTGCTCGGCACCCACGGGGCGACCCTGCAGGTCGACTCGACCCCGGGCAAGGGCACGGTCATACGTATGGTATTTCCCGCGGCCAAGGCGTGAAGCGTATCGCCACAGTATGCGTCCGCTCCGGCGTTGCCCCATGATCCGGCGGCGCGTCAAGATTACCGGCATCGGCCCCGTGACCCCGGCGGGAGTGGGGCGGGATGCGTTCGCGACCGGGATTGCGGCACCGGTGTCGCACGTGCGCGAATACACCGCGTTCGCGAAATTCGACAGCGGGGCGTTTGTCGCCGCGGAGGTCGCCGACGCGGCCATCGCCGCGCTCGGCGTCGCGCGCAACACGGGCAAGCTGCCGCGGCACACGATGTTTGCCATCGCCGGGGCGGAACTCGCGGTCCGTGATGCCGGGTTGACGCTGCCTGATCTGGCCGGGCGCAACCCGTTGGTGACGGTCGGAGCTTCGCTGATGGATTTCGGCGTGATGAACCGGATCATGGAGCGGATCATGCGCAAAGGGCCGGGATACGGCCTGCCCAGCGCGGTTTTCAGTTCCTCGGTCAGCGCCATTTCCGGCGCCATCGCGGAGCTCATCGACGGACCGACACGCACGCTGGCCCTGCAGAGCGCGTGCTGTTCCGGGGTGGATGCCATCGGACATGCGGCGGACTGCATCGCCCGCGGCGAGGCCGAGATCGCCCTGTGCGGCGGCACGGAGGCGCCGTTGCATTTCCACCCGATGCTGGAACTCAAGATGGCCGGCCTGGCCCCGGACAGCGCGGAGATGCCCGAGCGCATGTGCCGGCCGTTTGATCTCTGGCGGACGACCGGCGTGATCGGCGAGGGCGCCTGCCTGCTGGTGTTGGAGCCGGAGGAGAGTCCGCGTGAAGCCTATGCCTACATCGACGGCTACGCCTATGCGACCGACCCGAACGAGCAACCGGTCGCCGGATTGGGCGATGCCATCCGGCTGACACTGGCAAATGCGGGCCGCCGGCAGCACGAGGTCGATTGCATCAGCGCCTGGGGGCCGGGGCACAAGCTGGTGGACCGCGCGGAGGCCGGGGTGCTGCGGCGGATTTTCGGCGAGCGGCTGGCGGAAATTCCCGCGGTGTCGTTGAAAGGCGCGATCGGCAATCCACTGGGCGCGGCGGGCGCGATCCAAACCGGCGCCGCGGCCCTGGCGTTGCGCGACGGCAGCATTCCCCCGACGGTCAACTGGCAGTATCCCGACCCGGATTGCCCTCTGAATCTTTCGGCGCGATCCCGTGCCATTGCGCATGAGGTCACCCTGGTAAACTCCCACGGCCTGTCCGGCACCAACGCATGCTTGCTGCTGAGCAAATAATCTTCAACCCGGCGGTCCTGGCCGCACTCGCGGCGGTGGCCATCGGCTCCCTGGCCCTGTGGGCCAACCCCGGCCGCGTGATCAACCGGATGTTCTTCACCGGTTCGTTGCATGTGGCGCTGTGGCTGATGTGTCTGGAAATGGCACTGTTTGGCGAGGACGGGGTCGAATGGATCCGGATGGCCTCGGCGGTGGGGGCTTTTTTCCCGGCCCATCTGTGGATCGTGAAGGAGAGCGTGCGCCGCTCCACGGGCTTCTGGCATCCGCGGCACTGGTGGTTGGCGGGGCTGGCGGGACTGGCGTTGGCGGTGGTTTGTTTCACGGATTGGTTCATCCCCGGACACTCGACCCCGGAAAGCCGGCTGCGTGGTCTGGGCTACTACAGCTACATGGCCGGGGTGGTCACCCTGTATGTGGTGCTGTGTGTGCAGACCCTGTGGCAGGCGCGCAGCACGCTGGGGGTGCAGAAGCTGGAATTGCAGGTGCTGCTGCTCGGCGGTTGTGCGGCCTGTTTCACGACCATCGCGCTCATGGTGATGAATGCCATCACGCACGACTCCACCTACATCAAGCTCCAGCCGGTGGTGGTGCTCATTTTTTATGCCGGCACCGCCTGGGCGATGCTGACCTCGCGGGTCTTCGACGCCCGCCACATGCTGTTCATCGGCCTGCAGAAACTCTGCCTGGCGGTGGCGGTGGCGCTGTTCGTGTGGTCGGCGACCGAACTGGGCGCGATGATTTTGCCGGCGCCGCTGGCCTTTGTCATTGCGATCGGTCTCGGCCTCTGGATGGCCGCCGAGGCCGGGCCGTGGTTTCAGCAGGTTTTCGATCTCAACCTCAAGGGTGAGGATGCGCGGCGAGCGGCGTTTGAGGCCGCCCGGCGCGAATCGCGGCCCGAGCAGCTGGAGGCGGCCTTCGTTTCGTTGCTGCGCAGCTGGGCCAAATCGGGCCGGGCCTTTGTGCTGACGAATGAAAACGGCCTGCTGCGCAGCGACGGCCTCTCGGTTTCGGTCGTGAGTCCCGCCATGCTGGCCCTGAGCGAGCTGCGCTGGGCCACCCCGGAGCGGTTGGCGCGGCAGAAACTCGATGCGAAGGAAAGCGAACTCAAGGCCTTCCTGGAGCAGCACGAACTCGGGGTCATGATCGCCGCCGGCGGCCGGGCGTTGAATGTGGTGGTGGCGGTGGGGGTGCCGGGCACGCGCCGGCCGTTCACCTATCCGCAGGTGGCCCAGCTCATCGAGCTGGCCTCCATCATCGAGAGCGCGATGGAGCGCTCGCATTATTCGGTCAAGGCCCAGCATGCCGAGCAGTTGGCGACGGTCGGTCTGCTCGGGGCGAGTCTCGCGCATGAAATCCGCAATCCGCTGGTCTCGATCAAGACCTTCGTGCAGTTGCTGCCCAAGCACCACTCCGATCCGGTTTTCCGGGACAAATTTTTCAACCTGATCGGCGAGGAGGTGTCGCGCATCGACCGGCTCACGGAGCAGCTGCTCGACCTGGCCACCCCGCGCACCTATGTCGCCCGCGAGGTGGAGCTGCACCCGGTGCTGCGTTCCAGCCTGGAACTGGTGGCGGCCAAGGCGGACGACCGGCGCATCGAGGTGCGCAGCGATTTCCAAGCCTCGCCGGACCGCGTGTTCACCGACGCCACCGCGATCAAGCAGGTGATGATCAACCTGTGCTTCAACGCGATCCAAGCGGTGGAAAACCAGCCTGAGGAACGCTGGATCAGGATGTCCACGCGCAACCGTCCGGGGGCAATCGAGGTTGCCGTGGAGGACAACGGTCCGGGCATCGCCCCGGATGTGCTGCCGCGGCTCTTCCAGCCTTTTCAATCCACCAAGTCCACCGGGTTTGGGCTTGGATTGGCGATTTGCAGCGACATCCTCAACGGCCTGAAGGCCACCATCGCCGTGGATCCACCCGTTGCGGGACGTGGCGCCACCTTTCGCATCGTCATTCCATGCCAAGCCTCCTGATCCTCGCCACCGCCGACGACGAACTCGCCGGTACGTGGGAAAAGCAACTGCCGGCCGACCGCCCGGTGGTGCGCCTGTCGCCCCAGAGTTTTCCCGGTGGCACGCAGCCCGGTTTCTCGGCCGTGGTGGTGCTGGATGCGGCCTTCGAGGATCAACTGCCTTCGGCGCTGGCCAAATGCCCGACCATCTACGTGGGCGAGCCGCGCAGCCTGCCCTTTGAACAGGCCCGGCTCGGCAGCCGCGCCAAGGTGTACCTTTCGTATCAGGAAAGCGCCGCGCGCCTGCGCGATTTCCTGCTGGTGATCGAGGAGCTGGCGGAGAAGCAGTCGATGGTGGACCTGCTGCTCGAAAAAAACCGGCGGATCGAAGCGGCCAAGCCGCCGGTGCGGCCGCTGCCGGCCGCGGACACGGCGGAGTGGTGGGATTTCTTGGAAGGCGCGGTGGAAAACCTCGACACGCGGGACCGTCTGATCGCGGAGTTTCGCCGGGCCTCGCGCCAGCTGCTGCACGCCTCGCACGCGGTGTTTTTCCTGCGCGAGCCCGAGGGGTTCCGCGCGGATCGTGGCACGTCCTTTTTCCCGAACGACGATCCGCTGGTGGCTTTTCTGGAGGCGCATCCGATGGTGATCGACGGGAGCCATTGGGACAGCCCGACCGATCCGGTGGCCGAGCTGGCCGTGCGCAACCGGCTCGCGATGTGGGGCGCGCGACTGCTCGTGCCGGTGCATGACAACGGCAGGTTGCTGGGCTTGATCGCACTCGGCGTGCGCAACGACGGCCAGCCCTACGAGGAGGTTGATCGTACCCGTGCGGTGTTCTTCGCCCGGTTGCTGCGGCATTTTCTGGCGCGGTCACAACAATTGGTCCGGCTTTCGCATCTGGCCGAACAATCCAGCCTCGGCGCCAAGTACATGCCGAGCACCCTGGTGCTGGCGGCGGGCGAGGGCGTGCCGCGCCAGGTGCCGCTGGTCGTGCGCGATCTGATCGGCCGCGTGCGACGGCAGCGCGAGATGTGCCGCGTGGCGCCCACCGCCGAACAGCCGTTCCGGGCGAGCGCCGGATTGGTGGCCGAGACGGGCGGGGTCTGGGCGTTTTGGGAGGAGGCGAGCGCCGAGGTGCACGATGCCGTGGTGCGCCGCCGCGCGGAGCGGCGCAGCGTGCTGCGCGAGCTGGCGCTGACGTTGAGTCACGAACTGGGCAATGCTTTGGTATCGCTCGCCACCTTCCGGCAACTGCCTTTGGCGCGGATGTCGGAAGGGATGCTTGAAACCTTCAAGCAGGACATCTCCGGGTTGGAGAAATTGAACCAACGCATCGGGCTCATGCAGGCGCTGGACGAGGAGGAGCCGGTGAGCACCGACCTGCGCGACCTGGTGAAACGTGTGGGCAAAACCTGCCGGCTCGAGGTCGAGGTCGGCCCGGATCCGGTCCGGCTGTGCCTCGCGCCCAAGCTGCTCGAATTCGCGCTCGGCGCGCTGGCGGACACGCTGACGGAAAACCGCCCCGATCAGGGCCACCGGGAGCTCGGCCTGCAGCTGCGGGCCACCGGCGAGCGGGATGAGCTGACCGCGCTGATTTCGTTCACCGGGCGCAACCTGGAGCTCGAAGGCATCCTGCCCGAACCCCAGGCGGATTCCGTGCCGAACCAAGGCCGCCTGGCGGTGTTTCTGGCCAAGGAGATCATCCGGCTGCACCGCGGTGAAATCCACGCGGGCCCCGGGATCAAGGGCACGGAAATCCTGATTTCCCTGCGCTCGTGCTGAGGCGTCATGGGTGATGAGTGAGACGCGCGAAAACCTGCTCGACGCCGCGGAAGGCTGGATGGCCCGTGAACCGGCAATCGAATCGGCGGTGTTGTTCGGTTCATCCGCCCGGGCGGAACCGGCCGGGACCGGTCCCGACGTGTGGTCGGACCTCGATCTGCATGTTATCACCAGTCAACCGGCGTCGTTGGAAACGGCGGACTGGCGGGCGATTTTTCCCGGGCAGAATTTTTTGGGGCAGGCTGTGCGGGCCGCCACCGGCGGCGTGAGAAAAGCCACCGTGCTGTTTGCGCAGGGGCAGCTGGATCTGGTCATTGTGCCGCGGCGGGCCATGCGGCTGGCGCGCTGGGGGTGGCGGTTGGGTTTGCACCGGAGGCATGCCCGCCTGCGGGAGGCCCTGAATGAAATCCACACCTGCATCCATCTGGGATTTCGCCAGCTCAAGGGCGAGGGCGAATGGGGGCGTTTCTACGCGGCGTTGCAGCGTGATTTTCCGGGCGTGCGGTTGGATGATGCCGCGGTGCGGTCGCTGGCGGAGCTGGCGTTGGTCGAGCAGCATTGGGTGCGCCAGAAACTGGCCCGGGGGGAGTTGCTCGCGGCGCAGCATCGTTTGCATGCCTCCCTGTCGGACATCAATCTGCGCCTGCTGCGGGAGCTGCGGCTGCGCCGTCGGCAGACCCTGCCATCATTCGGGCTGGGCCGGCACGCCGAGACGTTGTTGCCGCCCGATGAGCTGGCATGGGTGCGGGTTGATGCGCGCTGCAGGGCGGATGAGTTGTCGGCCGCGACGGACCAAGCCTTGCGCGGACTGATCGCCCTGCTGCGGGAATTGCTGCCGCATTGGCCGGTGCCACCGCTGCTGGCCGTGCTGACCGGCGGGCTCAAGCCTGCCCCTTGAAGAGTTCCGCGATCACGTCCTCAAGCGGAACCTCCTCGATGGAGATGTCTGCGACGGGGCCGGTGGTGAGAATTTCCTGCGAGACGGCGACGACCTTGTCGCCCGGCACGCGCAGGGTGAACTTGCCCTCCGCGTCGCGGGTGGTTTCGCCATGCCGGGATTGCCAGTCCGGGGGAAAGGCCGGGGGGCCGTCCTCGTGTTCGCCGGCGATGGCGGGCAGGAAGGTGATGATCTTTTTGCGGTTGCCGGAGGCGCTTTCCAGACGGTCGAGGGCGCCGTCGTAGATTTTGCGGCCGTGGTGGATCACAATCACGCGATCGCAAAGCTCCTTGATGTCGGCCATGTAGTGGCTCGTGAGCAGGATGGTGACGCGATTGCGGCGGTTGTAATCGCGCAGGAAACTGCGCACGGACTTCTGCGAGACGACGTCGAGCCCGATGGTGGGTTCGTCGAGAAACAGCACGCGCGGCCGGTGCAGCAGGGCGGCGATGAGCTCCATCTTCATGCGTTCGCCGAGCGAGAGTTCGCGGACCATCACGTTGAGTTTGGCGCGGACCTCCAGCAGGTCCACGAGCTCGTCGAGCGTAGCCTGATATTGGGCGGCCGGCAGGTCGTAGATGGCGCGGATGAGGTTGAACGACTCGATCGCGGGCAGATCCCACCAGAGCTGGTTTTTCTGGCCGAGCACGAGGGCGAAGATGCGGCGGTAGGCGTTTTCGCGGCGGGTGGGGTCGAAACCGGCGACGCGGGCGCGGCCGCCGGTCGGGTAGATCAGCCCCGAGAGCATCTTCAGGGTGGTGGTCTTCCCGGCGCCGTTGGGACCGAGGAAGCCGACGAACTCGCCTTCCGCGATGGAAAACGAGATGTCCTTGGCCGCGGCGGTTTCGTCGAACTCGCGGCGGAACAGCCCCTTCATGCCGCCCCAGAAGCCGGGTTGTTTGCGGTAGGTGCGGAACACGCGTGTTAGATTTTCCACCTCGATCATGGGCAGGGCAGTGAACAGCTTGCGGCGATCAATGCAACCGTGACGGTGGCGGAAAAGTCGTGCGTAGGACGGTATTCTCGGGTTCACCAGTGTTCCTATGCGCTTGGTTTGGTTCATGGTGTCGTTCTGTCTGGGCTTGGTCGTGGTCGGCCGTGCCGAGGGCGTGGTTTACAGCCTGGTGATGCCGGCGGCGGCGGTGCCGGCGGCGGCGGTGGCCCGGGTGGATGTGATCGTCATGAACCCGGCCGTGGCGGAATCCGGTTATGATTTGCCGGTGGCGTTGGCCGGCCGGTTGCGGACCGAGGATCAAAGCTGGCCGCTGGAGTTGCGGGCCATCGGCAGCGCCACCGGGAGATTGGCGGCGCGGAATTTCACGCCGGTGGGCTACACGTTCGATGTGCCGGCGGCGGCGCGGGGCACGCCGGTCTTGGAGCTGGACGAACCCGCCCGGTTGCGGGGCGTGCTGGAAATTGCCGATCGGTCGGACCGGCCGGAACCCGTGGCCACCGCCATGAGCCGGGCCGCGGCGGGTATGCCGGCGGAAAACGCGGTGAAGCGTACCTTTGGCGGCCGCATCGGCGTGCATGAGCCGATTTATTTTCTCTACGGGTCGGAGACGCCCGCGGCGAAGTTTCAGTTCAGCTTCAAATACCGGCTGCTGGGCGACAAGGCCGCGCTGCGCAACACCGTGCCGGCGTTGCGCGGACTTTATCTCGGCTACACGCAACGGTCGCTCTGGGACATCGAGGCGGAGTCGAGCCCGTTTCACGACACGAGCTACATGCCGGAGTTGTTCGTTGAGTCGCAGACCATGGTGGATCCGGGATCGGGCGGCGGGGCCAAGTGGCTCGGGTATCAGGTCGGTTACAAGCACGAGTCCAACGGTCGCTCGGGATTGGATTCGCGCAGTCTCAACATCGTTTATGCCCGCACGGCGTTGGCCTTCGGCCGGGTTGACGGTTGGAGTCTGCTGCTGATTCCGCGGGTTTACAGCTATGTCAGCGATCTGAGCAACAATCCCGACATCGCGAAATATCGCGGTTATGCCGACCTGGTGATCGTCATCGGGCGCAACGAGGGGCCGGCGTTGTCGCTGGCCGGGCAGTTGGGGCGCGACGGCAACCGCGGCAGCCTGCAGGCGGACCTGAACATCCCGGTCAAGGTGGACCGGATCTTCGACTTCGCGACCTACATTCATCTCCAATACTGGAGCGGCTACGGCGAAAGCCTGCTGGACTACAACCGCAAGTCCACGGCGCTGCGTGCGGGCATCTCGCTCGTGCGCTAGCGCATTTAAGAATTGTAATAGCCGCGCTTGCAGGCGGAGCCGGCAAGCGTGGTCTCTGGGTGGTGATGGGGCAGTTTGTTGTAGCCGGGGTCGGTGACCCCGGGCCGGCCTCGCCGAGGCCAGCTACAGTTATGTGATTTGAAATCGAACTGCCCCATGCCCCTCAGGGTGACCATTCTGCTGGCCGGCAGAATCGCGCGCTCCGTGCGTCGCCGAGCCTACGAAGGGTGCTCCAGAGCGGCTACACCACAACTTGGAATGCGTTGGCGAACCGCTGCTCAGCCGACGCCCAGCCGGCGGTAATCCAGCACGCTGTGGCTGATGCGGCCGGCGGCGAGACAGGCGAGATCCGTGAGCGGTTCCGGTGGTGAGACATCCTCCCCGGTGGTCCAGATCAACCGGTGTGAACCGTCGTCCGCCGCGGGACTGAACAGGCCCGGCACCATGAAATGCGCCGGCACGGTGCGACTGACCGTCGCATCGGGTCCGCAGGGGCAGGGGAAGTTGACATTGTGCACCGTGAAACTGCGGGCCGGCGTGGCCGGCAGCAACTCGCCGGCGAGCCGGGCCGCGTGGACGGCCGAATGGCGCAGGGTCCGGTGCAGCACGGCGTCGGGCTCGCCGCCGTGTTCCTTGAGCTGCAGATAAATCTCCTCGGTCACATCCTGCGAGAAGGCGATCGCGGGCAGACCATGCAATGCGCCTTCCCACGCACCCGCGACCGTGCCGCTGGCGAGGATGAAGGCCAGCGTGCAATTGAAACCCACGTTGATACCGCTGACCACGGCCTCAACCTTGCCCGGCAGCAGGTGCGCCAGCGCGATGTTTACGCAATCGCTGGGCGTGCCGTCCACCATCCAGGTGGGGCAACCGAAACCCCGGTCCACCGCGGCGGATTTCACCGGCCGGCTGCGCGTCTTCGAGGCGCCGGTCCAGCTCTGTTCGTTGACGGGCGCAACGACAAAACACCGGTGTCCGGCGGCGGTCAGGGCGGCGACGAGCTCATGCAGGAAGACCGAGCTTATGCCGTCATCATTGGTGACTAATAAATTCATGAAACGAGGCCGCGAGCAAATGCGTGCTTCCCGCGCCGGTCGAGCCGCGATTGAATGCAGGTCAATTCGCGCCCATCAATCGGCAAGATCCGGTGGGTCGGACTGACAGTATCTGTTTATATTGCCAATATGATCAACCGCTGCGCCAATCTCACGCGTCCGCGCCCATTCCGGGCCAAGAGCAACCGTATGGTCATCATTCTCCCAGCATGAAACCCATCGTATTCAACAACACCGTGTTGCGTGACGGGCATCAGTCCCTCGCGGCCACCCGCATGACGACCGCGCAGATGCTGCCGGCGACCGGCCCCTTGGATGGACTGGGCTTCGGCGCCCTGGAAACCTGGGGCGGCGCCACCATCGACTCCTGTCTGCGTTTTCTGAATGAAAACCCCTTCGACCGGCTCGACCAGCTGAAGGCCGCCACGCCGAGGACGCCGCACATGATGCTCCTGCGCGGGCAGAACATTGTACAGTACACGAGCTTCCCCGACGATGTCGTGGAAGCCTTCATTCGCTGCGCGGCGAAGCACGGCATGGACAAGTTCCGCATTTTCGACGCGCTCAACGACGCCCGCAACCTGCGCACGGCAGTCCGCACGGTGAAGGCGGCCGGCAAGCACGCGCAGGGCGTCATCTGCTACACCACCAGCCCCGTGCACACGCCGGAAAAACTTGCGGCGCTGGCCGACGAGCTGGTGGAGATGGAGTGCGATTCGATCTGCATCAAGGACATGGCCGGGCTGCTCACCCCGCGCATCACCCACGACCTCGTCAAGACGATCAAGGCGCGTCATGCACTGCCGGTGGTGGTGCACAGTCACGAGACCGCGGGCCTCGCCCTCGCGTCCTACCTCGCCGCGATTGATGCCGGCGCGGACATCGTCGACACCTCGATCACGCCCTTTGCCAACGGCACCGGCCAGCCCGACACCGTGCGCATGCAGGCGGCCATGCTGGGGCATCCCCGCGCCCCGCACTACGACACGAAGGTGCTGCTGGAACTGCGCAAATACTTCGAGGGCGTGGCCAAGGAACTCGCGAAGTTCATGAGCCCGGCCAACGACCGCGTGGACAGCGACGCGCTCAGCTACCAGGTGCCCGGCGGCATGCTGAGCAACTTCCGCACGCAATTGGTCGAGATGAAGATGGCCGACCGGTTCAACGACGTCATGGCCGAAGTGCCCGTGGTGCGCGAGGCGCTGGGTTGGATCCCGCTCGTCACGCCCACCTCCCAGATCGTCGGCACGCAGGCGATGTTGAACGTGAAGTTCGGCCGCTGGAAAAATCTCGCCCAGGCCACCATCGACGTGGCGCTCGGCAAATACGGCCGTCCGCCGGGGACGGTGAACGCCGAATTGCAGGCCCTCGCGTGCAAGCAGTCCAAGCAGGAGCCGGTTACCGGCCGTCCGGCCGACCTGCTTGAGCCGCGCATGCCGAAACTCCGCGAGGAACTCGCGGCCAAGGGGCTGCCCGTCTCCGACGAAAATGCGGTGCTCTACGCGATGTTCCCGCGCGAGACCGAGGCCTACTACAAACCCAAGCCCGCCGCGGCTGCACCCGCGCCCAAGGCGGCGGCCGCACCGGCGCACAACAATTCCTCACCGGTGCCGGGCCGGGCATCCCGCTACGTGCTGACGGTGAACGCTCGCCGCTATGAAACCACGGTCGAGGAAATGAACTGAAATTTGTCATGAGTAACGAGAACACGCCCAACCTATTCGCCGAATTTCCGGCGGCCACTCCGGCCGACTGGCGCAAACTGGCGGAGGAATCTCTCGCCGGGGCGCCGTTCGAAAAGAAACTGGTCACGCGGACCGCGGAAGGCATCGACCTCCGGCCGATCTACACGGCCGACGATGTCGCCGCTCTGTCCGAAACCTGGCCCGGCCTGCCGCCTTACGTGCGCGACACCGAACCGCTGGGCCGTCGGGCCGCCGGCTGGCACATCTGCCAGGATCCGGGACTTTCCGATCCCGCGGCCTGCAACGCGACGCTGCTGCGCGATTTGCAACGCGGCCAAAATGCCGTCAGCCTCGCGCTGCCGCCGCTCGGTCAAGGCCCGCAGTTGGCCGATGCAAAGACAGTCGCCCAAACGCTGGCCGGCGTCGATTTGCAGGCTGTGCCGATCTTTGTGCAGGCCGGGCTGGCCGCCGCCCCCACCACCGCCGGGCTCACGGCCTGGCTGAAGGAGCAGGGCAGGGCGGAAGCCGGTTTGCATGGCGCGGTGCTGGCGGACCCGCTGGCGGTTTTGCTGGCGACCGGTGCGCTGCCGGTGAGTTTCGAACAGGCCGGCGACGACATGGCGGAACACACCCGGCAGGTGCGGGCAGCCCAACAGGAGTTGCGCACCATCGGGGTGGATGCCTCCCGCTGGGCGGATGCCGGCGCGCATGCCGTGCAGGAACTGGCGGCGGGCCTGGCCACCGGCATCGAGTATCTGCGTGCGTTGCACCGGCGCGGCATCGGCTCCGACGAGGCGGCTCCGCGTTTCCTGTTCACGTTCGCCCTGGGGTCGAACCTCTTCATGGAAATCGCCAAGCTGCGTGCGGCCCGGTTGGTCTGGGCGCGTGCGGTTGCAGCGGCCGGCGGCGGTGCCGTCGCGCAAAAGCTCGTCTGCCACGGGCGCACCACGCGCTGGAACAAGACCTTGCTCGATCCGCATGTGAATCTCCTGCGCACCACCACCGAGGCCTTTGCGGGCATCGTCGGCGGCTGCGCCGGTTTGCAGATCGGTGCGTTCGATGAATGCATCCGGCCCGCCGACGATTTCTCGCGGCGCCTGGCGCGCAACATCCAGATCATCCTCGACGAGGAATGTCAGCTCGGGCGGGTGGTCGATCCGGCCGGCGGTTCCTGGTATGTCGAGTCGCTCACCCGCGAGCTCGCCACGCGGGCCTGGGCGCTGTTCCAGGATATCGAAAAGCGCGGCGGCATGTTGCAGGCGGTGGCTTCCGGCTGGTTGCAGGGCGAGGTCGCCAAGACCGCCACGCAGCGCATGTCGGCCGTCGAGTCGCGGCGCGATCCCATCATCGGCACCAATCTTCATCCCAACCTGCGCGACGACCTCCCGCCGGCCACGGCGACGCCCGTCAAACCGGCGCAGGGCGTGGTCACCGCCACCCCGCTGGTATCGCGCCGCCGGGCCGAACCGTTCGAGGCGCTCAGGCGTCGCACGGAGGCGCATTTCCAGCGCACCGGCCAGCGTCCGCAGGTTTACCTCGCGACCTTTGGCCCGCGCAAGCAGCACGCCGCGCGCGCCGATTTCGCCACCGGATTTTTCGCCGCGGGCGGATTTGCGGTCATCCGTGGCAAGTCCGCCGTCACCCCCGAAGAGGCGGCGCAGGCCGCGCTCGCCACGGGCGCGCCGCTCGTCGTGCTTTGCTCGACGGACGACACGTATCCCGAACTGGTGCCCCCCACGGCCAAAATACTCAAGGCCTCGGCCAAAGCGCCGCTGGTCGTGCTGGCCGGACTCCCGGCCGATCCGGCTGTGCAGACGGCATTCAAGACCGCCGGGGTGGATGAATTCATCCACCTGCGGGCCAACTGCGCCCAGCTGCTCGCCGGCTGCCTGACCCAACTCGGAATCTGAAACAAGACGCCATGAACTTTCCCGATTATACCACCGTAGCACTCGATCCCGCCGCCACCCCCGGCACCGGTTTGACCGACTGGCAGGAGGCGGTTCGCGGCGCGGATCCCGCCGCGCTCGCGGACTGGGAGACCAACGAACAGATTTCCGTGCGGCCGGTTTACGGTCCGCCGGACCTGCGCGATGTCACGCATCTCGGTTTCACCGCCGGCATGCCACCGTTCCTCCGCGGGCCGTATGCGACCATGTATGTGCTCAAGCCCTGGACGATCCGCCAATACGCGGGTTTCTCCACGGCCACGGAGTCGAACGCGTTCTACAAGCGCAATCTCGCCGCCGGCCAGATGGGGCTCTCGGTGGCGTTCGATCTCGCGACGCACCGCGGCTACGACAGCGATCACCCGCGCGTTGTCGGCGATGTCGGCAAGGCCGGTGTCGCGGTGGACAGCGTGCTCGACATGCAGACGCTGTTCGACGGTATCCCGCTCGACCGCATTTCCGTTTCCATGACGATGAACGGTGCGGTGCTGCCCGTGCTCGCGTTCTACATCGCCGCGGCGTTGGAGCAGGGCGTCAAGCTGGAGCAGCTCGCCGGCACGATCCAGAACGACATCCTCAAGGAATACATGGTGCGGAACACCTACATCTATCCGCCCATCCCCTCGATGAAGATCATCGCCGACATCTTCGAGTTCACCTCGCAAAAGATGCCGAAGTTCAACTCGATCTCCATCTCCGGCTACCACATGCAGGAAGCCGGCGCCACGGCCGACCTCGAACTGGCCTACACGCTGGCCGACGGGCTTGAATACCTCCGTACCGGGCTCAAGGCCGGCATCGATATCGACGCCTTTGCGCCGCGCCTCTCGTTCTTCTGGGCGCAGGGCAAGAACCTGTTCATGGAAGTCGCCAAGATGCGTGCGGGCCGCCTGCTCTGGGCGAAGCTCGTCAAGCAGTTCAACCCGAAGAACCCGAAGTCCATGGCGCTGCGTACGCATTCGCAGACCTCGGGCTGGTCGCTGACCGAGCAGGACCCGTTCAACAATGTCACGCGCACCTGCATCGAGGCGATGGCCGCGGTCATGGGTCACACCCAGTCGTTGCACACCAACTCGCTCGACGAGGCCATCGCGTTGCCGACGGATTTCTCCGCCCGCATCGCGCGCAACACCCAGCTGTTCCTCCAGGCCGAGTCCGGCATCTGCAACGTCGTCGATCCCTGGGGCGGCAGCTACTACGTCGAAAAACTCACGCACGAGCTCGCGCAAAAGGCGTGGGCGCACATCGAGGAGGTCGAGAAGCTCGGCGGCATGGCCAAGGCCATCGAGACCGGCCTGCCCAAGCTGCGCATCGAGGAAGCCGCGGCGCGCCGTCAGGCCCAGATCGATTCGGGGCAGGAAACCATCGTCGGCGTCAACAAGCACCGCCTCGAACAGGAGGAGCCGATGGAAATCCTGGAGGTGGACAACACCGCCGTGCGCGAGGCCCAGATCGCCCAGTTGAAGCAGCTCAAGACCAATCGCGATCAGGCGGCGGTGCAGCGCACGCTCACGGCGTTGACCGAGGCCGCGCGCACGGGCAGCGGCAACCTGCTCGCGCTCAGTATCGAGGCCGCGCAGGCCCGCGCCACGCTCGGTGAAATTTCCGATGCGCTCGAGGTTGTCTTCGGCCGTTATCAGGCCCAGATACGCTCCGTGTCCGGCATCTACAGTCGAGCCTTCTCCGGCGGCCATTCCGAGGTCGCGCGCGTGCGCGAAATGGCCGATGCCTTCGCGGCGCGCGAGGGCCGCCGCCCGCGCATTCTCATCGCCAAGCTGGGCCAGGACGGCCACGACCGCGGCGCCAAGGTGGTCGCCACCGCCATGGCCGACATGGGCTTCGACGTGGACATCGGGCCGCTCTTCCAGACGCCCGAGGAAGCCGCACGCGATGCAGTGGAAAACGACGTGCACATCGTCGCGATGAGTTCGCTGGCCGGCGGACACAAGACGCTGCTGCCGCAGCTCGTCGCCGAGCTCCGCAAGCACGGCCGCGAGGACATCCTCGTCGTGGCCGGCGGGGTGATTCCTGCGCAGGATTACGCCTATCTTTACGAAAACGGTGCCGCGGCGGTCTTCGGACCCGGCACGCCGATACCGCGGTCCGCCGCCCTGGTGTTGGAAAAACTGGGAGCCGGCGCCGCGGACTGAAGCCCGGCCGGCCGGATCATTCGTCCTCCGCCGTGAAACCCGCCGTCAATCGTCCGGACTGGGTGCCGCCCGATGCCGGTCGTGAATTCACGACCCGGGTTTTGCCGGCGCAACCCGCGCCGGCAGCGGGCGGGGGCACGGTGAAACGCCGGACCCGTGAAAGCGCGCAGCAATTGGCGCAGGCGATCCGGCAGGGCGACCGCGGTGCGCTGGCCCGCGGCATCACGCTGATCGAGAGCCGCGCCGCGGCGCACCGCCGCGAAGCCGACGCGCTGCTGCACCTGCTCACGCCGCAGGCCGGCGGTGCCATGCGGCTGGGCATCACCGGCGCACCGGGTGCGGGCAAGAGCACGTTCATTGATGCGCTGGGCGTGCAGCTGTGCACGACGGGCCGCCGCGTGGCGGTGCTGTCCGTCGATCCGAGCAGCCCGGTCACGCGTGGCAGCATTCTGGGCGACAAGACCAGGATGGAGCGCCTCTCGCGGCAGCCGCAGGCGTTCATCCGGCCGTCACCCAGCGGCGGGGAGCTCGGCGGCGTGGCGCGCCGCACGCGCGAGTCCATCGTGCTGTGCGAGGCGGCGGGCTTCGACGTGGTGCTGGTGGAAACCGTCGGCGTGGGCCAGAGCGAGGTCCTGGTGCGCGGCATGGTGGATTGTTTCCTCGTGTTGCTGCTCGCCGGCGCCGGCGACGAGTTGCAGGGCATCAAGAAAGGCCTGCTCGAGCTGGCCGACGTGCTGACCGTCAACAAGGCCGACGGGGACAATCGCGCCCGGGCCGAGGCCACGCGGCGTGAGTTCAGCCGGGCGCTGCATTACCTCGCGCCACCGGCCGGACACTGGCAGCCACCGGTGCTGGCGTGCTCGGCCGTCACGGGCGACGGGATCGCGGAGGTCTGGACCACGGTGGAAAAGTTTTTCGACCACGGCCGCAACAGCGGCGAGTTCGAGCAGCGCCGGCAGGACCAGGCCCAGGCTTGGCTCGATGCCCTCGTGGCCGAGGGGTTGCGCGAGCAGTTTGAACAGCGGAGCGGTCTCGCGCCGTTGACCTTGGAAATCACCAAAAAAGTGCGGACGGGCCGCATACCCGCCCCCGAGGGAGCCCGGCGCCTTTTGATCGCCGCGGGATTTGTTCATGAATAATTTCTTTCCATGCGCACTCCTCGCCAAGAACCGCGCAGTCCCACCCGGGATCTTCCCCTATGGTGTAACTGACAAAAACTAATTTTCGCCATGATCCAAGCCATCGACCATCTCGGTATCGCCGTCCGCTCGCTCGACGAGGCGGTGCCACTCTACGAAAACGCGCTGGGATTGCGCTGCCTGGGCCGCGAGGAAGTCGCTTCGCAAAAGGTCCGCACCGCCTTCTTCGATGTCGGCGGGGTGCATCTGGAGCTCCTTGAACCCACGTCGCCGGACAGCACGATCGCGAAGTTTATCAACGATCGCGGCGAGGGCATCCACCACATTGCGTTCCGCACCGATGACATCGGCGGGCAGCTCAAGCAGGCGGCCGGCGCCGGCGTGCGGCTCATCCACGAGACGCCGTTCGAGGGCGCGGCGAACAAGCTGGTGGCCTTTCTCCACCCGAAATCCACCCGCGGGGTCCTGACGGAACTTTGTGCGGTCAAACCGGGCGCGGAACCCAAGCACTGAAGAAAGACATCACCATGGCCATTGCACCTGAATTTCTGAAACAACTCGAGGAGCGGCGGCGCATTGCGCTGGCCGCCGGGGGCGACGACAAGCTCGCGGCCCGGAAGGAGAAGGGCCTGATGAACGCGCGCGAGCGCCTCGTCGCCCTCTTCGACCAAAACACCTTCATGGAGTGGGGCATGCATGCCGACCACGACTGCCACGATTTTGGCCTGGAAAAGAAATCCTTTCCCGGCGACGGCGTGGTGACCGGCGTGGGCTACGTGTCCGGCCGGCCGGTCGCGGCGTTCAGCCAGGACTTCACGGTCTGCGGCGGTTCCCTCGGCCGCATCCATTCCAAGAAAATCTGCGACCTGATGGATTACGCGATGAAGGTCGGCATGCCGATCCTCGGCATCAACGACTCCGGCGGGGCGCGCATCCAGGAGGGCGACGATTCGCTCTCGGGGTACGGTCAGGTTTTCTTCCGCAACGTGCAGGCCTCGGGTCTCGTGCCGCAGATCTCCATCATCGCCGGCCCCTGCGCCGGCGGCGCGGCCTACAGCCCGGCGCTCACCGATTTCGTCATCATGACGAAGAAGAACGCCAACATGTTCATCTGCGGGCCGGACGTCATCAAGGCCGCCACGGGCCAGACGGTGACGATGGACGAGGTGGGCAGCGCGCACGTGCATGCCAGCGTCAACGGCAACATCCATTTCGTGGCCGAGGACGACACGCATGCGCTGGAGATCACGCGCAAGCTGCTTTCCTACCTGCCGAACAACAACGCCGGCGATCCGCTGCACCGTCTGACGCCGCAGCTGGATCTTTCGCCCGACCGCAGTATCAACGACCTTATCCCGGCCGACCCGAAGGCGGCGATCGACATCCAGAAGGTGATCGTGCGCCTGGTGGATGACGGCGATTTTCTCGAGGTGCAGCGCGACTGGGCGAAGAACATCGTGATCGGCTTCGGCCGCATTCAGGGCGTGGTCTGCGGCATCGTGGCCAACCAGCCCGCGTTCAAGGCCGGCACGCTTGATATCGATTCGTCGGACAAGGCGGCGCGGTTCATCCGCACCTGCAACGTCTACAGCATTCCGCTGGTCACCTTGGTGGACATTCCCGGATTCATGCCCGGTCTGCAACAGGAGCGCGGCGGCATCATCCGCCATGGCGCCAAGATGCTCTTCGCCTATGCCGCGGCCACGGTGCCGAAGCTCACCGTCATCCTGCGCAAGGCCTACGGCGGCGCCTACCTCGCCATGTGCAGCGCCGACATGGGCGCCGACGCGGTTTACGCCTGGCCCACCGCGGAAATCGCCGTGATGGGTGCGGAAGGCGCGGTGCGTGTGCTTTACAAGCGCGAGATTGCCGTGGCGGCTGATCCCAAGGCCAAGGAGGCGGAGCTCGCGGCGGAATACCGCGCGAAGTTCTCCTCGCCCTTCGAGGCCGCGCGCAAGGGCATGATCACCGACGTGATCGAGCCCGCCCAGACCCGCGCGACCCTCGCGATGGCCCTGCGCAACACGCTCTCCAAGAGCGAAACCCGCCCGCCCAAGAAACACGGCAACATGCCGCTTTGAGCGCGCCCCGCCGATCAACTTCACCCGTTTAATCCCGACATCTGATTCCTATGAAAAAACTTCGTGTTACCGTGGACGGCAAAGCCTATGATGTGACCGTCGAAATGCTGGATGCACCCGCCGGTGCGCCCGCGGCCCCGGCCGTCCGACCCGCCAGTGTGGCCACCGCGACCGCAGATGCGCCGTCGGCTCCCGCGCCGGCCCCGTCCGTCGCTGCGCCCGCCGGGGCGGTCCCGAGTCCGCTGGCCGGCAAGGTCGTTTCCATCGACGTCAAGCCCGGGCAGGTCGTGACCGAGGGCCAGCAGTTGCTGACGCTTGAGGCGATGAAGATGAACACCTTCGTCTATGCGCCGCGCGCCGGCACAGTCACCACCGTGCACGTCAATGCCGGTGATGCGGTTGAGGAAGGGGCCGCCTTGCTGACGCTGGCCTGAGGTCCGCCTCGGAAAGCCACCGGCATACTTCCCAAGGCGATGCATCACCACCTGTTTCCGGCGGTCCAGCCCGTGCTGGCCCTGCTGCCCGACTATCCCGATTTGGGCGAATCGGTCGGGTTTCAACTCACCGGCCTGTTTGTTGTTTTCCTGGCCCTGGCCTCGATCTGGCTGGCGCTCACACTGGTCGGCCAGTGGTTCAAGCGCCGTGCGCCGGTTCCCGCCAAGGCCGCCGCGGCCGCCGCGCCGGCGCCGGCGCCCGCGGTCGCGACCGATGAGATCCCGGCCGAAGTCGTGGCTGTCATCGCCGCGGCGGTGCAGGTCTCGCTTTCCGGCTCCTACCGCATTCAGGCCATCGTGCCGGCGACCCAAGCCCAGGACTGGGCCCATGAGGGCCGCCGTCGCATCTTTGCCTCCCATCACGTCCGCTGAACTCCTTTCGCCATGTTTCAAACTATCCTGGATTATTTCACCGTCACGGGCTTCTCGCTCGTCACCTGGAAAATGGTGGTGATGTGGGGGGTGGCGGTCGCGCTGCTCTGGCTGGCCGTGGCCAAGGGCTTCGAGCCGTTGCTGCTCGTGCCCATTGCCTTCGGCGCACTGCTGGCGAATCTGCCGACGCGCGGCGTCATCACGGCGGAGCTCAATCCGCAGGGCGTGTATGAATCGGCCACCTTCAAGATCGAGGGACAGGTCGAAAACCACGCCCCGGCGGTCGGAGGCCCTGAAACTCCGACCCAGGTGATCAAGGTCAGCCGGGTCGAGGGCGGGCTCTACGATTTCATTTCGCAGGGCATCAAGCTCGAGCTGTTTCCGCCGCTGATCTTTCTCGGGGTGGGGGCGCTGACCGATTTCGGTCCGCTCATCGCCATGCCGCGCACGATCTTTCTCGGGGCGGCCGCACAGGTCGGATTGTTCATGACCTTCATGGGCGCGGGGCTGCTCGGCTTCACCTCGAAGCAGGCCGCCTCGATCGGCATCATCGGCGGGGCCGACGGTCCGACGGCCATTTTCCTGACCAACAAACTCGCGCCCGAATTGCTCGGTGCGGTGGCCGTGGCCGCCTACAGCTACATGGCGCTCGTGCCGCTCATCCAGCCGCCGATCATGAAACTGCTGACGACCAACAAGGAACGGCGCATCCGCATGAAATCGCTGCGGCCGGTTTCCAAACTGGAAAAACTCATCTTCGCGCTCGTGGTGATGGTCATCTGCATTTTGCTCGTGCCCGATGCCGCGCCGTTGATCTCGATGCTCATGCTCGGCAACTTCCTGCGCGAGTGCGGCGTCACCGAGCGGCTGGTCAAGGCCTCGCAAAACGAAATCATCAACGTGCTGACAATCTTCCTTGGCACCAGCGTGGGCATCACCATGGCGGCGGAGAGTTTCCTCGCGCCTGAAACGCTGAAGATCATCGCCCTCGGCGTGGTCGCGTTCGGCTTTTCCACCGCCGGCGGCGTGCTGGTGGCCAAGCTCATGAACGTGCTCAATCCGCACAATCCCATCAACCCGCTCATCGGTTCCGCCGGTGTTTCCGCGGTGCCGATGGCCGCACGCGTATCTCAGGTGGTCGGCCAGCAATACGACAAGAACAACCATCTGATGATGCACGCCATGGGACCGAATGTTGCGGGTGTGATCGGCACCGCCGTGGCCGCCGGTTTCTTCCTCTCGACCCTGGGCCAGTGACCGGTGAAACGCGGGCCTGTTGAACGATTGAACCCGGCGGGCCCGCTTTGTTTCGTAGCCGCACTTGAGCCTCTGACGTTCCGAGCGGAGCGAGATTCAGCCAAGTGTGGCGCGGAGGCGCTTCGATGCCGCTGCCAAATCCATGAATACTTCCGAACCGCGGCCCTCTGATGAATCGCAACCGCCGGCCTGGCAGGTGCGGCCTCTGGCTCGCGTGACCTCAACGCAGGCGGAGGCGCGGGATTTGCCGGCGTGGTCGGCGGTGTGGGCGGATGAACAGACTGCGGGCCGGGGGCAGGCGGAGCGCGGCTTCGTTTCCGATCCCGGCGGGATTTATCTCACGGCCGTGCTGCCGTTCGACGGTGATGCGTTGCGGGCGCGCGGGTTCGCCCTGGCGGTGGGACGCGCGGTGTGGGGTGTGCTGCAAACCGCCGGCCTGCGGCAGGTGCGGCTGCGCTGGCCCAACGATCTGATGGCGGGCGCCGTGAAGGTCGGGGGCATTTTGGTCGAACAGGGCGGACCGCATACGCTCCTGGTTGGTTTGGGGTTGAACTTGCTGAACGAACCGTGGCGGCTGGATCCGGCCCTGCACGGCGTGGCCGGCCGGCTGGCCGATTGCGGCGTGCCCATGCCCGAACGACGCGCGCTGGTGTCAGCGCTGCTTGACGCCATCCGTCACGCGCACGGGGAGTTTCTGCACCTGCGTCTGGCGGGTTTGGCGCCTCGGCTCGAACCCTGTTGGGCGGGGAGGAGAATGGTGCGGCTGGAGCCGGCGGCCGGCGTGAGGCTGGTGACGGAGCGCGGCCGGTTTTGCGGTATCGATGCCGACGGCGCGTTGCGCTTGCTGACCGACGGTGACGACGAGGTGCTCATCCCGGCCCATCATGTCGGCCGGCTGATCGAGACCGAAGCCGTTTGAGGCGAGGCAGGTCAGCGCTCCGCCACACACAGGGATTTCCGCATGGTGCGATGGCGGATGCCCAGCTCCAGAAATTCGTCGCCTTCGGTTTCATATCCGAGCCGGGCGTAAAAGCCCATCGCCTCGGCCCGGGCATGCAGCCAGGCCGCGGTGCAACCGCGCCGGACCAATTCGACTTCCGCTCGCGCCATGAGATTGCGGCCGAGCCCGCGGCCCTGCGTTTCCGGCCGCACGGCGATCTGCCGCAGTTTGACCTCACCGGTGTCGGCGGGGACGGCGCTGAGGCAGGCCAGCAGGTCGTTGCCGGCGAAGAGTCCGAAGTGCCATTGGTCGAATTCTCCGCGCAGTTCATCCGGCGAAAACGTGAGCCCCAGCGGTCGGCGCAACAACGCTTCGCGCAGCGCGCACGCCTGCCGGTAGTCCGCGGAACCGTGGACAATTTCGCGAAATTCCGGATCAAGTGCCGGCGTCATGGGCGGTGCATTCATGGCGAAGAGGGGGCTTGATCAGCCACATCCGGTCTTTTGGGCGGTTTCCTTCTTCCAGGCAAACGAATGTAGGGCCGGCGGCGATGCGGCCGGATTTGCCGGCGGGTTACAGCTCCCAATTGGTCGCGCCACTGCCTTGGGTCTGCCGGGCACGGTTGAAGACTTGCCTCGCGTGGACATCGCCCGCGGACACAATGGCGGATCATGTTCAAGTTTTGCGTGGTCATGTTCGTGTCGGCGGCGGCGGTGTGGGCCCAGCACACGTCCGGGATGGATGAGGCGGTCAGGGCCCATGCGGTGGACGACAAATTCATGGGCGCAGTTTTGGTTGCCCGCGGCGATGTCATCCTGTTCGACCGGGCCTATGGCTGGGCCAACCTCGAGTGGCGGGTGCCGAACACCACGGAGACAAAGTTTCGCGTCGGCTCCATCACCAAGCAGTTTACCGCGGCGGCGGTCATGCGGCTGGCGGAGCAGGGCAAGCTCAGCTTGGACGATTCATTGGCCAAGTATGTGACCGCTGCGCCGGCAGCCTGGCGTCCGATCACCTTGCGGCAGCTGCTCAACCACACCTCCGGGGTGGCCAGCTTCACTTCGCTGCCTGATATTGCGGTGTTGCGGCGCTCGCCGCTGGAACTGGAAAAGAGCATCGCCCGGTTGTGTGCCTTGCCCAGCCAGTCGCAGCCGGGAGAAAAATACCGCTACAGCAACACCGGCTACCTGTTGTTGGGCCATGTTATCGAACGGGTGTCCGGGCAGGGATATGCGGCCTTTTTGCGCGAACAGTTGCTGCAGCCGCTGGGATTAAACGACACCGATCATGATTCGGATTCTGCGATCGTGCCGCTTCGGGCCGGCGGTCATACCCGGGTCGATGGCCAGCTGCAGCATGCCGCTTACATCAACATGGAGGTGGCCCAGGCCGCGGGTGCGCTTTACTCGACCACACATGACCTGCTCCGCTGGACCCGGGCGCTGTTTGGCGGCCGGGTGCTGTCGCCGGCCGCGTTGACCATGATGACAACCCCGGGCCTTGGGCACTACGGGATGGGCGTGGTGGTGCGCGACGTGAATGGCCGCCAGCTCATCGAGCACGCCGGCAGCATCGAGGGATTCAATGCACATCTGGCGTATTATCCCCAATCGGAGATCACCGTGGTGGTCTTGGCCAACGTGAACGGCAACAGTCCCACCGAACTCGCGGCGGCGCTCGGCGAGCTGGCGCATGCCGAAGCAACCGGCGGCACATCGACCAAGCCGTGATGGCCGCGATGGGCTCCGCCGTTGCCGCGGTCGGCAGATCATCACTGCTCTTGCATGCATGACCGCTGTTGACGTCGCGTTCAGGTCCGGCCGTGCTTTGCTGCTTCTCCCCAAACCAAGCTTGCACCCATGTCTTCACCGTCCGCTTCTGCGTGCGCCAGTGTTACATCCAACCCCACCGTCATGCCTGCCGATGAGGTGCCCTACGCCGCCGCGGCTGAACCTTGGGACGAGTCCCTGGGCAATCACCGCGCGCTGATCCGCGTCAGCCATCCGGCCGCTGCGGTCTGGGTGCGCATCCCGTGGCGCCGGCGCGACCGGCAGCCCGAAAAAAAAGCCGTGATCGTCATCGATGCCGCCACCAACCGGCGCGTGGACGACGTGCTCGCGGTTACCATCAACCGCGAGTGCAGCGACATTCTGTTTCGTCCGGCGACCACACCCGGTGATTATTGGGTCCATTATTTGTCGTATCGCTACGAGGGTTGGAAAAACTCGCCGACCGCGGTTTACCTGCCGCCCGCACCGCCGGCCGATTCCGCCTGGGCGGAGGCCTGCGCGCCGCTGGCCGAAGGCATCCGCCGCGGCGAGACCGCCGGACTGGCCTCCGCGCAAGTCGTGCGGTTCGAGGCCATCAATGAATTTCACCGTTTCGATCCCATGGAGGTTATCGCGACGGCCGCGGAAATGCAGGCGTTGCTCACCGCGCACGCCGGCCGACCCTATCTCCTGTTTCCCGAGGACCGCACGCGGCCGATCCGCATGACCGACGAATTGCCGCGGCATTGGGCGCGCTCCGGTCCCGCCGACAGGTTCAGCGGCGAAGCGGCGCGGGGCGAGTACTATGCCTTTCAGATCGGCGTCCATGCCGTCGCGCAGGACGTGGCGGACCTCGCGGTCGGGTTCACCGAACTTTGCACCGCCGCCGGTGACACGATTCCGGCGTCCGCCCTGCGTTGCACCAACCTCGGCGGCACCGACTGGCTCGGGCGGCCGCTGCACAAGCCGGTCGATGTCCGTCGCGGCACCGTGCAGGCCCTCTGGTTCGGTGTGCAGGTGCCGGTGGACGCCCGTCCCGGTACCTACACCGGGACGTTGACCCTGCAGCCGGCCAATGCCCCGGTCACGACCGTTACGCTCAACCTCACGGTCACAGCGCAGGTGCTGGCCGACGCCGGTGACGGCGATCTCTGGCGGCACGCGCGCCTGCGCTGGCTCGACTCCACGATCGGGCTCGACGATGAGATTGTGGCACCGTTCACCCCGGTAACGCGCGACGGGCGCAGGCTCGGGGTGTTGGGGCGCGCGGTGCGGCTGACCGAATTCGGGTTGCCGGAGAGCATCACGAGCACCTTCAGCCGCAATGTTGACCGTACCGATGGTCCGGCGCGCGAACTGCTCGCTGCGCCGGTGCGATTCACGGTTCCGGGCTGCGAATGGCGCGGCGAGGTTGAAATCACGCAACCGGCACCCGGCGCCGTGGCGTGGAAGGCGCGGAGCCGCGTTGGCGATCTGGAACTCTCCTTCACCGCGCGGCTCGAGAGCGACGGTCACATGAACTACCGGCTGACCCTGCGCGCGCACGCCGCCACGGAGATCCCGGATGCCGCCCTCGAGCTGCCGCTGCGGCGCGCCGCCGTGCCCTACATGATGGGGCTGGGCCACAAGGGCGGCCGCCGGCAGCCGGAGTGGTCGTGGCAATGGGACGTCAACCGCGCCAACGGCCTCGTGTGGCTTGGCGACATCAACGCTGGCCTGCAGTTGCGGCTCAAACACGTCACCGACACGTGGGACCTCTACAACATGAAGGAGACCGGTCCGTATCGCGATTGGAGCAACGACGGCAGGGGCGGTTGCACCGTGCGGGAAGAAGGCGATGTGGTGATGGTCCGCGCTTATACCGGATCACGGCGCCTCGCCGCCGGTGAAGAAATGCAGCTCAACTTCGGGCTGCTGATCACGCCGTTCCGCACCCTCGACAAAAACCACTGGGACTGGCGCCATTCACACAGCGAACATTCGCACTTGTCCGTGCCCGAGGCGAAGGAAGCCGGCGCGTCGATCGTCACCATCCACCAGAGCGACATCATCAACCGGCACATCAACTACCCGTTTTTGTTTGCCGCCGAGATCGCCGCCTACACGCGCGAGGCGCATGCCGCCGGCCTGAAGGTGAAATTCTACTACACCGTGCGCGAGCAGACCAACTACACCACAGAGTTCTGGGCCTTGCGCAGTCTGGGCGGCGAGGTGTTTCGCCAGGGCGAGGGCTTCCGGCTGGCCGACCATTTCTCCGACATCAAGGGCGATACGCGCCCGCAGGTCGGCAGCGCGTGGCTGCGCGAGCACGTCGGCGACGGCTACGTGCCGGCCTGGCACGATCCGCTCGATCCCGGCCACTACGATGCGGCCATCGCCACGACGAGTCTCTCGCGCTGGCACAATTATTATCTCGAGGGCATCAACTGGATGATCCGCCACACCGACACCGACGGCATCTACCTCGACGGCATCGGCTTCGACCGTGAGATCATGAAGCGGGTGCGAAAGGTGCTGCAGCGTGCCAAGCCGGACTCGCTGATCGATTTCCACTCCGGCAACAACTTCCAACCGGCATACGGCCTCAACAGTCCGAACAACCAGTATCTCGAGCTCTACCCCTACATGGACAGCCTGTGGATGGGCGAGCTCTACGACTACTTCAACGAGACGCCGGATTACTACCTGGTGGAGATCACCGGCCTGCCGTTCGGCCTTTTCGGCGAAATGCTGCAAAGCGGCGGCCATCCCTGGCGCGGCATGCTCTACGGCATGTCGAGCCGGCTCGGCTGGCGGCCCGAGTGCGATCCGCGCTCGATGTGGCGCTGCTGGGATGAGTTCGGCATCAAGGAGGCCGACATGATCGGCTACTGGGATGAGACCAACCCCGTGCAGGCCGACCGGGAGAACATCCTCGTCACGATCTACAAAAAGCCCGGCAAAACCCTGATCGCGATTGGCAGCTGGTGCCAAGAGGACGTCGGACTCAAACTCCGGATCGACTGGCCGGCCCTCGGCCTCGATCCCGCGAAAGCCAGGTTCGTCGCTCCCGTGATCGAAGGTCTGCAGACCGCCGCCACCTGCGCCGCGGACGCCGCCCTCCCGGTGTCGGCCAACCAAGGCGGCCTGTGGATCGTCAGCGAATGAGCCCGAGGTCGCTGTTTGGAATGTAGGGCGGGTTTCCGCACCCCGCCTCAATTCTTCCGATTGCACCACCGCCCGTGACCTCGTTCAATCCCCCGCCATGAGTCTGTTGCAACGGCCCTGGGCGGGTGCGGTCCTGATCGTGGCCGCCGTTTTTCTGGCTTGGAGCAACAGTTTCACCGCGCCGTTTCATCTCGATGACCACGGCTCGATCATCACCAACGAAAGCATCCGGCGGCTGTGGCCACCCGATTGGCTCAGTCCTCCGGCCACCGGCGGCGAGACGGTGAGCGGCCGGCCGGTGCTGAATTTCACCTTTGCGCTCAACCATGCAATCGGCGGGCGCGATGTGATTGGTTACCACGTGGCGAACCTGCTCATCCACGCGGCGGCGGCGCTCGTCCTGTGGAGGATTTTGCGCCGCACGCCTGCCGTGGGCGGACCCGGGGTGGCGCTGGTCGCGGCCTTGCTGTGGGCGTTACATCCGCTGCAAACCGGCGCGGTCACCTACGTGGTGCAGCGCGCCGAATCGTTGGCCGGACTGTGGCTGCTGCTGACGCTCTACGCGTATGTGCGCGGGGCGTCGGGCGGTGGCCGCCGTTGGTTTGTGCTGGCGGTGGTGAGCGCGCTGCTCGGCATTGGCACGAAGGAGACGGCGGTCGTCGCGCCGCTGCTCGTCCTGCTTTATGACCGCGCGTTTCTCGCGGGCAGTTTTCGGGCGGCGTGGCGGGCACGAGGAACCGTGCATGCCGCGCTGTTCGCCACCTGGCTGCCGCTGGCGGTGCTGGTGTGGTCCAATCACGGCCGCGGCGGATCGGCCGGCACCGGCGTGATTGGCGTCGGTGATTATTTTTTCACGCAATGCGAGGCTATCGTGCATTACCTGCGGCTGGTGGTCTGGCCGGTGGGTCAGGTGTTTGATCACGGCATGGTGGTGGCCGGTGGTTTTGGCGAGGTGGTGCCGCAGATGGTGCTGCTGCTGGCGCTGGCCGCCGGTACGCTTTGGCTGCTCGGGCGCAATCATCCGGCCGGTTTCGCGGGCGCGTGCTTCTTTCTGCTGCTCGCGCCGAGTTCGAGTTTCGTGCCGGTGGCCACGCAAACCATCGCCGAGCACCGGATGTATCTCGCGCTGGCGGTGCCCGTCGCGCTGGGCGTGGCGGCGGTCACCGCCGGATTGTGCCGCATGTCTGCGGCAAGCCGGTTGGCCGGTGTGCTAGCCGCCGTCGCGATCGTGACGCTCGGTGGACTGACGTTGGCGCGCAACCAAGTGTATGCCTCGGAACTGACCCTGTGGAGCGACACGGTGGCCAAGCGGCCGGGCAATCCGCGCGCGCAATACAATCTGGGCCTGGCGCGGGCCCAGGCCGACCGCCCGGCGGACGCCGAGGCGGCCTTCAGGCGCACGTTGGCACTGAATCCACAGCACGCCTACGCGCATTTCGAGCTGGGCAAGGCGGCGCTGCTGGCCGGTCGCTGGCCGGTGGCGGCGGAGAGTTTTGCGGCGGCGCTCGCAGCGGATCCGCCGTTCGTCGATGCCCGCGTTAATCTGGCCCGGGCGTTGGTCCGTCTGCAGCGACCCGATCAGGCCATTGGGCATTACCGGCAGGCGCTGGCCGACGAACTTGGAGCGGTGGACATCCGGTTGGAGCTGGCCGAGCTGTTGGTCGCGCAAGGGCAGGAGCGGGAAGGTGAAACCCTGTTGCGGGCGGCGTTGCAGCGTGATGCCGGCTCCGTGAGCGGTTGGTTCGCGTTGGCCAACCTGCTGGCCGGGCAGCAGCGCTTTCCCGCCGCGATCGAGGCGTATGGCGCCGTGCTCGTCCGCGAGCCCGGCCATCACGACGCGCGCGCCAACCTGGCGAACTGCCTGCTTTTCACCGGCCGCATCGACGAAGCGATCGCCCACTACGAGACGGTCCTGCGCGCGCGGCCGAACGACAGCGCCGTACGGGAAAACCTGAACGTCGCCCGCGAACTGCAACGCAGGCGGTGAGAGCATCTTGCGCCTTGGGCACAAAAAAGCCGCGACCGAAGTCGCGGCTTTGAAAGGAGGGCGTCGGTCTGACCGGTTATTCGGCCTTGGGCTCCTCGGCGGCCGGGGCGGGCTCGGCGGCGGGGGCCTTGTTGGCCTCCAGCTCGGCCATGGCGGCCTTGCGGCTGAGGCGGACCTTGCCGGTGCGCTCGTCGATGCCGATGCACTTCACGGTGATGGATTCGCCTTCCTTGACGACATCCTCGGTGCGGCGCACGCGGAAGTCGGCGAGTTCGGAGATGTGCACGAGGCCTTCCTTGCCGGGCAGGCACTCGACGAAGCAGCCGAACTCCTTGATGCCGGTGACGCGGCCGGTGTAGATCTTGCCCATCTCGATCTGGGAACCGCCGCCGCAGAGGGCGTCGATTTCCTGCACGGCGCGGTTCATGGCGTCGGCATTGTTCGAGTAGATGAAGACCTTGCCGGAATCGTCGTCGGCGATGTCGATCTGCGCGCCGGTGGTCTCGACGATGCGGCGGATGGTCTTGCCGCCGGGGCCGATGAGCAGGCCGATCTTCTCGGGGTTGATCTGGATGGTCTGAATGCGCGGCGCGTAGGTCGAGAGGTCGGCGCGGGGCGCGGGCAGCGCGGCGAGCATGGTCTTGAGGATCTCGATGCGGGCGTCGCGGGCCTGGAAAACGGCGGTCTTGGCAATCTCGAAGGGCAGGCCGCCGATCTTGAGATCGAGCTGGAAGCCGGTGATGCCCTTGGTGGTGCCGGCGAGCTTGAAGTCCATGTCGCCGAAGTGGTCTTCCTCACCGAGAATGTCGGTGATGGTGACCCACTTGTCGATGGAGCCGTCGGCCTTGTTGCTGGTCATGAGACCGCAGCTGATGCCGGCGACGGGGGCGATGATGGGCACGCCGGCGTCCATGAGCGAGAGACAGCCGCCGCAGATCGAGGCCATCGAGGTCGAGCCGTTGGAGGCCATGATCTCGGAGACGACGCGGATGGAATAGGGGAACACGTCCTCGGGCGGCAGCACGGGCACGAGCGAGCGCTCGGCGAGGGCGCCGTGGCCGATCTCGCGACGGCCCGGGCCGGTGAAGCGGCCGGTTTCGCCGACGGAGAAGGGCGGGAAGTTGTAGTGGAGGATGAAGCTCTTGGAGGTGGCGCCGCCGGTGAGGCCGTCCATGCTCTGGGCTTCCTTGGTGGGCCCGAGGGTGGTGATGGCGATGTTCTGCGTGTCGCCACGCTGGAACATGGCGGAGCCGTGCACGCGGGGCAGCACGCCGACCTGGGCCTCGAGCGGACGGAGCGACTTGGCGTCGCGCTTGTCGGCGCGGACACCGCGCTCGAGCACGGTCTGGCGGT
The DNA here is from genome assembly GCA_019455245.1 of Opitutaceae bacterium. Lineage (GTDB taxonomy): Bacteria > Verrucomicrobiota > Verrucomicrobiia > Opitutales > Opitutaceae > Cephaloticoccus. The sequence continues at coordinate 164,142 of JACFMR010000001.1, forward strand.
AGGCCTTGTACTGGAGGTCCTCGAAGACGATGTTGAGGTCGGCCTCGGTGAACTTGTCCTCGCCGAGTTCGGCGACGAGGGCGGCCTTGGCCTCCTCCTTCAGCGCCTTGATGTTGGCGGAGCGGACGGCCTTCTCGAAGCCGAAGATGGCGGCGGAGACGCGTTCCTGGGTGGCGACGCGCTCGATGATGGCGCGGGCCTCGGGCGTGGCCTTGACGAGCGGGAATTCGGCCTTGGGCTTGCCGCAGAGGGTGACGAGTTCCTTGATGGCGGCGATGATGGGCTGGATGGCCTGCTGACCGAAGGCGAGGGCCTCGATGAAGCGCTCCTCGGAAATCTGGTCGGCGGAGCCCTCGATCATGAGCATGTTCTGCTCGGTGCCGACGTAGATGAGGTCGAGCGTGCTGGAATACATCTGCTCGATGTTGGGGTTGGCGACGAACTGGCCGTCGATCTCACCGACGCGCACGCCGGCGATGGGGCCGCCCCACGGAATGTCGGAAATGGCGAGGGCGGCGGACGCGCCGTTGATCATGGCGATGTCGGCGTCGTTGATCTGGTCGGCCGACAGGAGCTGGCCGATGATCTGCACCTCATTGAGGAAGCCCTCGGGGAAGAGCGGGCGGCAGGGCCGGTCGCAGAGGCGGGAGGTGAGGATTTCCTTTTCGGAAGGCCGGCCCTCGCGCTTGAAGTAACCGCCGGGGAAACGGCCGGCGGCGGCGTACTTCTCGCGGTAATCGACGGTGAGGGGGAAGAAATCCTGCCCGGGGCGCATGGTCTGCGCGGCGCAGGCGGTGACGAACAGGTTGGTCTCGCCGACGCTGACATTGACGGCGCCGTTGGCGAGTTGGGCGATGGAGCCCGTGGAAAAGGTCATCCCGAGACCGGGGACCGTGACGTTGTATTTTTGCTTCATTACTATCTTCTTTGCGGATGGTGTCGTCGGGCGGACGGGCGGATCAGCGACACGGGACTGAAGGCCCGGGGCTTCCGGAAATGGAAGCGGCGGCGGCGCAGGGCGCATGCCGCGGGGGGAGGTTATACGAACCTGCCTGGTCTCTCCGTCTCAAGGGCCGAGAGATTTCCGTTTGGCGCCGGCCGCGGGCGGGGGCGGCAAACGGAAATGTCCCGGTCTGATGGCGGTGCCGGTAAAGGCAACGGGCGACCCGCGGATCGGGTCGCCCGTGTGACAAAGCCGGTTATTTGCGAAGGTTCAGCTTCTGCAGCAGCTCGGTATACTTGGCCAGATCGTGGCGCTTGGTATAGTCGAGGAGCTTGCGACGGCGGGCGGCCATCTGCAGAAGACCGCGGCGCGAGTGGAAGTCCTTGCGATGCGTGCGCAGGTGCTCGGTCAGATGATTGATCCGGGCGGTGAGCAGCGCGATCTGGACTTCGGACGAGCCGGTATCCTTCTCGTGGGTTTTGAATTCAGCGATGATTTCGGGTTTTGATACGGTGGACATGGTTTGTGGGATGGTTTCACGACTGTAGGGAACCCTCGCGGGCTCCGTGACTTCCGCCCCGCCGCGACCGAAATCGCGGTGAAGCCGACGTCACCGTTCCAATCCGACGGGATGCCGGACCAGCCATGGTGGGAATCCGCAACCGACGGATTTCCACTAACGCAAGGGGCGAGAATCCAAAACGGCCGCAGGGGGCGCAAGCGAAATCTTGGGGTGGGCACGGGGCTCAGCCGGCGCGGACCATGACCTGCCGAACCTCTTTGCAACCGGGCAGTTGGCGAACCTTGGCGAGGAGGGCGGAGTCACTCCTCCCAATTCTCAACCGTGAGTCCTGGCACACGGGCAAACTCCCGCACGTTGCGGGTGATCACGATCGCGTCCAGCCGCCGGGCTTGGGCGGCGATCAGGGTGTCGAACGGACCGATGCCTTGGCCGCGAGCTTCGAGATCGCGCCGGATCTCGGCGTAGTGCCGGGCATCCTCCCGGGTGAAGGGTTCGATGGGGAGCAATTTTTCAAGCGCCTGGAATTTGCGCCGCACCGCGGGCGTGCCGCCCTTCAGAACGCCAAACTCGCGTTCGGCCAGGACGATGACGGACAGGCGCAATTCCTCCCGGGAAAAGGACTCCTGCATCCGCCTGACCAAGTTTGGGTTGGTCCCCCGCATGTAGGCGGAGACGGCGTTGGTGTCCGGCAGGTAGAGCATGTCAATCAGTCGCGGGGGATGTCGCCCGAGAGGTGGGCAGGTACGTCCTGCAGGTTCGGGCAGGAACCGGCCAAAGCCGCGAATTGACGTCGGCGCTCCTCGAAATCGGCGCGCACGGGTTCGAGCAGAATGCCGCGGGGGGTGCGGGTGACCTTGACCTCGGAGCCAGGCAGGCGAAAGGCCTTGGGCAGGCGCACGGCTTGGGAGCCCCCGTGACGGAACAATTTTGCGGTGCTGGAGGGCGGCATGTAGCTACACATAGCTACAAGCGGTCCGCGGTCAAGGATGCAGCCCGGCGGACGCGGATTATCCCGCCCTGACCATGACCTGCCGAACCTCTTTGCAACCGGGCAGTTGGCGAACCTTGGCGAGGAGGGCGGCGCGGTGCATGAAGAGTTCGTTGCGGACCACGGAATGGGAGGCGAGCACGGTGAGGCGGCCGCGTTCGATGTGCAGCGGGTGCGAGTAGGCGGCGTTGGCGGAGCCGACGAGTTCGGTCCAGTGTTCGCGGATCACGTGTTCGGGGGCTTCGCGGCCGATGCGGTATTTGTCCAGCAGGCCGTCAATCACGTTGCCGACCGGTTGGGTGGGGCGCTTGACCTGCCGCCGGGGTTCTTTTGGCGCGATGCCGCGGAAATCACCGATCAATTCCTCGGCCAGCCGGCTGAACGGTTTGGCGGGATCAGACATCGGGATCACGATGGCGCTCGGCTTCGTAAAGCCGGCTGTAGCGGACGAAGGCGCCGAAGGCCGTGGCCCCGGCGATGTAGAGCCCGGGAAAGCCGTCGAGGAAGCCCAGGCGGAGGATGTAGGCGCGGAAGAAGCGCCAGCCGGAGCGGAAGACGGTCTCGGCCACCGAAAACGCGCGGTTGCGCTCGAGTTGCTGTTGCACGAACAGGTCGGCGAACGGGTTGATCTTGGCGACGTGGCTGGCGAGCGTGGGGAAGGAATAGTGGTGGAGGTCGCCTTTCAGCCGCGCCACCGGACCGGTGCATTCCATTTTTTCATGCACGATGGCATCGCCGCCCCAGCGGGCCTGCTCGCGATGAATGAGCCGCAGGCTGTAGTCGGGATACCAGTCGCCGTGCGTGATCCAGCGGTCGATGAACCAGACCTTGCGCGGAAACGTCGCACCGGCATGGCGGCGGTCTTCGCCCTGGGCGAAAAAGGCCGTGATCTCGTCGCGCAGGGCGGCGGAGACCTCCTCGTCGGCATCGAGGCAAAGCGCCCAGGGCTGCGTGGCGCGGTCGAGCGCCCAGTTCTTGGTGTCGCGGAAGCCGCGCCATTCGGTGTGGTGCACGACGGCCCCGTGGGCGGCGGCAACGGCGGCGCTGTCATCGGTGGTTTCGTTGAGCACCACGACGATCTCGGCGACCCAGCCTTGCACGCTCGCCAGACAGCGCGGCAGGGCCGCGGCTTCGTTGCGGGCCACGATGACGACACTGATGGGCAGGGGTGGGCTCACGGGCATGGATTCAGGACAGGAGCACGCTAACGCGCGCTGGCATCGCTTGCGCAAGGTCAACCGACTTTGGAATCGCCTGCAAGCAGGCTGCTACACTTTTCCACATAGCGAGCGGGTGATTTGGCAAACGTAACCGCAGGCCCGCCAGGAGCGGACGAGCGCCTGCTTGGCGGCGTCACGCCGCAGGAGGACGAAGTTGAGCAGGGCGACGAGGGCAAAGGCGGGGGCCTTGAGCAGATTGGCGAGGAAACGGGTGCACAGATAACCGGCGACGGAGCGGCCCTCCTCGCGGGCTTGGTTGATGCGGCCGACGACGCGCGAGCAGGCGGAGTCGAAGGCATGGCGCCGGACGTAGCGCATCGTGGTCCGGCCGGCGGGCATCTGATGTTGGACGCTGGCGCGCGGGGCAAACCAGACGGCGAAGCCCGCCCGGTGCAAACGGCGGATCGGGCCGTTTTCCTCGCCGCCGAACACGCGGCCGCCCTTGCGCCCGAGCGTGGTATCCCAGCCGCCGAGGGTGCGCAGCACGTCGCGACGAAAGGCGAGATTGGCGCTCATGGGCACCTGATCCGGCCGGGTGGGGCCGGGGTCGGACCGGAGCGCCTGCGGTCCATGGAACGACCGGACCCAGGACGGACAACCCTGCGGGAACACCGGCACGACCTCGCCGGCCACGGCGCCGATTTTTCCGGCCGGATCGGCCAGGAAGGGCTGCATCAATTGCCGCAGCCAATCCGGCTCCATCAGAATATCGTCATCGCCGTAAACGATGATTTCGCCCTGCGCCTCGGCGAGGGCGCGGTTGCGGGCGAAGTTGGCGCCCTGTTGGGTTTCGCGCCGATATTGGGGCGGATGCGGTGCGTGGGCGAATTCCGCCACGACGTCCCGCGTGTTGTCGGGGGAGTTGTTGTCGATGATGAGGATTTCGAACAACTCCGCCGGGTAATCCTGCCCGGTCAGGCACGCCAGCGTCTGCCGCAACCAACCGGCCCGGTTGTAAGTGGGAATGGCAACGGTAACGCGGGGCAGGACGGACATGGCTATCTGCTGGCGGACAAAAGGCGGTCGCGCAAGGCGGCGAAGACCTGGTCCACGGTCAACTTGCGCACACAGTAGCTACGATACGAATCCTCGCGGACGCACGGGGTCGGCGGATCGGGCAGACAGGTGCAGGGCAGGGCGGTTTGCAGCACGGTGTGTCCTTCCCCCACCGGCCGCCAGATGCTGGCGTTTTGGGAACCGAAAAGCGCCACGACGGGAGTGCCGACGCCGGCGGCGATGTGCATGGGGCCGCTGTCGTGACAAAGGAACAGGTCGAACTGTGCGGCGAGGGCGGCAAAGGCGCCGAGGCCGAAACGCTGTTCCAAGGTGATGATGTGACCTTGGGCGGCGGCGCGGATCTCGCGCACGACCGCGGCCTCGCCGGGGCCGGCCACGAGATAAATCTGCACCCCGTGTTCATCCTGCAGCCGGTCGCAGACCTGCGCGAAATGGGCCGGGGGCCAGAGCCGGAAGCGGCTGCGGGTGCCCGGATGGACGAGGAGGCGCCGGGGCCGGTTGGACGGTTGGGTTTCGGGCCGGCCCACGATGCGGTAGGCCGCCTCAAAATCAGCCGGGCCCGGTTTCAAGCGGATCTCCCGGGTTACCACCGGCACCCCCACCGCGCGGATCAGTTCGAGGTAGGTCTCGGTGATGTGCTGTGTGGTGTAGAAGCGGTCGGTGATGCGGGCGTTGCCGGTATAGGCCCAGCGCTGCCGAAACGGGTTGGTCTCGCGATCGTAGGTCACGCGCACCGCCGCGCCCGAGAGCCGCGTGACGAAAGCGGTTTTGTCGGTGTTGTCGAAATCGAGCACGTGGGTGAACCCGGCGCGGCGCAATTCGCGGAGGAAGGCGGGCCACGCGGTGAAACGCCGCGGAAAGGCGAGGGTGCGGTTCACCTCGGGATGGAGGTTGCCGACGGCGGCGTAGGCGTGCTCCGCGAGCAGGGTGATGTGCGCCCGGGGCTCATGCAGACGGAGGTTGCGGAACACCGCGCCCAGCAGCACCAAATCGCCGAGATAGCGGCGGCGGATGACAAGGTAGCGCGGGACGGCGGACATGCGGGACGGCACGGGTTCAGGCGGCCGGGTGCTGGCGGTCGTAGAGGGTGCGATACAGCGGGTTGCCGGCGTACAGTTCGGCGTGGGTGCCCTGGGCCCGGATGCGGCCTTGTTCCAACACGAGGATCAGCGAGGCATCGCGGATGGTGCTGAAACGGTGCGCGATGATGAACACGGTCTTGCCGATCATCAGGTGGCGGAGCGCATCCTGGATCATCTGCTCGCTTTGGGAATCGAGCGCGGAGGTGGCCTCGTCGAGGATGAGGATGGGCGCATTGCGCAGGAAGGCGCGGGCGAGGGCGAGGCGTTGTTTCTGGCCGCCCGAAAGCAGGGTGCCGCGCTCGCCGGCGACCGTGTCGTACCCCCGGGGCAGCTGGCGGATGAACTCGTCGGCATGGGCGTTACGGGCGGCGGCGACGACCTCGTCGCGGGTGGCCCCGGGCCGGCCGATGAGCAGGTTGTTGAAGATGGTGTCGTTGAAGAGCACCGGTTCCTGGGAGACGACGGCGATGTTGGCGCGCAGGTCGGCCAGGCGCAGCTTGCGGATATCGATGCCGTCAACGGTGATGCGGCCGCTGCTGACCTCGTAAAAGCGCGGCACGAGATTGGCGAAGGTGGACTTGCCGGCGCCGCTGGGGCCGACCAGCGCGCAAACGGTGCCGGCCGGGATCTGCACGGTGATGTCCTGCAACACGCGGTCGCCGGTCCGGTAGGAAAAACCGACGCCGTCGAAATGCACCTCACCCTGCAGCCGGCCGACCGGGACGGGATCGGCGGGATCGGTGATATCCACCGGCTCGTTGAGCACGACCTCCAGCCGGTCGAGGGCGGAGATGCCGCGCTTCACCTCGTTGTTCAAGGCGCCGAGCTTTTTGATCGGCTCGTAGCTGGAGTAGAGCGCGGTGATGATGGCGAGAAAGGACTCGAGCCGGACGCCGGCACGGTAGGCGTAGATGAGGGTGAGGGCGAGGCCGCAGGCGGAAATGATCTCGATGGCCGGGGTGAGGGACTGGGCATATTTGACCGCCTTCATCTGGTAGGTGATGAGACCGCGTGTCTCGACGGCGAACCGCTGGGTTTGGGCCTCCTCCAGGCCGAAGGCGCGGACCTCGCGCGCGGCGCTGAGGTTTTCCGTAAACCGGTCGGTCACCGAACCCAGCTGCGCTTGGATCTGGTGCGCCCGGGCCAGCAGTTTTCGGCCCACGTAGCGGATGGGAAACACGCAGAGCGGAATCAGCGCGAGGCAGATCAGCACGAGGACCACGCCCTGCTCGTTGAACGCGGCCCAGATCAGGAAGCCGACGGCGCCGAGGAGCGCGGCGGGCTGCTTGAGGCCGTCATTGGCGATGAGGGTGAGGGAAAACTGCAGCTGGTTGGTGTCGGCGAGTCCGCGGGAGATGAGGTCGCCGGAGGTCTGACGCTGGATGAACGAGAGCGGCAGGTATTGGAGCTTGCGGAAATAATCCAGGCGCAGCGCCTCCAGCACACGCACGCCGGAGAGCTGGATGAGGTAGCTGTTGAGAAACCCTGCCACCCCGCGCACGAAAAAGATGGCCGGCAGCCAGAGCGCGACGAAGAACAACTGCAGGTTGGTCAACCGGGCCGCCTCCTCGGAGAAGATCTGCGGAAAGACTTCCTTGATCATCCACGGCAAGCCGGCGCCGCTGGCCACGCCGTAGATCACGCCGGCAATGATGGCGCCGATCAGCGGGCCGCGGACTGCGCGCAGGTAGGAGAAATATGGCCGGAAGCGACGCATGGGTCGGGAGCATGGAACGGGTTTTGGCGCCCGCGTTCCACCTCAATCTTTGGCGGCGCGCACGTCGAGGGCGTCGCGCAGCCCGTCGCCGAGGAAATTCAGCGAGAACAGCGTGAGCGAAAAAACGCCGCCGGGGAAGACGAGCAGCCACCAAAACTCCTCCATTTTCTCGGCACCGTCCTTGATCAGCACGCCCCAGGAACTGAGCGGCGGCTGCACGCCGAGGCCGAGAAAACTGAGAAACGCCTCGAGCAGCATGACGGCGGGGATGGTGAGCGTGGTGTAAACGATGATCGGCCCGAGCACGTTGGGAATCATGTGCCGGAAGATGATCCGACGTTTGCCGAGCCCCAGCGACCGCGCGGCCTCGATGAACTCCATTTTTTTGATCGAGAGGATCTGGCCCCGGACGATGCGCGCCATGGTCAGCCACTCGACCGCGCCGATGGCGACGAAAAGCAGCACGATGTTGCGGCCGAAAAACACCATCAGCAAAATCACGAAGATCGTGAAGGGCAGCGCATACATGATGTCGACGATGCGCATCATGAGGGCATCGGTCTTGCCGCCGAAAAAGCCGGCGGTGGCGCCGTAAATCACGCCGATGGTCAGGGCGACGAAGGTCGCGCAGAGGCCCACCCCGATGGAGATGCGGCCGCCGACGAGCAGGCGCACGAGCAGGTCGCGACCGAGCGTGTCGGTGCCAAGCCAATGCGCGGCGCCCGGGCCGCTGGCGCCGAGGTTGAGGTTTTGTTGCTCGTAGGTGTAGGGGCTGAGCCACGGGCCGAAGACGCAGGCCAGCGTGAGGACGATGAGCGTAACGCCGCCGAAGACGGCGAGCCGGTTGCGGGCGAGGCGGTGCCAGGCATCGCGCCACAGCGAGGTGCCGTGCTCGAGTTGCTCCGGCGTAAGTCCGGCGGCGGGCAGGTTGGCGGGGGAGAGGTTCGCGGCCATGGCGCTTATTCGAACTTGAGCTTGGGATTCAGCCAGACCTGCGCGATGTCAACGAGGAGGTTGAGCACGATGATGAGGCTCGCGTAGAGGATGACCGTGCCGAGCACGAGGGTGTAGTCGCGGTTGAAGGCGCTGTTGACGAACTCGCGGCCGAGGCCGGGGATTTGAAAGATGGTCTCGATGACAAAGGAGCCGGTGAGGATGCCGGCGATAGCGGGGCCGAGGAATGAAACCACGGGCAAAATGCCGCCGCGCAGGGCATGACGGAAGATCACGCGGGCCTCGGTCGCACCCTTGGCGCGCGCGGTGCGGATGTAGTCCTGATTGAGCACCTCGAGCATGCCGCCGCGGGTGAGCCGGGCGACATAAGCGGCATAAACGAGGCCGAGCGTGGCGGCGGGCAGCACGCGGTCGATGCCGACATACCAGCCGGAGGCGTTGAACCAGCCGAGATGGATGGCGAAGAACAGCACCAGCAGCGGGCCGAGCACGAAGGTGGGCACGCAGATGCCGACCATGGCGACGGAGCTGCAGAAATAATCGAGAAACGAGTTGCGGCGGACGGCGGCGACAATGCCGAGCGTGAGCCCGAGCACCAGGGCGACGGCGAGCGACCACGCGCCGAGTTCGAGGGAGACGGGCAGCTTGTCGGCGATGATCTCGTTGACGGTGCGGCTGGCGTATTTGAACGAAGGGCCGAGGTCGCCGCGCAGGAGGCTGCCGAGGTAGTCGAGGTATTGGCGATGGAGCGGCTTATCGAGGCCGTAGTGCGCCTCGAGGTTGCGCAGGATTTCGGGCGTGACGGCCTTCTCCGCGGTGAAGGGGCCGCCGGGCACGAACCGGATCATGAAGAACGTGGCCGTGACGATGATCCAGAGGACGGGTATGGTCTGCAGCAGACGGCGGGCGATGAAGCGGAACATGAAGTTCGGAGATCGAAGATCGGAGTTGGCGGAGCGGCAAAAGGATGAAGATCGTTCGGCTCAGTCGGCCAAGTAAATGTATTTGTAGGGGTGGTTGTCGAGCAGGGTCGGCCAGTAGCCCTTGACCCGCGGGTTCAGGGCGTAGACGCGGGTGTAGTAATAGATCGGGATGACGGGGAGCTCGTTCACGAGGATGGCGTCCATCTGTTGGTAGAGAGCGTAGCGCGCCTCGTCGTCGGTCGCGGCGAGCGCGGCGGCGGCGAGCCGGTCATACTCGGCGTGGCTCCAGCCGGTGTCGTTGTTGAGGTTGCCGCCGGTCCAGATCTCCAAAAACACGTTGGGATCGACGTAGTCGGCGATCCAGCCGGCGCGCTGGATCCAGAAGTCGAGGTTGTCCTGCGAATCGAGGTAAACCTTCCATTCCTGATTGTGCAGCTTGACCTCGATGCCGAGGTTGCGGCGCCACATCTGCTGGATGGCTTCGGCGATGGCACGGTGGTTTTCCGAAGTGTTGTAGAGCAGCTCGACGTGCGGCCAGCCCTGGCCGTCGGGGAAACCGGCTTCGGCGAGCAGGCGGCGGGCCTCGGCGATATCGCCCTCCAACCGGGCGTTGGGCGTGTAGCCGGCGGTGCCGGGGTAGCTCACGGCGTAGGCGGGTCGCTGGTCGCCGCGCGTGACATTTTTCACGATGCTCTCGCGGTCGATCGCGAGGGCGAGGGCGCGGCGCACGCGTTTGTCGTTGAGCGGCGGGCGGGTGACGTTGAGGCGGTAGAAGTAGACGCCCAGGTAGGGCTCGATGCGCAGGCTCTCCGGAAAATCGCGACGGTAGGCGTCGATTTTGGCGTTGGGCAGCTCGTTGGTCTTGTCGAGCTGGCCGGTGCGGAACATGCGCTCCTCGGTGGAGATGTTTTCGGTGGGATAAAATTCGATCGCGTCGAGCCGGACACGCGCGGCGTCCCAATAGTGGGGGTTGCGTTCCATGACGATGCGCTGGTTGGGCTGCCACGTCTTGAGCCGGAACGGGCCGTTGGAAACGAGGTTGCCGGGCAGGGTCCAGCGCGTGGCCTTTTGCGTGAGCGGACCGAATTTCGCGATGACGTCGATCGGCACGGGATACCAGGCGTAATGGCTGGCGAGCACGCGCAGAAAGAACGGCGTGGGGTGATTGAGCCTGATCTGCAGGGTCAGATCGTCGACGGCCTTGAAGCCGACCGCGCTGAAATCGGTGAGGCGGCCCTTGTTGTAATCCTCGGCGCCGGCCACGAACCATAGCAGGTAGGAATATTCCGAGGCCAGTGCCGGTGAGAGCATGCGCTGGTAGGAGCGCACAAAGTCCGTGGCGGTGAGTCGCGTGCCGTCGGACCAGCGGGCGTTGTCCCGCAGATGAAACGTGTAGGTCAGCCCGTCCGCGGAAACATCCCACCGCTCGGCGACGGCGGGCTCGGGTTCGAGCGTGGCGGGATCCTCGCTGACCAAACCTTCGAACAGGCCCATGAGCAGCTTGTGTTCCGGCACGCCGGTGACGACCTGCGGGTCGAGGTCCTGGGGCTCCGCGCCGTTGCCAAGCCGCAGGATCGCGGGTTTGGGCGCGCTGGGATCGGCGGGGGGAGAACCGGCGCCGGGGTCTTCCTTCGCGCCGCAGCCGCCGAGCAGGAGCAGCAGTGGCAGCAATAAAATCCGGAAGCGGGGAAATGGTGGCATTGCCGGCAACGGGTAACAGCTCAGCGGCGCCGCGCAAGCCCCGCGGCTCAGCGGTCAACGGCCACGTCGTGGTAGAAACGGGTCCACAACGCATCCTCGCGCCAGCCGTAGATCCAGGGCTGCACCAGGATGTTCTTGGTGTTGAAATAGAGCGGAGCCACCGGACATTCCGCGGTCAGGCGGGCCTCCGCAGCCGCGAGACGCCGCAGACGCACGTCGTTGGCGGTGCTCTCGCGGGCACGGCTCAGCAAACGGTCGTAGGTCGGATCGATCCACTGCGGGTAGTTGCCCGGTGCCGCGGCGAGAAAAGATTCCAACAGGTCGGCCGGATCGGCGATGTCGGGAATGGCGGTGACAAAACCGATGTCGTAGGCGCCCTGCTGCAGTGCGGCGAGATGCACCTTGGCGTCGTGCACGGCGATGCGGACGCGGATGCCGAGCTTCTCCCGCCACATTGCCTGCACCGCTTCAAGCACCGGGGTGTTGGACCAGCCGGTCAGTTCCAGCACGGGAAAATCCCGGCCGTCCGGGTAGCCGGCCTCGGCGAGGAGTTGCCGGGCTTCGGCGGGGTTTTCGCGCAGACGCTCGTTCGACGAAAAATCGCCGAGCCCGTCGGGCACGAACTGAAAGGCCGGCACCTGGCCGCCGCCGAGAACATTGGCGACCAGCGATTCGCGGTCCAAGGCCAGCGTGAGGGCCCGGCGCACCCGCACATCGTCAAGCGGCGGGTGTTGCGTGTTGAAGCTGAGGAAGCGGGTTTCATGCAGCGGAATCTGGCGCAGCGGCGTGGGATCGAGCGCGGCGTAAGCTTCGATTTTCGTGGGCGGGACCGCCATGGTGACATCGACCTGGCCGGCACGAAAGGCGCGCTCCTCGGCGTCGCCGTTGTCAAAGGCGAGGAAGCGGATGGCGTCGAGCAGCACATGGTCCGCTTGCCAATGATCCGTACGCTTCACCACCAGAATATGCTGGTGGGGCACCCACTGGCTCAGCCGGAAGGGGCCGTTGCCCACGAAGTTTTCCGGCAACGTCCACCGGCGCCCGTGCTGTTGCACCACGCGCGGATTGACCGGAATCCACGGGCCGCTGGCAACATGGGCGAGAAACTGCGGGGCCGGGAGCGCGAGCGTGATTTGCAGGGTGTGCGCATCCGGCGAGTGGAAGCCCACGGTTGAAAAGTCCATCGTGCGGCCGAGATAATAATCTTCCGCGCCTTGCACGAGGAAGAAGAGCCGGGCCTTGGGCGCGGCGGTCTGCGGATTCAACACGCGTTCGTAGGAGGCGATGAAATCGGCCGCGGTGACCGGCTCGCCGTTGGACCAGAGCGCGCCGGGGCGCAGATGAAAGGTGTAGCGAAGGCCGTCGGCGGAAATTTCCCAATGCGTGGCGGCGGCCGGGCGGGGCGACCCACCATCCGGATCCGGCGTCACAAGACCCTCGCTCAAGGCGCGGATGATGAAAAACTCGTCGGGCAGATCGGCGGTGGCGGGATCGAGGTCGCCGGGTTCGTTGCGTTGGCTGATCCGGAGGATGGAGGCATCGGCGGGGAGTTCGGACCGGGTGCAGCCCGCGCCGGCCAGGATCAGCGCGGAGAGGAGCAGCCCGAGGTTACGGTTCCAGCCAGACATGCTTGTAAGGATGATGGTCGAGCAGATTGGGATACCAGCCGCGGACGGCCGGGTGGACCAGCCGCACCGTGGTGTAGTAATATACAGGCAGAATGGGCGCGGCCTCAAGCAGGATGCGTTCGGCGCGTTGCAACAGTGCGTAACGTTGTGCCCGGTCGGGGGTTCTCGCGGCGGAGTAGAGCAGGGCATCGTAGTCGGCGCTGCTCCAGCCGGTGTGGTTGTTGCCGGAGGTGCTGGCGAAGACATCCAGGAACGTGGTCGGGTCGAGGTAATCGCCGACCCAGTCGGAACGCATGATCTCGTAATCCAGCGTGCGGCGGGCAGCCAGCAACGAGCGTTGCTCCATGTTGACGAGGTTGACCTGCACCCCGAGTTCGTGGCGCCACATTTCCTGCACGGCCTCGCCGATCACGCGGTGGTTGCCGGAGCTGTTGACCAGCAGGTCGAAGACCGGCAGGCCACGACCTTCCGGGTAGCCGGCTGCGGCCAGCAGGGCGCGGGCGGCTTCCGGATCGGACCGCACGACCTCGGGCGGCATGTAACCGGCGGTGCCGGGCGGCGTGAAACTGTGCGCGGGCTGCTGGCCGCCGCGGGTGATCCGCTGCACGATGGCCGCGCGGTCGATGGCGAGGTTGAGGGCCTGGCGAACCTGCCGGTCGTTGAGCACCGGACGCGTGACATTGATCCGGAAAAAATAGGTGTCGAGGAACGGACTGATCTGCAGCACTTCGGGCCGGTCGCGGCGGTAGGTGTCAACCTTGCTGACGGGCAGGGCCTCGGTGATGTGCAACTGGCCGGCGCGGAAGGCGCGTTCTTCGCCATCGACATCTGGCGACGGGTGAAAGTGGATGGCGTTGAGCCGCACCGCGGCGGCGTCCCAGTAGGCGGGCGATTTTTCCACGATGATGACGCGGTCGGGCCGCCAGGCCCTGAGCACGAACGGACCGTTGGAAACAAGGTTGCCGGGACGCGTCCAGGGATTGCCACGGCGCGTGGGCGAACCGGTCTTGGCCAGCGCGGGCAGATAAACCGGATACCAGACCGGGTGGGACAGCAGCGAAAGAAAATGTGGCGCGGGATGCTCCAGCGTGATGACCAGGGTCTGCGGATCGGGGGCGGAAAATCCCACCTGCGCAAAGTCATCGATCCGGCCGCGATGGTAGGCCTCGGCGTTTTCGACCACATAGAGCATCGAGGCGTAATCGGCCGCGAGCTCGGCGGTCAGCACGCGGCGGTAGGAGGCGATGAAGTCCTGCGCGGTGACCGGTTCGCCATTCGACCAACGTGCGTCGGCGCGCAGGTGGAACGTGTGACGCAGGCCGTCGGCCGAGACGTCCCAGCGCGCGGCCACGCCCGGCACGGGGCTCAGATCGCGCGGATCCTCGGCGACCAATCCCTCGAAGAGCGCGGACACGACGTTGAGTTCGGGCAGGCCGGTGACGACGTGCGGGTCGAGATCGGCGACCTCGGCGCCGAGGCCGCGGTGCAGCACCTGCTCGCGGTTGCCCTGGTCCACGGGGGGCTCACGCGACCAGCAACCGGCGAGGGACAGAACGAGACCAAGGCAAAGGATCAGGCGCATCGACATGAAAGGGAGCCGCCATCAGCGCCGCTCAAGCAGCGCGACGGCGTGCGCGGCGAGGGCCAGGCCGCGCCCGATGTCCCCCACCTGCTCGTTGGTGGTGGCCTTGAGCCCGAGTTGCGCGGGATCGATGCCCGCCGAGGCGGCGAGACGGGCTTTCATCGCGTCGATGCGGCCCTGCAACTTCGGTTTTTCGGCAATGACGGAGGCGTCGATGTTCACGATCCGCCAGCCGCGCTGCGCGAGTTCGTCCACCACCCGCCGGAGCAGAACCTGTGAATCGATGTTTTTGTAGGCCGGGTCGGTGTTGGGGAAAAAGTGCCCGATGTCGGCCAGACCGGCGGCGCCGAGCAGGGCGTCGCAGATGGCGTGGGTCAGGGCATCGGCATCAGAATGGCCGTCGAGACCGTAATCAGTGTCGAAGCGCACGCCGCCCAGAATCATCGGGCGGCCGGGCGCGAAGCGGTGGATGTCGTAACCGTGACCGATGCGCAGGGAACTCATGAGACCTCGTCGTGGTTGAGCAGATACTCCAGCCAGGCGAGATCGGCCGGCGTGGTGAGCTTGGGATTGGGGCGGGAGTTTTCGAGCAGGGCGATCGGGTGGCCGAGCCGCTCGACCGCGGCGGCATCGTCGGTGATCTTGAGCTGCTTGTCGGCCACGCGCTGGTAGGCGCGGACAATCAGGTCGCGGGCGAACACCTGCGGGGTTTCCATGGCCCAGAGCCGGGAACGGTCGAGCGTGCGCAGGTGGCCGTCGCCGTGATGTTGCTTGATGGTGTCGGTCACGCGGTGGGCGAGCACGACGGCGTTTTCGCGCCGGACGATCTTGTGCAGGGCGACGAGTTGCTCGGGCCGGATCAGCGGACGGGCGCAGTCGTGGATGAAGACGTGGGCGATGTCCTCGGGCAGGGCGGCGAGCGCGTTCATCACGGAGTCCTGCCGCTCGCGGCCGCCGCGCACGAGGATGGACGGGGTCGGGGCGTGGGCGGACAGGGCGGTCATCTGCCGTTGGTCGCGGTAAACCACGACGTACAAGTCGGCGATGCCGCTGGCGGCAAAGGCGGCGGCGGAATAGGAGAAGACGGTGCGGCCGGCGAGCGGGGCGAGCACCTTGTCGTCAACCGCACCGGCCATGCGTCGGCCGCTGCCGGCGGCAAGCAGAATGGCGGCGGTGCGGCTCATGGGCGGGGGGCGCGGGTGGGAGAACCCGCGGTGATGGTTTGGGGGCGGGGTTTCATGATGGGGAAATTTCGCCGAGGATTGACCGGGCGGCGGCGGCGGGATCGGGAGCCTTGAAGATGGGGCGGCCGACCACGAGGTAATTGGCGCCGGCCCGGGCGGCCTCGGCCGGGGTCATGATGCGGGTTTGATCATCGGCCTGGCTGCCGCGCGGCCGGATGCCCGGGGTGACCAACGTGATGTCCGCCGGCAGGGCATGGCGCAACGGTGCGATTTCCAACGGCGAACAGACGAGCCCGCGCAACCCGGATGCCGCGGCGAGTTGGCCCAGCCGGAGCACCTGTTGCTCGGGCGCGTCGGGCACACCGGTTTCACACAGTCCGGCCGCACTGGTCGAGGTCAGCACGGTGACGCCCAGCAGCAACAGGTCGGGCGCGTTATCCTGTTGGGCCTTGACCGCCCATTGCATCATCTCGCGTCCGCCGGCGGTGTGCAGGGTGAGCATGCCGATGGGCAGGCGGGAAACGGATTCGACCGCCTTGGCCACCGTGTTGGGGATGTCGTGCAGCTTGAGGTCGAGAAAAACCCGGAAACCCAGGTCGGCGATTTCGCGAACGCAGTCCGGCCCGTTGGCGGTGAACAGCTCAAGACCGACCTTCACCCAGCGCACGGTGCCTTGCAACTGGCGGAGGACGGGAGTGACCGCGCCCGTGGATTGGGCGTCGAGGACGAGGATCAGATCGCAGGACATGTGACCGGAAGTTGTGCACGGGATTTGCGCCAAATCCAAAACCAAAAATCGGACGGACTGGATTTGGCCGTGGCGATGTGCCTAACTGCGGGCCGTTGAAACCGGTCCGACTTTTTTCCCCCGCCAAAATCAACCTGCTGCTCGCCGTCACGGGCCGCCGGCCGGACGGATTTCATGATCTGGTGTCGCTGGTGGCGCCGCTGGACTGGGGCGATTGGCTCGAAGCGGAGCCGGCGGACGACTTCAGTCTGGTTTGTGATGATCCGGAAGTGCCGGTGGACGGAAGGAATCTGGTGTTGCGCGCCGCCGCGGCGTTTCGGGGGGCGACGGGGTGGCGCGGAGGCGCGGTGTTTCGGTTGACGAAGCGCATCCCGATGGGGGCGGGACTCGGCGGCGGCAGCAGCAATGCGGTGGCGGCGCTGCGGGCGTTGAACGAACTGGCGGGGCGGCCGCTGGCCGACACCGGCCTGGCGGCGGTGGCCGCGAACCTCGGGGCGGATTGCACGCTGTTTTTGGCCGGCGCGCCGGTGGTGATGCGCGGCAAGGGCGACTTGGTGGAGGTGCTGCCACCCACGGTCGCGGAACGCCTGCGGGGACGCCGGGTGCTTGTTTTCAAACCCGGTTTCGGCGTGGCGACGGCCTGGGCCTACGGCCGGATGGCGGCACAACCGCGGCATTACGTGGCGGCCGACGCCGTGGAGGCGAGCTTGGCGCGTTGGCTGCATGATACCGAGGCCCCGCCCACGGACATCGTCGGCAACAACATGGAGGGGGTGGTATTCGAAAAATACCCGGCTTTGCCGGTGCTGCATGAACGCTTGCGGCAACGATTCGGAGTCATCCCCGGCATGAGCGGCAGCGGCAGCGCCTCGTTTGTTTTTGTCGATGCTTTGCAGGACGAAAGCTCGATCAGCGCCTGCATTCGCGACGCCTGGGGCCCGGGATCGTTTGTGGTCGCGGCAAACTTGACATAAATCACCATTGACCTGCCCGGGCGGGGACGGGTTATCGTCCGGCGCAGCCCGTGCGTTTTCCGCGGGCTGCTCAGACCCATATGCCCCCGGACACGAGCGACAATCAAGAAGTCATCCTGCAAGGCATTCCTGCATCGCAGGGCATCGCCTACGGGCAGCTGTTCGTCTACATCCAAAGCGATGTCGAGATTCCGAGCTACAATGTGGATCCCGAGAAGCGGATCGACGAGGTGGCGCGGTTTGACCAGGCGCTGGTGAGCACCCGGCAGCAGATCGCGAAGATCCAGGCCGAGGTGGAGAAAAACATCGGGGCCGAGGAGGCGCGGATTTTCGACGCGCACCTGATGGTGCTGGAGGACCAGGCGCTGACCTCGGAGGTGATCCGCGAGTTTGAGAAGACCGGCAACAACATCGAGACGTGCTTCAACCGGGTCTCGCAGCGGTATGTGCAGGCGTTCACCGAGATCGACGATGAATACCTGCGCGAGCGGGCGAGCGACATCCGCGACGTGGCGCAGCGCGTCCTGCAGAACCTGCTCGGGCAGGCGGAAAACAGCCTGAGCCGGCTGGCGGACAAGCGCATTGTGGTGGCCAATGACATCTCGCCGTCCGATTCGGCCAGCATCGACCGCAGCGCGGCGTTGGCGGTGGTCACCGATTCCGGCAGCAAGACGAGTCATGCGGTGATCGTGGCGCGTTCCATGAAGGTGCCGGCCATCGTGGGCATGCGCGATCTCAGCGCCCGCGCGCGCAACGGTCAGTGGGCCATCGTCGACGGTTACGAGGGCGTGGTGATCCTCAACCCGTCTGAGTCGACACTTTTCCGCTACGGCAAGATCCAGGCGCAGAAGAAAACCCTCGAAGGCCGGTTGCTGGAGGCCAACCGCGAGCCGGCGGTCACGCTGGACGGCGAACGGGTTACCCTGCTGGCGAACATCGAGAAGGTCGACGAGGTCGGCCTGGTCAACGATTACAATGCCGACGGGGTGGGCCTGTTTCGCACCGAGTATCTCTATCTCAACAGCGCGCGCATGCCGTCGGAGAGCGAGCAGACCGTGGCCTATCGCAAGGTGGCGGAGTCGCTCGCCCCGAAGCCGGTGATCATCCGCTCGCTGGACCTGGGCGGGGACAAGCCGATGAGCGGCAGCCCGCACCTGTTTCCCAAGGAGGACAATCCCTTCATGGGTTTCCGGGCGATCCGGTTTTGCCTGGAGCACACGGACATCTTCAAGGACCAGTTGCGGGCCATTCTGGCGGCCAGCGCGCATGGGAAAATCCGGCTGATGTATCCGATGATCAGCGGGGCCGAGGAACTCGCGCGGGCGAACGCGATTCTGGCGGAATGCAAGGACGAGTTGCGCGCCCGGGGCACGCCGTTTGACGAGAAAATGGAGGTCGGGGCCATGATTGAAATCCCGAGCGCGGCGACCACCAGCGACATCCTCGCGACGCAGTGCGATTTTTTCAGCATCGGCACCAACGACCTGATCCAATACCTGCTCGCGATCGACCGGGTGAACGACCGCATCGCCCACCTTTACGAGCCCACCCATCCGGCCGTGTTGCGCACGCTGCGTCATGTCGTCGAGCAGGCGCACCAGCAGAAGGTGCCGGTCAGCATTTGCGGGGAGATGGGCGGCGATCCGGTGCTGGTGCCGCTGCTGCTCGGGCTCGGGGTGGATTCGCTGAGCATGACCCCGCCGTTGATCCCGGCGGTGCGCTACCTGGTGCGGGCGATGAAGCTGGCGGATGCGCGCAAGCTGGCGGCCAAGGCGCTGAAACTCACCGATGCGAAGGAGATCTACGCGCTGTGCACCGAGTTTTACCGGGAGCGCGTGCGGGTCGAGTGAGCGCCGCCCGCCTTTGCGGTTGGCAAGGCCCGGCGGCAGCGGTTACATTGACGGTCGGTGTCCCATACCCCTGACAACAACGACAATTTGCGCGCGGCCGAACAACGGTTGGAGCATGCTTGGACCAACCGTGAACTGGAGCCGTCGGCCTTGCGCGGCGTGGCGGAAACCGTGTTGGCGGAATTTGCGCAGACGTCCGGCGCCGAACGGCTGCTGGCCCGGGCTCGACTGGCCCGCGCCCATGCCCTCACCAATGCCGGCGATTTTGCGGAGGCCGGTGCCCTGGCTGATCTTGCCGCCGAGGAATTTCGGCGGTTGGGCGACAGCGAGCATGCGGCTTGGGCGGATTTGTCCCGCGCCGTCTGTGCCTATTACCGTTCCGATTATGAAACCGCGCGGCGGTTGACCGAAGGGGCCCGGGATGCCTTTGCCGCGCTGGCCAACGACCGGGGACAGGCATCGGCCCACAGTGCCCTGGCCAACATCGCGCGGGTGAGCGGACAGACGGGCCCGGCACTGGTCCATGCCCGTCATGCGCTCGACCTGTTTCGCGCCTGCGAACACCGGCCGGGCCTGGCGATGACGCTGAACAACCTGGGTGCGATTGCCCACGATTTGGGGGATTTCAAGCAGGCGGTGTCCTACTTTGAAGAGGCGCTGAAAATCGCCCGGGCGATGGGCTATCGCCGGGTGGAGGGGTTTGCGCTGAACAACATCGGCTCGTCCTGTGAGGCGGGCGGCGACATCGCAACGGCGTTGGCCTGGCACCGCGAAAGTTTTGCGCTCAAGGAGAAAACCGGCGACCGTCGCGGCCAGGCCATTTCGCTCAACAACATCGGCATCGCCCTGAAGAAACTGGGCCGTCACGCGGAGGCGCTGGAGCAGCAGCAACGCGGGCTGGAGCTTTTCCGCGCGATGGAGGACGACTGGGGCCAGTCCTATTGCCAGCTGGAACTGGGTGACCTGGCGGCGAAGCGCGGCGAAAGGAACCGGGCCCGCGAGCATTTTGAACAGAGTCTGACTTTGCGGCGGAAGATCGGCGACCGTCGCCTCGAAGGTGAGGCGCTGCTGGCCCTGGCCGGTTTGTTGCTGCCGGCGGCGGCAGACTCCGCGGACCTGGTGCAGGCGCGGAACTGCGCCGCCGGCGCCCTGGCGATTGCCGAGGAAATGGACGTGTTGCCCCTGCGTTATGAAGCGCGTCGCCAATTGCAGCAGATCGAGCGGGCGGCGGGCCGGTTGGAGCAGGCGCTGGGGCATTGCGAAGAGGCGATGACCTTGGAAAAGCAGATCGCCCGGCGCGAGGCCGACGAGCGGCTCAACAGCCTGCGCGTGCTGCACGAGGTGGAGACCGCCCGTTTGGAACTGGAGCAGGAGCGTACGCGGGCCAAGGAACTCGAGGCGGCGCTGCACGAGGCGGAGCGGCAACGCCAACGGGCGGCCGCCGCGGATGAAGCCAAAAGTGAGACCCTCCGCATCGTCGCCCATGATCTGCGCAATCCGGTCGCGGCCATCCGCGCCGTGGCGGATTTGCTGGTGGACCGCGTCCAACGGGATACCGAAGGCAGCGAGTATTGCGACATGATCGCGACCTCGGCGGACGAAGTGCTGGAGATGGTCGGCAACCTCATGGAAGAGGCGGCGTTGGCGGATGGCGACCTGCCGCGGGAGCGCCGGCCCGTGGATGTGTCGCGGATCCTGCAGGCGCAGGTGCGCGCACATGCGGCCCAGGCGCGGTTGAAGCGGTTGCGTTTCGAGACCAACGTGCCGGACGTCCTGGTCCTCACCGCGAATGAAAAGTGGCTCAACACGATCTTCACCAATCTCATTTCCAACGCGCTGAAGTTCAGCCCCAGGAACGCCACCGTGATCGTGGACGCAGAACGGGAAAAGAACCCCGACGGTGCCGAAGCCATCCATGTGACGATAACCGATCAGGGCCCGGGACTGAACGCCGCCGACATGGAGCGTTTGTTTGGCAAATACGCCCGCCTCTCGGCCCAGCCCACCGGCGGGGAACCTTCAAGCGGACTCGGGCTCTTCCTGGTGCGCAAGCTGGTCGAGCTGCAGCATGGACGCGTCTGGGCGGAGAGCACCGGGACCGGACGCGGCAGCCGGTTTCACGTCGTGCTGCCCTTGGACGGTACGGGCTGAACCGGCGGACGGGCCCACAGCGGTCGCAGGCGGTCGTAATCCCAGCAGAGGAGATAAAGGCTGCCCAGCAGCATCAGACCGGTGATCACCGGCGTGCCCTGAAACCGCATGGATAACGTGATCAGGAAAATGTTCAGGATGATCGGAAAGTAGAGTGCCGCGCCCAGCGTGGTCCAGCGGGGGATCAACAAGAGCGCGGCCGCCAGCAATTGGATGAAGCCGAGAAAATTCCAGTAAAAGCCGGTGCGGTAGAGCGCCTCGAAGAAAAAGCCGACCGGATCTTCCACCGGCAGAAGCGTGAATCGGTTGCCCGCGAGTTTGGTCCAGCCGGAAGGCAGGAAGCCCAAGGCGAGCAGCAGGCGGATCAACACCGCAAGGTGGCCCAGCCAAATCTGGCGGCGGGCGGCGGCGTGCCAACGATCGAGGAGAGAGACCGGCATGCGCTCCGATTATCCTGGATGCCGGGGCGGACAAGCGGTCGGTGATGAGCGGGCAAAATTCCGGCACCGGCGGCGTTTCGGCCCCGGGGTATTGTCAAACCGGTCAAGGTGGTTTTCTTGGACCCATGGCCAAAAAAGCATTGTCTCCCCGTCGTAGTCGTCCCGCCGCTGCGAGCGGCATTTTCAAGCTCGGTGGTGATCTGCCGGTGTATCGGCTGGGTTTCGGGGCGATGCGGGTCATCGGACGCGGTGCTTGGGGAGAGCCCAAGGATGCGGCGGCGGCGCGGCGGTTGTTGCGCAAGGTCGTGGATCTCGGCGTCAACCTGATCGACACGGCGGATTCCTACGGCCCGGAGGTCAGCGAACGCCTGATTGCCGAGGCGCTGCATCCTTATCCGAAGGGATTGGTCATCGCGACCAAGGGCGGTCTCGTGCGGCCCGGGCCCGGCGAGTGGGTGCCGGTGGGCCGGCCGGAATACATCCGGCAATGCGTGGAAATGAGCCTGCGCCGGCTGCGGGTTGACTGCATTGATCTCTACCAGTTGCACAGGATCGATCCCAAGGTGCCCGCGGCGGAAACGCTCGGCGCGTTGAAGCAGCTGCGCCAGGAGGGCAAGATCCGCCACCTCGGGCTGTCGGAGGTCTCGGTCAAGGAATTGCAACACGCGCGGCGCATCGTGCCGATTGTGAGCGTGCAGAATCTCTACAATCTGGAAAACCGGCGCAGCGAGGCGGTGCTGAAATATTGCGAGAAGCACCACATCGCCTTCATCCCGTGGGCGCCGCTGGGTTCGGGCGAGATGGTGCAGCCGGGGCATCCGTTCGCAAAAATTGCGCGCCGGCACGGCGCGACGGTGTCGCAGCTCGCGCTGGGTTGGCTGTTGCAGCACTCGCCGGTCATGCTGCCGATTCCCGGCACGGCGAGCCTGGCGCATCTGAAGGAGAATGTCGGTGCCGCCGGGCTGAAACTCAGCGCGACGGACTGGGCGGAGGTGGCGCCGGCCTGATCCGCGGCCTCGCCGAAGGATGCGGGTTCAAACTGCGGACGCAGCGAGCCATTCAGTCCGCCCGGGAGGAGAGGCAGTAAAGCCACCAGCGGGCCTTGGCGCGGCGGCGCGAAGCCGGCTGGCGTTGAAAATACACCGTCCAGACGGCGCCGTCGTCCATCTGCAGTTCGAACCAGTGGCGGCGCAGATAAAGTTCGCCGCCGCCATGCGTGCGGTCGGGATCAAGCGCCTTCCAGGCGCGGCGCACGGATTGGACGGTGCGCACCTGCCGGCGCCAAACGAACTGCAGCGGCAGGGCCGGCTCGCCCACCCGGGGCGGCAGCACGGACCCGGTGCCCGTGGGACGCAGGGCTTCGCTGACAAAGGTTTCCGACGGTGCATCACCCACGGCTTCGGGCATGACGCGAAGCGCGCGGGAAGCCAAACCGGAAGTGCGCCAACGGAAAGCGGGTGCGAACAGACCGTCACGGCGACGTTCCGGCCCACCTGCCAAACGCGGCTGCGGTTTTACACCAGCAGGAGCGCCGGGTGTTCGAGGTGATCCTTGAGCGCGTTGAGGAACTTGGCGCCGAGGGCGCCATCGACCACGCGGTGATCGCAGGAGAGGGTGAGGGACATGCGCTCGCCGATCTCGATCCGGTCGTTGACCACGACGGGTTTTTTCACCGTGGTGCCGACCGCGAGAATGGCGGCGTTGGGCGGGTTGATGATCGCCGAGAAACGGGCGATGCCCATCATGCCGAGGTTGGACACGCAGAAGGTGCCGCCGGTGAATTCGGCGGGGGCGAGCTTCTTGTCGCGCGCACGCTTGGCGAGCGACTTGGCTTCCTGGCTGATGTCGAAGACCGATTTTTGATCGGTGCTTTTGATCACCGGGGTGATGAGGCCGTCGTCGATGGCGACGGCGAACGACACGTGGGGATGCGCGTGGGATTTGATGCCGGCGTCATCCCAGGAGGCGTTGACGCCGGGCACGGCGCGCAGCGCGAGCGCGCTGGCCTTGAGGATGAAATCGTTGACGGAGAGACGTACGCCGTCGTTGCCCAGGCCGGCATTGAGCTGATCGCGCAGCAGCCCGAGGGGCGCGGCGTCGATCTCGATCTCGAGATAGAAGTGCGGGATCTGGGTCTTGGACTCGACCAGACGGCGCGCGATGGTCGCGCGCATGTTGGAGAGCGAGGCGACGGACTCTTCCTGGAGCGCGGACTTGTCGAAAGCGGAACGCCACGCCCAGGTGGGCTTGGCGGGTTTGGCGGCGCCGGCGGCGGGAGCGGTGGCAGGGGCCTTGGCCGCCGGGGGCTTGCTGGCGGCGGCGAGCACATCGGCGCGGACAATGCGGCCGTGCGGGCCGGAACCCTTGACCTTGGAGAGATCCACGCCCTTGGCGGCGGCGAGCTTGCGGGCCAGCGGGGAAACCTTGACGCGACCGGAGGTCACGGACTCGCCGTCATCGGCCTCTGCTTCGGCCGGTTCGGGCTGCTCGGGTGTCGGCGCCGGGGCGGGGGTTGCCTTGCTGACCGGGGCAGGCCCGGCGGATTTTTCCGCGGGTTTCTTTTCCGCGTTGGCGTCGGTCTTCGGTTCGGACTTTTTCTCCTCCTTGGCCGGGGCGGCGGACTTGGCGGGAGCCTCGATCTTTTCGCCCTTTTCACCGATGGCACACAGGGCCTCGCCGATGGCGACCTGGGCACCGCCCTCCACAAATATCTTCAGGAGCGTGCCGTCGAAGAAGCTTTCCAGCTCCATGGTGGCCTTGTCGGTCTCGACCTCGGCGAGCATGTCGCCGGAGACGACCTTGTCGCCTTCCTTTTTGAGCCATTTGACCAGCGTGCCCACGGTCATGGTGTCGCTGAGTTTGGGCATTTCGATGATGTCGGCCATGGTTGTCGGAGATTGGAGTTGGGGGATCGGAGTGCGGTGATTCAGGCGAGGATGGCGAGTGCGGCGTCGAACACGCGCTGCGGGTTGGGCAGCTGTTCGATCTCGACCGGCGGGCTGTAGATGGCGGGGGCGTCGACGGTGGAGACGCGCTTGATGGGGGCGTCGAGTTCGTCGAACGCCTCTTCCTGGATCATGAAACCCAGCTGGGTGGCCACGCTGCAGAAGGGTTTCTGCTCCTCGACGATGAGCACGCGGTGGGTCTTGGCGACGGAAGCGAGCACGGTGTCGATGTCGAGCGGACGGATGGAGCGGAGGTCCACGACCTCGACGGACAGGCCGTGTTCGGCGGCGAGCCGCTCGGCGGCCACCAGCGAGTGCAGCACGGAGCGGCCGTAGGTGATGATGGACAGATCGGTGCCGGGGCGTTTGACCTCGGCGGAGCCGAGCGGGATGAGGTATTCGCCGTCAGGCACGCCGCCCTTTTCACCGTAGAGCATGGTGTTCTCGAGGAAGAAGACCGGGTCGTTGTCGCGGATGGCGGACTTGAGCAGGCCCTTGGCGTCGTAGGGCGTGGCAGGGACGACCACCTTCACGCCGGGGTGGTTGGCGAGGATGTTCTCCGGCGTGTGCGAATGCGTGGCGCCGACATTGGTGCCGCCGTTGGCGGGGCCGCGGATGACGATCGGGCAGTGGATCAGGCCGCCGGACATGTAACGGACGTTGGCGGCGTTGTTGAGGATCTGGTCGAAGGCGACGGAGTAGAAGCTCCAGAACATCAGCTCCATGACGGGGCGGACGCCGAGCATGGCGGCGCCGATGCCGGTGCCGATGAAACCGGCCTCGCTGATGGGGGTGTCGACGACGCGCTTCGGGCCGAATTTTTCCAACAGGCCCTCGGTGACCTTGTAGGCGCCGTTGAACTGGGCGACTTCCTCGCCCATGATGACGACGTTGGGATCGCGCTCCATCTCCTCGGCGAGCGCATGGCGGACAGCTTCACGATAGGTAATGTCTGGCACGGTGAAAATAGGTTCTGGGATCAGTTGAAAAACAGGCGGCCGGTGGACTTGCGTTCGGCGGGATGATCGGCCTCCCAATAAACATCCTTCTGGATGTCCTCGACGGTGGGCCACGGGCTGGCCTCGGCAAATTCGGCGGAGGCCTCGGCCTCGGCACGCGCTGCCTTGTCGATCCTGGCCACGTCGGCCTCGGTGAGGACCTTTTCGGCGAGCAACCGGTTTTGGAAGAGCTGGATGGGGTCCTTGGTTTTGCGGTATTCCTCGATCTCGGTCTTGGAGCGGTAGGTGTTGTCGGGATCGGCGACGGAGTGGCCGCGGTAACGGTAGGTGTCGATCTCGATCGTGCAGGGGCGGTTTTCCTCCCGGGCGATGGTGAGATACTTGTCCACCTGGGCGCGGATCTCGTAGAGATCGTGGCCTTCAAACTCGGCCCACGGCATGTCGTAGCCGACGGCGCGCTGGGCGAGTTCGCCGGCGGAGGAACGCTCCTGGCTGGTGCCCATCGAGTAACCGTTGTTTTCGATGACAAACACGACGGGCAGGTGCCAGAGCGACGCGAGATTGTAGGCCTCATGCACCGCGCCCTGGTTGACCGCGCCGTCGCCCATGAACGCCATGACGGCGCCCTTGAGGCCCTTGTATTTCAGGCCGTAAGCGAGGCCGACACCGAGCGGGATCTGGCCGCCGACGATGCCGTGGCCGCCCCAGAAATTGCGGTCGGGGGCGAAAAAGTGCATCGAACCGCCCTTGCCCTTGGAGCAGCCGGTGGCCTTGCCGTAGAGCTCGGCCATGCATTCGTTCATGCCCATGCCGACCGCGAGTGCGTGGCCGTGATCGCGGTAGGCGGTGATGACGTGGTCATGCTTGCCCATGAGCGAGCAGCAGCCGGTGGCCACGGCTTCCTGGCCGATGTAGAGATGAAGAAAGCCGCCGATTTTCTTGCTTTGGTAGGCGCGCAGGCTGCGTTCCTCGAAGCGGCGGATCCGCAGCATCGTGCGGTAAAGGTCCACCTTTTGCTCCTTGGAGAGCTGTTTGTTGACCGGCGCGTCGGCGGCGTCCGGCGCCGGCTTTTGGGCGGCGGGTTTGGGCGAGGTTTTCTTGGTGGAGGCAGGCTTGGCTTTGCTCACGGGCAGTGGTTCCTTTCAGTGTAAAGGGTCAACATTCGGTCGGAAGGCATAGAAATCAAGTGTTTAGTCCCGATGATGCGACCGGCCGGGTGTCAGGCGGTGGCCGGGGTGATTTCCTCGATATCAACCTGCACGGGGCGGCCGGGGGCGCAATCGGCCTTGAGGGCGACGAAGCGGTCCCGGTAGCGGTCGTAAACGGGCCACAACGCCTGGCGGTCGGTTTCCGGGATGGGCAGGGCGTCGATGGCGGTGCGGGAAAAAAAACCGAAGCGCCCCTCGGCAATATCGGGGGGGAGTGCGGGCAGCGGTCGCCGGCAACGGAAGAGAAACATGAGCCAGTGCGAATTGCCCTCGTAGGCCTTCTCGGCGATCATGGCGAACAAATGCAGGTCCGCGGTGGTGATGGCGAAGCCGGTTTCCTCCCGCGTTTCACGCACGGCGCATTCGAAAGGCGATTCGCCGCGGGCGGTTTCCAATTTGCCGCCGATGGGGCTCCAGATGCCGAAATTGGGCGGTTTGGCCCGCAGCAGCAGGAGGTGTTCCCCGGCTTCATTTTCCAGGAAGACGAGGACGGCGATCTTGTGGTCGAGGGCTGGCGTCATGCGAAGAGGCCGGGCGGGGCTCACCGGAAGTTTTGAGCGTGACGGGCGGGACCGGCGCGACAACGTTTTTTCTGCCCCATGACAATCCGCAGCCCCAAACTATGCCGGTGGATTTTGTTGTCAGCGGTGCTTGGCGGGGCGGTCGGCCGGGAACTGCAGGCGGTGGAAGACCGGGTGGAGGTGGCGGCGGTGCAATTTGCCACGGCGCGACCGCCGGATGGCGGGGACGGCGCCTGGCTTGAAGTCGCGGTGGAGTTGGAAGCGCGGCCGGCCGCGGAGCGGACGGGACGGGTGACCGGTCCGCTGCGGGTGGAGGCCCTTTTGGCGCACGAATCTCCGGCCACGGCGGGGGAACCGCGCCGCTGGATGTTTTACCGGTCTGCGGCAGAATTGGTCGGTTTGCCGGCCGGCCGCACGCAGGTGCGCTTCTATCTGCCGCCGGTGGTGCTGCAACGCGACCGGCTGTCCGGTGCGCCGCGTTTCTGGGAAATCGTTTTGGCCGGAGCGGAACTGGCTCCACCGGTTTCGGAGCGGCGGCTGGCGCCGGCTTTGGCCGATGCGGCGGCATCTCGTTCGTTCCGTGAAAAAATCGCCACGGAGGCGCCGGCCAATGACGGCATTTTGCTGCCGCAATACCTGACTCCGTTTGCCACAGACGCACGACGTGCGGCGCCGGCCTTTGTCCGCAAAGAGGGCTGGCGATAAAACCCGGCTTGCGCCGTTCGGCGCCGGCCCGTCAGAGTCTGGCGTCAGCTTTACCCCATGCGCAACCCCCGCATCCTTGCCTTGGATTGTGGCGCCAGCCATGTCACCGCTCTGCTCGCCGAGTTGGGGGCGTCCGGCCGGCTGCGGGTATTGCGGCACGCGGTGGAACCGCTGGCCTCGACGGGCGAGGAGGAGGGGCGGTGGTTTGCCGATCTGGGCGAGGCGTTGTTGAGGCTGAGAAACACCCATGGCTTTGCGCCGCAGGAATGCGCGGCGGGGCTGCCGGGGCACCTGGTGCTGACAAAATTTGTACGCACGCCGGCGGTGGAACGGAAGCTGCGGGCGCGCGTGGTGCAGTTCGAGGCGGCGCAAAACATTCCGCAGGATCTGGCCGGGGTGGCGTGGAGCCATGTGGAGGTGCACGATGACGGCAGCGAACTCGAACTGATGCTGGCGGCGGTGAAGAACGAGTGGATGGAGCGGTTATGCCTGACCGTGGCGGGGGCGGGTTTTCAGGTGGCGCGGGCCGAACCGGCGGGTCTGGCGCTCGCGCGGCTGGGCCGGCATGAGGCCACGCCCAGTCTGTTGGTGGATGTGGGGGCGCGGTCCACCCAGCTGGTTTTCAACGGGGACTCCGGATTTTTCACGCGCACGCTGGGGTGGGGCGGCACTGCGCTGACCCGCAGCCTGATGGAAACACCGGGCCTGGATTTTCCCGCCGCCGAGCAGATCAAATTTGAATTGGACCACCCGGCCGACCGGGCCGCGGCGCAGGCGGTCGCGGCCTATTGCGACCGGCTGGCCTTGGAGATCACCCGCTCGCGTTTGAGTTACGGTCGACAGCCCAATGCGGTGCCGCCCGAGCGCATTTTGCTCACCGGCGCGGGAAGTCGTCTGCCGGCGCTGCGCGCTACTTTGGCGGAGAAACTTGGATTGCCGGTGGAGCGGCTGCGTTTGGACGCCGAGTGGACCAATGAAGACGCGACCGCCGACCGCACGGACCAACTGGCGGTGGCGTTTGGTCTGGCCGCGGCGATGTTGGCGCCACCCGGAAGCGTAATGAACCTGTTGCCGCAGTCGCGCCGCACGGCCCTGCTTTGGCGGCACCGGAGCCGGCGGGGACTGGCGGCGGCGGGATTTTTGGCGCTGTCGTTGCTGCCGCCGCTGGCCTATTATCAAGGCAGGGCCGCCGCCTTGTCGGCGCAGGTCGGCACGGTGGAACAGGCGCTCCGGCCTTGGCGGCAGGCGGAGGCCCGGCACTTCGACAACCGGATGCGGCTGGAAACGCTGGCCGGGGAAATGGCCGAGGCGGAACGGCTCGTGCGACACCGCGATGCGTGGGTCAGGTTTATGGCCGATCTGCAGATGAGACTGGCGGGCATCGGGGATGTCTGGTTCGACCGACTGGAACCGGAGCTTGCGTTGGCGGATGAGGAGCGCCGGCTGTTGGTGTCGGGCCGGTTGCTCGATGCGGCCAATCCGCTGGCCAAGGCGAGCAATGAATCCTACGAGAGGGTCAAGCGGCTGATGGAAAGCCTGGAGGAATCGCCCTTCATCCGCAGCGTGACCGGCGAGCGTTTCGACAATCAGCAGCCCGGCATCCTGCGTTTCGAAATCAACCTGGTGTTGGAACCGGAGGAGCCGTTGTGAGCCGGGCGACCGATCACCTGCGCCGGCATCCCGGCATTGTCCTGTCCGCAGCAATGCTCGGCGTGGCGCTGGTGGCGCTGGGTTGGGGCGTGCATGCCGGCCGGCAGGAGACGCTGCGCCTGGAGCAGCGCCTCAGACAGCTGGAGCGAGAATGGACGGGGCTCAAACAGAGCGAAGCGGTGGCGGATGTGCAGGCATCGGCCGAACTGCAGGCGCAGGTCGAACGTGAAGCCGCGCGATTGGCGGGATTGCGACAGGTGTTGCGCGGCGGCGGGACCGCCCGCCGATGGGCCGATGCGAAGCGGCCGGCAACACGCACCGACGCGTATTTCGAGATTGCGGCCCAGGTCGAACGGCTGCGTGCGGCCGCACGCGCACGCGGGGTGGCCTGTCGTGATGATGAACAATTCGGGTTTGCGGATTACCGTGAAGCCGGTCCGGAGCCGGAGCATATCCCCGTGGTGCTGCGTCAGCGGCAGATTCTGGACCACCTGTTGACAGAGCTTTTTCTGCTCGGCCCGCACCAGCTTGACCGGGTGGAGCGGAGCCGGCCGCAGGGCGCCGCAACCACGGACGGGCGCATGGCCACAATGGGGCGGGACGAATTTGAACCGGGTGGATGGACCGCCGCGTTGTCCGGTCGCAGCAATCCGATCGCGGTGCGGATTGCCTTTACCGCACAATCGGAAGTGCTCCGCCGTTGGCTCAACCGCATCACAGAATTTGATGCGCCGCTGGTGGTGCGGTTGGTGGAGGTTGCGCCGTCGGAACCTCGCACGGACAACAGGGCGGCATTGATGGACGGGACCGACGGCATCGTGCCGGTCGTGCCGCCCGGCCGGTCGCGTTTTACGGTGACAGTGGAATATCTGGAGCCGGTTATGACGGAGGAGACGAAGGCGTCATGAGACTGCCGCACATATCGCCGCGGGCTCTCCCGGTCGTCCTGGCCGCAATGATTTTCGTGATATCGGCGGCGGCATATGGTTGGCGTTGGAACAGGGAAACCGATAGCGCGCCCCGCATCCACGTCGGTCCGCAGTTGGCAACCGCGGCGGATACCGTCAGCCCGCCGCCGGTGCCGGCATCGGCCCGGTGGCCGGCCCCGGTGGCGCAAGCGCGGGGAACGTTGTGGAGGTTCGGCCTGTTCACTCCGCCGGAAATCCATTTCGACCGTGTCCATGGCAACTTCACCATCATTCCGCCCGAAGTGCCGACGGAAGAAGGGCTGACAACCGTCCCGGCGGAAGATACGGGCTTGGGCTTCAAATTGCATGCGGTGCAGCGCGAACCTTATCCGCTGCAATTGGTGGGTTATATCGGAGATGCATCCGATCTGTTGGGGACGTTTGAAAACACGGTCACGGGCGAGACCCTGGTGCTGCGGCAAGGCGCGCGGATCGAGGTCCCCGGCTTGGTCTTGGAGCGACTGGTCTTGGTCCGAGAAGCGACGAACCTGCCTGAAAGCATGACCGTCCGTGAGACCAAGATCCGGGCGGAGCTGCGGGAGCCGGGCTCCGGGCAAAGGCTGACGTTGGAGCAGGGCGCGATCGCATACACCGGACGATTGCAGGCCGTAATCTCCACCGCCGCCGATCCGTCAGCCCGAGTCTGTTTTGAGGGCGAAGCCATCACCGAAAGGGGAAATCGTTTTCGAATCGAAAAAATCCGGCTCGCCCCGCCATCCGTGGACGTTACCAAGGACGTCTCCGGTGAACCCGACCCCAGCCGCCCCCCGGTCCCCACGGCTTTCACCCTGCACACCCCGAGATGACACCCTGCCGCATGAAGTACCCCGACTTTCTCCGCTTCCGGTCCACCGCGTGGCGCGCCTGGACCCTGGGGATGTTGGTGCTGATCTGCAGCCTCGGCACGGGCGCACAGGTCAGCACGGGGGACAAGATCAAGCTGATGACCGCCGCGCTGCAGGCACGGGACGCGGGGGATTACGCCACCGCGAGCCGGATCCTGCGCGAACTGCAGGCTTATTCCCCGGACGATCCTTCGCTCAAGCGGCTGTTAGCGGAGATCGGGCTAAAAGCGGGCGCGGCGGCGCCGGCGTTCGACATCGCGTCAGTGGACGAGGAGGCTGAGGCCATCGCGCGGGCTGAGACCGGGCGGTTGCGCAACCTGATGTCCGCCGCCGAAGCCCGACGGCAGACGGCGCGGCAACTGGCCCGGGAAAAGCGTTACGACGAGGCGATTGCACAACTTGAAGACACCCTGGCCGAATTGCCGCTGAATCCGCTGACCCAGGCGGTGTTCAACGCCACGCAGACGGACCAGAGCGCGCTTTTGCTTGAGCAGGCGCGATGGCGGTTGCAGCACGACGACCTGACGGGGGCGCGGATCGCGCTGGGCAAATACCGGCAAATGAATCCCGATGATCGCACCGGTGAGAGTTTGGCGCAGGACATCGAGGCCGCCGAGGCGCACCGTCTGACGGCGCGCGTGGAAGCGGGCGCACCCATCGTGCAGGTTTCCACTCCGGACGACACGGTGGAGCGTTTGCTGCTCCGGGCCCGCGGCCAATACGTGGCGGGTGAGCAGGCGGCGGCGCTGCGGACTTACGACGAGGTGCTGGCAATTGCGCCACAGCATGACGAGGCCCGGCGCTTCAGCGCCCGCATCCGGCAGGAAATGAATGTGGTGGACGGGCAGACCCGCGCCACCACCCGCCGCGAGCTGCTCGCCGAGGTGGACCGCAGCTGGAGCCGTCCAACGGTTTTCGAGGAGCAGCAGCACGCCCAGGCCGCCGAGAGCAACGCCGCGCCGCTGCTGCGCAAGCTCAACGACATTGTTTTGCCGAGCGTCAGTTTCACCCGGGTTGAGATCGGGCGCGTGGTGAGCGCATTGGGTGCGGCCTCGGAGGAATTTGACCGGTCCGGTTCGGTTCCGAAAGGCGTGAATATCGTGCTGCTTGATCCGGAAGGGCAGAATCCCGCGGTCACATTGACCCTGCGCAACACCAGCCTGCGTCGCGTGCTGGATTTTGTGACGCAGTCCGTCGGCTACCAATACGAGGTGCAGGCCGATGCGGTGGTGGTCCGCCCCGGCGGGGAGAGTACCACGCTCGACACGGCATTTTTTCCGGTCTCGCGCGCCACGGTCCTGCGCATGACGGGCGGTGCCGGGGGCAATGCCGTGATTTCGTCCGATCCGTTTTCCTCGACCGGGAGCGGCAACGATCCCATGCGATCCGGCAGCGAGGCGCCGGCGATGCAGGCGTTCTTGCAGCAGGCCGGGGTCAATTTCGAGGCCACGGCGGGCAGCAGCCTCGCCTATGACGGCTCATCGATCATCGTGACGCAGACGGCACGCAATCTGGAGCGCATCCGCAACATTCTGAACCGCTACAACGACATCCGCCAGGTGGAGATCGAGGCGAAGTTCATGGAGGTGCAGGAAGGCGCGCTGGAGGAACTCGGTGTCAACTGGAATGTCGCGACCAAGGCCACACAACGGAACGCCGGGGCCCAGGCGCAGTATCGGACGGCGGGGCGAAGCCTGGCCTCGGCCTTCAACAGCAACATCACGAGCCAGCAGGGCGGCATTATCAGTCCGGCGGTGCCCATCGTTTTCAACGATGCGGACGGCAACGGGGTGATGGATCCGGGCGAAACCATCATCCAGCAGGGACGCGAGGCCATCAATCTGCCCATTGTGAACAACGCGCCGCAGATCCCCGGCACGGCCTATCTCGGCGCCGGGGCGAATGCCTTGGCCAACATCACGGGTGTGATCGGTGAGTTTGACGTCAACGCCGTCGTGCGGGCGCTCTCGCAGCAGCAGGGCACGGACCTGCTCAGCGCGCCCAAGGTCACGGTGCTCTCGGGCAACCCCGCCACGATCACCGTGGCGCAGGAGCTGCGTTATCCGCAGAGCTTCGGCCAAACGCAGAGCCAGGTGGGCACGGGCAGTGCGAGCGGCGGTGGTTCCGCCGGTGTTGCGATCACCGCCGGCACGCCGCAGGAATTCACCACGCGCAACGTGGGCGTGGAGTTGAAAGTCACGCCGACGGTGGAGGAGGATGACTACAGCATCAGTCTCGACCTGAATCCCAAGGTCACCGAGTTCGACGGGTTCGTGGAATACGGCGGACCGAGCGTGGCCATCTCGGGGAGCACCACGGTCAACGTGCCCTCGGGTTTTTATCAGCCGATCTTCTCGGTGCGCGACATATCCACCAAGGTTACGATCTGGGACGGTGCCACGCTGATCATGGGCGGGCTGACACGGGAGGAGGTCAAGAAGGTCAATGACAAGGTGCCGGTTTTGGGCGACCTGCCGTTGCTGGGCCGGATGTTTCGCTCGAAGGGCGAAAGCGCGCAGAAGCGCAACCTGCTGATCTTTGTCACGGCCAATTTGCTCAGTCCCGGCGGCTCGCCGAAGAAGCAGGCGGTGGGCGGGGTGGCGCCGAATTCGTTGTTCCAGAACCCCGTGATCATCACACCCGGCGGGGCCGGGGTGCGGAGCGACCGTGAGCAGAACTGAGCGCCACGGAGGTTGGGGATTTACGCGGCCGCAGTCGGAGGAAGGGCTGCGCGCATCATGGCGAAATGGCTGTTGGTAGACAGTTTCAACCGTACGTTCCGGGCGTTCAACGGGAGGTTGGAGCTCCCGCTGTCAGCTCGAGCCAGCACTCTTTCATCGACAGCGTTGCACGTCTAACCGGAACGGCGCTTGGGGGGGAAGCACGGGATTGCCGAGCGCGTCGGTCTGGGCGGGTCACTGAAATTTCTGTTGGATCTCCGCAAACTCGCTGCGCTTGTAGGTGAGCCAGTTGAGGGCTTCGTCGGTCCAATCCCTGATCTTCCTCGGCGCATTCGGGAAGCGGTCGCGGAAGGCTCCGAGGTCTTTGATGAGTTGGTCCACGCCCACCATGGAGCTCTTTTTGGCGTCCCAGGCCATTTGCTTGTAGGTGCGCGAGCGGTTCATGTCGCCGCGATTGGCGTCTTTGCTGGTGCGCAGAACTTCCTGTGCCCGGGCCATGTGCTGCGCGGCGGTCCTGTCGGTTCCCTCGATATAGTCGCGAGCCTGCCGGAAGCGGGTGCTGAGGCTCTCGAATTGCGCGGCCATGTCCGCGTTGGTCTTGGCCTCGGCGGCGCGCTCCGCGGTGAAGGAATTGGTTCGCTTGTTGTATTTCTCCACCGCACGTTTGACGCGGTCAGAGTTGGGGTCGAGTTCGACGGCTTTCATCAGCCACTCGCCCGCTTCCTTGTAGTCCTTGGCCTGCTGCTCGGTCGTCAATCCGCCTCTCATTTGCACGTTTTCCGCCACTTCGAGGGCGGCGAGAACCGCGAACGGCTTGTCCTTGGCCGGATCGTGATCTCGCACGATGGCGCGCATCGCCTGCTCCGCCTTGGCTCCGATGACGCGGGCGTGCAAATGGTAGAGCAGGCGCAGGTTGCCGGGATTCGCGCGGAGCAGGCTTTCCAGGTAATCGTCTTGGCGGAGGCGCACCGGATCGGTGCCGGCCACGCCGGACGGAATGAAAGCGAAGACCGCGGCGAGGAGTCGGCCTTGTTCGAGCGCATAATCACTGCTCGCGAAGGCGGCCTTGAAGTCTTCGAGGATTTGGTAAACGCGGGCCGGATCGCGACCTTCTTCAAACTGGCTGCGGCAGGTGCGCTGCAGCCCATTCCACA
Organism: Opitutaceae bacterium; assembly: GCA_019455245.1. GTDB lineage: Bacteria > Verrucomicrobiota > Verrucomicrobiia > Opitutales > Opitutaceae > Cephaloticoccus. The sequence continues at coordinate 199,403 of JACFMR010000001.1, forward strand.
TCCGGGCGTCCTGGGGCAGCTTCCGGTAGCCTCGAAAATAGCTGTCAAAAGCGGCGGCCGGGTCCTCCTTGAATTCGTGATACTGACCGAGCAGGAACAACGCTTCCGGATGATCCGGGACGAGCTCCAGCGCGCGATCGACATCGGTCTTGATCGCCTCGAAGTCCTCGTAGCGCGACTTGGGCTCGTTCAGCTCGTGGATGAGGATCGCGCGCCGGACTAGCAGCTCGGCGTCGTTGGGACTCAGGTCGATGGCATCGTTGAAATTTTCCAGCCCCCGGATCGGCTGTTTTAAATCGATAAAGATCAGGCCGCGGATCCACCGGAACCCGCTGTTCTCCGGCTCCAACTCGATGGCGGCGTCGGCGTCTTCCAACGCCTCCGCGGGACGCTGCAGCATGCGCAGGACGCGGGCGCGATTGATGTGGGCCTTCGCCAGCTGCGGATCGTGCTGCACGGCCGAGGTGAAGTCGGCGAGGGCGGTGTTGTGGTCCTTCTTCCACTCGAGGTTCAGCAGTCCGCGCAGGTTGAGCGCGGTGGCGTTGCGCGGATACTCGCCGAGGAGCGCGTTCACCGTTTTCCACGCCTCCTCGAGCTTGCGCTCGAAGTAGAGCAGGCGCGCCTGCTCGAGCAGGGCGCCTTCGTTCCACGACGAGCGAGCCAGCACGATCGCCAGGTCTGCGCGGGCCTGGTCGAACAGGCGACGGTCGTTGGCCTGGCGGGCGCGCTCGACGAGCGCCGCGTTGTCCTGGGCGGAGGCGAGCGGGGCGAGGAGTGCACCGCCGGCGCAACAGAGGACGAGCAACAGGGAATGCCGATATTTCCGGGGCAGGGGAAAACGCATGGGCGCGACACTGGGAAGAGTCAGAGCCCGAATCAAGGTGTGAACCGCGCACCCAGGTTTGCGATGCAGGTTGAAATATGGGTTTACGCGTTCACACGAATCGCTTTCGTCGGCACATGTCGAAATGGCTGCTGGTGGACGGTTTTAACCTGGCGTTCCGGGCGTTCTTCGGAATGCCTGAATTGACACGGAGCGACGGTTTTCCCACCGGTGCCTTGCACGGTTGGGTCAAATCGCTGTGGAAACTGGAGGATGACCAGAAGCCGGCGGCCACCCTGGTGTTTTTCGATCTGGGCGGTTCGCAGGACCGCCTGGCGCTGCATCCGGAATACAAGGCACAACGGCAGGAAACGCCTGAGGCGCTGGAAAAGCAGATCCCGGTGATCAAGCAACTGACGCGGGCCATGGGGCTGGTGGGGGTGGAGCGCGACGGGGTGGAGTCCGACGATTTGTTGGCCGCCCAGGCCGTGGCCTTGGCGCAGGATGGCCACGAAGTGTTGATTGTCAGCGCGGACAAGGATTTTGCCCAGGTGGTCAACGACCGTATCAAGCTCCTGCTGCCGCCGCCGACCGCGAACCCGAAGCTGGGTTGGCGCGTGCTCGACTCGGCCGGCGTGAGGGAAAAATTCGGCGTCACACCGGCACAGATTGCCGACTACCTGGCGCTGGTCGGCGACACGGCGGACAACATCCCCGGGCTGGCCGGGGTGGGCCCGAAGACGGCGGCGAAGTGGCTGCAAGAGCACGGCGCGCTGGAGGCGGTGATCGCCAATGCCGCGGTGCTGAAACCGGACCGGTTTCGCGAAACGGTTGCAAGCAATGCGGACCGGCTGCGGTTGAACCGGCAGCTGACGACGTTCAATCTCGCGTTGCCGACGGTCGGGGCCGTGCGCGGCGAACCTCAGGTGGGGGAATTGCTCCGCCTGTTGGAAGAGCTGGAAATGAAGTCCACGCTCACCGAGGCCCGGAAACGCTACACGCAGCCGGAGCTGTTTTAGCGGCCCTCGGGCGAAATGCCCCGGGGATCAAAGATGTAACCGATGCCGTGCACGGTGCGGAAGGCATCGAGGCTCAGGCCGTGCTTTTTGTAGAGATCGCGCACTTTCACGACATACTGGTCGAGCGAGCGGCTGCGGATGTCGGCATGCACGCCCCAGACGGAATGGATGAGCGCCTTGCGGGTGATGACGACCGCTTGGTTGGCGTTGAGGTAGGCGAGGATGCCGAGTTCCTTGCGGCCGATTTTTTCCACCGTGCCGGCGGGGAAGGTGATTTCCAGGCGTTCGGGGCTGATGTGCGCTCCGCAAAAATCAAACGGCCCGTCGCTGACGCGCACGTTCTTGGTGACGTTTTGGTCGCGGCTGATCTCTGCGCGGCGCAGTACGGCGCGGATGCGCGCAATGAGTTCGGGGAAACTGAAAGGCTTGGTGATGTAGTCATCGCCGCCCATGTCGAGGGCCCGCACCTTGCTGGCCTCCTCGTCGTTGCCGGTCAGAAAAATGGTGGGAACCGTGATGTCGTGCAACTTGAGTTCCTCGAGCAGGGCGAAGCCGGTCTGGTCCGGCAGGCCGATGTCGAGCAGCATCAGGTTGGCGAAATTTTTGCGCAGAAACCGGATCGCGGGGGCGGCGCGGTCGTAAACCTGCGACTGCATGCCCGCTTCCTCCAGATGGATGGAGATAAGCCGTGAAAGCTCGGGCTCATCCTCCACGACCAGGATCAGGGGTTTGGGTTCGGCGCGCAAGGTGGACATGAGGCAGGCAGGCTGCAGGACATGCCGCCAGCCTGTGGTTGTCAAAACCAACCTTTCATGTCCCGCATTGGCCGGACTTATAGAATCGGACCGGGCACGGTCCGCGCTCGTGTCGTGGCGGGCATGGCCTTATCCCATCGGCTGGTCTCCATGTATCCCATGCGCATAGGTCTGTTCCGGTTGGCGCTGATCGTCGGTCCGCTTTGGTTCGGGTATGCCTGCAGCACCAAGGTTGAGGTGCCCACGGGAGGCATGGTGATTTCGGAACGGCCGAAGATGACGCCGCCGATCATGCTCACGGACATCAATCCCTGGCGGCGGGCCGAGATGATAGCCGCGGAGGTGCCCCATTCGAGCCTGCTCGTGGTGCACGGCGACACCTTTTTCCCGGTAGTATCCCGGCGGAACCATCTTGGTCATCCAGCGGCTCAGCCTCGAGAACCTGCGTCCGGGGATGACCGTGGGGTTCAGCCGTGATTGGGGCAACCCGCTGGCCCTGTCGGTGCACGTGCTCGATACCCAGCTGCCGGAAGGAGACTGGATGACCGGACGGCTGGGCGTGGACGTGCGGATCAATCGCATCCGGCTCGATGACAAAACGTATGCGGGCACGGTGGTGGCGGCGGTGCGCCGGCCGGAAGGCGCGGATGATCCCATGGCGGCCCCCGAGCTGTTGCGCATGACCTCGCAGCTATACTGCAGCATGCAATGCCACGTCGGCGGTGAAGTACATCCGAAAAACTACCCGGCGGCGCAGGTGGGCGTCTGGACGGAACCCGAACCGAAGAAACCGGCGGAAACCCCGGCGGCCGCCACCGAGATTTTACTTGAATGAACGGAGGGCGGAGTGTCCCTTCTCGGGCGTGTCCGACCGCAAGCCCATCCTGATGCTCGGACTGCCCAAGGGCAGTCTCGAGGAAGCCACGAAGAACCTGTTCCAAAAGGCAGGTTGGCGTATCAACACGAGCTCGCGTTCCTACAAGCCGTCGATCGATGATCCCGAACTCGACGGTCGCTTTGTAAGAGCGCAGGAAGTCAGCCGCTACGTGGAGCACGGTTTCTTTGACTGCGGTCTGACGGGCTACGACTGGATTCGCGAGAACGAGTCCGACGTGATCGAGGTTTGCGACCTGATTTACAGCCGCGCGTCGGTGCAGAAATCGCGCTGGGTGCTGTGTGTGCCGGAGGCCTCCGGCATCACCAAGCCCGAGCAATTGGAGGGCAAGCGGGTGGCCACCGAGATGGTCGGCACCGTGCGGCGGTATTTTGCCGACAGGGGCATCAAGGTGCAGGTGGAGTTCTCGTGGGGCGCGACCGAGGTGAAGGTGCCCGATCTGGTGGATGCCATCGTCGACATCACCGAAACGGGAAATTCCATCCGCGCCAACAAGCTGCGTATCATCGACACGCTGTTGGAAACCAACACCAAGCTGATCGCCAACAAACAAAGCTGGGCCAATCCGGTTAAGCGCCGCAAGATCGAGACGATCGCGTTGCTGCTGACCGGGGCGCTCGAGGCCGAGTCGAAGGTCGGGCTCAAGCTCAACGCCCGCAAGGAGGCGATCGACAACATCATCAAGGCCGTGCCCGCGCTGCGCAACCCGACGCTCTCGCCGTTGAGCAACCCGGAGTGGGTGGCGATGGAAACCATCATCGACGAGCGCGTGGTCCGCGAGATCATCCCGCAGCTGAAGGCGCTGGGAGCCGAGGGTATCGTCGAGTATCCGTTGAACAAAGTCGTTTATTGAGCCGCCATGAAGGTCACCCTCGGACTCCTCCAGCACGCCTGCGGCGCCAACCCCGCCGCCAACCTCAAGAAAACCCTGGCGCTGGCCGAAAAGGCGGCGAAGCAGGGCGCGCAGATCATCTGCACGCAGGAGCTTTTCCGTTCGCAGTATTTCTGCCAGAACGAGGATCACGAAAACTTCAAGCTCGCCGAGCCCATCCCGGGGCCGAGCACGCGGGCGTTTCAAAAGCTGGCCCGCAAGCACGGAGTCGTGGTGGTGGCCTCGCTTTTTGAAAAGCGCACCTCGGGACTCTATCACAACACCGCGGTCATCATCGACGCCGACGGCAAGCTGCTCGGCATCTACCGCAAGATGCACATCCCGGATGACCCGCTGTTCTACGAGAAGTTCTACTTCACGCCGGGCGACACGGGCTTCAAGGCGTGGCAGACGAAGTTCGGTAAGATCGGCGTGCTGATCTGCTGGGACCAATGGTATCCCGAGGGGGCGCGGCTGACCGCGATGCAGGGTGCGGAGATCCTGTTTTATCCGACCGCCATCGGCTGGCATCCGGCAGAGAAAGCCGAATACGGCGTCAACCAGCACGGCGCCTGGGAAACGATCCAGCGCAGCCATGCCGTGGCCAACGGCTGCTACGTGGCGGCGATCAACCGCGTCGGGCATGAGACCCCGATCGGCGGCGACGGCATCGAGTTCTGGGGCCAGAGTTTCGTTGCCGGCACCAGCGGACAGATCCTGGCCAAGGCGAGCGTTGACCGGGAGGAAATCCTGCTCGTGCCGGTGGAGCTCGACACGGTCGATGTCACCCGCACGCACTGGCCGTTCCTGCGTGACCGCCGCATTGACGCTTACGGTGACATCACGAAGCGTTACATCGACTGAAGGCAGGGACGCCCCGCCACAATGAACGGCGCAATCCTATGGTTGCGCCCCGTCGCATGAGCCCAGCGAAAACCAAACCTCCACAATCCAAAAAGGTCACCCCGACGGCATTGGGTTTCCGCATGCCGGCCGAGTGGGAACCCCAGGTGGCCGTCTGGCTTTCCTGGCCGCACAAATATGCGTCCTGGCCCGGGCAGTTCCGCCCGGTGCCCTACATCTACGCGGAGATTGTGAAGCAGATTTCGCGTTTTCAGGAGGTGCGGATCAATGCCGCCGCACGGCTGCATGCGCGGGCCAAACGACTTTGCGCGAAGGCCGGCGCGGACATGTCGCGGGTGACATTTTACGATCACCCGACGAACGATGCCTGGTGTCGCGACCACGGGCCGATTTTCGTGAAGAACGATGCGACGGGGGAAGTCGCCATCACCGACTGGGCCTACAACGCGTGGGGCGACAAGTATCCGCCCTACGACCTCGACAACGAAATCCCGCCCAGCATCGCGCAAAAGCTCAAGCTGCGCCGCTTTGAGAACAACATGATCCTCGAGGGCGGATCGATCGACGTGAACGGGCAGGGTTTGCTGCTCACGAGCGAGCAATGCCTGCTCAACCGGAACCGCAACCCGCACCTCACGCGCGAACAGATCGAACAAAATCTAAAGGACTGGCTTGGCGTAAGGACGGTGCTTTGGGTTGGTGACGGCATCATTGGCGACGACACCGACGGCCACATCGACGACATCACGCGCTTCTACAAAGCGGACGGTTTTGTCACCTGTGTGGAACCGAACCGGCGCGATCCGAACCACCGGATTCTCGAGGAAAATCTCGAGCGCCTGCGCGGCTTCCGCACGCCGGCGGGGAAGCGGTTCTCGATTGTCGAGCTGCCGATGCCCAAGCCGTTTGCGTTTCAGGGACAACCGGTGCCGGCCAGCTACGCGAATTTTCTCATCATCAACGGCGCGGTGCTCGTGCCGCAGTTCCGTCAGCCCAAGCGCGATGCCGAGGCCCGGGCGGTGCTTGCGGGCTGTTTTCCGAAGCGCGAAATCATCGGCATCGACTGCTATCATCTCATCTGGGGCCTGGGCACGCTGCATTGCATTTCCCAGCAGCAACCGGCCTGAAATCTCCATGAAATTCCGGCCATGGCTTGGGCTGGTGACGGTGCTGTTGCTGGCGGGTTGTGAGTCCGCCGACCTGGGGTTGCGCGAACGTTTCCAGCCGGCACCGGCCGTGATCGAAATCCTCGAAGTCGGCCCGGATGCCGTGTTTGCCGCGACCCGCGAGTTCCTGCCGACGATGGGGTTCAAGGTGACCCGCAGCCGGTCCGGCTCCGGAATTATTGAAGGCGTGAGCCGAGTGCAGGTGGCCGGCGACATGCGCGGTGCACGTCAGACCACGGTGAAAATCGTCATTTCCCCGACGGTGGATGGCGACACCGAGATTCAGGTGTGGATGACTGAAGTGATTGAGGACGATTATGATAAGGGGCCGGGCAGGGGCACGCAGACGCCGTTGCGCGATGCATCGCTTTACAAAGCCTTGGTGCACGGGATTTCCCGGCAGTTGGGCCTGCCCGAGAACGACTAACTTTCCGCTTGCCGCCGGGCGCCGCTCCGGGCGACTCTGACCGTTCGCGACATTGCCAATGGTTCAGCCGGTGTCGTCGCGACGCTCCCGCCGGCCATCACGTCAGCATAACAGTCAACCAAACGGTTCCGCATCCGCGGGATCTACGCCGGTGGATTGGGACCCGTGGAGCGGGGTGCCGGTTTGCCGGCTCACGCATATGAGTTCAGTAATGCAAGAACTGCTCGCGCAGTCGTCCTTCGACAAACTGAAGGAAGGCGCCATCGTCACGGGCACCATCACCGAAATCCGCCAGAACGAAGTCGTTGTCGACATCGGCGGCAAATCCGAAGCCCTCATCCCGGCGCATGAGTTCATCGACATCGGGGAACTGCAGATCGGTTCCGAGATCGAGGTGCTCCTGGAAAAACTCGAGGACAAGGGCGGCAACCCGCTCGTCTCCTTTGACAAGGCCGAGCAGAAGAAAAACTGGGAGAACATCCTCACGAAGTTCCCCGAAGGCTCCGTGGCCACCGGCCGCGTCAAGGCCAAGGTCAAGGGCGGCCTCATCATCTCGATCGGCGTCGACGCGTTCATGCCGGCCTCGCACATCGATGTGCAGCCGCCCAAGAACCTCGATCAATACGTCGGCCAGACCTACGATTTCAAGGTCCTCAAGATCAACCTCGAGCGGAAGAACATCGTGCTCTCCCGCCGCGAGCTCATCGAGGAACAGCGCGCCGCCAAGCGCCGCGCCTTGCTCGACAACATCGAGCCCGGCCAGGTCCGCAAGGGCGTGGTCAAGAACATCACCGATTTCGGCGCGTTCATCGACCTCGACGGCATGGACGGCCTGCTGCACATCACCGACATGAGCTGGGGCCGCATCTCACACCCCTCCGAAATGCTCAAGCAGGGCGAAGAGGTGCAGGTCATGATCATCGAGGTGAACCGCGAGAAAGAGCGCGTCTCCCTCGGTCTCAAGCAGACCACCAAGAACCCGTGGGACGAGATCGACCGGAAGTTCCCGGTCGGCGCCAAGGTCCGCGGCAAGGTCGTCAACCTCGTGCCCTACGGCGCGTTCGTCGAGATCGAGCCCGGCGTCGAAGGCCTCGTGCACATCACCGAGATGTCCTGGACGAAGCGCATCAACAAGCCCTCCGAACTGCTCAAGGTCGGCCAGGAGCTTGATGCGGTCGTGCTCGGCATCCAGAAGGACGAGCAGAAGATCTCGCTCGGCCTGCGCCAGCTCGAGCCGAACCCGTGGGACATGGTCCGCCACAACTACCCGATGGGCGCCCGCGTCCGCGGCAAGGTGCGCAACATGACCACCTACGGCGCCTTCATCGAGCTCGAGGAAGGCATCGACGGCATGGTGCACGTTTCCGACATGAGCTGGACCCGCAAGGTCAACCATCCCTCCGAAGTCCTCAAAAAAGGCGACGAGGTCGACGCCATCGTGCTCGACGTGGATCCGAACCAGCAGCGCATCAGCCTCGGCATGAAGCAGCTGTCCGACGATCCGTGGTCCGACATCGACTCGCACTTCAAGATCGGCGACGTGGTGACCGGCACCGTGACCAAGCTGACCTCCTTCGGCGCCTTCGTGGAGCTGAAGGATGGGATCGACGGTCTCGTGCACATCTCCCAGATCACCGAGGAGCGCGTTGAGAAGGTGAAGGACGTCCTCAAGGCCGGCCAGGAAGTGACCGCCCGCGTGATCAAGATCGATCGCGACGAGCGCCGCCTGGGCCTGTCGATCAAGGCCGCAAACTACTCCAGCGAAGAGCTGGCGGCCGAGACCGCGAGCTACGAGGCGCTGAACCGTCAGGCCGGCACCGACATGATGAACCTGGGCGACATCCTCGATGCCGCCTCGGACAAGCGGGATCAGGAGCAGTAAGCCGCGGCAACCGTCCAAAATTCAAAAGGCGTCCGGTCAAACCGGACGCCTTTTTTTGTGCCCGCTGCACGCGGACGATGCTGAACAGGGTTGCAGGCAGGCCCCGCGCTCAGTTGCGGCCCGGACGGACCGACTTGCGGGTCTTGCTTTCGACGAACTCGCGGATGATGGCCATGCGCTGGCGCTGGCGATCCTCCTCCTCGATCTCCTCGGTGGTGCGGATGGCCTCGTGCTTGGCCATGGCGCGGCGCATTTTGCTGAGGGCGAGGTATTCGAGCTGGCGGATGCGTTCGCGGGTGACGTTGAACTTGCGACCTACCTCCTCGAGGGTGAGTTCCTCGCGGCCGCCGAGGCCGAAACGCAGGCGGATGATCTCTGCTTCGCGCTGATCGAGGGAGTCGATCATGGCGTGCAGGTCGGAATTGAGATTGCGGTCGCGCAGGCCCTCGTAGGGATCAACCGCGTTCTCATCGCCCACGATTTCGCCGAACGTGGCGGAATCGCCGTCGTCGCCCACCGGGGCGTCGAGCGAGGCCGGGCGGACGCTGACCGACTTCAAATGTGCGACCTTGCTGGTCGGAATCTGGAGCTCACGCGCCAACTCCTCATCCGTGGGCTCGCGGCCGAGTTCCTCGGTCAGCGCCATGGCGGTGCGGCGCATCTTGGCGATCTTGTCGACCAAGTGCACGGGCAGGCGGATGGTCTTGGATTGGTTGGCGAGGGCGCGCTTGATGGACTGCTTGATCCACCAGGCGGCGTAAGTGGAAAGTTTGCCGCCCTTGGCGGGGTCAAAGCGCTCGACGGCCTTGATCAACCCGATGTTGCCTTCCGAAATGAGGTCGAGGAGGGGCAGGCCGAAGTCCTTGTAATCCATGGCAATCTTCACCACGAGGCGAAGGTTGGCCTGGATCATGTGGTTGCGCGCCGCGGTATCGCCGCGCTTGATGCGCTTGGCGAGGCGGATCTCGTCTTCCACCGTGAGCAGGGGCGTCTTGCCGATTTCCTGGAGATAGAGCTGCAGGTTGCTGCGCTCCAAGGGGGCCGGCTCGCTGACCGCCGGCTCGGTTTTCTCCAAAAAGGAGGGCGGTGCTTCCAAAATTTGCGTGGATGACGCAACTTCCGGGGCGGTGGTTTCGACGGGAATGCGGCTGGTCTTAACTTTGGTCGCCATGGGTGCTCCTTTTGCGTTTGGTCACTAATTGGGATGGGTTGTTCCGGGAAAATGCTCTGGTTTACCAAAGCGTAATTTATTCCACATCCCAGCTTACGTGCATTCACCTATGGTGGATGCAGCCCATGGATACAAATATCGTCGGAATCGTAGCGTCAGATTGGCACTAAAGCGGGCCAAGTCTGCGCCCAAGCGCACAAAAGGCACACCACTCAGGGGCGGTCTTGATCGAACGCCTCGGCCATGGAGACTGCTTTGAAGAGGGCGGAGGCCTTGTTGATTGTCTCCTGATATTCCGCCGCCGGGTCGGAATCGGCCACCCAACCGCCACCGGCCTGGATGTAAACCTGACCATTTTTCAGCAAGGCCGTGCGCAGCATGATGCAGGTGTCCATGTTGCCATCATAGCCGAAGTACCCGAGCGCGCCGGCGTAGAAACCGCGCTGCAGTTGCTCGATTCCCGTGATGATCTGCATGGCCCGGACCTTGGGGGCACCGCTGACGGTGCCGGCCGGGAAGGTGGCGCGCATGAGATCGTAGGCGTTCTTGTCGGCGGCGATGCGCCCCTCGACCTGGGAGACGATGTGCATCACGTGGGAATAGCGCTCCACGGTCATGAAATCGGGCACCTTGACCGTGCCGTAGGCGCAGACCCGGCCGATGTCATTGCGGGCGAGGTCCACCAGCATGAGGTGCTCGGCCTTTTCCTTTTCATCGGCAAGCAGCTCTTTTTCCAGCGCCGAATCCTCGGCCGGGGATTCGCCCCGTTGCCGGGTGCCGGCGATCGGGCGGATTTCCACCCGGCCGTCGGTCAACCGCACATGGACCTCGGGCGAGGCGCCGACGATGGAAAAATCGTCCGTCTCAAGGATGAACATGTAGGGCGACGGATTGACGGTGCGAAGCGCGCGGTAGAGATCGAGCGGCGAACGGTCGAAAGGTTTGGTGAAGCGTTGCGCCCCCACCACCTGGATGATGTCGCCGGCGCGGATGTACTCCTTGGCGTCGCGCACGCACTGTTCGAAGCGCTCGCGGGTGAAATTGCCCGGCGGCACCGTGATTTTGGGCGCCTCGACCAGCGGGGCGGGCGCAATCTCGCGGGGCTGGCGCAGGATGGCGTAAAGGTGGGCGAGTTCGGCCACGGCGGCATCGTAGGCCGCGCCGGGATCGCCGTTGATGTGGGCGTTGACGCAGAGCCGCAGCGTCTGCTTGGCGCGGTCGAAGATCAGCAGCGAATCCGACAGCATGAAGTAGAGCAGGGGCACGCCCAGTTCATCCTTTGGCGCCACGGGCACCGTGGGTTCGATGCGCATCACGTATTCGTAACCGACAAAACCAACGGCGCCGCCGGTGAACCGCGGCAGGTCGGGCAACTGCACGGGGCGGTAGCCCTTCATCTCGGCCTCGATCAATTGCAGGGGATCGGCCGGGGTGGGCACCTGCTGCACCGGTTGGCCGGGGATCCGGATTTCGGTGGTTTGCGGACCGCAAACGAACACCTTGCGCGGGCGGCAGCCGATGAAGCTGTAGCGGGAGAGCGTTTCGCCGCCTTCGACCGATTCGAGCAGATAGGAAGGGCCGGCCTCCTTGAGCTTGGCGTAGGCGGACACGGGCGTTTCAAAATCCGCCATCAGATCGGTGTAAACCGGGACGACGTTGCCCTGGCCGGCCAGCTCCAGAAAGGTTTCGCGGGATGGTTGAATGTGCATGGCGGATTTATTCAACGGTCACGGATTTGGCGAGATTCCGCGGCTTGTCGACATCGCAGCCGCGTTCCAGCGCGATGTAATAACTCAACAGTTGCACGGGGATGGTGGCTACGATGGGCAGCACGGCCTCGTGGCAATCGGGAATCGTGATGAGTTCGTCACAGAGGCCGGCCGGCAGTTCCAGTCCCTCGGTAGCGATGGCGATGATGCGACCGTGGCGTGCCTTCACCTCCTGCATCGAGGAGATCACCTTGCTGAACATCTCGCCCTTGGTGACGAAGAAGACGCTGGGGCAGCGTTCGCTGATCATGGCGATGGGGCCGTGCTTCATCTCGGCCGCGGGGTAGCCGGCGGCGTGGATGTAGGAAATTTCCTTCAGCTTGAGCGCGCCTTCCAATGCGATGGGGAAGAGCGAGAGCCGGCCGAGGAAGAGCATGTCGTTGTAGCCGGCATAGCGGGCGGCGACAGCCTTGATGTGACCGGCTTGCGTCAGCACCCGGCGGACGAGATCCGGCGCGCCCTTCAGGGCCTGCACATAATTCAGGCCGTCGCTGAAGCTCATGTCGCGCATGCGGCCGATGTAGAGCGCCATCATGGCGCCGAGCAGCAGCTGCGAGGTGAAGGCCTTGGTCGAGGCGACGCCGATTTCCGGCCCGACGTGCTGGTAGATGCCGCCGTCGGCTTCGCGGGCGATGCTGGAGCCGACGACGTTGTTGATGGCGAGGGCGCGATAGCCCTTGCGTTTGGCCTCGCGCAGGGCGGCGAGGGTGTCGATGGTTTCGCCGGACTGGCTGATGACGAAGAACAGGGTGTGGGGATGCAGCGGCGCGTTGCGGTAGCGAAACTCCGAGGCGTAATCGACCTCGACCGGCACGCGGGCGAAGCGCTCGATGAGATGCTCCGTCACCAAACAGGCGTGCCAGGCGGTGCCGCAGGCGCAGAACATGAAGCGGTCCACCTGTCGAAACTCCGCGGGCGTGAGATTGAGACCGCCGAACTGCGCCGTGCTGCCGTCCTCGGAGAAACGGCCGCGCATGGCGTTTTCCAGCGCCGCGGGCTGTTCGAAGATCTCCTTCTCCATGTAGTGGGTATGGGTGCCCAGATCGGCGGCATCGATGGACCAGGTAATCTGGTCGATGACCGGCTCAATTTCACCCTCGTTCACGGTGGAGATGGCAAAGTCCACCGGGGTCAGCCGCGCCAGCTCGCCGTCCTTGAGATAGACGACGCTTTGGGTGCGGCTGACAATGGCGGAGACGTCGCTGGCCACGAGATTTTCGCCTTCGCCCAAACCGAGGATGAGCGGTGAACCGCGGCGCGCGCAGACCAGTTCGCCCGGCGAATCGATGCTCAGGACGACGATGCCGTAGGTGCCCTCGACGTGCCGCAGGGTTTTGCGCACGCTGTTGAGCAGACGGCTTTCGCCGTTGGCCGCGGGTTCCTTGGCGTAGTGGTAGGCGATGAGATTGCCGAGCGCCTCGGTGTCGGTCTCGGACCGGAAGGTGAAGCCCTTGCCGAGGAGAAACTTTTTGATCGAGTCGAAATTCTCGATCACGCCGTTGTGGACCACGGCGATCTGGCCGTCACTGCTGACATGCGGGTGGGCGTTGGCATCGGTGACGCCACCATGCGTCGCCCAGCGGGTGTGGCCGATGCCGCAGGTGCCGGTCAGGCGATGCTTGGCGGCCTCCTGCTCCAGGTTGGCCACGCGGCCGGTTTTCTTGGCCAGCTTGAGTCCGCCCTTTTCCTGCACGGCAACGCCGGCGGAATCATAGCCGCGATATTCCAGCCGCTTGAGCCCCTCAAGAATGAAGGGGGCAGCCTTTTGTTTTCCGGTGTAGCCGACAATTCCGCACATAATGAACGATTTGGGTTGGCGAAATTAGGGAGGGCGCCAAAGGTGGAGCAAGGTAATTGCAGACCCACATGACGATGCAAAAACGAGTGCTGGCGGTGATCATGGGCGGCGGACGCGGAACGCGACTGCACCCCCTCACGATGGAGCGTTGCAAACCGGCGGTGCCGCTGGCGGGCAAATACCGGCTGGTCGACATCCCGATCAGCAACTGCATCAACTCCGAGATCAACCGCATCGTGCTGCTCACGCAGTTCAACACGGCCTCGCTGCACCGTCACATTCAGGACTCGTATCACTTTGACGCCTTCGGCGGCGGCTTCGTCGACATCCTCTCGGCGGAGCAGACCGAGAAAAGCGCCGACTGGTATCAGGGCACGGCCGATGCGGTCCGGCGCAACCTGATCCATACGCGCAATTACGATCACGACCTCGTGCTGATCCTCTCGGGCGACCAGCTGTACAAGATGGATTTCCGGCAGATCGTTGAGAGCCACCTGGCCAGCCGGGCCGATGTTTCCATTGCGGCGATTCCCTTTCCGGTCTCCAAGATCGAGGGGCTTGGGCTCATGAAGGTGGATGACGATCTCGCGATTACCCAGTTCGCGGAGAAGCCGAAGGATCCGGCGGTGATCCAGAGCCTGACCCTGAGCGAAAAACTGGAGGCGAAGCTTCAGGAACCCTGCGCCGAGAAGCGCTGCCTCGCCTCGATGGGCATCTATGTTTTCAACCGTGCGGTGCTCGCCGAGGCGTTGGACAACACGATGACGGATTTTGGCAAGGAGGTCATTCCCTCGCTCTTGGGCCGGAAACGGCTGCAGGCGCATCTGTTCGAGGGGTATTGGGAGGACATCGGTACCGTGAAGGCGTTTTTCGAGGCGAACCTCGCCCTGGCGCAACCGCTGCCGCCCTTCAATTTCTTCGATCCGGCGACACCGATTTACACCCGCGCCCGCTACCTGCCGGCGTCAAAGCTCAACCGTTGCGAGATTGACCACGTGGTGATCGGCGACGGTTGCATTTTGACCAACGCCAAACTGACGCACTGCGTCATGGGCATCCGCTCCTACGTCAAGGACGGCTCCGCCTTGAAGGATGTGGTGGTCATGGGCTCCGACTATTACGAAACGGAGGCCCAGCAGCGCGAGAACGAGGCCAAGGGGCGCCCGCACATCGGCATCGGCCGCAATTGCCGGATCGAGGGCGCCATCATCGACAAGAATGCCCGCATCGGTGACAACTGTGTGCTCAGCGCGGCGGACAAGCTTGACGGCCGTTATGCCAACGGCGCCGTGATCGTGCGTGACGGTGTGCTGGTGGTGCCCAAGGGCGGCATCATTCCCCCGGGTACGGTGGTTTGAATCACTTTGCCGCCGGCAAGGGTTCGGCCCGTCGCAGCCACAACCAGAGCCCGGCCACGACCAGGAAAACCGAATAGAAGGTCCCGCGGCTCAGGCCCAGGATCAATCCGGCATCGGGTTCGCGGAACATCTCGCCGATGGCCCTGACCAGGGCGTAGAGCAGTAGAAATTCGCCCGCGAGCCGGCCGGGGTGACGGGCGGCAACATCGCTGCGCCAGATGCGGAGCTGCATCACGACGAGTAACAGCAGCCCCTCCAACGCCGCCTCGTAGAGCTGGGAAGGGTGGCGGGGTTCGATCAGAATCGGCGGCGTGCCAGGCGGCGCGCTGGCCGGAAAAATCACCGCCCAGGGGACCGTCGATATTTTGCCCCAGAGCTCGCCGTTGATGAAGTTGGCCAGCCGGCCGAACAGCAGACCCGCGGGAGCGGTGGTGGCCACCAAGTCGCCGAGATGGAGAAAGGGAATCTGCTGGCGGCGCCCATACCACCAGAGCGCGACCACCACGCCGGCAAAACCGCCATGGCTGGCCATGCCGCCGTCCCACACCCGCAACAGGGCCAGCGGATCGCTCAGCAGCACCTGCGGTTGATAAAGCAGGAAAAACCCGAGCCGGCCGCCGGCCAAAACACCGATGATGATGGCCATCATGAAATCGACGATCTGGGCGGCCGGCAGGCGTGAACGTCCGGCGACGGCGTAGCGGTGCAGCAACCAGCCCGCGACCACGAAACCCAGCACATAGGCCAGGCCGTAATAACGGATGCCGATCGTGTCCGTGAATTGAAGCAAAAACGGGCTCAGGTCGTGAACCCAATGGGAGGGCGGTGTCACGGGGATTTGGTCCGTTGGCCCGGAGGTATGGGCGGTTGGGAGTGGCCGGGTTTCAACCCGCGGGCCCGGCGCAGCTGCTTGGCCCGGGCGAGCTCGCGCATGTCCACCGCGGGATCGTCTTTTTCGAAGATCTCGCGGCCCAGCAGGTGCTCGATCACGTCCTCCATGGCCACGACCCCGGCGGTGGAGCCGAATTCATCGACGACCACCAGCAGCTGCTGGTGGGTGCGGAGAAAAACCTGCAGGGCGTTGCCCGCGGTGACGGTTTCGGGGACGAAATGGCATTCCTGCATCAGCTTCTCGACCACTTCGAGATCGCGGTCGTGCGCCTTGGCGTTGAGCAGGTCGCGCCGGCGCACGATGCCGACAATCTCGTCGAGGCTCCGGCCGTAAACCGGCATGCGGGCAAAGGGCAGGTTGGGAAACTCGCGGAAGACCTCGCCGATGGTGGCGTTTTTGCGGATGGCGGTGACTACGAT
>JACFMR010000001.1:215555-273615 GCA_019455245.1 Opitutaceae bacterium
CACATCGTCCAGCGAGAGCGCATTGGCGATGATGCTGGATTCACTGCGGCTCAGCGTGCCCTGCTGGGCCCCGCGCTCGGCCAGCAGGATGATTTCCTCGTCGTCAGCGTGGTCCTCCTCGCGATTGGGAATGGCCCAGCGGACCAACAGGCCGCAGAAATAGGTGATCGGGGTGAGCGTGCGCCGGACGCCCCAGAGCGGATAGACGACATGAGGCTGCAGGCTGCGCCGGTACACGACCCCGAGATTTTTGGGCAGGACTTCGGAGAAGATCAAAATCGCCAGAGTCATGCCGGCGGAGAGAAAACCCAGCGCCGCATTGCCGAAAAGATGGGCGGTCAAACCGCCGATGATGACCGAGCCCAAGGTGTTGGCCACGGTGTTGAGGGTGAGGATGGCGGAGATCGTTTCATCCAGACTGCGTTTGATCTCCTCCAGCAATTCGCCGCGGCGCTTGTCCCGGCGCTTCAGCGCCTCGATGTCGGCCACGGTGGTGCTCAGTACCATGGCCTCGAAGAGGGAACAGAAAAAGGAGAGACCCAGGGTCAGGACGATGGCGAGAATCAGCCAGAGCATGCAGGCAGTTTATAAAGTGGCGGTGATTTACGAATACAAAGTGCGGAAGGCGGGCGGCGGGCAAAAGAGCCTTGCGACCTGGCGGCCCGGGCGGCGTAGTAGCGGGAATGAACGCATTGAAGCGCACCCCGCTCCGCGATTTCCATGCCGCCCGCGGCGCCCGACTGGTGGAGTTCGCCGGTTGGGAAATGCCCGTGCAATACCGCAGCATCCTCGAGGAGCACAAGGCGGTGAGGCGCGCGGCGGGCCTGTTTGACGTCAGCCACATGGGCGAGATCGACGTGCAGGGGCCGCAGGCGGCGGCGTTTTTGAACCGGCTGGTGACCAATGATTTGGGCCGGCTGTATCCCGGCCGCATCATCTACAGTCCGATGTGTTATGCGAACGGCGGGGTGGTGGACGACCTGCTGGTCTACATGCGCGCGGAAAACGACTATCTGCTCTGCATCAACGCCGGCAACATCGACAAGGATTTGGCCTGGATTCGCGAACAGGCCGCGGCGTTCGACGTGCGCGTGACCGATCGTTCGCCGGACTTCGCCCAACTCGCGGTGCAGGGCCCGGCCACGCTGGCGATTCTGCAACCCCTGACCGCCACTGATCTGGCTGCGGTCAAATACTACCACTTCACCACCGGCGATGTGGCCGGCGTGCCCTGCATCATCAGCCGCACGGGCTACACCGGCGAAGACGGCTTTGAATTGTACCATCCTGCCGGCGACGCCGTGCGGCTGGCGGAGGCCGTGCTGGCGGCCGGTCAAGCTCACGGGCTGGAACTGGCCGGGCTCGGAGCGCGCGACAGCCTGCGGCTGGAGGCCGGGTTTCCGCTTTACGGACATGAAATCACCGCCGAGATCAGCCCGCTGACCGCGGGTTTGGGGTGGACGGTGAAACTGGACAAGGGCGCGGACTTCAACGGTCGTGCGGCCCTGCTGGCCGAGCGCCAAAGTGGTTCGGCCAAGCGGGTGGTCTTTTTCCGCACGGGTGACCGCCGCATCGTGCGCCCCGGCACCGCGGTCAAGGCCGCGGACGGGACGGCCGCGGGCGAGGTGCTGTCGGGCACGCTGTCGCCAATCTTGAACGAGGCGATAGGTTCCGCGCTGGTCGAGGCCGCGGCTGCCCAGCAGGCACTGACGGTTGATATCCGTGGCACTCCGATCAATTTGCATCTGGTCAAACCTCCGTTCGTCGAGCTAAAGAAATCCACATGAGCAACGTTCCCGCTGAACTGCGTTACGCAAAGTCCCACGAATGGCTGAAGCTTGAGAGCGACGGCACCGCCTTGGTCGGCATCACCGATTATGCTCAGGGTTCGCTTGGCGACATCACCTTCGTGCAACTGCCCCAGGTGGGTGACGAACTGGCCGCTGGCGGTGCGCTGGGCGTCGTTGAATCGGTCAAGGCCGCGTCCGACATCTATGCGCCGGTGGCCGGAACGGTGCTGGCGGTGAACGGCGATTTGGAAGCCACGCCAGAGAAGGTGAACCAGGAGCCCTACGGCGGCGGCTGGTTGATCAAGCTCAAGGTGGCCAATCCCGCCGAAGCGGAGGCATTGCTCGATGCCGCCGCCTATACGGTGCACATCGGCTGATCCCGGGCCGGGTTTCGGCCCGGACGAGACCGGATAAATTGTCCGGTTTTTTGCTGCCTTGGTTTGCCGCGGGGCTTCATATCGGCAAGCTCACTGACTTCGTTTATGGCATATCGAACGTATCTGCTTCCGGTTCTCCTGCTTTGCACGGCTCTGCTCAACGGTTGCAAGGACCGGTCTGCCGGTTCGGCCGCCGCCGGCCGCGGCATGACCCGGGCCCCGCAAGTGGTGGAGGTGACGCCGATGGAACGGCGCGACTTGTCCGAGACGATCGATTTGATCGGCTCCCTGCAACCCAACGAGTCGGCGGAGATCCGGCCGGAAGTCGGCGGATTGGTGCGGGCGATTCTTTTTGAGGAAGGCCAGCGGGTGGAAGCGGGCGACGTGCTGCTGAAGATCGACGACGCCGAATTGCAAGCGCAGGTGGCGCAGGTGGAGGCGCGTTACCGTTTGGCCGAGCTCAATGTCGCCCGCAGCGAAAGCCTCAGCGAGACGCGCACCATCCCGCAGTCGGAATACGATCGCGCGCGTTCGGAATTTGCTGCGACCAAGGCCGAGCTCGAGGTGCTGCGCCTGCGTCTGGGCAAGACTGAGGTCCGGGCGCCCTTTGCCGGGGTCGTCGGGGCGCGCACCATTTCGCCGGGCGATTTTTTGACCACCTCGTCGGTCATCACCCGGCTTGATGACCTGACCCGCATGAAAATTTCCTTCCAGGTGCCCGAGCGCTTCTTGGCGAAGGTTCACCCGGGCACGGAACTGCGGGCGATCATTCGCCTGGCGGGCAACGAACGGCGTGAGCGCGTGGTGCGCGGGGAGGTTTATTTTGTCAGCGCCACAATCGACCGCTCCATCCGGGCCTCGGAGGTCAAGGCCTTGCTGAGCGAGGCGGATCCCGCCTTGCGGCCCGGGATGTTTGCCAACGTGGAACTGATTCTTGATGTGCGCCAGCAGGTGCTGACCGTGCCCGAGGGGGCAATTCTGGCCGACGCCCGCGGTGTCCAGATCATCGTGGTGGAAGAAAAGGACGGGCAGCCGGTGGCGCGTTACGTGCCGGTGCGTACCGGACTGCGGGCCCGCGGTCTGGTGGAGGTTACCCCGACGGCGGATGAACTGCCGGAAAATGTGCAGGTCGTGGCCTCGGGGGTGGGAGCACTCGTGCTGTATCCGGGGGCGCCGATCGAACCCAAGCCCTTGCGCGCCCGGTTTAACATGGCCCCCTGAGCACGCAACGAGCCGACTGATCCATCATGCTGCTCTCCGACGTTTCCATCAAACGCCCAGTCGTCTGCATCGTTCTGACGCTCATTGTGGTCATCGTGGGCAGCCTGGCCTTCACCCGGCTGCCCGTGCGTGAGTATCCCAACACGGAGTCTCCGGTGGTTTCGGTTTCCGCGAGCTACCCGGGCGCCGCGGCCGAAGTCGTGGAGACGCAGATCACCGACCCGATCGAGGAGCAATTGTCGTCCATCGACGGCGTGCGCCTGATGCGGTCCGATTCGGGGGCGGGCCGGGCGAACATATCGCTGGAGTTCGATTTGCGCCGCAACATTGACGAGGCGGCCAACGATGTGCGGGACAAAATCGGCCGGGTGATCGACCGGCTGCCCCAGGAGGTCGATGCTCCTTCGGTGGAGAAGGCCGATTCCGATTCGGACCCCGTGCTCACGATCTCGATGAATTCGGAGCGCTTCACGCGTCTGGAGCTGGCCGAGATGGCGCGGCGCATCGTGGCCCAGCGGCTGCAGACCGTGCCGGGGGTTTCCGCGGTGCTCTTGCGCGGGCCGCAGTTCGCCATGCGGCTCTGGGTGGATCCCGACCGTCTGGCCGCCTACGACCTGACCGTCGCGGACATCGAGCGGGCGTTGCGGCAGCAAAACGTTGATGTGCCCAGCGGCCGCATCGAGTCGTTGACGCGGGAGTTTAGCATGCGGCTGGAAGGGCGCATGAACAATGTCGTGGATTATGAGAACCTGGTCCTCACGACCCGCGGCGACACCCAGGTGAAATTTTCTGATGTCGGCCGGGTCGAGCTGGGCTCCAACGACTACCGCATCTCGGCTTACTACAACGGCCGCACCACCATCGGGCTGCAGGTGCAGAAGCAAACCCAGGCCAACCTGTTGGGGGTGGCGGCGGAGATCAAGGCACTGCTGCCGGAGATTCAGCGAAATCTGCCCGACGGGGTGAACATGAACATCGCCTACGACACCAGCACCTTCGTGGAACGCTCGGTGCAGGAGGTGTACCACACGCTTTACATCGCGTGCGGACTGGTGGTGCTGACCATTTTCTTTTTCCTGCGCGACTGGCGGGCAACCATCGTGCCGCTCATCGCGATCCCGGTCTCGATCATCGGTGCCTTTGCCGTGATGCAGTGGATGGGTTTCAGCATCAACCTGCTGACGATGCTCGGGCTGGTGCTGGCCGTCGGTCTGGTGGTGGACGACGCGATCGTGATGTTGGAAAACGTCTACCGGCGGATCGAGGACGGCGAGAATCCCATCCACGCCGCAATCTTCGGGGCGCGCCAGATGGCCTTCGCCATCATATCGACAACGCTGACCCTGATCGCCGTGTTTCTGCCGGTGGCTTTTCAATCGGGCCAGACCGGTCGACTGTTCTATGAATTTGGCCTCACGCTGGCCATTGCCGTGCTGGTTTCCAGCATCATAGCGCTGACGCTGACCCCGATGCTGTGCTCACGAATTCTGGAGCGCAAACGCGACCCGGACGGGCATCTGCACCACGGCTGGTTTTATCGCGTCACCGAGCCGGGCTTTGTGCGGCTCAACGAGGGGTTCGCGGCATTGCTGCGCTGGTCGTTTGCCCATCGCGTCATCGTGCTTGGCGCCTGCGGAATCTTCGCGTTGGTCGGACCCTGGCTCTACACCAAGTTGCAACGCGAACTGACGCCGCAGGAGGACCGGGGCATTTTTCGCGTGATTCTGAATTTCCCGCTCGGGTCCACCCCTGAATACGCCGCGTCCTACGCGTCGGATGCCGAGGAGACGTTGTTGGCGTTGCCGGAAATCGAGCGCATGTTCCGCATCACCGGATTTGGCAGCGGCGGAGCATCCCGTGGCTTCATGTTTGTGACGCTCAAACCGTGGGAGGAGCGCAACCGCAGCACGCAGGAGGTGCTGGCGGGGCTGCGCCAGTCCTTCCAAAACAATCCGGGCGGTCAGATCATCGCGACTCCCATCCGCCCGTTGGGCGGTCGTCGCAGCACCTCCGGCGGGGTGCAGATGGTGCTGCAGGGGCCGGAATTCCCGGAATTGCAGCGACTGGCCAAGCAGTTTGTTCAGGAGCTGCAAAGCAGCCAGGTGCTTGGGCAGGCGCGGGTGGATCCGCAGCCCAACAACCCGCAGTTGCGGGTGGAAGTGGACCGCGCGCGCGCCGCCGATCTGAATGTGCCGGTGCTGGAGGTGGCCACGACTTTGGAGTCGTTGTTTGGCGGCCGCCGGGTGACGAAATTCCGGCGCGGCGCCGACGAATATGATGTCTTTGTGCAAGTGGAGGACGCCAACCGGGCCACGCCTTCCGATCTCGGCAAAATCTATGTTCGCTCCACTGCCGGAGCGCTCGTGCAGCTGAGCAACCTGGTTGATTACAGCGAGGAGACGGTGCCGGAATCCTATCCGCACATCGATCGTCAGCGTTCCATCACCCTCACGGCGCAACTGACCGAGGGTCGGACGCAGGGCGACGGCGTGGCGGAACTGGAACGGTTGGCTGAACAACTGCTGCCGGACAATTACACCTACCGCTGGGAAGGGGAAACCCGGGAGTTTGTGGACAGCTCGACCGATGCCTACGTGTTGTTCGGCCTGGCGCTGCTGTTCACCTTCCTGATCCTGGCCGCCCAGTTCGAATCCTGGGTGCATCCGATCACGATCTTCACCGGCGTGGTGCTGGCTTTGTCGGGTGGCGTGATCGTGCTTTACGCTTCACGCCTCTGGGGGCCGGGGCTGACGGATAACCTCTTCTCGCGTTTCGGCCTCATCATGTTGATCGGATTGGTGGCGAAAAACGGCATCCTGATCGTGGAGTTCGCGAACCAGCTGCGGATCAGCGGCCGTGATGCCATGGCGGCGGCATTTGAAGCGGCGACGCTGCGTTTCCGGCCCATTCTGATGACCGCCATCTCCACCATCTTTGGCGCCGTGCCGCTGATGCTGGCCTCCGGCCCCGGGGCGGAGACCCGCAATCCGATGGGCTTGGTGATTGTGGGCGGATTGACGATCTCGACGTTTCTCACGCTCTTCGTCATCCCGATCTTTTATGTGATCATGGACCGCTTGGTGGTACGATTCACGGGCAAGTCCAGTGCGCACGGACTGGTGCGCTCCGCGGAGATCGACCGGGAAACCCGGCAGATGGAATCGAAGGTCTGAGACCGGTTGAGCGGGGTTTCGCACCTGCCGCCGAAGCGGCGCGCGCGGAGCGAACCGACATTCTGCCGCTCACCGGCGCTCGCGGCCACGTTGCATCAGCAAGTCGCAACCCGAATCGCTGTTGATCTGAAGCAGCGCGTCGGGTTCGGGCCGAAAAGGGGTGCCGGCCGGCGCCACGAAAATCAACCGGCGTTCTTCGCCTGCTTCGCGGCCTTCTGGCGTTCGCCGTTGTTCAGGATGCGCTTGCGCAAGCGCAGGCTGTGGGGCGTGACCTCCAGCAGTTCGTCCGCGGCGATGTATTCGATGGCGCGTTCGAGCGAGAACTTCGTGGCGGGCGTCAAACCGGCCGCGACGCCCTCGCCTTGGGAGCGGAAATTGGTCAGCTTCTTTTCGCGGACGGCATTGACGGCGATGTCCTCGTTGCGGGGATTTTCGCCGACAATCATGCCTTCATAAACCTTGTCGCCGGGGCTGACGAACAGCTTGCCGCGCTCCTGGCACATGACGAGGGCATAGGTGGTGGTTTCGCCGGCCTCGGTGGCGATGAGCGTGCCGGTTATACGGGTGAGCACCTCGCCGGCGTAGGGGCCGTATTCCTTGAAGAGATGGCTCATGACGCCGCGGCCGCTGGTGGCGTTGACCATGTCGATCTCCATGCCGATCAGGCCGCGGGTGGTGATGGTGGCCTCGATCATGGTGGAGTGGGGCAGCTTTTCCATGTTGGTAAGCTGGCCCTTGCGGTTGGCGAGATTCTGCATGATGGCGCCGACACATTCGTCGGGCACCTCGATCCAAACGGTCTCGTAAGGTTCGAGGCGTTCGCCGTTCTCGCCGCGCTTTTCGATCACCGTGGGGCGGGAAACGCAAAACTCGTAGCCCTCGCGGCGCATGGTCTCGGCCAGCACGGCCACCTGCATCGCACCACGCGCCTTGACGTTGTACACGCCGGCGCGATCGGCATCGTCGATGTAGATGGAGACGTTGGTCTTCAACTCGCGGAAGAGGCGCTCGCGCAGCTGGCGCGAGGTGACAAGCTTGCCGTCGGTGCCGACGAGCGGACCGTCGTTGACGCAGAACTGCATCTCCAGCGTGGGCGGATCGATCTGCGTGAAGGGCAGGGCGTGGCCGTTTTCATCGGCGGTGAGCGTGTCGCCGATGTCGATGTCATCGAAGCCGGCCAGACCGACAATATTGCCCGCCACGGCATTGTCGTTCTCGGTGGTGTTGAGTCCGGCAAATTCGATGACCTTGGTGATCCGCGCCCGAACGCGTTTGCCGCCATCCGAGTAGCGGATGACAAAGACCGGATCGCCCACCTTGACCGTACCGCCCAAAACTTTGCCCACGGCGATGCGGCCGACGTAGTCGCTCCAATCGATGTTGGAGACAAGCATGTGGAAAGAGTCGTTGGGTTTGGCGAAGGGCGGGGGGACGTGCTCGAGGATGGTCTGGAAGAGCGGCGTCATGTCCTTTTTCTCGTCGTCCAGGCTGAACATCATGTAGCCGTCGCGCCCGGAACCGTAGACCACGGGGGCGTCAAACTGCTCGTCGTCGGCATTGAGTTCGAGCAGCAGTTCCAAGACCTTGTCGTACATCTTCCGCGGGTTGGCGTTGTCCCGGTCGATCTTGTTGATGACGATCACCACCTTGAGGCCGTGGGCCAGGGCCTTGCGCAGCACAAAACGCGTCTGGGCCTGCGGACCGTCGTAGGAATCGACCACCAGCAGCACACCGTCCACCATGCGCAGGGCGCGTTCGACCTCGCCGCCGAAGTCGGCGTGGCCCGGCGTATCCACGATGTTGATGATTTTGTCGTGCCAGTGCACCGACGTGTTCTTGGCCTTGATCGTGATACCCTTCTCCCGCTCGAGGTCCATCGAGTCCATGGCGCGCTCCTCAACCTGCTGGTTGGCGCGATAAACTCCGCCTTCCTTCAGCAATTGGTCAACCAGGGTGGTTTTCCCGTGGTCAACGTGAGCGATGATGGCGATGTTGCGGATGTTCTGATTCATGTTCGTGGGGAGCGGTTTCCCGGAAAAGTTGAAAAACGTGCGTTCCACGGATTTGGAACGCAAGAATGAACCCAAGCGAACAGGCTTGCGCGTTCCAGGAGAAAGAGTTGCGATTCCGGCATGACACAGGACACGGCGGTTCGGATCGAGTCCGGCGGGCGCAAGGTTCGCACGGAAACCCTCGCGGTGGCCCCGGAAATTGTCGGTCTGACCTTGGCCGAACCATGGCGCCGGCTGGCGGCGATGATCGTCGATTTGGCGGCCATCGCGGCGTTGTCCCTTTTGACGGCACCATTTCTTGGACTCGCGCTGGGGCTCATGTTGGCCCTGATTTTAGGAACGGGCAAGGATGCGCCCTTCGCGCTGCGGATCGCCCGTTGGGTATGCCGTCTGCTGGGGGCCGCGGTGATGGTGTTGTCCGCTTTGGCTTTGGGGCACGCTTCGTTCATGCGGGGCGACATCAATCTGGATGTGTTGCATGCCACGGGCGAAAGCCCGGCGATGAAACAGACGGTGTTTGTACCGCCGAATGCCACCTACAATCAGCTGCGTTCGGCGACCGATGATCTCAGCCGGCAAGTGGAAAGTCTCAAAGCGGAGATCCGCGCGGCCGATGATTCGCTGACCCGGCGGGCGCAGGTACTGGCCGGATCGGCCGGGGTTACATTCGGTTGGTCGGGCATCTACTTTACCCTGCTCACGGGTTTGTTCAACGGGCGCACCTTGGGTAAATTTCTGTTCCGCACCCGTGCCGCCAAGATCAACGGCACGCGCTTCACCTACTTCGACGGCTTCGTGCGGCAGGGTGGTTATGTGGCCGGTGTGGCCATGGGCATGATCGGTTTCCTGAAACTGCTGTGGGAACCGAACCGCCAGACGGTCGAGGACCGGATCGCAGCCACCGTGGTGGTGAAGGTCTGAGCCTTTCGCAGCTGCGCACGTCTGTGTGCGGCCGCGGTGCCGGGAACTGCGTGCCTTGGCTTGTGCCTGTAAAACAGAGAACCCGGGACCTTGCGGTCCCGGGTTCAAAGTGGGGGTGGGCGTTCGCCACGCGCTCTTCCCCTGTGGCACACCATTTGGCGCTCTCGCTTTCGCGGGCTGGGTGCTCCCCGACGCCACTCAACGCGGCATGCGCTGATCTCGGTCTCATGGCGGGACCGTCCCGACCGTTGCCGGCTGGGATTTGTCGAGTGAGGCCTCTTCGCCCGGTTCGGTTGCCTCCTGCCGGAGGCGGCTCGCCGGACGGGGTGCAGACACGCCTGCAATCCGTCTATCTCTTCGTGTCGGCACCGTGATCAACAGGACGGCGCCGGCGGTTGGCCGGCCGTTGGCCTGATGCTACGGGTCTGACCTCTTACCTCTCAGGTTGCTTTTGCATTGCAGTGGGGTGATGCGGTTTTTCACACCGCCCCATGGAGGAGGTTGACGGGCTTTGCCAGGCCCGCTCACTCCCCGCGGCCGTCTGTCCCTTGCGCGCCCCGCTTTTGCAAAGCCGGGCCTTTTGGCGGGGTTGTCCCACCGGGATGGATGTCCGCGTGCTGGTCGCACAGTAGCAACCGAAACCCTCTGGGTAACTGTGTCGGCCGACGGGTCGAAACGTCCCGTGGGCCTGACTCGGCTCGGCCGCGGTTTCTGATCGCGCCTGGCCGCTCAGCTCCTGAGTTCGTGTTTCCACCGGTCACGACACCGGATGGAGGAGCTGGTGATACATGCCTTTTGTCCGCAGAAATTGCAGGCACAGGGGTTGCCGGCACCAGCTGCCGTCAACCTTTCCCCGGTCTCCCGGGCTTATCCCAGTCGCGCTCTCAAGCGGTCGTTTCAGGCCGTTGCACTGCGACTGTTCTATCAAGGAACGGGGTCGAGCTTGTGTGGCAAGCTGCGCATTGGGAAGGCTTTGTTCTGCACATCTTGTTCACCGGGCGTGTTGGTGAACAACTTGGGAACAAGGTAATTCACCGGTTGTTCACCCCGGTCTTGCCAGTCGGCAACCCGCGCCGAAGTCTCGGCCCGGCATGCCCACCGACACCCGACTGCCGATCTACGAACTCGAAGCCGAACTGGTCGCAACCTTGCGCCAAGCGGGACGGTTAGTCGTGCAGGCGCCAACCGGTTCGGGCAAATCGACCCAGATTCCGCAGATGTTGCTGCGCCACGGCCTGATCGACGGCGGCGAGGTGGTGGTGTTGCAACCGCGGCGGCTGGCCACGCGCATGCTGGCCAAACGCGTGGCGGAGGAATTGGGCACGGAGCTGGGCGATGTGGTCGGTTATCAAATCCGGCTTGAGGCGCGCATTTCCGCGCAGACGCGGATCCGCTTCGTCACCGAGGGGGTGCTGTTGCGCCAGATGACGCACGATCCGGCTTTGCGCGGCATCAAGGCGCTGGTGTTCGATGAGTTTCACGAACGTCATCTCTATGGCGACATCAGCCTGGCCCGCGCGCTGCAGATTCAGCGGCAGGCCCGCCCCGACCTGAAGCTGATCGTGATGTCGGCGACGTTGGATACCGCGCGGTTGCAGGATTACCTGAAGCCCTGTCCCGTGCTCACCTCGGAAGGCAGAACCTTTCCTGTGCGGATGGAGTATCAGCCCCGGGCGGTGAATTTTGAGGCGGATCCCGTTTGGAACGTGGCGGCGCGCGAATGTGAGCGAATCGCCAACACCAGCCCGGGCGACATTTTGGTGTTCATGCCCGGCGCGTATGAGATCAGCCGCACCGTTGAGGCGTTGCGGCGGATTCCGCGGCTGCGCGAATTCACCGTGCTGCCATTGCACGGCGAGTTGCCGCCGGATCAGCAGGATCGTGCGGTCGCCCGGGCGGCCGGGCGCAAGATCATCGTGTCTACCAATGTCGCGGAGACCTCGCTGACGATCGACGGGGTGACCGCCGTGGTGGACAGCGGTCTGGCCCGCATGGCGCGTTTTGATCCGCATCGTGGCATCAACACGCTGCTGGTTGAAAAAATCTCGGTTGCGAGCGCCGATCAACGCGCCGGCCGGGCCGGCCGCACCGCGCCCGGCGTATGTGTGCGGCTGTGGACGGAAAAAGAGCACGCACAGCGCGCCTTGCAGGAACTGCCCGAGGTCAAGCGCCTCGATCTCGCCGAGGTGGTGCTGACCCTCAAGGCCAGCGGCATTGACGATGTGGCCGGGTTCCCCTGGCTCGAGTCGCCTGACAGCAAGGCGTTGGAGCGGGCGGAAACCTTGCTGATTGATTTGGGCGCGGTGCAGGCCGTGAGCGCGGCCATCACACCGACCGGCCGCAAGATGCTGCGCTTCCCGTTGCATCCGCGTTATGCCCGCATGTTGTTGGAAGCCCAGACGCGCAACTGTGTACGCCCGGTGGCGCTGATGGCCGCACTCACGCAGGGGAGGAATTTTCTGCTGCGGGGCGTGTCGAAGGAGGTGGAACAGGCCCGCGAGGCTGCATGGGGCGAGGAACACGGGAGCGATTTTTTCGTGCTGATGCGGGCCTGGGAAACGGCCCGCCGGGAAAACTTCACGCTCGAGGCCTGCCGGCGACTGGGGGTCCACGCCCAGGGTGCGCGGCAGGTGGGGCCTCTGTTCGCGCAATTTCTTGCGATTGCGGAAAAGGAGGGGCTCGACGTGGGCGAACACGCCGCCGGAAGTGATGATGTGCGCAAATGCGTGCTGGCCGGCTTCGCGGATCAACTGGCGCGACGGCTCGACGGCGGGACCCTGCGTTGCGAACTGGTGCACGGTCGTCGCGGATTGCTGGCCCGCGAAAGTGTGCTGCAACGCGCTGAACTGCTGGTCGCGGCGGAGATCACCGAGGTCGGCGGGCGTGGCGGTGAGGTGAACGTGCTGCTGAATCTTGCCACCGCGGTGGAGGAGCCGTGGTTGCGCGAACTTTTCCCCGACGATTTTCACGACGTAAACGACGTGGTGTTTGATGAAACGGCCAAACGGGTCGTGCAACGGCGCGAGCGGCGTTTCCGCGATCTCACGCTGGAGGCCAAGGTTAATCACGAAGGTGTGCCCAAGGACGCGGCGGCGGCGATTCTCACCGAGGCGGTGCTTGCCGGTCGCATCAAGTTGGAGACGTGGGATGAGGCGGTGGAGCAGTGGATCATCCGCGTGAACCGACTGGCGGAATGGTTTCCGGAACTCGAAATCAGTCCCATCGCCCCGGCTGATCGCGCCACGCTTATCGAGCAGATTTGCTACGGTGAGTTTACCGTCCGGGGCGTGCGCGAAAAGCCGGTGATGCCGGCGTTGCGTGAGTGGCTCACTGCGGAGCAGCTCGCGGTCATGGACACCTATGTGCCCGAGCGCATCACCATGGCCAACGGTCGCCGTTCCCGCATCACCTATCATGCCGAGGGGCCGCCGGTGCTCAGCGCGCGCATCCAGGAGCTCTATGGCATCGAGGGCAAATTCACGCTGGGGCAGGGCCGGGTGCCGGTAAAAATCGAGGTGCTGGCGCCCAATCAGCGTCCCATCCAGGTGACGGATGACCTGGGCAATTTCTGGCGCGAGCAGTACCCAAAAATCAAGACCGAGCTCTCACGGCGCTATCCGCGCCACGAATGGCGGTAAGGCAGCAACCATCGGAAGACCTTCCTTGTCGCCACCTGCCGGCGCGGAACAAATATCCGGTTACCCCGCGGTACTTTTGCGCTTCGTCCGCTTGCGTTTCGCGGGCTGTTCGATCGTGAGGTAAGTCTTGCTGAACATCTGGCTCTCGTAGAGTTCGAGCAGCCGGATGCCTTCGCGCGGTTTGAGGATGTCGCGGCGGGTGGCGGCGTCGATTTGCGCCTTCATGCGGCGGCACAGGTCCTCCTGGCGATATTGCACGCCTTCGATGACGTCGGCGATGCGGCTGCCGCTGAGGGTTTCCTCGATGTAGAAGCCGTTGGGTTCGTCGTCCTCCAGGAACACGTGCACCTCGTTGACGCGGCCGAAGAGGTTGTGCAGGTCGCCCATGATGTCCTGATAGGCGCCGGTCAGAAAGATCCCGAGGTAGTAGGGCTTGCCGTTGAGCGGGTGCAGCTGCACGTAGTCCTTCACGTCCTGCAGGTCGATGAAGCTGTTGATCTTGCCGTCGGAGTCGCAGGTGATGTCGACGAGGATGGCGTTGACCGATGGCTTCTCGTTCAACCGGTGCAGCGGGGCGACGGGGAAAAGCTGTTTGAGCGCCCAGTGGTCGAGCAGCGATTGAAAGACGGAGAAATTGCAGACGTATTGGTCGGCGAGGAGCGTCTTGAGATCGTGCAGTTCCTCGGGCACGTAGCCGGCCTTCTCGATCTCGCGGGCGATCTGTTCGCAGATCTGCCAAAAGATCTGTTCGGCGGCGGCGCGGTTTTCGAGATCGAGGTAGCCGAGATTGAACAGGGAGAAGGCCTCCTCCTTTTTCTGCACCGCATCGTGAAACCGTTCCAGCCGGCCGAGCTTGGAGCGGTTGCGCAGCATCGTTTCAAGGTCGGTCACCACCTTGTGCTTTTCCTTCGGCTGGTGCTTCTTGCCCAGCGACTCGCGCTTGTTGATGCGCTCGAAGACCTCGACAACGAGCATGGAGTGGGGGGCCACCACGGCGCGGCCCGATTCGCTGACGATGTCGGGCACCTTCACGTTGGAGGCGGTGCAGATGTCGCGGATGTTCGACACCACGTCGCGGGCGTATTCCGCCATGGTATAGTTCATCGACGACTCGAAATTGGTGCGCGAGCCGTCATAATCGACCCCGAGGCCGCCGCCGACATCGAGGTAGCCCATGGGGAAGCCCATCTTGGCCAGCTGACAATAAAAGCGCGAGGCCTCGATCACGGCGTTCTTGATCGTGATGATGTTCGGCACCTGCGAACCGATGTGGAAATGCACCAGCCGCAGGCAGGATTGCAGGCCGGCCGCCTTAAGCTTTTCGCAGGCAAACAGGATTTCCGCGGTGTTGAGACCGAATTTGGCGTTGTCGCCGGTGGACATCGCCCACTTGCCTTCGCCGCGGGTCTGCAGTTTGGCCCGGAAACCGATGAGCGGTTTGACGCCGGTTTCCTCGGCGAGCCGGATGATGTCGTCGAGTTCGGCCAGCTGCTCGACCACGATGATGACGCGTTTGCCGAGCTTCCGCCCGAGCAGGGCAAGCCGGATGTAATCGTGGTCCTTGTAGCCGTTGCAGATGATCAGGCGCTGGTTGCCCTCGTGCATGGCCAGGGCAATCATCAGCTCGGGCTTGGAGCCGGCCTCGAGGCCGTAGTTGTAGTCCTTGCCGGCGGTGACGATCTCCTCGACGACCTCGCGCAGCTGGTTGACCTTGATGGGGAAGACGCCGCGGTATTCGCCCTTGTAGCCCTCGTCCTTGATGGCGGTGCGGAAAACCTCGTTCAACTGCATGACCCGGTGTCGGAGCAGGTCCTGAAACCGGACCACCATCGGGGCCTTGAGCCCCATTTCGAGGGCCTCGTCCACGACATCGAGGAGGCGGATCTGGCGTTCGTCGCCGAGCGGTTGCACGGTGACGTGCCCCTCGGGGTCAACGGCAAAATGCCCGGAGCCCCAGCGCTTGAAACCATACAGTTCTTCCGACTTGGCGGCGGACCAGGAGGATGAGGATTTGCTTTTCAAAAGGGGAGGCGGGGGAGGGAGTTATGGGCTTGCTTTTGCGGGAAGTGGACCAGTTAGATGCGTGTTTTCTTTTTTCAAAACCACCAACACGCAATGCCGAAAATGTCCTTCCTGACCGACGCCTCCCTTTTTCTTGCCCAGCAAACCGCCCCCGCGCCGCAGGCCTCGCTCATGAGTTTTCTGCCGATCATTCTGCTCTTTGCCGCGATGTATTTCCTGATGATCGCTCCGCAGCGCAAGAAACAGAAGGAGCATGACAAGATGCTCAAGGCCCTCGTCACCGGCGACGAAGTGGTCACCAGCGGCGGCATTTACGGTCAGATCACCAACGTGAAGGAGGATCGTTTTGTGATCCGGGTGTCGGAGAACACCAAAATCGAGGTGGGCAAGACCTTTGTCGCGGCCTTGGTGCGCAAGTCCGGCGAAGACAAGAAGTGAGCCCGGCCCGGCGTGCCCACGTGATGCGCGCCCCTAAGATTTAACAAATACCAACCAACATGCTCAGACGCAACCTCTGGAAGCTCACCCTCAGCCTGGCCATTGTCATCTGGGCCGTGGCGACCCTCCTGCCCCTGCAAGACCGCCCCTTTGCCGAATACCTCAAGTCCGAGGTCTCCGCCAAACCCGCGGAATTTCTCCGCCTTTTGGAGGAAGCCGGCGCCCGCAAGGATACGGGCCAGGCCCAAAGCGAATTCGTTGCGCTCAAGCAGATCGGCAAGGAGCGCAAGATCGACTATTCGCAGTATTTTCCGCACCTGCGGCTGGAGGACAAGCTGCGCAACATCGAAAAGCGCAATGACATTCTCCTCAACGAGCTGCTCAAGCGCTCCAAGAGCCCGTTGCAGCTCGGCCTCGATCTGCGCGGTGGCGTGGCCTTCACGCTCGAGGTTGACGAGCAGGCGGCGGCGGCCGTCAGCCTCGATGAGCGCGAGGAAAAGCTGAACAAGGCCATCGAGATCATCGGCAACCGCATCGACGGTTTCGGCGTCACCGAGCCCATCATCCGCCCGGTCGGCAACAACCGCATCGAGGTGCAGCTGCCCGGCGTCAGCACCAAGGACAATCCCGAGGTGCTGGACAGCGTGAAGAAGCCGGCCCGCTTGGATTTCCGCATTGTGCACCCGACGATCACGCCCGCCCAGACCGCGGCCGTGCCGCCCGGTTACGAACTCATGACTTTGGATTACGAGGGGCAGCGCGGCGAGACCTCCGTGGAGGAGCTCTACGTCAAGCGCATTCCCGAGATGACCGGGGAAATGATCTCCAATTCCTTCGCGCGGCCCGACATGTACGGCAAACCGGAGGTCATCCTGCAGTTCACCAAGGAAGGCCGCGAGCGCTTTGCCGTGGTCACCCGTGAAATCGCCGAGATGGGCCGCCAGTCCGGCCAGCTTGGCCGGCTCGCGATCGTGCTCGACGGCAAACTTTACTCCGCGCCGACCGTGCGCGAGGAAATCGACAGCGAATCGGCGCAGATCACCGGCAGCTTCAGTGACCGCGAGGCGATGAACCTGGCCAATGTGCTGAACAACCCGCTCGATCTGCCGCTGATCGTCAAAGAGCAGTATGAGGTCGGGCCCTCGCTGGCCTCCGATGCCATTGCCAGCGGCAAGCTGGCCTTCATTATCGGCGCGGCGCTGACGGCCGTCTTCATCGTGGTATTCTACACCCAGGCCGGCCTGCTGTCAGTTGTGGCGATGTTGACCAACGTGCTCATCATCATCGGTGTGATGGCCAGCTTCGGCGCCACGCTCACGCTGCCCGGCATCGCCGGCATTGTGCTGACGATCGGCATGTCGGTTGACTCCAACATCCTGATTTTTGAGCGCATGCGCGAGGAACTGAAGTTGGGCAAGTCGCTCAAGGCCTCGTTGGACGCGGGCTTTGAAAAAGCGCTCTCGGCCATCGTGGACGGCAACCTGACGACCCTGATCACGGCGGGCATGATGATCGCGCTGGGCACCGGTGCGGTGAAGGGCTTCGGTGTCACCCTGACCATCGGCATTTTCTCCACGATGTTTGCGGCCCTCGTGGTCACGCGCCTGCTGCTGGACTGGTATGTCAACAGCCTGCATGCGCAGAAGATCAAGATGTTCTCCATCCTGAACAACACCAACTACGATTTCCTGCGTTATGCCCGCCCGGCCTTCATCACCTCCTGGGTGGTGGTGCTGATTGGCATCGGGGCGGTGGTGTTCAAGGGCAAGGATGTCTATGGCATCGATTTCACCGGTGGTGACCAAGCCACGCTGAGCTTCGACAAAAAGGTCGAGATCGGTTCCATCCGTAATGCGGCGACATCCGCCGGCGTCACGGACATCGCCCTGACCTACACCCAGCAGATCGGCGAGGACCGCGAGGTGCTCCGCATGACCACGCCGTTTGACCAGGCGGAGATCGTGATCTCAGCCGTGCAGGCCGCGCATCCCGACGCCGGCTTCCAACTGGAAGGCACCACCCGCATCGGTCCCAGCGTGGGCCAGGAAATTCAGCGCAATGCCGCGTGGGCGATCTTCTGGTCGCTGCTGCTGATCCTCCTCTACATCGCGTTCCGCTTCGAGTTCGGTTTCGGCATCGGTGCGGTCGTCGCGACCGTTCATGACATTGTGATGACCGTGGGCATCTTCGTGCTGCTCGACCGGCAGTTCAACGCGTCGATGGTGGCGGCGATTCTGCTGATCGCCGGTTATTCGATCAACGACACCATTGTGGTGTTCGACCGCATCCGTGAGGAGTTGAAGCTCAACCCCACGCAGACGCTGCGCAACATCATCAACAACTCGCTGAACCTGACGCTGTCGCGCACGATCATCACGGGTGGTACGACGCTCATCACCGCTCTGGTGCTGTTCTTTGTGGCCACCGGCGACATCAACGACATCGCCCTGACCCTGATCATCGGTGTGCTCGTCGGCACCTTCTCGTCGCTCTTCATCGCCAGCCCGGTGTTCTACTGGTGGCACAAGGGCGACCGGAAGCATGTCGAAGCCCACTCGGATCTGGCGCCGAAATACGAGTGGACCGGGTCCAGCAAGGCCTCGGAGTGATCCGGCAAAGTTCAAGGTTCTGATCGCGCGATGCGCTGGACCTACAAGCCGCTCCCGGCCGATGAGGTCGAGACGCTCAGTCGCACCGCGAATGTCAGCCGCGTGCTGGCCGAGCTGCTGCTGCGCAACGGCCTGGACGAAGCCGGGGCGGCGGGCACCTACCTGCAGCCCTCACTCGCCAGCATCAACGATCCGTTTCTGCTGCAAAACCTGGCGGAGGCGGTGCGCCGCCTCAGCGAGGCGATTGCGCGCGTTCAGCAAGTCGTGGTGCTGGGCGATTACGATGTGGATGGCGTCAGCAGCACGGCCCTGCTGGTGGGCATCCTGCGCCGGTTTGGGCTGAATCCGCGATTTGTGGTGCCGCGCCGCGCCGAAGACGGTTACGGGCTTTCCCGCAGTGCCATCGACCGGGCTTTGGAGGAAGGGCGGCCGGATTTGTTCGTGGTGCTCGACTGCGGCACCAATTCCCACGAGGAAGTCGCCTATCTCGTCGACCGGGGCATCGATGTCATCGTGATCGATCATCATCGCTCCAAGGAGCGGGTGCTGGCCCAGGGCGTCCTGATCAATCCCCACGTCGGCAGCGAAAATGATGAGGCGGATTGGCGCAACCTGTGCACGGTGGGGCTCGTGTTCAAATTGGTGCACGGTCTGCTCAAGCACCTGCGCAATGAAAACCATCCGGAGGCTTTCGCCATCCGGCTGCGGGATTACCTCGATCTCGTCGCGATGGGCACGGTGGCAGATCTGGTGCCGTTGGTCGGTGAAAACCGCACGCTGTCCAAGCACGGACTGCGCATTCTGCGGGAAACGCAGCGGCCCGGGCTGCAGGCGCTCATGCGGATAGCCGGGGTGCGCCCGGGGCAGGATATCACGCCGATCGACATCTCATTTCGCCTGGGGCCACGCATCAACGCCAGCGGCCGGTTGGCCGATGCGGCTTTGTCGGTCGAGTTGCTGCTGAGCGAGGACGAGGATTTTTGCGCGACCACGGCGCGGCAGCTCGACGATTTCAACCGCGAGCGGCAGGAGATCGAACGCCAGATCACCGAAGAGGCGGAGCGCATGCTCGAAACGCATTACCAAGCCGCCCAGGGCGTGGTGCTTTTCAGCGAAAGCTGGCATCCGGGCGTCGTCGGCATCGTGGCCGGCCGGGTTTCCCGCAAATACAACCGGCCTTGCGTGGTCCTCGGCAACGAGGGCGATCTGGCCAAGGGATCCGGACGGAGCATCGACGGCATCAACCTGATCGAGGTGCTGGGCGCCTGTCGGGAACATCTGGCAAGCTGGGGCGGTCACCCGATGGCGGTGGGCGTGGCGTTGGAGAAGTTCAGGATTGATGCGTTTCGGCGCCAATTTGACGAAGCGGTGGTGACCCACGCCGGCGAGGGGATTGCCGAGGCCATTTTGGAGTTGTCCGCCTGGTTGGAAGCCCGGCAGATCCGGGAAACGCTGATGGATGAAATCGAGGCCCTGCATCCGTTCGGGCAGGGCAATCCCGAGCCGGTCTTTGGGGTTGGCGGCGTCGTTCTGCGGCAGAGCCCGGATGTGTTTAAGGAGCACCATTTCCGGTTTTGGTTTGAGGACGAGACCGGCCGTCGCCTGCACGGCGTGGCGTGGAAGATGGCTGATCGGCTGCCGCCCACCGGAGAGGCCCTGGACCTTGCGTTCAAGATGAACTGGAACCACTTCAACGGCCGCAAGCTGCTCCAGTTGGAGCTCATCGACTGGCGTCGCGGCATTCCGGGAGGAACATCCGGTTGCCGGGGATGATTTT
Organism: Opitutaceae bacterium; assembly: GCA_019455245.1. Lineage (GTDB taxonomy): Bacteria > Verrucomicrobiota > Verrucomicrobiia > Opitutales > Opitutaceae > Cephaloticoccus. The sequence goes on from JACFMR010000001.1 coordinate 235,534, forward strand.
GTCGCAAATTCACGCTTGCACTCGACCGCTCCAGTCTGCTTTTTCGCACCTTCACGCACCCGTAGCTCAATTGGATAGAGCGTCTGACTACGGATCAGAAGGTTTGGGGTTCGACTCCCTACGGGTGCGCCACTTTCATAGGGGAGGGTTTAAGGTGGGGACAGATAGGGGACAAAGCAGCATACTATTACGCCCGATTTGATGCTGAAAACGCCACCGGCCCGGGCGTTTACCTATGGGATGCAGGGGCAGGGCGGTTGAACTGGATGATTCACCCAGTTAATCGGTGAAGGGGTGCAAGGCTGTCCCCAACTTGTCCCCCGGTTAAGGGGCAGGGACAAACGCCACCGGTCCAGTTCAGAGAAAGCTGGCAGGAGAAAGGCCGAAATGCCGGGCCAAGGTCTTCATGTGCGCCGGGGTCAGATTGCGCTCGGCGCGCAGGATGCGGTAAGCAAGGGAGCGATCCACGCCAAGAATCCCGGCCAAGTCTTCGCCGGTCAGGCCGTGCTCTTCCATCAGGTATTTGAGCGTGTCGAGACCGCCACCGCCTTCATCCGGTGGCAGGGTGGCCTTTTCGTAGGCTTCCACTTGGTCGGAGAGAATCGCGAGGTAATCGGATTGATCGCGGTTGAGGGCGTGGCCGGCCAAGGCGTCGATCATCTCAACGGTGTTCTTGTAGCCGACGTCATCATGGATGGGCCGGGGCATCTGCAGCCGGGTCAACTCCGTGTAGGTGTTGGGCAGAGTGGCAAAGGTGGGTTTGTCAGCGGTGCGCTTCATAGGTCGTCCTTCCATTGGTTCTTATCGTATTCAGAATGTGTGAACAGGCGCAGGATGTAGACGCGGCCTTGTTTGTAGTGGATGGCGGTGATAAGACGAAAACTGCGGCTCAGGTTAAAGATGGTAACGGTGCGGCGGCTGGCGACGGTGACTTGATCGGCATGGGGGAAGACTCGGCGCAGGCTGACGAAATCCGTGAAGGTGTTGACCAGCATCAGGCGCTTCCAAGCCAGGACCGCAGGGCGGCACCTGGGGTGCCGGGCGGCCAGATCCATCAGCTGCTTGTTTTTGATCAATCTCACTCATGCCGCAACTTGTGGCCAATTTGGCGACAAGCAAGCGCAAAACGGCTTTGGCGTGGCGGCAGTGCTTCGTTCCCAAAGGTCCCCCACTTGTCCCCCGATTAAGCTGCAGGCCTGACCTACTGCCAGCCGGCGGGGGCGGTGCGTTGGATCTGGCGGTGCCGCCAGTCCGTGACGGCACAGGCGAAGATTTCCACGCTCTTGCGGCTGGCGCGAAGGATGGGGCGGACGTTGCCGCGCTCGATTTCGCGTTGCAGCCAGCGGACACTGCGGCCGGCTCCAAAGAGCGGGGCGGCTTCCTTCATCGAATACAGGCGGTCCGTCATCAGGTCATGCACTTGGCCGGCGCTATCGGTGAAGGTGGTGTTCGCCACCTTGACGGGTGCGGCGGCGGCGTTGGCGGGGCGTGGCGGGCTTTTCTTGGCGCTGGGCATGGCTGGGTAGCGGTCAGGCGGGTTGCAGGGTTTGCCGACGGGGCGGCGGATGGAACGCCACCGGGCGGCCGGTCAGGGCTTCGTGGGCTTCGCGGTAAAGGTCGAGATGCCGGCGCGTGGCGGCCTGCATCTGCGGGGTGACGAGCCAAAGGGCGGCCGTGGCCTGGGCGAGGAAGTCCGGGCCGTCGGGCAGTTCATGGAGTTCGTCGGCAGTAGCGCCCCACACGTGAGCTTCGATGGCGGCGCGGGCTTCCCCCCGGGCGAAGGTGAGCAGGGCGCGGCTGACAGGTGCAATGGGTGTCATGGACATGGGCGGCGCGGACCTTACCCATTCACCACTTTCCCCAGATCGGCGCTGGCAAGCTCAATCTTGCGCCACCGGTCAGCCTCGCGGGCGGTTTATCTTTGGACGGCTGGCGGCCAGGGCGTCTTGCCATAGTGTATCGAGTTCGGCGGCGTAGGATACGGCCCAAGGGTGTTCGTCAGGCATGGTGACGCACCAGACGGAACGCATCTGCTCTTGTGTGAGGTGCCGGTGATCGTAGAGCACGCTCGCGGCGGTCATAATCGGAACCCATAGCATGCTGCGAATCAGTTTTTCTGCCACCTCCCGCGCAGCCGTCCAGTGAAGGCAACCTTCGTTGATGTTCAGCCCCATTGCCACTGACATATCGTAGGCGGCTTTAAGGTCACTGCGGGCGGCGCGGGGCCGGGTCTGGCAAAGCTCATGCATGGCCACTGCGTAGGTTATCTCACTATTGGATCCGTCAGGATAGCTGGGCCGGCCTAGAATGACCTTTTGCGCGGCGTAGCCGGCCATAACAATTACCAGCAGTTCGCGGTAGTGCTCCATGCTGAGCGGGGCTTGCATGATGCCGGGCATCATGCATCGGCCAAGGGATGTGCGATCGCGCTCGATTGATATGCAGACGGGATTGCGCTGTCCCATCCACTCCGCGACGATCCAATGACCGGCTTCGTGGACTGCGATATTCCACGCCCTACGGCTCATGGTTGCGATTGCAGGCTGTCCAGCAGGTGCAGGGCGTGGAGTTCTTACTCGGGGGTTGGGATTGGCTTTCATTGCTGCGCCACCGCTGGGAAGGGAAACACGTTGTCGGGGGTGATGGCGGCGGGGGTTTGGCCGTGCTCTTGAAGCCAGCGGGTCCGCATCGCGACTTCTAGCTGATACTTCGCGCAAATCAGGGCTTCGTGTTGGGCCTCTTCCTCCGGGGTGAGGATGCGGTGTTCGTGGTAGGCGCGGGCGATGATTTGCCGGGCGGCATTGTCCAAGGCGGCGCGGGTGGTGGGGAAGGTGTGAATCATAGCTAGGCTTGGGTTTCGGTCTCGTTGACTTCGTCGATCAGGCACCGGGCGGCAATGGCGCTGGCCAGGTCGGAGTTCAATTCGTCGTTCCAGCGTGTGGCGAGTCCGTGGATATAGTCCATTCGCTCAGGATGCGCCTCCATGAAGGATTCGGCGTCGGGGGCTGCGATGTCTGAACACCAAGCGTCAAAGCCTTGGAAGACCATGCCGACAGCGAGTTGCGCCGGGGTGAGGTCCAGGGCGCTGGCAATGGTCACAAGTCGGCGATGCTGGGTTTTCATGGCGGGGTTATGGGTGCGGTTGCAGGCCGTTTTCGTCGGCGGGGAAGGCGACGGCGCAGATACTTTGGGTCAGGCCATCCATCGGCACGCCACCAAAGGAATCGTCATGCGCACGCCAGACGATGAAGGCGAGGTCATGGTCTGGCAGATCGTGGGCTGATTCTTCGCGCAAGAGGGCCAGTTCGTTGGCGGCAATCGTGGCGACCTGGGCGGGGGCGAGTTGCCTTGCCAACCAGAGGTGCCGCACCTTCTGCATACAGCGCCGGGCCTCCGTGAGCGTGCCATAAGTGGCGGCATACTGGACGGCGGCGAGGGTGTGCACGTCGTCAGCGAGGGAGGTGTCTGTGACAAGGAACACCTCCGTCATCCGGCGAGGGATGAACGGGCGGGCGGCGGGGTGCTTGGCCAGGAGCAGGCCGGCATGGGCGATGATTTCGCAGGGGTTGAGCGGATGGGCCAAGGCTCTGGTCATGCCGTGCGGGCCGGCTTCCGTCTCGGGGGTGTTGGCCGGGCAATGCCAGCCGACGATCAAGCCCACTTCGGGTCTACGGGTGCCATTGGTCCGGAGCCGTTGCGGTCCGGGTTGGGCGGGGGTGGTTATCATGATGCGTGACTCCAAACAGAGGCCGCGCACCTACTGGCGGGGTGATAATTGGGCACGCAAATGCCCTCCCGCTTTCGATGCGCGGCCAAGTGTCAGGTTGCGTAGATCCGGTTATCACGCCGGATGAACTTCTACAGTTCATGGGCTGCGGTATGAGCTGGGCAGGGGGTGATTGCAAGCCCGGGGTGTTTACAACGGCGGGCGGGGATTGGAAGGGCTCATGGGGTGCGCTGGGCGAGCTGCGACACCTCGTAGTCGATTGATTGCAAGAGGGCGAAGGTTTCGGATGCCGCGGGGATATCCGCCAGCTTCTGCGCCGTGGCGCTTTGCTTCTTGCTGATGCCGATCTCGGCAAGGGTGGGGGTGTCAGAAACGCGGTTCGCCATCGGCACCACGTTTCCGCGACCGGGACCAGCATGTCCTGCCGCTCCCGTCGCCTTCGGCATGCCCTTGAGGAACTCGCCCATCTGGCGCTCGGCCAGCAGGCGGATTTCCGTGGCGCGGTTGACGGTCTCGGCGCTGGCGTTGGTGCGCTCGGCGGTGGGGATGATAACCATGTCGCGCCGGACTGACGCCACCGCCACCAACAGAAACGCCACCATGCCGGCGAAGGCGAGCGCGCCCCACAACGCCACCGTGGCGATGGTCCGGCCGTAGGTTTGGCGGGGGCTCATGGTGACGGCGGCGGGGGCTCGGGCGGTGGTAGCGGCGGGCCGCCGGGGGTGAGCGTGGCGCGGATGCGGGAGCGGTGCATGGTCAGTAGACAAAGCCGGAACTGCCGCGGCGGCGGTTGTTGGTGATGGCTGTCATGGCGCGACGCTCGACCACACCGGGGCCGGCGAGCAGTTGCAGGGCCTGGGCGATGCGCTCGACGGCTCCTTGATCGGCACCGGTCGCGTCGATGTAGTAGGTGTTTCCTCCGGTGGGGTTCATGGTCGCGGAAAGCAGGCGGTCGTTGCTGCTGATTTGACCGGATGCGCCGGGGGTGAACAGTTCGGGGCCGCGCTCGCCGACGATGTAACTGCGGCCGGACTCGACGGGGCCGCCGTCGGCACGGAAAAAGGTCGCGAGGGGTTTCCAGCTACCAAAGCCACCAAAGACCATGTTCAAGATCGGGTTGATAATGGCCATCTGGGCGACGATGCGCAGCATCTGCTGGGCGATGGTGTCGGCGAGGCTCTTAAAGGCGTTCTCGCCGGTCAGGACCATGTTGGCAAAGGCGTCTCCGGCGCGGTTGCTCACGTCCATGAACATGCCAGTCATGGCCTGCTCCCATGCCTTGCCGTCGGACTTCATGCGCTCAAAGTTCTGGCGGCTCTTTTCGTCGAGCCCGTCGAAGAAGTTGAGCGCGCCGGAGTCGTTGATGCGGGCGATCTCGACTTCGTCGATCTGGCCTTGCACGCGGTCACGTTGGAAGCGGGCCTCGCCAGCAGAGAGGCGGCCGGCCTGCTCCAAGGCGGCGATGCGCTCCAATTCCTCGCGGAACTTCTGGGCGGGGTCCATGGCATCGCGGATGCCTTGGGCGTATTTAGCGATCTCTTCGTCCTGGGCGCGGAGGCTCGCGGCGATAGACTCGCCGATTTTCTGCCATTCGTCCTGTTCGGCGAGGGTGCGCTTCTGGGCGGCTTCCTGGGCCTTGGTCGCGGCGGCCGTGATGGTGCCCTCGATCTTGGTGAGGTCCTGTTGGAGTTGCAGCAGTTCGTTCTGCTTCGCGCCGATTTCGGCCATGTTGCGGTCGAGGGCGGCTTGGTCGAAACCGGTGGGCATGACGAGCGGGACGCCCGTGGGGCCAAGGGTGATCTCGGCGCGGCCCATGGCTTCCTGCGCGGCGCGCAGGGTTTCCTGCATGTCGAACAGCTCGCGGATCTCTGACTTGGATTTCTCGATACGCTGTTGCAGGGCGTCGCGCTGGCCTTCGGGGCTGAGGGCATCGAAACGGATCTTCGCCATGGTCTCGCCGAGTTTTTGGGCAGCCACTTCGTAGGCTTCCATTTGCTCGCGGGCTTCCTTGGTTTTGTCGCCGGCCGTGATGAGGTTGTAAATCACGCCACCGATGGCGAGGCCGGCACCGGCAATCGCACCGGCAGGACCAAACACGCCCAGCATCTGGGAGCCCTGCTGAATAAAGGCGCGCATTGCGGATTGGCCGGACGCCACCTGCACGGCGAAGTCGCCCACCTGATAACCGGCCTGCTGAATCATCATGCCGTTGGCGCGACTGGAACGGCCCATGACGTTCTGCGCGTCGTTGAAGGTCTTGGTCGAGCGGGCGGCCTTCTGCATGGAGCCGGTCACGTTGCGCTCCATGTCGCGGGTGCTCTTGCCCGCGGCCATCATGGCGTCAACGTATTGCTTCACGTCGGCGGTCAGGCTGGCGTGGAGGTCGGCGATCTGCTTCTTGGTGGCCATGGCGTGACGTCAGTTGCGGGCGAGGGCCGCGGCGTTGATCTGGCCGGCTTCACGGAACATGTCGGCGACGGCGCGGGCGAGTTGGGGAGTGAGGTTGCTCATGACGGTCGCGACGGTGATGTGGGGATGAGTCGGCCGGGCCATCTCCGCGATGAGCGAGGCCATGGTGGTGATGGCGTCCAGCAGGCCTGGGTTGGGTTGGCGGTTGGCGGCGGCTCGCTCGCGCCACTGCCACAGAATCGGCGGCGTCATGGTGAGCGTGATGACCTTGCGACCGATCTTGACGGGGCGGGTGATGGTCCACTCGGGCAGGACCGGCGCGGGCGGGTGCGGTTGGGCGGTTGTGGACATGGGCGGGAAAGGGTGGCCGGCGCAGGTTTCAGCCTACTGCGCCGGCCGGATGGGATTGGGCTCAATCGCCACCATGAAAAAATGCATCACGCGCAGAGGGCGTCCTTCATTACTGCGAAGGCTTTCGGGTTGCGGACGCCGCAATCGACATAGGCGCGGGCGGTGACGAGCACTTGGCCGGCGATGGTCATGGCGCGGTCTCGCGTCACGTCGATTTCGATGCCCGCGCCCCACAGGGCGACGAACAACTCCGAGAAGTTGCCAAAGGTGATCGCGCTGCAAACTTCGCTGCTGCTGCCCTTGGTCAGGTTGTCGGGGCTCGCGGTGGTGACGCCGGCCGGGTGGCCAAGCAGGCGGTCGGATTCGGTCACGGGCCACAGCATCGCGGAGCCGGTGCCGTTGCTGGCGGTCTGCCGGAGCTTCTTGCGGGCCTTCGGGCTCAGGATCCAGCCGAGCGGGCCGCGGTCGGCCTTGCCGGTGCCGGTGACGGCAAATTCGAGGTCGCACAGGTCCGCCAGGTCGGGTGCGGCGCCATTGGTGCCGCCGGCCACGCTGCCGATGTTGTTCGTGTTGATGATGCCGGTGGGCTCGCCACCGGTGCCGGCTCCGGCAATGGCCACGCGCTCGATCTCTGCGCCAAGGTTGGTCATCAGCTCGTCGCGAATCCATGCGGCGAATACTTCGCCACCCTGGGCGATGAGTTGCAGCGAAACGGGAACGTGGGCCGCCACCCGCTTGGGCTTCATGGAGAGCACGCCAAGCACGGGCGTCAGGTCGTTGCCGGCTTCGTTCTCGGAAAGCCATTCGGCGGTGATCGCGGTCGAGCCGTAAGGCAGATCGGCATTGCCGCGCAGACCGATGAGCGTGCGGGCTCCGAGGGCGGGGAGGCGCAAGGCCTGATAGAGGGAGGGGCCGGCTTCGGGCACGTCAGTCCCGACGAGCTCGCCGCCGTACTGGTCCGTTGTGCCACCGGTGACGGACATGTCGCGGTGTTCGGCTGGGGCGGTGAAGAACGGGACGATCAGGCCGGCGCTGTCGGACGGGTGCCGGGCGCGCAGTTCGGCCTGCTGGTCGCGTTGTTCGGGGGAGAGGGCATTGGCGGGGCAGCCTTGGTTGAGGATGTGGGCCTCAACCGCGTGACGGACGGTGATGAGTTTAGGATTCATGCGGGTGAAGGTTGGGCGGTGAACGGTGCGGGTTGGGTGTGCCGTGATGATGGGGCGCGGGTGCGGATCGGGGCTAGCCGGACTTGTGCGAGTTGGGGCGACTTGTGCGAGTTGGGCCCGCGGGCGGGGTTTGACCGGTGCAATTGATCCGCCACGCCAGCAGGTCGCGGCGGGTGACTCGCACGACGCGGGCATTGAACCTGAGGGCCGGGAGTTCACCGGCCCGGATGGCACGCAGGACGGTCCGGCGCGGGATGCCGCAGGCAACCGCACACTCGCCGGGGCTGTAGCTCTGTGCGGTTTCAATCATGCGGAAGTCGGCCCGGCGGGAGCGGTGGGTTGTTCGCGCCATGACTGCTGCACGGCGGTATTCCAAGCGGTGTGATGGCAGGCCACATACCGCGCTCCGCGGGTGACGCGGCCGCCATCCGCGACCCTGCTCAAAGCTTCGATGACCTCGGGCAAGGCTTGTTGGCCGGCGCGTTTGGCGCGGCGGCGATAGTCGCGGAGCGCCCATGAGAGCGAGCAGGTGTCTTTGAATCGCATCGTCCAAGCGGCGGGATGCGTCGGGCCGGGCAGGATTTTGGCGGGTGTCTTTTTCATAACGGCTGATTCGGGTTTTCGATGTAGCGCAGGGCGCGATCCGCCAGGCGCTGAGAGAGGGCGGCGGCCTTGACCGCAGTGCGGGCGGCATGCCGAGCGGCGGGGTGATCGGTCACGCGCAACGTGGCCAGGCCATCGATCATGTCACGAAGGACATAAGATTCGATCTCCGGCCATTCGATGAACGCATCGATGGCGAATTGCAGAATGTCGTCGTCAATCAAGTTCCCGTAATCTGCGCGGGCTGCGGCCTCGACGTCGGCGCGGGTGAAGTTCATCGGGCTACACGTTGCCAAAGGTTGCCCGCTCGACGGTGCCGGGTGTGGATTTCGGGGGGATCACGGACACGCGGGCGCGGGCGCTTGGCGTCAGACCGAGCTGGACCATCAGGTGTCTCAATTCTGCCAATACGCGGGGATGCGTGTCTCCATCTCTCACTCGCACGGTCAGTTTGCAGAGCAGTTCCAGGCAGAGACCGTCACTCACCGTGATTTGTCCGGGGACGGTGTTCTCGATCATCTCGTGCCACACTGCGGCCTCGCGTGCCGTCAGGTGAGACGGCGGATCTCCGGGATGACCTTCCGGGCGCGGTTCATTTTGGCGTGCGCGAGCGCGCTCCGGATGCTCTTTGAATGCTCCGGTGAACAACAGGACTTGGCTCGGTTTGCGTGGGCGCGCCATCAGTGTGGGAAGCTCGGGAAATCCCCGTTTTGTCGGTGCAAAAATCTATATACCGCAACGGTGTGGCGGATGAGGTCGTACACTTTTGACCCTCCCCCCGGGTGGTCGCGGCGGTGTGGGTCAGGCGGCTGCATGATGACGATGCCCATTGGCGTGGAGTTGCGGCCAAAGCTTCGCGCGGATTTCCTGCGGAACTTGGTCCCATCCTTTTTGCTGCTCGTTGATCTGGTTGCCGGGATACTCAGCTTCCAGCCGTTCACGCCACCGCGGCGGCGGGGTGTCTTCCGGCTGATTGCGGGCGGCCTGACGGTCACGGCCGCGGCATTGCGCCCAGTGGCCTTTCAACGCTTGGGCCGTCAGGCTAGCTGACGGCCACAGGCGACGATAATTCGCGGCGCGGCGTTGCAGTTCATCAACCGTTAGGCCTGGGCATGCCCGCTTGATCTCGCCGAGGGCAACGGCGATTCGCTTGGCCTCGGTGGGGGTGAGTCCATCGGTTGATCCGCATTCGATCTTCGCCAGAGTTTGAAAGAGAGGATCAACAGGCTTTGCCGCCGGCACCGGCTTGGCCGGGGCGGCAATAGTGATTCTTCTGAGATTCTTCTGAGATTCTTCTGATGTAGCCAACGGCGCAAAAATCTCCCGTTGTCTAACGCTGGACGCTGAACGGCTATCGTTGGCCGTTGGTTGCCTATCGTTAGCCGCTGAACGGCTATCGTTGGCAACCGCGTGTAAGGTGTAGGTCGAGGGCGCGCGGAGGGCTGGGGTCGAGATTGCCACAAGACCCAAGTCACGCAGAACAGGCAGGACCTTCTTGATGGTGGTTGGCGACACACCGGACAGACGAGAAATCCACGCGTGGGTAGTGGTGAAGGTTTCGTTTTGCTCGTCACTGGCGATCTCAGTCAACGCGTCATACACGCAGAGCGCGGTCGAGACATTCGAGGTCGCGTCGAATGCATCGCGGATAGCGCGGCGGGCGGCCTTGGACTGCCAGCAAAAGGCACTGTCGGCGGCTTTGCGCATGACCATCAGCGGGCGGCCTTGACCTCGACCAGGTGGTTGCGGACGGCCTCGGCGCTGGCGCGGGCCGTGTCCAAGGCATGAATTAGAACGTCGGGGGTGCAGTCGGAGGAGAGGACCGGGACGCCAGCGTCAAAAACAAAGCGCAGCCCGAAGCGACCGGTAGAAATGCCGTTCTGAAACGCCACCTCGGCCCGCCATGCCTTGCTGCGCGCCACCGCCACCGGCAGGTCCTCGGGCGCGAAATGCGGAGCCAAGACTTTGCCGACGCGCTGCCGTACAATCTCCTGGGCCTCGATGAGACCGGCCTTGATCTCGCCGGTCAGCCGATCCACCTCGGCAGCGATGACCGGTCCGTAGATGCGCCGGCGGCGGAGGGCATTTCGGCGGCGAATGTCTACCGTGGCCAATTTCGCGGTAAGCTGTGCCAGATCGGCGACGCTGCGGTCGTGCTCGGCGGGCGGGAGCGGGTTGGTCTTATCTTCGATCGCCGCGGAAACCTGCGCGATTTCTGATTCCAGTGCGGGGACCTCAGCAGACGATCCAGTTTCGATTGAGAGACAGGCCCGAGCTTCAGACTCGGCTGCCCCTAGGGAGGGAGGGTTAGGTATGAGTTGCATCACTAAAGCGGCAAACCGGCAGAAATTTCCCCTTCGTCATCCCCGATGATTTCGGCAAAAGGTTCGTCCGACGTATGGTTGCGGAACGCCACCGGCTCGGAATCACCGGCAAAAACGTGGGCCGGCGGGACAATGCCAAACTCGACGCGGAGCAGGTTGCGGAGGGCGCGGAGCGTGCGCTCAGACATGCCTTCGTGGGCCGCCACCTCGCCGACAGTCTTGCAGCCAAAAGCCTGCGGCCCGTTCAAAGTCAGACACAACGCCACCGCCCGCCACGAACGGGCACGGTGTGAACTCGGCTCGACGAGCCAATGAAACACCCGGCTGGCGTCGCCGTAGTCCATGCTACGGGTTGCCTGATCCGCGCAACCATTCGGTCCGCAGTGTGCGCACTTCGTCCAGCAGTTGCTGGGCGGCCGGATCGTGGGGACAAGCGGCGTTGTAATCTTCCACCTTCGCGGCTAGGCGGTCCTCGATCTGGTCGAGCCGTATCGGGCGGTGATCGTCCAACACCACGAAAGCCGGGCCGGTGCTGTAGCGGCTCGGGCTCATGCGGCGGTGCGGTTGCCGACGGAGCGGCGTTTGATCCACGCCTGCACTTCGTCTTCCTCAAAGACGATGCGGCGGCGGTTGATCCTGACGTAGGGGATGCCGAGTTTCTTCACGGCCCGCCACCCGCTGATGCGGTTGGTGTAACCGAGCAAGCCGGCAACCTGCTTGATGGACAGCAGCCGAATCCCGGTCGGTTGCTGTTGGTCTGGTTGTGTGCTCATGCGGGCGATGTCGCGCCCGATGAATCAACAACTCAATTTAACCGATTCCCGGAATCAGTGTTCCCGGGACAGATTCTTTTGCACGCTGGTCAATCGGTTCAGGTGCGTCTTCGTGGCCACGCTTTCGTAAAGTTCAGGCGGAAGCTGCGCCAAGATTTCATGCTGTGTAGCATTGCGGCCGGCGCGCTCGATGGCGGCGCGGTACTGCGCAGCGATGTCTGCGCCTAGACCCTTGCCGGCGCGCTTCGTCGCATTCCGCCGTGATTCGTTCACGATGGCATTGCTGCGGCCGACGTAGAAGCCGGCGAGGAAAGCTTGTGCAAAGGCGCGTTCCATGTCGCCACCAGACCATGCCTGCAGGGCGTCATCGCAGTGCATGAAGATCCGGACCGATAGCGCGGTGGCAAAATCGGTGCGGTCGAGTTCCGCCAGCGCCGGCAAGTATTCCCAGCGCCGGCCAACCCTGCGGCGGAATTGCGGTGCGATGCCTTGGCTCCGGGGCGTGACGAGACGCCACCCGTCACGCTCCAAGGCTGCAAGGCTGTTGGCGGATTTGCGGGCGACGATCTCGAAAACCTCACGGCGCTGGGCGGCTTCGTGCTCCGCTTCCTTGGCCATGCCGGCGGCTATGCCGGGCAATTCCTGCACGACCGGCGAACCATCGGCGGCCGGTTGCTGCCAAGTCACACGGAGCTTGCCGGCCGTGAGCGCGGCTTTCAATCCGGCTCCCTTGCCCGTAGTGGCGGGGTGGAGACGGTGCGGGCGCGGCTGCTTCTTTTTCACGCCACCCCTGCCTTTCCGTTTGTGGCGGGCATGGGTTCCACGTCGCCACCGGCTTCGATCTTCGCCACCGCGGCCGGGCTCAGGTTGAACCATGTCTCGCCGGCTTCCTTCGTGACGAGTTCCAGGTAGTGCCGGCGCACAATGTCCGGCGAGTTGCCGGCAATCAGCGAAGTCTCGGCGATGTTGCCGGTCTGCGCCACCCGGTGCGAGATATACGCATGGCGGAAGCAGTTTTCCGGCAGGTCATACTTGGCGTCCCGGGCTATGTTGCGGATGCGGTCGAGGGCGAGGTTGCCGCAAACCCATTCCGTCCGGTCGGGTGCCAACATCAGCCATTCGACGGCGGCGGGGCAGAGCGGGACCAGTCGGCGCGAAGGGGTGCCTCGTTTGCCCTTGGTGACGCGCAGGTGTCCACCGGCAAGGTTGATGTCGTCCCATTTCTGGTCGTGGATTTCTGACCGGCGCATGCCGGCGAAACCGGCCAACACAAGCGCGGGCAGGTAGTCGGGATGAAGGCGGTGGAAATGTCCGAGCAACCGGCCGTAGGTCTCCGCGTCGATAATGCCCACTTCCATGTCAGGCTGCTTCACGGTTTGGGTGTGCTCTGCCTCAGTCAGGCGGGTGCGGTCGAGGTAGTGCTGTTTCTGTGCCCAGCGCCAAAGCGCCACCACCCATTTGCGGTAGGTCAGGCGCGTGCCGGGCTTCTCACGCTTGGCCAGCCATACGTCGAGTTGCCGGGATGTTACTTCGTGCAACATCCGCTCGCCCATGTCGCGGGTCAGGTCGTTGAATATGTGGCCGTGATTGTCGGCGGTCTGGATGCCCGCGGCGGTCTTGGCGGTGAGGTAGCGTTTCACGCATTGCGCCACTGTGACGAGTTCATGCGCCGATTTCTTGCGCTCTGCCCATGCAGTCGCGGCTTGGATGATTTCGCCACCGGTCAGATCGTGCGCCCGTTTCCACTCTTTCATTGCCGCCAACGGCGGGGTGTTTCCTGCTAGTCGCCGGAGGGCGTCCAATTCCTCGCGATCCGCGCGGGATACACGCATGGCCTCCATCTGGCCGGATGCCATCTGCTCACACTTAAGGCGGGCTTCATCCAATGCGGCGGAGGGTGAGGCGAACTTTTTGCGCTGCCTGCCTTCGGGGACATGCCAGGACACAACGTAATCGTGAGTTCGTGGCGTGCCTCTACGCTTGCGACGGATTGGCTTCTTGCCGCCCTTTGGTGCGAGACGTGCGACCTTGAACACGCGGACAATAGCTGAGCCTACACGGATAACGGCCGGCCATTTATCACGGCTCTTCTTGGATGCTGTCCGAGTTGTTTCAGCGTTCATGTCAGCCTTTCTTAAGTGGGGGACAATGGGGACACGCCAACATGACGCAAGAGTAAACAACTATCAATTTCTCATAGGTAGATTACCAGTAATCGCAACGCACTACGGGTGCGCCACTTTCCAGCCGGTCAGTGTCGATCTAGTGTCGACCAAATCTTGTTTTTTACGGCGAGAATAGGTTTTGACCGCCAATATCCGGGCTTTCCCGGTAATTATTCGGCGTCTATTTCTGGGCCTTTTCGGTCTGGCAAAGGCCGCAATCGGCGGTTCCGGGTCGGATCGATTTCCTCGACCTCGGGCTTGGGGATACAGGTGAAACTGATGCGCATGGGCGCGTTCTCGGTCACGCCCCAAGCGCCGCCGAAATACACCGAGCCGTGGCCGAAGGTCTGGTTGACCAGGTCCACCGCCTCGCACAGCCGTTCGCGGGCCTCACGTTGCGGTTGGTCGAACAGCTCGGGCGTGTAGATTTGCAGGGGCAGCAAGCGGGTCAGCGTCACCGACACCTGGATCGGCCCGCGCCTTTGGGCGCCCGGCTGCGCCAGCAACTGGTTCAACGCCTTCGTCAATTCGAGGGTGTCCTGCGTTTCGGTGATGCGCAGGTCGTCGGACCAGCGCTGACCGTCGCGGTAGCCGATGTAGGCCGCCAAGCCCGCGGCGTAGTGCCCGAGGTGGCGCAGGCGCATCGCGGCTTTCTGGAGCAGCCGGTGCAGCACCGCGTGCGCTTTCGCCGGCGTGCGCAGCTTGGGCGGCAACACGTGGCTGTGGCCGACGGTCTTGTTTTTCTCGCAGGGCGTCGGGATGTTTTCCCCGCGCAGCCGGCCGTGGATGCGCTCGCCCTCGACATTGCCCCAGATGGCGCGGAGCTGGGCCTTGGGCGCGGCGTAGAGCTTGGCCACGGTGTCGATGCCCGCCGCCCGCAGCCGCGCGCCCATGCTGTCGCCGATGCCGAGAAAATCGTCGATCTCCAGGTGCAACAGCCGCTGCGGGAGATCGTCCTCGTCGAGGACGGTCAGCCCGTCGGGCTTCTGCATGTCGGTGGCGAGCTTGGCCAAAAACCAGTTGGGCGCGATGCCGATGCTGGAACTGAGGCTCGGACCGATTTCCCGGCGGATCGTGGCCTTGATGTCGCGGGCGACCTTGAGCGCCTTGTCGCGCGGCGCGAAGGTCTTGGTCAGGTCGCACTCCACCTCGTCAATCGAGCGGATTTCAGAAACGTGAATACATCGCTCGATGCACTCCAGAAGCCGGTGATGGTAGCCGATGTAAACCTTGGGCCGGGCCTCGACCAAGGTGATCTGCGGACACAGCCGCTTTGCTTCGCCGACGCCCGTGCCGGTCTTGATGCCAAACGCCTTGGCCGGATAGCTCGCCGCGATGATGCACGACGTGTCGGCCATCACCGGCACGATGCCGATGGGTTGGCCGCGCAGGCGCGGATGCTCGGCCTCCTCGCACGAGGCGAAGAACGAGTTGAAATCCACTGCCAGCGTCCGAAGGGCCATGCCTCCACCAGAGACCCGCGGATCCGTCCCGGAAACCATAATTCACCTTTATTTTGGGTGTCCCCGCCGATGGCCCACCTGGGGTGCGAAACTGGCCGGTTGCCATGGCCATCAGCGTGGCGCTATCGCCTGTGATGTTGCGCTTGGTGACCGGTTGACGTGTCATTCATCCCGCGGTTGACTGCCGGCTGAAGCTTCAGTCGTTTGAGCCTGTTGAAATGAAAAAATCTTTCACTCAAGACTTCGCTGCACTTGAGAGAGCACTACGTGCCCAGCGGAGGCGACGTGTAGTCGTAATGACACCCGAGCAAATTATCGTTGAGCAGTGCATGACACCGCGCGCCGCTGCCGGGATTGAGCGCAAGTTTGGAATCAAATTCGGGTGGTTTTCACCTACTTATTCAGCACTGAAACGGCACAAGCTTATGCCATCGCAACAGATGCAGTGGGAAGCATGGCTACAGCAGTATGAACAAGCCAAGGCCGGCAACCGGAAGCGTAGCTGAGCATGTTGGAGCATCAACTTGCCGAGTGTTTCCCGGGAGGCCACATCGAATTGGATCTGCACGCGGCCCTAGCAGTTCGGGCAAGGATAGACGACAGACTCAAGTCTCCACGACCGACCAACCGCGACTCGCGAGTTCCGCTATTGCTGCCACGTCTAGTTGTCCATTCGCCTCGAATGTTGTCCGGGGCATCGCAAGACAGAGCAAGTGTGACGGTCGCGTCATAGCAACGTAGTGCAGCTTGAGTCGTCCTTTCGTGAGCTTTGGAGTTTTCTTCTGTTCGCCCTCCATCTTGCCGAGAATCCAGTCACGAAGAGCCGATAGATTGTGCTTATAGTAGTAAGTCTCACAAACCAATGTCGCTGTGTGCGTCTCGCCTTTGACTGAGTGAATTGAACCTAGCTGGATATTCACGACAGTCCCCCCAACCTCGATGCGGCAGCGATTCACAGTCCTGCGCGTGGCATCCTGTCCATCGACTTGATCTATCCCTTCGGGCCAACGTAAGAATTCCTCTGACGCTGCGGAGATTTCTCCCTGAGCAATCGCAGACCCAACATTGCGAAGCAGCGGTTGCCATTTCGCAGTCCAGTCTTCCTTGGTTGGAGGATCCTTGGACATCCCCAACTCAAGCAACAGGTAATTGTAGTCCTGCCGGATCTTGGGTAGCTCCGAGAGCTGCGTTAGTATCCATCGATGCCGCTCGCTCCGTCGCTGCAAGTCGCGGGCGTTTTTCATCAGCGCAGCCAATCGAAGGACCGCATCGGCCAGCGCATCCACGCATAGGTTAGTTTACGCTGGCGGTGAAGGCCTGCGCCTTGGCCATGACTTGGATGAACGGCTCGGTGAGCGAATTGTTTGAGAGGCCTTTCAGGGCGAGGATGTAGTCGTCCCGCAGCACGGTAGGGACGATGATCCGGCTGAGCCCGGCGCGAGTGAGTTCCGCGTTGAGGAAGATGCGGGCGATGCGACCGTTGCCGTCCTCGAAGGGATGGATTTCGGCCACGAGGAACATGAAGTAGAGGGCGCGCGCGAAGCCCTCGGTGAACGAGCGGGCGAGGTCGAAACCCTGCTTGAATGTGCCGCGCACGAGATCGGGTGCCACGAAATGCGTGGAGCCGGCACGGTTTGGCTTCTCCTTGAACAGGCCCGGATGTTCCTCGGGGCGGGCGGACATCAGTACGCGGTGGCGGTGCAGCAAGAGCGCGATGAAATCGTCATAGGTCTCGGCGACGAGGCCGGCTTCGACCCGGTCCTCGATCAGCTGGAAGGTCCCGACAATGTCGTGCGCATCCTTGGGGCGCGCCTCCGGGATTTTCTGCTGGAAGACGATCTCACGCGCTTCATCGACCTCGAACTCCGTCCCCTCGATGTAATTGGAAAAATAGGCCTCGAAGAATGCCCGGTTCCGCCAGACGTCCGTGGACATTGTCGGCTCCGCCAAGCGCGGCAACACCTCGGCGTTGAGCGCGCCGGCGAGCTTGGTGAAAAGCTCGATGCGGTCGGGATCATAGGGTGTCTGCGCGGCCCGGGCGCGGGCGACCGCGGTGCCGAGCGCCTTGGCGTCGCCAGTCCCGAGGATGGCGGAGAACAAGCCGTTCAGGGCTGTGAATTCCCCGGCCATGCCGAGGGCCTTGGCGAGGGCGCTGGCCTCGTCGCGCAGCCGGTTCAGTTCGGCTTCGCCGTGCAGCCGGCAGATTTTTTCCAGGATCCCCTCGACCTTGTCGCGCGGGAGGCACTTGCCCTTGGCGCCCCGGCTCGGCTGCATGTTCTCCAGCAGGGCGCGGGCGCGAGAGGACAGCCGGAGCTTCCCGCCATCTTCGAGCAACACGAGATCCGCCGCGCCTACGACGAAAAGACCGAGACGTGGTGGTTTTCCGTTGTGGATATTGTCCAGGTGCTTACCCAGCAGCCAGACTTTCAGGCGGCCAGAAACTATTGGAAAGTGCTGAAACACAGGCTGGCTAAAGAAGGAAGCCAAGTGGTTACAGATTGTAACCGGTTGAAGGATTAACCATGTTAGCACATCAGCCTGCCGGGTGTTTCCCGCCTTGATGCGACTGTTGGTCGTTACGGCGGGTTGATGCCAAGGGAGCAGCTCTGAGGACAATTGTAATGGCATCGAATGAAATGATCATGAAACGATTAAATTATACGTATGCCAATGCTGCTGAGCTATTTGTGGAGTAACGTGAAACGATAATGAAACGATTTTCGCAGTGAACGGCGTTCGCATCAAGTGCACATGCGGGAACAGATTATTGTGGACTGGCGGGGTGTAGCGCGAGGTCGTGATTTTGGATGGCCCAGAGAAACGATTGCATGCCCAAGTATTTGATCCTAGGCCAGATGTCCAAGCCTCGGCTGGAAAGTGCCGCATCGTGCCACTTACGAATCCCACCGGAATGTCGCACCGACACCACTACTGTGAACCGCACGGCCTAAACCGGTGTCAATATTCCAATGGGCAGGCGTCTTCCCGTTTCCGCTAACTCCTGGAACAAGAATGAGGGACTGGGATTCGACTTGTGGCCACGAGGAGATGAATTTGTACGGCCGGTGAACGTGTCCGCTCAGGATGAGCTTGGGCGGATGGTACTGTAGTGCTGGCCACAGGTCTGTATCGCCGACGTCGTATCCCTCATCGCCAATTGAGCAGTAACAGCTTGAGGGAGGGGAGTGGGTTACAACGATATCAACTTCACCGTCCAGCTCCGGTGTTTGCAACCATCCGTTGACCACGATTCTCGTCGGCGCATCGTCGCTGAACTTGGGCTGAAAATTTACAACGTCTCCATCGATCCCAATAATTTGCCCCCGACCTTTGAGCCGTTTGATCCAGGCGGCCTCGGCATTTTGATCTTCCTCTATCACCCGAGGACTTTTTGACCAATAGTCGTGGTTACCTGAACAAATAACCAGAGGACATTTCAAGTGCATCAGCCATTTGGTTACGTCGTTGACCTGATCGAGTAGCCTACGGTCTGAAAATGCGTTAAGCACGTCTCCAGCAATCGCCACGAGGTCAAACCGATCTGCCTCATTTACTACCCAGTCGAACCAGCATGAGTTCAGATGCAGATCAGCAACGAGCAGAATTTTCATGGATTGATTTGGCAACGTGATTGCCATTCCTCAGCGCACCAAGCCAGTTCGTAATTAAAGCCTGGGTGGGACCGCCAATGTCCCACCCAGGGTGTGATAATCCATCAGTAATCACCCCAGGTCGGGTGCGGCCCTGAGCTGCAATCCGATTTCAACATGAACAAATCCACGCTTATTCAGAGATTCATCTCGCGCGACATGAGTATTTTCCACAATTTGTGGACCGAACTCCTCAGGCAATCCACCGGTCGGGGCGGGTTCGAGTCAGAACAGTCATGAACATGCCCCCATACGAGTGGAATTCTTTTGCCCCATGAAGCTTGAGTTGCTCCAGCCTGATGCTGTTGTGCGCGGCGTATTGCCGGATGCGGGCGTAACCGTGGTCAGCACTGAGTGGCACGGATCTGATGCTTTGACGCTGATCTACCGCCGCCCGGACGGCAAAGTAGCCGACGAAATTCTCTACCGCACCGACGAGCCGCGCCTGGAAATTGTGGAGCAGGGGAGGCCGTGGAGTTTTGACGCCGATGGTGCATTATTTCGGCTAGTATCCGAGGCCCACCGCATTCGCCTGGCGCACCTGTTCGATCCGGTTCTTGCCGTTCATACCTCGATGGTGGAGCCGTTGCCCCACCAAATCACGGCGGTTTATGAGGCCATGCTGCCGCGCCAACCGCTTCGCTTTCTGCTGGCCGACGATCCCGGCGCAGGCAAAACGATCATGGCCGGTCTCCTGATCAAAGAGCTGATCGCCCGGGGCGACCTCAAGCGGTGTTTGATCGTCTGCCCCGGCAGCCTCGTCGAGCAGTGGCAGGACGAACTCAGCCGCAAGTTTCATCTGCCCTTTGAGATCCTGACCAACGACAAACTGGAGGCTGCCCGCACCGGGAATTGGTTTCTCGAAAACGACCTTGCCATCGCACGTCTGGACAAACTCTCCCGCAACGAAGATGTGCAGCAGAAGCTGTCGGCTCCGGACTGTCACTACGACCTGATCGTCTGTGACGAAGCCCACAAGCTGTCCGCCACCTTCTTCAGTGGTGAGATCAAGCTGACCAAGCGATACCGGCTGGGGCAGCTGCTCTCCAAGCTGACGCGACATTTTTTGCTGATGACGGCCACGCCGCACAACGGCAAGGAGGAGGACTTTCAGTTGTTTCTGGCCCTGCTCGATGGGGATCGCTTTGAAGGTCGTTTCAGAGACGGAGTCCACCAGGTCGAGGTCTCAGACCTGATGCGGCGCATGGTCAAGGAGCGGTTGCTTAAATTTGACGGCCGCCCATTATTTCCCGAGCGCATCGCCTACACGGTGCCATACAGACTTTCCCAGGCGGAAGCGCAGCTTTACAAGCAAGTCACCGAATACGTGCGCGAAGAATTCAACCGGGCGGAGGCGCTGGCCAACGACAAGCGTGCGGGCACGGTTGGTTTTGCCCTGACCATTTTGCAACGTCGACTCGCCTCATCTCCCGAGGCCATTTATTCCTCATTGCGTCGCCGACGTGAGCGACTGGAGAAGCGACTGCGTGAGTTGGAACTGCTCCAGCGCGGGGCGACACCCGTGGCGGTCGCAAATGGCCCGCAATTGGATGCAGACGACATCGAGGACCTCGAAGACGCTCCAGAAGATGAGGTCGAAGCCACCGAGGAGCAGGTGCTCGATCAGGCCACGGCAGCCGGCACCATCATCGAACTGAAGGCTGAGATATCGACTCTCGCCCGATTGGAAGGCCTGGCTGATGGGGTGCGACGCAGCGGCATGGACACGAAGTGGCGCGAGCTGGCCAACCTCCTGGGAGAGATTTTTACCAAGGAGGGACTGTCAAGCATAGCGGAAGAAGAACAAGCCCCGTTCGGATCCGGTCCCATTCCAAAGCCAAAGCCCTCGCCCCGTCAGAAGCTGGTGCTTTTTACCGAGCACCGCGACACGTTGAACTACCTGGAGCGACAAATCGGAACCTTGCTTGGTCGGCCGCATGCGTTGGTCAGAATTCACGGTGGCATGGGCCGTGAGGAACGCCGCAAAGCGCAGGAGAGCTTCCTGCACGATCCTGATGTGCAGGTGTTGCTGGCGACCGATGCGGCCGGTGAAGGTATCAATCTTCAGCGCGCCCACCTGATGGTGAACTACGACCTGCCGTGGAATCCCAATCGACTGGAGCAGCGCTTCGGTCGCATCCACCGCATCGGACAGACCGAGGTTTGCCACCTGTGGAATCTGGTCGCAGACGAGACGCGCGAAGGCGATGTTTACCGGCGGCTGTTGGAAAAGCTGGAGGAAGCCAGAAAGGCTCTCGGAGGTCAGGTGTTCGACGTCATTGGAAAATTGCAGTTCGAGGGCAAACCGCTCCGGGACCTGCTGATCCAGGCCATTCGTTACGGAGATCAGCAAGAGGTGCGCGAACGACTCAATCATGCCATCGAACACGGCGTGGATCGTCCCTACCTCCAGGATCTCCTCGAAGAGCGAGCCCTGGCTCACGACACGATGGATGCCTCTCGCGTAGCCCGGGTGCGTGAAGACATGGAGCGTGCCGATGCCCGTCGGCTTCAGCCCCACTACATTGAGTCATTTTTCGTCGAGGCCTTCAAACGACTCGGCGGCACCCTGCGGCAACGGGAAACCCGTCGGTTTGAGGTCAGTCATGTGCCGGCGGTCATTCGTAATCGCGACCGGCAGATCGGTGCAGGCGATCCGGTGCTGTCTCGCTACGAGCGGATTGCATTTGAAAAGGATCTGGTTGCGCCCCAAGGCCAGCCGCTCGCGGCCTTTGTCTGCCCGGGGCACCCGTTGTTGGATGCTGTTCTTGATGTTACCTTGGAACGCCGGCAAGACCTGCTCAAACGCGGCACCGTGCTGGTGGATGACCGTGATTTTGGCACCACGCCCCGCGTTTTGTTTTTCCTGGAGCATGCGGTGCAGGATGCGAATCTGCTGCCGTCGGGCGACCGCCGCACGGTGTCACGTCGCATGCTTTACATCGAAATGAGCGCCGACGAGCAGGTGCGCAGCCTCAATTACGCGCCCTATCTGGACTACCGGCCGTTTGCGCCCGATGAGCCTGGTGTGGCAGCGCTGCTTGCGCGCCCTGAATGCGCTTGGATCAGCCGCGGGCTGGAGGCCAAGGCCCAGGGCCATGCCATCGCCCATGTTGTGCCCGAGCACGTCAATGAAGTCCGCGGCCGTCGGCTGGAGTGGACCGAAAAGACCCGGGTGGCCGTCAAGGACCGGCTCACCAAGGAAATTGCCTACTGGGATCGTCGTGCCGCCCAACTCAAGCTACAAGAGGAGGCTGGCAAGGCAGGGGCACGTCTGAATTCTGGTGAGGCGAGGCGTCGCGCTGACGAACTGCAAGGTCGTCTGGCCAAGCGTCTGGCTGAACTTGACCGTGAGGCCAAGATATCGGCACTCCCGCCGGTTATATTGGGCGGATTGGTCGTCGCGCCAATCGGTCTGCTCACGGCAATTTCGGGAAAAAAGCCTGATGTGACGACCTCGCCTGACACACAGGCCAGTGCCGCCCGCGCGCGGGCGGCCGTGATGGCGGTCGAACGCAACCTGGGCTTTGACCCCGTGGACCGCGAACTTGACAAACTCGGCTACGATATCGAAAGCCGCATCCCTGGTACAGGGAAAATCCGGTTTATCGAGGTGAAGGGCAGGGTGGCAGGCGCCGCCACCGTGACCGTGACCCGCAACGAAATCCTCACCTCACTCAACAAGCCCGAGGATTTCATCCTGGCACTGGTCGAGTTCATCGACGAGACGAGCCACCAGGTGCGCTATGTCCGCCAGCCTTTCAAAAGGGAACCTGATTTCGGCGTCACCAGTGTGAATTATGACTTTTCGGAACTTGTGGAGCGTTCATCTCCGCCATCATGACTGCTCACGAGTTCTGTTCGCATCTAATTGGTGTATCATTCTGTCCGTATAAATAATAGATTACTTGAGCACGACAGTAAGCTTAAAAAAGGAAATAGGCTAATTGTATGAAGCCGCCTTCATATTTCACCAACATAGAAGCAAATGCGGTGCGGCGATGGGACCAACTGGAAAGTGATCCTGAACTTGCGGGCCCTTGGCATCAGTTGTTTCGGCAAGTTCAAAGTCCACGTCATGTGATATCCGAACTTTTGCAGAATGCTGATGATGCAGGTGCCACGTGGGCCAATGTGGTAATCGATGAGGAAATCTTTGGCTTCAGTCACAATGGAGCAGATTTTACCGAGGAGCAATTTGCCTCGCTCTGTCGATTTGGCTTTTCCAATAAGCGCACGTTGCACACCATTGGGTTCCGTGGGGTGGGCTTCAAATCGACATTTAGTCTTGGCGAAGTGGTGGAGGTGTTCAGCCCAACATTGGCGATTAGTTTTTCAAAAAAAAGATTTACACAACCGCGCTGGTTGAATCTGGGAAGCCCCTCGGAGGAGACGCGCATTCAAGTCCGGCATAAAGGCTCTCAAATATTGTCTGAGCTGAAGAAGAATCTTAATGCATGGATTAATAGCCCGCCGTCATTATTTTTTTTCAATCACCTTGATCAGCTCACTTTTGGACAACGGAAGATTAGTCGAGAAACGCTTGGGGCTGGGCCCACAGGAAACTCAACTCGGGTACGACTGTTGGGTGGTAAGACGCGTGAATACATTCTGATCAGAAGCGAACCAAAGCCTTTTCCGGATGAGGCCATACGCGAAATCAAAGCAGAACGGGGATTCTTAACTGAAGAATTTGAACTTCCTCCATGTAGGGTCGAAGTGCTGTTGGCACGTGGCGAAAAACATCGATTGTATGTGGTGCTCCCGACGGAGGTGAATTTCGACCTGCCCTTTTCGTGCAACGCACCTTTTGTTCAGGATCCAGCGCGATTCGCGATCAAGGATCCTTCAATTTCTCCGACTAACCGATGGTTGTTGAAACGACTGGGAGAGCTTGCTGCTAAAACGATGCTGCAATGGTTGCAGAACAGTCAGCTGTCACTCAAGGAGCGTAGTCTCGCTTACGACTTGCTCGTCGAATGCACTGAATACGAGGCCGATATTTGTGGGACTTGCAGTAGATTGATAACGGAGTCCATGCATGCAGTGTTGAATGGCGAGAGCCTAATTCTTACCTATAACGGCGATTTGGTTGAAGCCGGTCAGGCCACTGCATTGCCTCACGAAGTGTTCGATGTATGGGAGCCGGATGTATTAAAAGATATCTTTGCGCCCGGAGAATGTGACTTGGTTGCTCCGGAATTAAGCGAAGATTCTATCCAAACCTTGGTCGGTCACGGTTGGATTGATGAGAGCACACCTGACGATATTCTTGATGCGTTGGAGGAGGAAAAGGCTGTAGTCCCACGACCATTGTCTTGGCCAAAACTTCATCGGTTGTGGTGTTTTGTGCAGGAGCATTTGCAATACGATTGGAATTCTGAGCATCGAAGGCAAATGAAGCTGGTTCCTGTCGATGGGGATTCATGGCTCTATGCTGCCAATGCTGTGGTGCGTTTACCAATCCGACGCGAATTGCTGGCGAAAGATGATTGGCGTTTCTTGATGGATAATGCCCGCACGCTGGATACCGAGTGGCTCGATTGGCTCGTTAAATATGCCACCCAGAGTTCTAAGCCGAACACCCCGGGGGAAGAGCCGGCACTTAAGTTGCTCAAGCAACTTGGTCTGCACGAAGCGAGCAATGTGGATCGAATCGCAGCACTAGCGTCACTGCGGATATTTGATGGATCCAATGTTCAGTTGGTCGACTGCGTGCGAATAACCCAAATCCTTGCAGCATTGGGCGCAACAGTACCGGAAGGCTTTCGCTTTGTTACCCGCGACCTGCACCTCCGTGGCAAGAATCATGGCATTGTGGCTGATGAGACGGGACGTATCGAAGATTTGGTTCTATCGGCATGGGCTCAAGAGCATCTGTTGCATGCCAGCTACACGGAGAAATTTCAGTCGTGTAAGTCCGATGTCTGGCGACAGTGGATCCGACGTGAGGGCAGTGGATTGTGGGTCTCGGTACCTTTGATGGAAACATCGGATACTCTTTTTAGTCGCGCTGATGTTGAAAAATTTGCGACGCAACGTGGCGGCCATGCTCCAACAGTCTACCCATACAGGCGCAATGATTTCACAACTCTCGATCACTCTTACCCTCCGATGCTGCTCAAGCATTGGGTGGCGTTAGCCCAAGAGCATAGGGCAATTTGGTCCGAGGTATTGGGAGCCACGTTACTCGCGCCAAGCCACACATGGAGTACTACGACAGAGGCGATTATATATCACAACGGTGCTTCTTATAAACAAAGGCTCGATTGCAACACAATCGTTGCAGATTGGATCCAGCGCTTTCGCGGTTTGTCCTGCTTGCCTGATACTCATGGTCGGCTTTACCTGCCAGCAGAACTGTTCCTTCGCACCCCAGACACCGAGCCATTGATTGGAGTTGAACCTTTTGTTAGGCCCGAACTCGACAACGAACAAACCCGGCCGCTGCTTAAGCTTCTTGGTGTCCGTGATACGCCTACCGGATCAGATAAATTGCTCAAGCGCCTCCTGGCTTGGTCCGGTGCACCGCGCGCTTTGGACCATTTAGGCGAGATTACCCGAATATGCGAAGCACTCGATCGCATTGCGGTTAGATGTTCAACCACTGATCTGGCTCCCATGGTGGAGTCATTTAGACAGCAGGCATTGATTCTGACTCAGACAGGCGATTGGTTGTCGAGCAGCGAGGTTTCGGTTTTACCGGGTGAAAATGGCGAGTCGCCGTCGGTGCATGCGGCATTGCGTGATCTTTCCTTGTGGCTGCGGATCGGCGTTGCACAGCAGCCTGCATTTGAACGCACAATTGCATGGCTCAAATCGCTCACTTCTGGTGCCACCTTGGACGCGCCAGTGGCTCGCCGAGTTCGCATGGCGTTGCAGCGTGATCCAGTCAGGGTCTGGTCCGAATGCGGACACTGGCTCAGTCTTGAATCTACATGGGAACGCACGAACCAACTTCGGTATCGGCTCACGATGCAATCGCTGATGCGATGGGGCGATCTGTTTGCTTCGGTTAAAAGGTCTACTGCCAATTTTCAGATGTTATCTAGGGATCAGGTGGCAAATGGCCCGTGGTCTGATCTTCCTGAGCTAGGCGACAGAATCACCTATCAAGTAACGAAGTTTGATCAGGACCGTGGGCAAAGTCGCTTACGACCATGGTTGGTTGCCATCGCTGGTGGGCTTGCGCGCATCATCGTGACTGATGAGAAGGAATCCGAGCGGTTACTTAAAACTGCACGGCGTCTCCGTGAGACCGTGTGGTGCTCATTCACCCGTCTGGATGTCACGCCCTATCTGGATGCCATCCCGGCCGGCAGCCCATTCAGTCCAAATGTCTTGTGGAAAGATGAGAAGCTCTATGTTGCGGTTGGTAACACGGCCAAGATCTATCAGCAACTCGCAGACGAGCTGTCCCAACCATTTGGATTGCCTGCCATTGCCAATGCGTTCTCGGCATGCATTGAGCGTGATACCCAATTTATAGCGGAATACCTCGCAACGAATTTTAGGTTGTCGTCCGAGGAGCCAGTTCACGTCAGCCCCGGCACTGGGAGCAAGGGATCCGACGACCAAGAAGGAAAGAGTGAAAATGGCGCGACAGTTACGGAGCCCGAGTCATATCCCGATGGTGAAGGGGATCACGATGAACATGATGCTTCCACGGGGGACGTTCCAAATCTGCCGACGAACAATGCAGATCCGCCCAAACTACCACCAATTCCGCCAAAACCGAAACTAATCGATATCTACGCCCGTCAACATGGCTATCACTGGGATCAGAAGAGCAATCGTTACCGAGATTCACGTGGTGGATGGATGGGGCGCTCAGAAGCCCCGTTTCAATGGGAGGAGCACGACCGTAATGGTAACCTCACGAATCGAATATGGGTAACAGAACAAAAACTGTCCACTGGCATCGAAATCGCTGCTGAATTGTGGGGGCTTATCGAACATGAGCCAGAACACTCGGCCTTGATCTCCCAAGGTGAAGATCATCAACCGCGCTATTTCCCAGGCACACAGCTTGTTAAAATGAAGCAGGACGACAAGCTGCGCATCTTGCCCTCACGTTATCGGATTGTTCATGCCTGATACTCATTTGTTTGTAGATTGCTGCATCGCAGCCTTACCCCATGCAGAATACCAAGTAGTATGAAAACGCTCACCCCAAAATCCCCTTTTGTCTGGCCCGATCTGCGCGAAATCGAAGGCATGGCGAAATGCGCTTTTTCCCCTTCGTTCGATGAACTTGCCGGCAGGGCCGATTCGATTTTTGGCATCGTATCCGGGCTGTCCGACCGCGGGGTTGCGAAAATTGCAGAGTGGATGGCCAGGAATTCCGACCTTAGGTGTGCGTTTGTTCTGACGCCGTATCCGACCGGACCAACCCGTCGAGAGCACCTCATGGAGCTATTGGATTTGGTAATGCGCTCCGATAACAGACTCCGTGTCCACATTGCACCCCTGCGCGGACTAGCGGAGCGCTCCACAAACGCCCTTTGCTTTGTGGCTGGTGCCGGCCAGTCCTCCCATATGGCTATCGGACCAACCGAAGACCTGGGGCTCGCACATCCGCTCCCAAGTCAGCCCAATTTGGTCTTTCAGCCAGATCCGGTTCTGCTCGATGGGTTTCTGAACCACTTCAACTGGCTATGGATGAAGTCGGGGGATCTGCATCGTGATGGGGTCACCGCGATTCCGCAGTTGGTGATCCCTTCGGGCAGCAGTGAGGCGGCACAGCAATGGCAGGAATACATGAACAGCTGCACTCCCGAGAATGCTCATTTTTGTCAAGGCGGTGATGGCGTCGACGTCGGTGAAGATACAGGCGAAGTTGAGATACCCAAAGGTGATGATCCCAATCAACCTCAGCCTCCTCCGGAGACCGGCATCCCGCGTTTGGGCGAATTGGGCCAGTTTGTGGCACGTCTTTACCAAAAAGGGCGCTTGGTCAGCATCAGCAAATTGAGTCGTGTGCCGCCGCTAGATGCACCTGTGAAGCCGGATTGGTTTGGCGGCATCTCAGAAATCAAGGAGGGCGGCTTCACCTACAAGGCAGCCATGCGGGTGTCGTTGTTCAGTGAAGCTGATCTCAAGGAATTGGAAAAATTTCGTAAGGCCTTGCCGGCGCTGCTGGCGAAATTCACCTATGCACTGGCCGACAATATGCGCTGGATGCCGTTGCAGGCGTTGGGCATGTTTGGTGCAGAACAGGTGAAATTGATCAAGAAGGGCAAGGTGATCATTGGGCGGTTACTCGCGGGTGGAATTGATGAACTCATCAAAGAAAAACGTCCCAAATTGGAGCGAGATCTCGCGACTGTGCAGCAACGGCTTCGGATAGAAGGTCCGGTTTCTCAGGAGGCCATAGAAAAATCCATCGAAGCCCTGCGCGGTCGGCTCTCGAAGGCGGACAAAGCGGACTTTTTGCCGAAACTGAGCTTTTCAACTATCAATTTTGATCACACCAGCTCGGCTGAATCCACCCCTTGGGGCCAAGCCTACACTTTTCTCTCATCCATCGCAGAATTTCCACGAAAGGCGTTGGCTGATCCATTTTTCATGCGCGGTTTGGACATTGATGCTGATGTGCTGATTCAGGTCATGAATGTGGCGGATGATCCTGTGTGTCGCGATCTCCGGGCGCGTGGCATCTCAGCACGATGTCGCATGGAGCTGGAGTTTTTGGATCAAGTTGAAGCGGCAGATATCACTCCCCGTGAACGGTGCGAATTGATCCAAAAGCTCCTGCTCGGAGCTGAACTAGACAAGCTGCAAACTCAGCTACAAACCATGTTGCGCAAATGACGGACTTCCTGCTTCCAATCCACCACTTGCCATCATCACCGACAACTGCCCATGAAATTGAATCTGAATAAAGCCAAGGAGATCGAGGAGCAGGGGATCGCGGTTCTGGCCGGTTGTGCCTATGTCTTTAATTGGAACTTGGATGATGCCGCTTGGGAAGAGGTGGAGCGTGCGGATTTCACGGCCATGCGATGGGTGCCTGATTGCCAACTGCTGACGATTACGGGTCCCAAGAACAAGCAGCTGCTGCGTTTCGCCTGGCTCGATGATACACGTCGGTTTCTCCGCTTCAGGGTGCCGGCCCAGCCTCCAAAATATGCCTCTCTGGCATTGCTGCGGGCCAGTGCCCATGATCCGGTCGAATTTCTGTCATCTCACTTGAGCAATCCGGTGCGACGGTATCGGAAACCCAACAAGAAGCAATCCGGGGTAGGTCTGCTTGTTGGGGATGAAGCGACGCAATACTGTGCAGTCGTTTCATGGAATGACGGGGTAATGGTTGTGACCGACGTGGAACAGCGCGTCGCGGGGTCCGCAGGTCGTGAATACACCTTGGTGGAGGAGGTTGATAGTTCCGAGGCGGATGCCGTGCGCAGCAAAATCGCTACTGTGCTCAGGGATCTGCGCCCTGACTCAGCTCACAAATTCAATTCCAACACCCAGCTCGCCTTCGGGGCGACGAGTTCTAGCGTTTGAAACCCAATGTCCATGCCCACCCGAAAAAAACTCATCGAAGTCGCGCTGCCGTTGGAAGCCATCAATGCGGCTTCGGCCCGGGAAAAGTCCATCCGGCACGGGCATCCGAGCACGTTGCACCTGTGGTGGGCGCGGCGGCCTCTTGCGGCGGCGCGGGCGGTGATTTTTGCGCAGATGGTGGATGATCCGTCGAATGACGACTACCTGGCCCAGCTCAAGGGAGATCCCAAGTTGAAGCGCAAGGCGGAGGGCATGCTGAAGGCACGCCACAAGGTTTGGACAGAAGCGACGGCAGTACTGAAGAAGGCCAAGGAGGCAGGCATCTCCGCTCCGGAGCCGGGACCGGAGCCGGAATTCGACGACATTCTCGCGGAGATCGAGCGCCAGCGACTCTTCCGGATCATCGAGGATCTCGTCCAGTGGGAGAACACAACGAACGAAGAGGTGCTCAAAAAGGCGCGCGAGGAAATCTGGCAGTCGTGGCGGCGGACTTGTGCGGAGAATGCCGGGCATCCGCGGGCGAAGGAGCTGTTCGACCGGCACAAGCTGCCCGCGTTTCACGATCCCTTTGCCGGCGGCGGCGCGCTGCCGCTGGAGGCGCAGCGGCTCGGGCTGGAGGCTTACGCGAGCGATTTGAATCCCGTCGCCGTGCTCATCAACAAGGCGATGATCGAAATCCCGCCGAAGTTCGCCGGGCGGCCGCCGGTGAATCCCGAGTCGCGCAAGGGGCAGCTCGGCACGAAGACCTGGCGCGGCGCGCAGGGGCTGGCCGAGGACGTGCGCTACTACGGCCAGTGGATGCGCGACGAGGCGGAGAAACGCATCGGCCACCTTTACCCGAAGATCGAGATCACCGCCGCGATGGCGCAGGAGCGCCCGGATTTGAAACCGCTCGTCGGTCAGAAGCTCACCGTCATCGCGTGGCTCTGGGCGCGCACGGTGAAAAGCCCGAACCCGGCGTTCCGCAACGTGGACGTGCCGCTCGCCTCTACCTTCATGCTCTCGACCAAGCCGGGCAAGGAAGCCTGGGTCGAGCCGGTCATCGAGGACGGCGGCTATCGCTTCACGGTGAAAGTGGGCAAGCCGAAGAATGCGGAGGCAGCAAAGAACGGCACGAAGCTCGCGCGCGGCGCGAACTTTCAGTGCGTGATGTCCGGCACGCCCATCTCGCCCGACTACATTAAGGCTGAGGGAAAAGCGGGACGCATGAGCGCGCGGCTCATGGGAATTGTGGCAGAAGGCGAGCGCGGGCGTGCTTATTACGCGCCGACCCCGGAACAAGAGGCAGCGGCGCTTAAGGCGAAGCCGGAATGGAAACCTGAGCAGCCACTCCCCGACGACCCGCGCAATTTTTGGACCGTGCAATATGGCCTGACAACTTACGGCGACCTCTTCACTCCGCGGCAACTTGTGGCGCTGACGACGTTTTCCGACCTCGCAAGCGAAGCGGCGGAACGCATTCGCACCGACGCAATCGCCGCTGGATTGGGAAAAGAAGGCAAGCTGTCACTTGACGGCGAGATGAGCGTGACGGAATACGGTCGTGGTGTTGCGACGTATCTCGCGTTTCTAGTCAACCAAGTCGCGAATCATTCGTCGTCTATTTGCGGATGGAACACTGCGAACACACAGATGCGCAGCGTCTTCGCTCGGCAATCGATTCCGATGGTGTGGGACTACGCCGAGAGTAATCCATTCTGCGATTCGTCGGGCAGCTTCGCGAATATGTTTGAGCGGCAGGTGAAAGGATTTGAGGCGCTCGGGTCGAGCGTTTCTGGCATCGCTGTCCAATCAGATGCGATTCGCCAAACAATCTCAGCCGGCAAGCTGGTTTCCACGGACCCGCCTTACTACGACAACATCGCTTACGCCGACCTTTCAGATTTTTTCTACGCGTGGCTTCGCCGTGCCCTCCGTTCTGCTTACCCTGACTTGTTCGGCACGATGTCAGTGCCGAAGGCTGAGGAGTTAGTAGCGACGCCGTATCGGCACGGCAGCAAGGAAAATGCTGAGACATTCTTCCTCGCGGGGATGACGAGCGCGATGCACCAACTCGCCGTGCAATCGCATCCCGCATTTCCCGTCACGATTTATTACGCCTTCAAGCAGTCCGAGAGCGAGGACGATACCGGCACCTCCAGCACCGGTTGGGAGACGTTTCTCGACGCGGTAATTCGCGCTGGTTTCGCAACGAGCGGCACATGGCCGATGCGGACTGAAAAACAGGGCCGCGTTATTGGCATCGATACCAACGCCCTTGCCTCCAGCATCGTCCTCGTCTGCCGGCCGCGAGCGGCGGATGCGCCGACGGCGACGCGGCGGGAGTTCGTGGCCGCGCTCCAGCGGGAGCTGCCGGAGGCGTTGCGGCATTTGCAGGCGGGCAACATCGCCCCGGTGGACCTTGCGCAGGCCGCCATCGGCCCCGGCATGGCCGTCTTCACCCGATACGCCAAGGTTCTCGACGCGCAGGGCAACGCGCTCTCCGTGCGCGAGGCGCTGGCGCTCATCAACGAGACGCTCGACACCGCGCTGGCCGAGCAGGAGGGCGATTTCGATCCCGACAGCCGCTGGGCGCTGGCCTGGTTCGAGCAATTCGGTTTCGACGAAGGCGAATACGGCGTAGCCGAGACCCTGAGCAAGGCCAAGAACACCAGCATCAGCGGCCTCGCAGAGGCAGGCATCCTCGTCTCAGCCCGCGGCAAAGTCAGATTACTGAGGTCCGAAGAACTGCCCACCGGCTGGGATCCGGGCACTGATGCACGCCTGACCCACTGGGAAACGGTGCATCATCTCATCCGGGTGCTGGCGAGCGGTGGAGAAGGTGCGGCGGCCGAACTTGTCAGCAAACTGGGGGCCAAGGCCGAGCCCGCTCGCGAATTGGCCTATCGGCTCTACTCGCTGTGCGAACGCAAAAAGCGCGCGGCGGACGCACTGGCCTACAACGGTCTCGTGCAAAGCTGGCCGGAACTGCTGCGCCTGGCCGATGAGCACGCCATCAACGCCGGCCCCGTGCAGCAGGAACTGCTCTGAAGCGATGGAGTTTTCGTTGAACGTCACCTGCTGGTATGGATGGCAGATGTTGCCAGGCTACACGGGCACACGCTGTGTGCCTTTTTTCTCACCGGTGTGCGTGCGCCAAGTGAGCCCCCAGAAGACAGATCCCCCAGACTATCGCGGCTGCGATTGCGATGAATGGGAAAGGGATTTTGCGCCGGTCTTGACCGCCGGCCTTGCCCTGATCCGACACCTGCACCAGACAACGACTTACTCCAGCGACGATAATTCTTAACCGAGAAAAGAGCCAATATGCCCACTACCAATCACGAACGCGTCGGCAAAGGAATGGAGCTGTTGCAGGCCGGATTGCAGCCATTTCTGGAGCGCGAACTCAACGATGCTTATGGGGAGGACTGGCGCACCAAAGCGCAGCAGACTCTGAAGGAGACCAAGCTCCAAGTGGGCGCCAAGAACATTGATGTGGCCGCCCAGCTGGTGTTGCTCGATCGGGAATGGCGCGACCTGTTCTCCACCCGGCTTGGCAAAGCGCATCGCGCCATCGTCAATGAGCTGATCACGGTTCGCAACAGTTGGGCCCACCAGGAGGCGTTTTCCAATGACGATACCGACCGGGCGCTGGACAGTGTGGCGCGTCTGCTGCGGGCCGTCGGGGCGGGCAAAGAGGCCGACGAAGCCGATGAAATCAAACATGAGCTGCGACGGGCGAGCTTTGACCGGAAAGTTTACAACGAACGGCGCAAGGAGGCCTACCAGCCCATCGAGGGTGCGGCCCCGGCAGGCTTGCTGCCTTGGCGCAAGGTGGTGACGCCGCATCCCGACGTGGCCAAGGGCAACTACCTGGAGGCGGAGTTTGCCGCCGATCTCTGGCAGGTATTCAAGGGCAATGCGGCCAAGGAATACTGCGAGCCACGTGAGTTTTTCCAACGCACCTTTCTGACCGCCGGTCTGCGGGAACTGATCGTCAGCGCCATCCATCGCTGGCGGAAGGAGCCGGGCGGCAATCCGGTTGTTGAGCTGCAAACGACTTTTGGCGGTGGCAAGACGCACTCGATGCTGGCACTCTACCACTTGGCGTCCGGGACCCCGGCCAAGGAGCTCGCCGGTATGGAGAGCGTAGTGGCAGAACTGGGTGGTGGCCCGCCGCAATCCATCAAACGGGCGGTGCTGGTGGGCAACCAGCTCACACCCGGGCAGAGCGATAAAAAAACGGGTGGCGTCGAGGTTCACACTCTCTGGGGCGAATTGGCCTGGCAGCTCGGAGGTAAGAAGGCTTACGAAAAAATCCGGCAGGCCGACGAAACGGCGACCAATCCGGGCGATGCCATCGGCGCCGTCATCAGGGAGGCGGCGCCATGCCTGATCCTGATCGATGAATGGGTGGCCTATGCGCGCCAGCTCATGGACGACAACAAGCTACCGGGGGGTGACTTTGAAACGCAGTTTACCTTTGCCCAGACCCTGAGTGAACAGGTTAAGGCGATCCCGGGAGCGCTCTTGGTGGTCAGTATCCCGGCCTCGACCACCGGTGACGGGGTGTCACCGTCTGAAGGGGTCAGTGACGAGGAAGTGGGGGGCAGCCGGGGCCGCGAGGCTGTGGCACGGTTGCGAAATGTGTTTCAACGTATCGCATCGCAATGGCGGCCTGCCAATGCCGAGGAGAGCTACGAAATCGTGCGGCGGCGGCTCTTTGAGCCGATCACGGAAAAGGACGCGTTCACGCAAAGAGACCTCGTGGTCAGGGCATTTTCCGACCACTACGCCAAGCATCCTGGTGAATTCCCGGCCGAATGCCGGGAGTCCGACTATCTGCGGAAGATGCAACTGGCTTATCCTGTGCATCCGGAAATATTCGAGAGGCTTTATCAGGATTGGTCGGGGCTGGTGCGTTTCCAACGCACCCGCGGTGTTTTGCGCCTGATGGCCTCGGTGATCTTCCACCTGTGGGAGTCAAACGACCAAGGATTGTTGATCCTCCCGGCGCACATGCCGATAGGAGCTCAAAAAATCGAGGGCGAGCTGACACGTTACCTGCCGTCCGGTTGGACGACAGTGATCGAGAAGGATGTGGACGGACCGGACGCCATGCCGAGCAAGCTCGATCGCGACAAGCCGAACCTCGGCCGGATTTCTGCCACGCGACGAGTGGCCAGGACGCTATTCATCGGCTCGGCCCCGATGGCCGACGCATCCAATCGCGGCATCGAGGATCGCCGCATAAAGCTGGGTTGTGCGCTGCCGGGGGAAGCCCCGGCAGTATTTGGCGATGCGCTGCGGTATCTCGCCCAGGCTGCCACCTACCTCTACCAAGATAGCGCCCGCTACTGGTATGCCACCCAGCCCACGGTGGCCAAGTTGGCGGCCGATCGGGCCGAAGAGCTGAAGCGGCACCGTGACAAGGTGTTGGAGGAGATCAAGGAGCGGATTCGTAACGAACTCCAAGATCACAGAAAACGTGCGGAATTTGAGCGGATTCACCCCTTCCCAAGCACAGGTTCGGACGTGCCTGACGAGCATGCCACCGGGCTGGTCATTCTGGGCCCGGAAACCGAGTGGTCCAAAGACGAGAACACACCGGCACTCAAGGCCGCTCGGGCAATTTTCGAGGCCCGGGGAAACACCCCTCGACTTTACCGAAATTCGGTCGTTTTCCTGGCACCTGAACGAGCGCGATTGGAGGAGCTGGAACAAGCCACCCGGGTATATCTGGCATGGCAGTCCATCATGAATGAAGCGGAGGGGGACCGGCCCTCACTCAATCTGGACAATTTCCAGCGCACCCAGGCCGCGACCCAGCGTAAGAATGCCGATCTCACGGTGCAGAGCCGCATCGCAGAGACGTTCAACATGATCCTGGTGCCGGAGCAGGGAACCCCGAAATCTAACGTCACATGGAAGTCCATTCGGGTTTCGGGGTCAGATTCACTGGCTGGACGTGTCTGGAAGAAGCTGAAAAGCGACGAATTGCTCGTCATCACCCTAGGGGCGACGATCTTACGCAAGCATTTGGATGAGGTGCCCCTCTGGCGGGGGGATCACGTAGCCATCAAGCAAGTGGTGGAGGATTTTGCACGTTACATTTACCTGCCGCGACTGGCCGGCCCTGAGGTGTTGGTGCAGGCTATCCGCGACGGGGTGGCCTCGCTGACCTGGCAGACCGACACTTTCGCCTACGCTGAGTCCCACGATGAATCCGCCAACCGTTACCGGGGTCTGCGTTGTGGCCAGATGATCTCGGTGGGGGCTGAGGACAGCGGTATGCTGGTCACGGCTGCCGTAGCTCGAAAGCAGCTCGATGACGAACTTCAACCGGAGCCAACCGATGGCCAAGATCAGCCTGAAAAGACCCCGGTAGGCAGCGGCGGTGGATCCTCCGAACCGGGGGGGCAGGGCGGTGCCGGTCCCGACAATCCGCCGCCGCCCTCGGCACGACGCTATCATGGCACCGTGGTGCTGGACACCATGAGAGTGGGGCGCGACGCCAGCCGTATTGCCGACGAAGTGATCGCCCACCTCTCGGGCCAGCCGGGTTCAGAGGTCACGGTCCGGCTGGAAATCGAGGCCAAGCTACCCAACGGGGCCACTGACCAACTCGTCCGCACCATCACCGAAAACGGCCGAACCCTCAAATTCGAGAGCCACGGCTTCGAGAAGGAGTAGTCAACGGAAACAACCGCCAAGAGCTCGGGCCCATCGGAAGGTAAACCGACGGGCGCAGAGGCTGCTTGGGGGCGAATCTTGGTGTCGATCCAGTGTCGACAGATGAAAATCGTGGGGCGAAAAGGGCGATTAGTGGCCCCTGGACACGCACTAATATCCTTCTATACAGCCGTTTACGGATATTTCAAAAAATTCCTCAATCGTTCAGTTTGTTCCCAGATGTTTCAAAAAATGCCACAATGTTCGTGATGGCGGCGGCCAGCCAATTAGCGGCCGGGAGTGAGTCGAACCCCTGGTAACTGATTCGGAGACAAATGCTAATTGATCTGATTCAGAGGGAAAACGGCACAAGAAAAGCAGTCAGTGTCGGATAGTGTCGACAAATTCCCGTCCGTGTAATCATGACGATCATTTTGTCGGCCGAGGCCGCGATGATGTCCGTCTTGGCCGTGTCCTTCTTCACCTTGCCCGCCCGCCAGTAGAGCAGCACCCGCTCCTCCTCGGTGATCGGCATGTTCTTGGCCACCTTCGCCTCCACGAGCTTGCGGGCCTTGAGCTTCTCCATCCGGGCATTCAGAGCCTTCTGCCAGGCCGGACCCTCCCGGCGCTCCTTTTTCCGCTTGGCCAGCTGCCGCTCCCCCGGCGACAATTAGACCCCGACACGACGACAACTAAAAACCGACATCGGGATGTCGCTGGCGACAATTAAAAACCAGCAGTCTCGGTGGCGGTAATTGAGTGTTCGTCGGTCTGCGTGAGCGGTAACGCTCGGGCCCTCCCGCAGGCCCATGATTACCGAGCAGCAATACCGCAGATTAATGACCACCTATCAACGAACCGGCGTCGTCAGCGACGCCGCCCTGAAAGCCGGCATGCACCGGGAGACCGCCGCCCGTTACCTCGAAGCGCAGGCCGGGCCGGCCCAGTTGAAGACGCCCCACACCTGGCGCACACGCCAGGATCCGCTGGAGGCACTCTGGCTCCCCAGGCCAAGCCGTGGCTGGACGCCAGCCCGGACCTGGAGGCGCAGGCGCTGGTCGAGCATCTGCTGGGCGCAGATCCTGCCTTGGCCCCAGGTCACGCCTTGCGCACGTTCCAG
This sequence comes from Opitutaceae bacterium, assembly GCA_019455245.1. Taxonomy (GTDB): domain Bacteria; phylum Verrucomicrobiota; class Verrucomicrobiia; order Opitutales; family Opitutaceae; genus Cephaloticoccus. Next base: position 272,448 of record JACFMR010000001.1, read on the forward strand.
CGCCGGGTCCGCCAATGGCGGGCCCAGCACGGGCCGGCCCGCGAGGTCCACTTTCCCCAGGTGCGCGAGCCCGGACAGGCGATGCAGTTGGACTGGACCCATGCCGACGAACTGGGCGTCACCGTGGCCGGGGCGGCCTTCGGCCACTGGCTCTGCCACACGGTCCTGCCTTACAGCAACTGGCAGTGGGCGGTGCCGTGTCACTCTGAGTCGCTCCTGTCGCTGCGGGTCGGTTTCCAGGCCGCCGCCACGGCGCTCGGGGGAGTGCCGGTCCAGTTGCAGACCGACCAAAGTTCCACGGCAACGCATACCTTGGATCGGACCTCCAAAAAACGTGGCTTCAATGCTGGGTATCTGGCGCTGTGCGCCCATTACGAAGTGGAGCCAACCACCATCCACGTGGCCTGCCCGAACGAAAACGGCGACATCGAGTCGGCCAACGGTCATCTCAAGCGGCGGCTCAAAAACCATCTGATCCTGCGCGGGTCCCGGGACTTTGCCAGCGAAGCGGCCTACGCCGAGTTCGTCGGCCAGGTCTGCACCGGCGCCAATCTGCTCCGGCAGGCCAAGGTCGCCGAAGAGCGGCCGCGTTTGCGGCCGTTGCCGGCGACGCGCTTCCCGGAGGCCGAGGAGCTGACGGTGCGGGTGTCAAGCTACTCGACGATCCGGGCCAAAGGCTGCGCCTACTCGGTTCCGTCCAACTACGTGGGCTATTTGGTGCAGGTCCGGCTGACCGAGGCGGAGCTGAGCGTGCATTACGCGCAAGCCGAGATCGCCCGCTACCCGCGCCGGCCCGGTCGCGAGGCCCGGATCGATTACCGGCACATTATCGCCTCGCTGGTGCGCAAGCCCGGGGCGTTCCAACGCTGCCTCTATCGGGAACAACTTTTCCCGGCGCTGGTGTTCCGCCAGGCCTACGACCGGCTGGTCCTGCTGGAACCCAAACGCGCTGATGCCCGCTACGTGCAGATCCTCGCTTTGGCCGCCGACACCGGCGAGGCTGTGGTAGCGGAGGCGCTCAGTGCCCTTTTGCGGGAAGCCCTCGACCCCACGGTCGAACGGATCCGCGCCAGGCTGGGCACGGTCACGGAGCCCACGATCCTCGCCGCCTTTGCCCCGGAACTGGCCAGCTATGACCAGCTCAGTGGCCCCCAGGAGGTGAGCGCAT
>JACFMR010000059.1 GCA_019455245.1 Opitutaceae bacterium
TTTTGGACCTTGCCGCGCTCACCAAGCTCGGCTTCCGCGCTCACGGCATCGGCAAGTAAGCCGGATCGTTTCGCACCAGCGGCAGCTTGGCCCATTGGCGGTCAAGCACCGCATGGGCCGGACTCGCGAGCCAATCTTCAAGCAGGGTCGCGTAGATCTGCCGAAAATCCGTTGCCGCCGAAGGTTCCGGAGATGCGGTCATGGTTTGACCCACGATGCCGGCATTGGCGCGGTTTCCAAGCAACACCACCGGCCCGGTCGTGCCGTGGTCGGTGCCGCGAACGGCGTTCTCTGCGGGTTGGCGGCCAAACTCGGACCACACCATCGTCAGCACCCGGTCCGCCAGACCGTGCGATTCAAGGTTCTGCTGATAAGCGCTCAGGCCTTCCGACAAGGTGCGGAGCTGTTTGGCGTGCTGTTGGGCTTGGTTTCGATGGGTGTCAAATCCGCCCAAAGTGAGGCAATGAAGGCGTGTCCCCGGATGTTGCCGCAACAGGTCAACAACCCGATCCAATGAGCGGCCGAACAGTCCGTCGGGGGAACCGTGCGGTGAATTTGAACGCAGGCGGTTTGAGCGCGGGGCGCAAGCATCCGCGGGGTCAATCTGCGCAAGCCTGTGCGGTTGGCGCGAACGCAAAGCCGGCGGCAGATGCTGGCCAAAGTAAATCGCTGCCGGATCTTCGGACCATGCCGCGTTACTCTGACCTTGATCCAGCCAGCGGCCCAGCCAGCCGGTGTCATCGTCGGGGCGAACCTGACCACGCGCCCATAGTTCTCCGGCCGCAAAATGACCGCCGGCCGTTGGCGCGGCGCTCACCTGGGGCAGCAGCGTGATTTTTCCCCGTTGGTAAAGCTCATGCAGTCCGGCGCACGCGGGATGCAGGCCATGGTGTTCATCCAAACGCAGGGTCTGGGCAGGAGCGAGAGCGAGGGTTGGGCGCAGTCGTCGGTAGTTTTCGTCCTGCAACGGAATCACTGTGTTCAAACCGTCATTGCCGCCGCTGAGCTGAATCAAAACCAGCACGTTTGGCGTGGAGCGAACTTGGAAACCGGAGCAGGCGGTTGCGAGACCGCGTACCGTGCCGGTCGCAAGCAGCAGACCCAATCCGCCGGTTGCCGACCGCACGAATTGGCGTCGGGTCAGACCGTGGGGCTGTCTGGGTGGAACAGGCACGGCGGCAGGCAACAATGCCGCCCGGTGGCAGGCAAGGCCAAGCTGTGCGGCCGGTGTCGCGGTGCACCGCAAACGGCCGGGGCCCCGCATGCCGTGATCAGATGCCGAGCGGCGTGCGATAGATGCGCGGCACGCGTTTGGTGACCGAGCAGAGTGTCTCCCACGGGATGGTGTCCGCCCAATGGCTGAACTCTGTGATGTTGATTTCACCGCCGGCGTGCCGGCCGATCAGCACGGCCTCGTCGCCGCAGGTCACGCCGGGCACGTCGGTGACATCGACGATGGTCTGGTCCATCGTGACCCGGCCCAGCACCGGGCAGCGTCGGCCGTGGATGAGCACGGCGGCACGATTGCTGACCGCACGGGGAATGCCGTCGCCGTAGCCACTGCAGAGCACGGCCACGGTTGAGTCGCGGGCGAGTTTGCAGGTGCGACCGTAGCTGACGGTCGAGCCGCGCGGCAGGGTTTTGACCAGGCCGACGCGAGTGTGAAAACTGAACACCGGCTCGGTGTGAACCGCGGCGAGCAGGGAGTTGGGATGCGGGAGGATGCCAAATTGCAGCAGACCGACGCGCACGGCGTTGAAGCGGCTGTCTTCGGGCATGCTTTCGAGGCCGGCGCTGTTGTCGGCATGCACGAAAATCTTCTGCGGATCGAGTTCCGGGCAGCGATCGAGGACCGCGAGGAAGCGTTTGCGCTGTTCGGCCGTGAAGCCGACATCGTCATCCGGGCTGGCGAAATGCGTGAAGATGCCGGCAAGGCGGAGGCCCGGCGTGGCGAGAATACGCCGGCAAAGTTCCGGTGCATCGGCGTGCCATACGCCAAGGCGTCCCATGCCGGTGTCGACTTTCAGGTGCACGGCGATCGGTTTGCCGGCGGTTTGACCCACGCGGGCGAAGCGTGCCACCTCATCCTGTGAGGAGAGCGTGGCGGCGAGATCGTATTCCGCCAGGTAGCGGTCCTCTTCGGGCAGCAACGGGCTGAGCAGCAAAATGGGCCAGCCGGGTCCGAGTTCGCGCAGGGTGGCCGCTTCGGAGACGTTGGCCACGGCAAACAGATCGGCGCCGGAGTGCATCAGGCGGGCGGCGGCATGATGCAGGCCGTGGCCATAGGCATCGGCCTTGACGACGGCGACGTAACGCATCGACGGTGGCAGGGAGGCGCGGATCAAACGCAGGTTGCGTTCCAAGGCGGCAAGGTCGATCTCGGCCCAGCAGCGCAAGGGTAAGCGGGTCGGAGTGGGCATGGTCATGGCGCGCGGTGGATGCGTGGTTCCCACGTGCGATAACCGGGGGACTCGTGCATGAAGGCATCGGGCTCCTCGGTCGGGGTGAAAAGAGGGGCTTCGGCCACGCGGGGGAGGAGTTTGCTCAAGGTATAATCGGCGGTCCGGACGCCGGCCGGTGGCTTTGACCAGTGCCTGAAACCCTCCGGTTGATACAACGTGCCGTGCAACTCGCCAGTCCCGACGCGCTGCAAAGGTTGGTTCATTTGTTGACAATGCCAGGTGTCGCGCCGGGCGTCGGCGATGATTTTTGCCTCCGGATCGCCCAAGGCATGGGCTACGACCATCAGGCTGCCGTAGGCATACACCGGGCGGCTGCGCAGGACCTGCCAGGCCCGGATCGCCATGGCGCTGGTGCGGATGCCAAGGATCGAGCCCGGCCCTTCGCAGAAAGCCACGGCCGCAGCATCCATGGGGTTGATTTTCAATGACTCCAAACAATGGAACAACCCGGTGCCCGCTTCTTGTGCGGAGACCGCCCACCGGGCGTGGTCGGGCTGCATCAGGTGTCCCACTTGAATACGGCCGGAGGCGGCATCCAGCAGCAGCAGTGAACCGTGGGTTTCAAGTATGTGGCGCAGACTGGGCATCCCAGCGCTACGAAACGAGGCACGCTTGCCGGCTGCAAGCGTGCAGAATCCGGCATTGACCAAGGAAAGAGCCGGAGTAGGGTAACCGATCCTTTTTTCGAAAAACCGCCGATTGAACCCGTGAACGTCCAACTCAATTCCATTTCCGATACCCGCAAGAGCCTGGTGGTCTCGCTCGACAAGAGCGAAGTCGAGGCCGAACACCAAGCCGTCGTGGGCGAATTTTCCAAGCTCGCCCGCCTGCCGGGTTTCCGCCCGGGCAAAGCCCCGGCCGCCATGGTGGTCAAGCGCTTCGGCAAGGAGATCGCCGACGAGTTTAAGCAGAAGGTGGTGGCCAAGGCCTACCGCGAGGCGATGGATCAGCACAAACTGGACGTGCTCAACATCGTAAAGGTTGAAGAGGGCACCATCGAGGCGGGGCTGTCCGCCGCGGTGACTGTCACCGTGGATGTGCGGCCGGAGTTTCAGCTGCCCGAATACAACGGATTGAAAACGGAGGTGGCGCCCACGGACGCCTCGGACGAAGAGGTGGACCGCGTGATCGAGGCCATGCGCAGCGACCGGGCTGAGTTCAAGGTCACGGAGCGGGCCGCCGCCAAGGGCGACTACGTCAAGCTGTCCTATGCCGGCAAGGTGGACGGGCAGGCGGTTTCGGCGCTGGTGCCGGACAAGCAGATTTATGGCGAGGTGCCCCAGACTTGGGAGGAAGTCGAAGGCGAACACGAAGGCGTGATCCCCGGCCTCGGCAAGCATCTGGCCGGCCTGAAGACGGGCGACAAAAAGGACATCGAGATTGCTTTTCCGGCGGAGTTTGCCGCCGCTCCGGCCTTGGCCGGCAAGCAGGCCGTTTATGCGGTCGAGGTGCAGGAAATCCGCGAGCGTGTGCTGCCTCCGCTCGACGAAACCTTTTTCAAGGCCAATCAGGCGGATGATCTGGACGGCCTGAAGACCAGCGTCCGGAACAACCTGAAAATGCAGAAGGAGTATCAGAACCGCTCGGAGCAGCGCCGGCAGGTCAGCGACGCGCTGTTGGAGAAGGTTGATTTCGCCGCCCCGGAATCGCTGGTCGAGAGCGAGACCCAGGGGGTGCTGCGCCAGTTCATCGAGGAAAACATGCGCCGGGGCGTGCCGCAGGAGCAGTTTGAAAAGGACAAGCAGGAGCTGGTGGAAAACGCCCGCAAGGCCGCCAGCCGCCGCGTCAAACTGCAGCTGATCCTCGCCAAGATCGCCGAGGCGGAGAAAATCCAGGTCGGCGAGCAGGACATCAACAACTTCATCTACCGCGAGGCCATGCGCACCAATGAGAAGCCGGACAAGCTGGTGAAGGAATTGTCCAAGAACCGCGACGCCCTGCGCTCGGTGCAACAGTCCATCATTTTCGACAAGGCGGTTGATTTCCTCGTTTCCAAGGCTACGGTCACCACTCAACAACCGAAGGCCTAAACGAGGAAACCCTAGTGAGCTATTACGTCCCCATTGTTCTGGAAAACACCGGCCGCGGCGAGCGGTCGATGGACATCTATTCGCGCCTGCTCAAGGACCGGATCATCTTCATCGGCACGCCCATCGACGACATGGTGGCGAATCTGGTGATCGCCCAGATGTTTTTCCTGCAGATGGAGGACCCGAAGAAGGACATCCAGCTCTACATCAATTCGCCGGGCGGGATCGTGACCGGTGGCATGGCAATCTACGACACGATGAATTTCCTGCAGTGCGACATCGTGACCTACTGCGTGGGCATGGCGGCCAGCATGAGCACCGTGCTCCTCGCCGCCGGCACCAAGGGCAAACGCTTTGCCCTGCCCAACAGCCGGGTGATGATCCACCAGCCTTCCGGTGGCGCCGGCGGCCAAACCGCGGACATCGCGATCGCGGCCAAGGAAATCCTGCGTTGGCGCAAGACTCTCAACGAGATCATTTCGAAGCACACCGGCAAGACGGCCGAGCAGGTGGAGAAGGATTCCGATCGCGACTACTACATGAGCGCCCACGAGGCCAAGGCCTACGGGCTGGTTGACCATGTGGTCGAATCCACCCGCGAGGCGAAAAACCTCTCGGTGCAATCCGCGGCATAAACCGGCCGCGAGCCAGAACGACCTCGACAATCCCGCCGCCCAGGGCGATTCATATTCCATGGCCAAATCGTCGCGCATGACCCTCTGTTCCTTCTGCGGGAAATCGCAGGCCGAGGTCAAAAAGATCATCGCCGGACCCGGGGTCTACATCTGCGACTCCTGCGTCAATGTCTGCAAGACGATCATCGATCGCGAGGTCAAGACGCCCGCCACCGACCACAAGCCTGCCTTCCGCTTGGTCAAGCCGTCGGAGATCAAGCAGACGCTGGACGACTACGTCATCGGTCAGGACCACGCCAAGAAGGTGCTCTCCGTGGCCGTTTACAACCATTACAAACGCCTGAATTTCGACGCCGGCCAACATGGCAAGGAAGGCGTGGCCCTTTCCCCCGAGTTCAACGAAGTCGAGGTCGAGAAGAGCAACATCCTGCTGGTCGGTCCCACCGGTTCGGGCAAGACCCTGCTGGCCCGCAGCCTGGCCCGGGTGCTCGACGTGCCGTTTGCGATCGCCGATGCGACCACCCTCACCGAGGCCGGTTACGTGGGCGAGGACGTGGAAAACGTCGTCCTGCGCCTCCTGCAAAACGCGAACTACGACGTGAAGCGCGCGGAATGCGGCATCATCTACATCGACGAAATCGACAAGATCGGTCGCAAGACCGAGAACGTTTCGATCACCCGCGATGTCTCGGGCGAGGGCGTGCAGCAGGCTTTGCTGAAGATTCTCGAGGGCAGTGTCTGCAACGTGCCACCGCAGGGCGGCCGCAAGCACCCCAACCAGGAATACGTGCAGATCAACACCGGCAACATCCTGTTTATCTGCGGCGGAGCCTTTGTCGGTCTCGATGGCATCGTGCAGCGCCGGCGCGGCCAGCGCGCGCTGGGCTTTGCGTCATCCGCCAAGTCGGAGCAGGCCTTGGATCCCGAGCACATGATGAAGGCGTTGGCGCCCGAGGATCTCGTTCGCTACGGCATGATCCCGGAATTCATCGGCCGTCTGCCGGTGGTCTCGGTGCTCGACCAGCTTTCGGTCGAGGATTTGGTCAAGGTGTTGCTGCGCACCAAGAACGCGATGGTGAAGCAGTATTCCAAGCTCTTCGCAATGGACGGGGTGCGGCTGAAGTTCACCTCGGACGCCATCCGCGCCATTGCGCAAAAGGCCATCGAGCTGAAGACCGGCGCCCGCGCGCTGCGCTCCATCATGGAAAATCTCATGCTGGAGGTGATGTATGAGCTGCCCCAGCGCGACGACGTGACCGAAGTCGTGGTGGATGCCGGCGTGGTGGCAGGACGTCGCCGGCCGATCATGCGCCGAACCGGCAAAGTCGAGCCCCGGCAGAACGCGGCCTGAACACCCGCTTGACCGCCAAACAAAAAGCCCCGGTTTCCCGGGGCTTTTGTCTGGATGGATCTCAGGTGATCACCAGTGCGCGTAGTCGCCGGGGTTCAAGGCGAGGGCGAACTCGACCAGCAGGCGCACGCAGCGCTCCACGTCTTCCAAGTCCACCACTTCGCTGGGCGTGTGCATGTAGCGCAGGGGGACGCTGATCAATCCCGTGGCCACACCGCCACGCGCCATCTGGATGGCGCGGGCATCGGTGCCCGTCGGCCGGGGATCGGCCTCGAGCTGGTAGGGGACTTTCGCCCGTTTCGCGGCGGCGACCAACTGGCGGTAGATGTGGGGATTGATGTTGGCGCCGCGGCAAATGATCGGGCCGGCGCCGAGCTTGGTTTCGCCGAATTTCCGGTTGTCGCAGTCCGGATGATCCGTGGCGTGTCCCACATCGATGGCGACGGCGATGTGCGGATCGACCGCGTAGGTGGCCGTGGTGGCGCCGCGCACGCCGATTTCCTCCTGGGCGGTGCCGACAGCCACGACCTTGGCCGCGGGCTTCCGCTTGGCCTTGGCGAGCCGGATCAGGGTTTCGCCGGCGATGTAGGCGCCGACCTTGTTGTCGAAGGCGCGGGCCGTGGCGACGCTGCCGTTGAGCAGCTGCAGCTCATGATCGTAGGTGGCGACGTCACCGATTGAGACCCGGGCCAGCGCCTCCTTTTTGCTGCGCACGCCGATGTCGATCCACATCTCGTGGCGTTCGGGAACCTTCTTGCGGTCGCTTTCGTCCATCAGATGCACCGCGCGTTTGCCGGTCACGCCAAAGATCGGACCGTGCTCGGTCTGGATGATGACCCGCCGGCCGGAAATGACAATGCGGTCGTGCCCGCCGATGGTGTCGAAATACAGGAAGCCGTCGTTGTTGACGTAGGTGATGATGAGGCCGAGTTCGTCGAGGTGACCGGCGAGCATGAGGACCGGATCGCCCTTGGTATTCAATGTGGCGATGCGGTTGCCGAGGGCATCCTTGGCGTAGACGTCGGCGGCAGGTTTGACGTGCCGGTCAAACACGGCCTGCGCCTCGGTTTCATAACCGGAAGGCGAGCGGGCGGCGAGGAGTTCGGTGAGAAACTGCGGAACTGAATGAGGAGTCATGATTGAATGGCGGAGGTATTAGGTACCGGTAATCTTTTCGGCAATCTCCTCCAGCGGGTAGGTGATGATTTCGGCCAAGGTGGGATGATACCAAGGGGCTTTGAGCATATCGAAGACCGTGGCTTTCATCGCCAAGGGAGTGGAAAAACAATGGATCAACTCACCGGCGTCCTTGCCCACGATCTCGGCGCCGAGGATGCGGCCGCGCTTCGGCTCGGCGATGACCTTCACGTAACCGTAGTTGGCTTCCATGAGGATGGATTTGCCGTGGTCGTTGAACGGATAGGAGGCGGACAAATACGCGATGTCGGATGCTTTCAGATCCTTTTCCAGTCGTCCGATGGTGGCCAATTGGGGATCGGTGAAGACGACGTTGAGCAGCAGATCGTAGTTGACCGGCTTGATGCCTTTAACCGCGGCGGCATGACGCGCGGCCAGTTCGCCCTGCTGGATCGCAAGATGCACGATCTCATGCGGCCCCGAGCAGTCGCCCGCGGCATAGATGTGCGGCATGCTGGTCTGCTGCCAGCGGTTGATGATGATCTGGCCGTCGGTGCGGGTCTTCACGCCGGCGGCGGAGAGGTTGAGATTGGCGGTGTTGGGAGTGCGGCCGAGGGCGTTGAGGCAGTGAGCCGCGCGGCGGACAATGGTTTTGCCATCGTGGATGAACTCAACCCGATAGCCCTTTCGTTCACGCACGACTTTTTGGAGTGCCGTGCCGGCAAAAAGCTCGATGCCCTCGTCGACGAAGGCCTGTTGAACCACGGTGGAAGCATCCTCAGAGTGATCGCGCAGAATGTTGGGGCTGCGTTGCACGAGGATGACCTTGGTCCCGATGCGATTCAAAAACTGGGCCAGTTCGCAGGCCACGATGCCGCCGCCGAGCACGATCACGCTCTTGGGTACGAAATCCAGGTCGAGCACATCGTCGCTGGTCCAGCAATCCGCCTCGCGCAAGCCGGGTATGTCCGGGATGCTGACTTTTGAGCCCGTGCCGATCAGGAAGTGCCGGGCCCTGAGGGTGGAGCCGTCATCCAGTTCCAAGGTGTGCGGATTGACAAAGCGGGCGTGGCTTTGGAAGAGAGCAAACTTGCCGCCGTGCAGCTGCTTGACCCGATGGTCGGCGAAGTCGGCGATGATGTGCCGCTTTCTGGCCTGCACCGCTTTCATGTCGGCGGTTGCCCGCGGAATACGCAGGCCCAGTTTGCCGGCATGCCGCGCGTGATGCAGCATGTCCGCGACGTGCAACAGCGTTTTGGACGGCATGCAGCCGCGCAGGATACAAAGTCCACCCAGCTGACGCGCACCATCAATAATCGCGGTTTTCAGCCCCAGACCGGCGGCCGTGCGTGCGGCGTTGAAGCCGGCGGAGCCGCCGCCAATGACGGCAAGATCGAAGTTCTGCTTTTTTGTCTTGTTCACGATTGCGGTAGCTCCATTTCGGATTCGTTGATGCGAAGGAACAGAGTCATGCCGCCCACTTCATGTGCCCGGCGGTAGCCGATCAACGGAGTTCCATCATACTCATCACCACTCGTCGCGAATAGCAACAGGGCTGAGAAATAACCATTTTGGATCAAACCACCGATGCCGCCTTTTTCAAAGGTGATCCCCTGCTGACGTTGTGAGGCATAGTTGTAAGCAAGTACGAATGGTGGAGTCATCTCATTCAGCCAGGGAAGGTTCAGCCGAAGATCCTGAGAAAAACGAGGCTCCGGTGCATGTTGCCAAACCTGCCAGCGGGCTTGCAGGTCGGAAGTTGCGAGCTGATTGGGGCGTATAACGACATAAATGCCCAATATCAAACCAAGCCCTGCTGGAATTATTAGTCCCAATGATCGCGGTGACCAAGTGAAGGTGGCACCAACAATGCCCAGCAGCGCTGCGCAGGAGAAATAGTAATAACTCGCCGCCCCGATCTTGCTGCTGCCAACGAAGGTAAGTAAAACACATATGGGCAAACCAAGTGCCACCAGTCGTTTGGTATCGCGTGCCAAACTGCTCCGGGCGGGGCTTATCCAAGCGGCCACGGCCAAAATCACTAAAGGAAGGCTCTTGATGACAGCATCGTTCAAGTTACCCCAGCCAACATCCAAGGCAAAGCGATTATTGCCGGTCGCTTCGAGCACCCAGTGACGATAATTATCACCACCCAGCCAAAGCGTCATAGCCCAAGCGGTGAGTGTTATGACCAAGATGGCGACTGCCTGACGCCAGTGGCGCTCCGCGGTCAGGAATAACAGAGTGGTGGTTAGTCCCAGTATGAAACTTACCTTGAAACTCCAGGCCAAATAGAAGCATGCGGTCGCACCCAACGAGGCCAACCAAGGTCGTTGTCGCAGGTTCAGTAGCAACCAAACTGTGCCACAGGTTTCCAGAGCCAAGGCCCAACAGTCCGGACGGGTCGTATGCAGCCACCAACCCATAAGCGGACCACTGAAAACCATTGTCGCGACGAAACCACCAATGGCAGCGCGATGCAGTGTGGTGTTTCCGCTTTGGGTTTTCCATGTCCAGATGAACAGTGCAATCGCTCCAGCGAGACCACCCAAGACGGTAAGCAGGCGTGTAGCCACTGGAAGTGATGCATCGCCCCAGCGATGAACCACCGGACTGGCAATAGCGCCATACACCGAGTAAAACAGCCAATTGAAATAGGCCGAAGCATAAGGCATGGAACCTGGCTTCGGGTAGTTGGGCTCACTATGTACAACACGCCAGACGGCATAGAGGCTTTCCTCTTCACAACCGGAGGTCTGAGTTACTCCTGGTGGCACTTGTGAAGCCAGCCATGCAAGGTGACCACGCTTCGTGGCATCCAGCATGAATGCAAACGAAGCCGTGGCAAGTATTACGACCGACAGAACACGTAGCACTCTGTCTGAGTTACTCTCGGGGGTGATCTTCGGCTCCATCGTTTTATCGGCCCCGGCCGAAGAGCATGGTATGGATTGTTTTCAGCACGATGGCGGCATCCAGCATGAAGGAAAAGTGACGGATGTAATAGAGGTCATATTCCAGCTTGCGCACCGTGTCTTCCAGATTGGCCCCGTACGGGTAATTGACCTGGGCCCAACCCGTGATGCCCGGCTTCACCAGGTGGCGGAAATGGTAACAAGGGATTTCCTGTTCGTATTGCTGCACGAGTTGGTCCCATTCGGCTCGCGGTCCGATCATGCTCATTTCGCCGCGCAAAACGTTCCACAGCTGGGGAAATTCGTCGAGGCGGGTTGTGCGTAACAGGCGGCCAATCCGGGTGATGCGGCTGTCCCCCGGCTGGGTGTAACGGTTCCCTTTCGCGCCATCGGAGCGCATCGTACGCAGTTTGAGGATGCGAAACGGTTGCCGGTTTTTGCCAATGCGGGTTTGGGTGAAAAACACCGGCCCGCGGTCATCCAGTTTGATTGCCAGTGCGCAGACGAAAAGCAACGGGGAGACCAGGATCAGTACGGTGCCGGCGAGCACGAGATCGGTGGCGCGTTTGAAACGCTCGAAAACAGGTTCCCGGGCGATGCGAAAACCTTCCTGGAACAGCCACGTGTGATTCAGGCGATAGAGCAGTCCGCCGACATGCTCGATCTGTCGCACATGC
>JACFMR010000002.1:0-213558 GCA_019455245.1 Opitutaceae bacterium
TGGCTGGTTTTGACCCGGCCCTAACTGGCTGGTTTTGCCCGGCCGATGACAGCCTGGATCGGGCGTAGGCTCGGTGGATTGCACGGATCCGCCCGCGGTGGCAGCACTCCTCGGGAGTTGAACCCGCTATCTTTTAACCGTATTTACACATGATAGCTGGCTAGAATTTTCTGTTTGGTGGCTTTTTGGTGGCTTATTTTTAGCAGTTTGGAAGCAATGTGGAATCAAAACAGAGCGCGAGGTTGAAGTGATAGTTGTGCCTTCGTCGCGGGCGCACTGGTCCTTGGCATGGGTCACCAAACGACGATGAGCGAACGCTTATCCATCGTCCATTGAAGCCATGCTGGCCTGATACATCTTGCGGCTTTCTTCACGTTGAAAGCGTTCGCGTTCCTCCACCCAGCGGTAAAAGGGTCCTAGCATCTCGTCCGCCGGATGCGCTGTGGCCGCCTTGATCGCCTCTGCCTCGACATAGTCAAAGGCCTTGTCGAGTTCACCATTGCAATAGGAACGGCCCGAGGGACCGCTGACAATCCACAGCGAAGTGATACACTAGTCAGACGGAGGCCATGGTCTTACGGTCGGCCATAAAGCCGGCGTGCAGGCGGTGAAAAATCCGATAACGGGCCGCGTGGTAACGGGCCACTTGGCCGCGTATGGGGGTGATCACGCGGTCGGCGCGGTTCATCGCGTTCATGGCCGCGAGGACCGACGTATACCGGCCCGACGCCACCGCGCCAAGCACGGCGGAACCGAGCAAGACCGCCTCGGGCTCGTAGGGGAGAACAAGACGGCATCCCGTGATATCCGCATGCTCGCGCAGGAAGAGCGGATTTTTGGTGCCACCGCCGCAAACCAGCAGGGTGTCGATACGGTACCCCTTCCGGTTCATCTCCTCGATGATGTGCCGCGTGCCGCAGGCCACGGCCTGGATGGTCGCGAGATACAGCCGCGCAAGGTCGTCCAGCGTAGCCGACAGTGTGAGCCCCGAGACGACGCCGCGGAGCGTTGGGTCGGCGCGCGGCGAGCGGTTGCCATGGAAATCAGGCTGCACGTGAAGATCGCGGGTAAGCTCGGCGGGATTCGCGACCTCGTCGGCCTTGGCCAGCGCAGCAACGCGCGCGTTGAGCAGCTCATAGACGCTCTTGCCCGAGCGCCGGGCCTCGCGGCGCAGTTGTGGTGTCGCGGCATGGGAGAAGATCACGTGGTCGATAAGCGCGCCGGTGGCGGACTGACCACCCTCGATCAACCACAACCCCGGAATCATAGCTGAGTGATACGGACCCCAGATTCCCCTGATGAAGCGCGGCTCCGGTGAAACCGCCATGTGGCATGACGAGGTTCCGCCGATCAGCGCCAGCCGGCGGTTGAGCTCCTCACTCTTGGGCGCGGCGCCGTCGAGCCTCGACCCCAGCAAGCCGAGGCCACCGGCATGCGCATCGATAATGCCCACGCCCACAGGAGTACCGGCGACCAAGCCGAGATCCCTGGCAGCGCGGGCGGCAAGCCCATGACCAATCGGTTCACCCATTGGTCGAATCTTGCGCCCAATCCGCGCAAAGCCCTCCGAGGCCAGGTCTCCAAGACCGATTCGAACAAAATAGTTCCGGTCCCAACCAAGGCCATCGGTTCCCTTGTGGCCGAGGTAGGTCCACTTGCATACCGTGGTGCAGAGCGAGCGAGTATCGTTTTCAGTTGCCCGGTAGGTGAGATAATCCGGCAGGTCGAGGAAACGCGCGGCTCGGCGCCACGTGGCCGGAAGGTTCTCCTTCAGCCAAAGTAATTTCGGCGTCTGCATTTCGGGTGAAACTGTCCCGCCAGTGTGGCGAAGCACGGGATGCCTGGTTCGGTTGATCCGCTCCGCCTGGACGACTGCGCGATGATCCATCCACACGATCACGTTCTGTTCCGTACGGCCGCTGGTGCTGACCGAAACGGGCCGGTTCTCTTCGTCGAGCACCACGAGCGAGCAGGTGGCATCGAAGCCGATCCCCTTGATCGCCGAAACTGGCAGCCCTGAATTCTTCAGCGCCTCGCGCGTTGCGAAGCAGCAGGCCCGCCAGATGTCTTCGCTCGACTGCTCTACATGGTCGGGCGCGGGTTTCCACATCCGGATGATCCTGCTGGCCAAGGCGACCATCCGTCCCTGCCCGTCAAAGATTCCCGCCCGGGCGCTGCCCGTACCGACGTCGACGCCTAGATAACAGTCCATTTCAGGACCCGGAAGTGCGGGGCTTCAGGAACGCCGTCGTCAGCAGGCCGGCCACCAGCAGCGCGGCTGTACCGAAGACGACGGTAAGGAAACCGTGGAACGGACTACGAAATTCGGACAGTTCCCCGCCCCACCGTGGGGACAGGCTCATCCATAGGATCACGAGCACGCCAACGGCGACTCCCATGATCGCGGCTGTCCGGCCGGCTCGACGGGCCAGAAAGCCGAGCAGGAATAGCCCAAGCATGCCTCCGCTGAAGATGCCCGCGAGCATCCACCAGGCGTCGAGCGCACTTCGCACATGGATCATCGCAAGCGCGCACCCGGTACCGAGCACGCCTGCCACTACCGTGGAGACGTAGAGCACGCGCATCTTGCCTGCCTCGGGTGCGGCACGGTCGATATAGCGCAGGTAATAATCGTTGAGAAAGACCGTGGAAGCCGAGTTCAGGCTGCTCGAGATTGTGCTCATCGCGGCAGCGAAGATCGAGGCCACCAGCAGGCCGGTCACACCGGGAGGAAGGATCGACACAATGAACCACGGAAAGACCGAGTCGCTTCGCGCCGGATCACGGTACGCGACGGGCAGCGCATCGGGATGAACCGCGTAATACGCAAAGAGCGCAGTGCCGATGAAGAAAAACAGCGCGGACACGGGTACATACATTAGGCTGCCTATCCAAACACTCTTGCGGGCCTCGGCGTCGGAGCGCGAGGTGTGGTAGCGCTGCACGTAGTTCTGGTCGACACCGAAGTTCTGGAGATTGATGACCAGACCGTAGACGAGCACGACCCAGAAGGTGGATTCGGTCATGCTCGGGCCAAAGCTGCCGAAGGAGAATTTGTTGTGCTCCGCCGCCAACTCGAACAGCTGCCCGGGCCCCTCAGGGAGTCCGAAGACCATGAGCAACGCACAGGCCAACGCGCCGATCATCAGTATCACCGTCTGGATGGCGTCGGTCCATATCACACCCACGATTCCTCCGACGAAAGTGTAGAGCGTGGTGGCAATCCCGGTGACGAGAATGATCATCCGGATGTCCCAGCCCAGCAGAACGTGCAGGGGCAGGGCCGTCAGATAGGTCACCGTGCCGATGCGCGCGATCTGCGTCAGCAGGTAGCAGGCGCTCGCGTAAACCCGCGCCCAGGGACCGAAGCGCGCCTCGAGATGCGTGTAGGCCGACATTTCGCCGCCGCGGCGGTAGAACGGCAGAAACCATCGCACGGCGATCCACGCGGCCAGCGGAATCGACAGGCTAAAGACGAACGAATTCCAGTTGCTCGCAAAGGCCTTCCCCGGGAGCGCGAGGAAACTTATGCTGCTAACGTAGGTGCCGAGGATCGAGAGACCCGTCAGCCAGCCCGGCATGCTGCCACTCGCCGCGGTGAAACCCTCCACCGAGCGGCTCTTGCGCCAGAAGGAAAGCCCCACCGCTAGCGTGACGGCGAAGTATCCCGTCAGGACAAACAGATCGAGCGTGGTGAAGTGGGCGGCGGACATCGGCGGTGGCTCAAGCTGCCCAGGAGGAAGCCGGCTTGGCGAGCTCCCACTCGTCGAAGAGTGCGCGTAGCTCGCTCACTATGCCGGCATAGATTTCGCGCGAGCGGCCGGAAACGATTGCCTTGGGCGCACCAGTTGCCAAGCCGCGCGCCTCCATCGCTGCCGCGACGTTGAGTGGGAACGTGAGCCGGTCGATGACGCGGCCGAGCGTCTGCATGCGTGCGAGCGCCGGCTCGATCTCGCCGGGAGCACCTTCGCGGCAGACGCGGTAAAGGTACACCATCATTTCCGGCAAGATGTTGACGAGTCCGCCGATGCAACCGTGGGCGCCGAGCGCGAACACCTCGGGCAACCGCGTGTCGGCCCCGGAGAAGACGGAAAATCTTTTCTCCTGCGCGAGTGCGATGAGTTCTCGGTGATAGTCGAACTCTTGGCCGCTTTGTTTGATGCCCGCCATCGACGCCCGGTCGGCGAAGGCGGCGACAGTCTCCAGGGCGATGCGCGTGCCGGTCAGTTCCGGAAAGTTGTAGAGGAAGGTCGGCAGGCCGGAAGCGTCGGCCGCGTGCAGGAAGTGCGCGAGCGCGTCCTCCTGCGACGACGGAAAGAAGCCAGGGGTCATGATGGCAACAGCGGGCAGGCCGAGTTCGCGGGCGAACTTGCCGAGCGCGGCGACGGCGTGCGGGCGAATGTCGCTGATATTGGCGACGACCGGCAACGG
This sequence comes from Opitutaceae bacterium, assembly GCA_019455245.1. Lineage (GTDB taxonomy): Bacteria > Verrucomicrobiota > Verrucomicrobiia > Opitutales > Opitutaceae > Cephaloticoccus. The sequence continues at coordinate 4,432 of JACFMR010000002.1, forward strand.
TGACGCGAGCTCGGCTATGAGAGCGAGGGCGCGCTTGCGCTGTTCGATGTCGAATTGCGGAAATTCGCCGGTGCTGCCGAGAGCGAGCACACCGTGCACGCCACTCGCCTTCAGGAAGGCCAGGTTGTGGGCCAGTTCCGGCCGGAGCAGATTGCCACTATGATCGGTGGGCAGCCACAACGCGGCGATGATACCTTTTCGAGGCAGAGTCTGGGTCATGTTGAAGTGAGGCTAAAAACGAGAACGAACTCCAATTATGCTAAACCGATTTAGCTTTAATTGATATTATTTATATAGAATGACAAGACATTTTTTATCGGCGCTGAAAACCTACTTAAGCTAAATAGATTTAGCAAGATTCTATGATCCCGGTTGGCGCATCTCATGCTCAGCCGGCTCGCCTGAGCCAACTCAGGGAGTGGAGCCGCTTAAAGGGAGAAAAATTCAGGCTGAATGGTTGTCGGGCGGGATCTCGGAATCTCACCTCGAATGCGTTGCAAAGTTCTCCCAAGACGATGTTTGGAGATCCGGCCTTCAACCTAAATAGCATGCTCCCGCCTCAGGGCTGCCGGCCCGTTAAGGCGGGCAGCACATAAAAGTGACCATCCTCCGCGCCCACGAGCAGTTCGCGATGTCCGTCGCCGGCGAGATCCAGCATGGTCGGTTTGGTGGCGTGACCGGCGAGCACATGCTGGCTGACCGGCCCTTCATCCCGGAAGATCCAGAGGCCCCGCGCATCGCGACCGAGCCCCCGCAGGAAGTTCACGTTGGGGTTGCTGTTCACCAGCAGATCGAGGACCCCGTCGCCATCCCAGTCGGCGATGCAGAAAGTGCGCCGGCCGCTGCGGCCATAGATGCCGTCGTTGAGCCGGAGCAGGCCGGATTCCTTGTTCTGCGGCTGACCGTTGCTGTTGAAGACACTCGCGCCTTCGCTCCAGAAAACCCGCTGCGGCGGCTGCAGTTCCAAAGTGCCATTCGCACCGCGCCGCCGCTCATAAAGCGCGAGATAGCCCTCCACGTCGGACATCACGAGGTCCATGAGCCCGTCGCCATTCCAGTCGATCATCTGCGGCGTGGTGCGCCACTGGGTGACGAGTTCGTGGCCCGCGGGTTTCCACCAGTTCCAAACGGGATGCGGCGCCGGCGTCCCGGGCGGCAGCGCGAGGGCGACGGGCTGCGCCGCGGCGAGGCGGGGGGCGGTGCGCGTGCCGATGTTTTTATACCAGACGACCTTTCCCCAGATGCCGTTGGTCATGATGTCGGGCAATCCGTCGCCGTCCCAGTCCTCGACGCTCAGGATGGAATAACCCCACTTGGCCTCGGCGGGCCCTTGGATCGAGCCATTGGGGCCGGCCATTTCGCGAATGAGCTGCCCGCCTGCTGAAAGATACACCGGCGCGGCCCAGCGCGCGGGGTGACCGCCGAGGTTCCTGATGAAGCCGATATATCCGGCCGAGTTGCCGGTGATGAGGTCCTCCAGGCCGTCGCCGTCCCAATCCACCGCGTACGGCGTGGCGAGGGCGCCGAACTTCACGCCGGCGGCGTGCTGCCGGAAATAGCGCGGCGGGAGGAACTGCGGCATGCCGCCGACGACCGTGCCGGTGTGCTCGATGAAGGCCACCCGGCCGTCCTCGTCGCCAACCACCAGATCGAGATCGCCGTCGCCGTCGAAATCCACCGCGGTGGGCGTGATCATGCAAAGGTCCATGGCCAGGCGCTGGCCGCCGATCATAAGCGGTCGGCCCGACGCATAGGCCGGCTGGGTGCGCGTGCCGCGGTTCTCGTAGTAGGTGAACCCATCGCGGAACTCCCCGCAGAGCAGGTCGAGGTCGCCGTCGCCATCGAAGTCCCCCCACATCGGCGAGGGCATGCCGTAGGGGTCCACCGGCTCCCCGCCGGCGAGAACCTTCTCCGGCGCGGCGTAAATCGGCCGCCCGGTCGTGCCGGTGTTGCGCAGGATGTAGACGTAGCCGCGGAGTTTTCCGCGCGTCCATTCGCCCCGCTCGTTGAAAGCCCCCTCCCCGCCGTTGAGCGGGCCGAAGTCGCCCCAGAAATCGATGCCGAGCGAGACATCGAGCGCGCCGTCGCCGTCGAAATCCACGAGCTTCCACTGGTTCTGGCGGATGTTGCCCGGCTCGGGATGGATGCGCTCGGGTACGGCCAGCTTCGCCGGGGCGTTGAATTGGGACTGGAGAAAGTCCGGGTAAACATTGGCGCGGAACCGATACGGTTCCTCCGGCCGGTCGCGCACGCTGGCTGTCGCCGTGATCACCGGTTCCCCAGTGACGTAGGAGATGGCCGGCGACGGCATGGGCTTGCCGACAAGCACGGCGGGCTTGAAGACCGGCAGCTTCGTCTGCGGGTCAACGACACCCGAATTCTCGAAGAACCACGTGCCATTGTAAGGCTTGTCCGTGCAGACGACGACGAGGTCCATCAACCCGTCGCCATTGTAATCCATCGGCAACGGCCACGCCCACAACCCGACGCCGAGATCCACAGTCAAGCCGGGGTGGTGGTAAGGCAACCGCCGCATCTCCGCGGCGAGGCAGGCGGGGGTGAGTGACAGCAAAGCGCGCACCAGGAGAATCAGTCGTGAGGACATAAGTGTTACCAATTGTCGGTTCGGAAAGGTGCAGCCGGGAGCCCGTCGGCATTGCAAAGATTCGCTTCCGGTGCATTGCGCCAGGCGTAGCGCGCCGCCACCGGGGCCTGCATACCGGTGGCCGTCAGCACGACCGTGCCGCCCTCGATCCGCGCCATGGCCGGCACGAACCGGCGGTTAGCGCCCGCCACTTCAAAGCCGGTGGGAACCGGCCCGGCGGTGCGCAGGCCCTGTCCCTCGGAAAAACGCAGCCGCAACTGCGCCCCTTCGATTTCCATGCCAGTGAACTTCGGTCCGGTGAAGGCGTTCAGTTCGCCGAGCAGGTGGGCGCCTGCCCACAAGGCGAGCCGGCGGCCGACCTCCTGCTTGTTCTTCGGGTGGATGTTTTGCGGATCGCCGATATCGATGGTGACGGCCATGCCGGTCGCTGGCAGGGCCAGCGCGGCAGTCTGGGCCTCGCGCAGAAACGCCCATTGCTGCCCGCTCTTGTCCACCGGCCGCTCGAAGTTGGCCAGTTGCACGAAGCCGAACGGCAGGTCGCCCTGCCCGAACTCCGCGCGCCACTGCCGGATCATTGTGGGAAATAGCGTCCGATATTCCGCGCCGCGCTCGCCGTTGGCCTCGCCCTGGTACCAGAGCACGCCGCGCAGGGCGAAGGGCTGCAGCGGATGGATCATGCCGTTATACAGACTGGCCGGCTCCCGCCGGCTGCCGGCGCCTTCCGGCACGGCGGGTTCGCGCCGTGTGAAGGGCTTCCCTTCCTTTTCCGCCACCGCCTGCTCGTCCCGCCACTTCTGCAGCGCGACTTGGTGGCGCTCGACGCGCGCGGGATGCCCGTCAAGCCATTGCTGCCAGCGCGCGGCCACCGCCTCATGGCTGGGATCCGTCCGCAGCGCGGCATCGCCTATCCACGATTCAATCTGCGTTCCACCCCAGGTCGAATTCACCAGGCCGACCGGCACGCCCGTGCGTTTCCGCCATTCGCGGGCGAAATAATAGCCGACCGCGGTGAACTCGCCCACGGTGTCCGGCGCGGCGGACTCCCATTGCCCGCCGCAATCGGTCTGCGGCGTCGACGCGGGAGTTCTCGGCACCTTGAAATGACGGATCAAAGGATCGATCGCCGCTGCGATCTCGCGCTCGGCGTCGGCCGAGGCCGCCACCTTCCATTCCATGTTCGACTGACCCGAACAAAGCCACACGTCGCCGACGAGCACGTCGTGCACAACCACGGTATTGCGCGCGGTCATCACCAGCTCCGCGGGCTCGGCCGAGGCGGACTCGGCCTGCAGCGTGACCTGCCAGCGGCCGTCCGCACCCGCCACCGCGGTCGCCGTCTGCGACCGGAAGTGGACCTCCACCCGCTCTCCCGGTTCAGCCGTGCCCCAAACCGGCAGCGGCTTGTCTCGCTGCAGCACGACGCCGTCCCGGAACAGAGGCGCCGGGAGGATGGCCGCGGAAACAAGGACGGCGGTGAAGAGCAGGCACAGGACCAATCGGAGGTACAGGTTCATGGGAGCGAGGTGGTGACGGTGAAAATCTGAGCCTGGTGATTGATCCGGCGCGTATAGGCGATCCGACGTCCGTCCGGGGAAAACACGCAGGCATACGGCTCGGGCGCGTCGTCGCCTGTGCGCCGCGGCGTGAGCCGCCAGCCATGCCCGGTGGCCGCTTCGGTGACAAACACGCTGCCGTCCATCAGGTGCGCAATCCAGCGTCCGTCCGGACTCCAGCTGAAGGCGGAGGCAATTCCCGACGGATGCCGGGAAATCTGGCGGGGTTCTCCGCCCTGCGGCGGCACGCTCCAAAGCTGGGCCACGCCGGCGTCGTCCCGCATGACGAAGGCGAGCTGGACGCCATCCGGCGACGAGCGCACCCAGTGTCGCGGCGCCAGGGTCGCGCCCCGGTGGCGTCGCGCTTCGGTGAAGGTGAGCCGCCGCTGCGTGACGCCGGCCGGTGGAGCCGGTCGCGTCGTGGCGGTGCCCCCCAGGGGCGCCGTTCCTTCCTGCGTGAGGTCGTCGGGCAGATCCACGATAAACACCTCCGCGTGCTGTCGCCCGTCGGCTGCGGTCACCATCCCGAGGAACGCCAGCGCCCGGGTCTGCGGGGTGCCGTCCGCGCGTATATAGCCGTGGTTGCCCACCCACCCTTCTTCGAACGCCCGGCTGATGTCGTCGCTGCCCGGGCGGGGCCGGTCCGTGGTGCGGGTGACCAGCACAGAGAAAAAGTCCCCGTCGTGATTGCGAGGATGCGCGGCCGCCACATGCACCGGTCCGGCGGGCACCGCGACACCCACGTTGCGCTGGTTCGCCTCATGGGCGGGCGCGCCCGGCTGCCGATCGAGCCGCGCCAGCACCTCATCTTCATAGGTGAAGCTCACCCAGGCGCCATCCGGGCTGAACACGTGCAGATGAGACCCGCCGCGCAAGGCGCCGGGCCGGAATGGCGGCGCGTAGTTCATGGCGTCCAGCGCATGACTGCGACCGGGCTCGTCCGCCTTGAGCCAGAGCCCGCGACGGCGGCTCGCGGCGTAGCTCCAGTCCGGCGCCGGGTTCTCCGGCCCCTCGAGGAAGACCACCTTCGGCTCGCGCGGGTGATAGCTCGCCACCGCGCAGCCTGCGCCGTTGCTCGATTCGTGCAACACCCGCGTTTCGCCCGTCTCCCCGTCTACTTGCTCGATCCGCGTGCCATCGAAAACGTTGTCCGCCGAGCGCACGTCATGGACGATCCAGCGCCCGTCCGGGGACCAGACCGCCGTATTCGTCAGCACGTGTCCGTGCGGCGCGTACGTCACCTGCCGTTCGGTCTGGCGATCCGCGACGTCGCGCAGCTCCGCAATCACTGGCAGGCCGGCGGTCAGGGCGAGCGCTGTCACGGCCAATCTCATTTCCCCGCAGTTGCTTCCGCGCGGAAGTCCCGGACGCGATGGAAGGTCAGGTAATTGGCGTTGTGGAAGCTGTCGGCGTTCCACGCGGTGCGCGCGACGGCCACAAGGTCGTCGCCGTCGAACTGCCAGTCCAGGTACTGGAACCCGTGGCGGTCCTTGCGCGTGAGCAATTCCCCCGGACGCCACTGCAGGATGACCCGGTGCTCCGTCCAATGCCGGAGGTCGGCCGAGGAAGTCAGGATCACCACGTTGCGCTGCGCCGCCGGCTCGGTCTCGACCGCGCGCTCCGCGTGCGGCCGGGTGACCTTGTTCACGAGCGCCCAGTAACGCCCGCTCACCGCATCGTGGCGGATGGTAAACTTCGAAAGCCCGCCGGGGAAATGGAGAAAGCCCGTGGTCGGATCGAAGGCGAGCGACCTGCCGTCCGCGGAAACGTCGGCCCGCGCGGCCACCTCGAAACGCGGGATGCCCGCAGCCGGCCCTTGCAGTTCATAGGCCGCGTCGGGACCGAGCTCCGTGTTCACCCGCAACACGTTGGCCACGCCCCCTTCGGGTGTGACGACCGCGTTGCCTTCCAGCCAGCCCGGCCGCCGGCCGGGCAGCCAGGCTGGATCGAAAACGATGCAGTTGGTGCGCGTCCAGTTCGCGGCCTCGAGCAAATCCGCGTCCACCGGCGCCGAAAGCATCAGCGCGCCGAAGTGCCGCGGCCATTTCCGGTCGTTGACCGTCTCCTCCACCGCGCGCCAGAGGCGGCCGCCGTACACGACTACTGGCACGGGTGCACTGTGGAATTTCCCCGACAGCAGAACTCCGGTATGCGCGTCCTTCGGGTCGCTCCAGGTACGCCCGCCATCGAACGAGCGCCGGATGACGACATTGCCCGGTTCGTCCGTGATCGCCATGTGGTACAGGTTGCCGCGATGGACAAACAGGCTACCCCACGTTGCCGCCGGAAACGAGGCCAACGGCGTCCAGGTTTCCCCGCGATCGTGCGAAGCATACACGTGCGTCTCACGCAGGTTCGGCCCCGATTTGCCGAAAAAATCGTGAGAGGCCACGTAGGTGCCGTCCGGCAGGATCGCGATGCTCGGCGACCCGATATACTGGGTCTTCGACAGCGGCGTTTGCGCGACGATCACTCCCGGTGGCCGGCTGTCCTCCACCTCGGCCGCGGCGGACACCGGCCGTACGACCGACAGGATGGCGACGCATAACAACGACGTCCGACGGAGACGGTGCAAGGGATGGACAATGCTGGTCATGGGGTGTGGGGCGCGAAACGCGTCCGGGGGTTCTCGAGGTAATAGAGGAAACCATCTTCGGCGCCGACGAGCAAATCAGGCACGGTATCGCCGTTCCAATCAACCACCGCGGGACAGGTGTCGTGGCCGGCCAGTCGCGTGCCGTCGACCGGACCGCGGTCGCGAAACACGAACTGCCCCGGCATGGTGGCGACATTTTCCAGGAAGTTGATGTTCGTGCTGTTCACCAGCAGGTCGTCATGTCCGTCGCCGTCGTAATCGAGGATCACCGGCAGGCCCCAGAGACCCGCCCCCAAGTCGACCTGCAGGCCGGGATGATGGTATTCCAGCCGGCGGAAGTTCTGCTCCGCCCCCGCGGCGAGGGCAGCCGCGAGCGTCACGATCCCGAGCAGATGCGGCCGTTTGCGATGCATGGAAGGGGCGCCCGGTTTCAATAGACGAGGTCGCGGAATTGCTTCACGCGATGAAAGGTGATGAGATTGCCCTCATGGGCGCTCTTGGCGCGGCTGTCGCCGCTGCGCGAGAGGATCACCAGGTCGTCGCCGTCGATGTCCATGCTCGCGTAATGCCGCGCCTCCTTGGGTGAGTCCGTCATGGCGACAAGACCGGCGAAGCACCAATCCACGAGATTGCGCGAGAAATGCAGCACCAGGCGGTGCCGCTCGTTGTAAGGCAGGTCGAAGCGGTCGGCGGGGAGGCGGTCGGCGCGACGCATGGAATCGGTCGCCTGTGAGCCGAGCAGCCAGTAGAGCTTGGTCTTGTCGTCATAGAGCAGATGAAAGCGCATCTGCCCGCCGGGAAACGGCACATACATCATGGTCTGGCCGGAAGGCGCGTGCTCGAGCGACATCGTCATTGTCCCGTCGTCGTTTTCGACCACCTTGGTGAAGCAGGCAAAGCCCGTGCCGCCGGTATGGGCTCGCGCGATCACGTGGAAGGTGTGTCCGGACGGGTCGTGCCAGTAATGATCCGAATCCATCACCTGCACGACGGCCGGCTCCACCCAGCCGATCGGCGGCATCGTGCGGCGCGGCGACGTGGAAACCGGCGCGCGATTCGGGTAGTCCTGCTTGAAGAAGGGAATGCCAACGAAAGGCAGGTTCACCTCGTTCGTGCGGACACCCGGCACGACGTCGGCGAAGACCAGTTCGCTGGAAAAGGTCCAGGCCTCGGGCTTGGTCAGGTCGGCCTCGACGCGGGCCCGCAGCAGCACCAGTGCTTTTTCGCTCGGCCCCCACGCCTCGATCTCGCGATTCCGGCGCTCGAACGCCAGATAGACGTTACCGTTGGCGTGCCAGACGTTTGCCGGCGTCTGCTGCCACACCTTGTCCTTTCCAGTGAGGAATACGGGCGCGGACCAGCTCACCCCGTCGTCGTCCGATCGCATGATCGGCAGCCCCGCCCCGGTCGCGAGATAGTAGATCGACCGGCCGGCGGCGAAAAGGCGCCCTTGCAGCGGCTTCGCCTCGGCGCGCTTGATCCAGCTCTTGCCGCCGTCGTCGGAAGTGAAGATGAACTCGGCGCTCGGATGCGACCTGCCCTTGCCGGCCTGCGCGTAGGCGGCGACCAGACGGCCGGAAGCGAGCCGGAGGATGGTCGGAGAATACAAAGGCGTATCGGCCGGGGATGGAGATTCGCCGAGCACGACATGCTCCTGCGCCAGCGGTCGGATCGGGTCGGCCAGGACCGGGCACGACAGGACGATAGCCAGCAGGCAAAAGCGAATGAGCAATGGGCGGAGGAAGGTCATGATCATTTGGTCGCGGCGGGGAAGAGGTGGCGGCTCAGGAATTCGAACTCCGCCGTGGTCACGTTGATCTTCTGGTCCTTGTGGAGGAACACGCATTCGATGCCGAGCGCATCCATTTTCTCCTTCAGGTAGAGTCCAAGATTCGGGTGATGGATGCCCGTGCCCGCGCGCGCATCGGGCGGCACCGGCCCGCGCGGCTCGCTGTAGTATGCGAACGCCGGCGGATCGTCAGGGGTCAAGTAGGTGATGGCCGCTGCCTGTTCGTAGAGTTTGTACGCCTTTTCCGTCTCCAGTTCGTTGGGCTTCAATCCATGCAGGTTGGCAAAAACCGGATGCCGGGCCGCGGCCTCGCCGGCGAGTTGCCGGATGATGCGCCGATCGTAGGTCGGCTGCGCGCCCATGACCGCCACGCACGTGACGCGCGTCGACTCCCGCGCGATCGAATCCGCGCTGGCCGGATCGGCGAGGTCGTCATGAAAGGCAACCCAAAGCGACGCCCCCGCGCCAGCCGAGCTGCCGGTCAGTGCCACGCGCCGCGGGTCGAGGCGCCAGGTTCGCGCGGAGTGCCGCACAAACTGGATGGCGCGGGCGCAATCCAAGTAGTGCGCCGGAAAGGAAACCTCCGGCGCGAAACGATAGTTCACCGCCACCACCGAAATTCCGGCGCGCAATGCCGCGGCAAGCGCCAGAGCCGGCAAATTGGCTTTGCTGCCCGCGACGAATCCGCCGCCGTGGAAGTAGATCAACACGGGGGTGGTTTGCGTGGAGTCCGCCAGCCACGCATCCAGCACGTTGCGCTCATGCGGCCCGTAGGCGACGTTGGCGTACGTGGGGGGTGGGAGCTTCGATTTCTCTGTCTCGGCGTCCTGCGCGCCGAGCCGAGGCGCCAGCAAAAACAAAGCACCAACGAGGGTCAGCATCAGGGGGCGGCTTGAATTCATGAGGGGGACGGAGGTGCCGGAACCAATGCAACGCGAAAGCCGAGGGCGCTGTGCTTGCGATCCGGCGGGGCACGATGCCGGTGATCCGAGCGGCAGTTTTGCGGGTCACTCCACCACGAGCCTCCGCGAAGCACTCGGTGCGTACCGGAGGCGGGGCCGGAGTAGTCGGCAATGGCGCCGCCCGGATAATCACCGCTCCAATCGGAGCACCATTCGGCCACATTGCCGAGCATGTCATGCAATCCCCAGGCATTGCCCCGGAGCGTACCCATCGGATGGGTGCTCATCCGCCAGCCGGCCGGCGCGGGATGGAGCGTGCCGCTGTTCATGCGACACCAACCGTCGTCCGGCGAAATTTGTATCACTTCAGCACCGGCCCGGCAGGCGTATTCCCACTGCGCCTCCGTCGGCAATGCGTAGAGATAGCCCGGCGGCAAACGCCTGGCCTGTCGCTCGCGTTCCGTCAGCCGCATGCAAAAATCCGTCGCCTCCCGCCAGGAGACATTATCCACCGGCAGGCACGGCGCCACGAAATCGCTTGGATTCGAATCCATCAGCGCCAGCCACTCCCCCTGAGTCACCTCATATTTTCCAAGCCAGTATGGCCGGGAAAAACTGACCTGCACCGGCGCGGTGCTCCCCGGGCGCTCCCCGGAACTCCGACTCATCACGCCGGGCGGGATGGCCACCAAAACCAAACCCATGTCCGGCACCGTGCGATCGCTGGTGGTGGCGGCGAATTTTTCCGGTCCGGTGATCGCCGGCAAGCCGGGCCAGAATGGCGGTGCCTCGTCGCGCAACTCCCGCTGTCCCCCAGCTCCGATTCCCACGACCCGGCGGGCGGGCGACGCTCCCGCCCGCGCCTGCGCCAGCGCGAACCTCGCTGCCTCGCGGACCACGCCCGCGAGGTCCACCATCAGCAGCTCCTGAATGTCGCCGACCTTCTGCCCTTCGCGAAGGCGTACACCACCATCGTCGACGGCGACGAATTTAACCTGACCGCCGGCCAGACCTGCGTTGCGCAAGGCCATCAGAGCCCCAACCGCGCTTGGCTCACTGGAAACGAAGATTCCCTGTAAGTCCCGGCCATACCGATCTAGCAGGCCGGTCATCACTCGCTGCGCGCTATCGCTGGTGGGTCCTGCGTGGTAGTCTGTCGCCACCAGCTCGATTCCCGGATACTCCCGCTGCAGTATCTCCAAGAAGCCCTCTTCGCGTTGCTCCGCGGCTGACGCGTGGATCTGGCTCCGCAGGAGTATCACGCGGCCGTGACCGTTCAACCGGGCTGCCAGCCGGCGGGCGGCGGAGCGTCCCAATTCAAGATTGTCTGCCATGACGACCGAAAGCGGCCCAACCGCGTCCACCATTCCGCCAAAACACACGAGCGGCCGGTGTTCGCGCCTGGCCTCGTCCGCGGAAGGAGCCAGTTCCTTGCGATCGATGGGCGCGAGTAACACGGCGTCCACCCGATCCCGTGCCAAATCACGGAGCAGACGAACCTGCTCCTGTCGATCCCCCTCCCGCATCGGAGCCCGCCAGACGATCTCGAGCGCGCCGTCGGGCAGACCCGCATCCTGACCAGCCTTCGCTATCGCCGTCTTGACCGTGTGCTGATACAGTTCGTCTGCCGCATCCGTGACGACAGCCAGCCGAAACGAGGCCCCAAGCGTCACCGGGGCGAGCAGCACCGCCAATAAGAATCGTGACCAGCCACGCTTCAACGACTTCATGTGCAGCCCCTCCGGCGTGATGCGGCCACGAGGGCCGGAAGGCGGCTGCACGAAACGCCGACGGATGCCGCTCCACCAGCGTTGTAGTATTTTCGTGAATCCATGGCAAGACGAGGCCGGGTTCCGCGCGCGGAACCCGAACGCATCATGGCGACCTTATATGATTTTAGAACTCGCCTTTGATACCGAAATTCACCGCCGTGAAGAATATGTAGGCGTTGGTAACTCCGGCCGCCCGTTCCCAAGATCGCGGCGCGTTGGTGATGTTCCTCACGTCGACGAAGATGGTGTAGCGCCGATTGAACCGATACGACAGGCTGGCATCCCACATCTCCCGTTCAAGCGTGTAGCGCAGTTGGGACGGGTTGGCATTGTAGGTGTTCAGGAAACGGCCGGTTTTGTTCCACATCACCCGGGCGCCGAATCCGCGATATGTGTAGGTCAATCCCGCGTTGATGGCCTCGGGGATGAAGTTCAGCACATCAGTGGTGGAGCGGGGCGCAGTCGAAGTTTCACCGTAGTCGCCCGAGGTCCGCAGGTGGGTGTAGTTGATGAACGCGGAGAGCCCGGAGAAGGGCGCAGGGAGGAACTCAAACCGCTGCTGGTAGGCGAGTTCGAAGCCTTCGATCTTGGCCTCGCCACCATTGAAAGTGGTCTGGAGATCGTATCCGGCGTAGTCGCCGTCAAAGCCATTGTCCGCCCCCGTCCCGACAATTCCCACAATGCCGGTGACAATGAAATCCTTCATGTTCTTACGGAAGACATTCGCTGAGAGCAGGCCCACAGGTTCGAAGTAATACTCGATACCCACGTCCCAATTTTCCGAAGTCTGCGGTCCGAGCCCGGCATTGTTCACCGTGACCACATTGGTGTTCTCGTTGACGGAGAAGGAGGGGACCAATTTGGTGAAGGAAGGCCGGCCGATGCTATTCGACCAATTGGCGCGCAACAGCAGGTTCTTCCGAATACTGTAGGTCAGGTAGATCCCCGGGAACCACTGATCGTAGGCCCCTTCGATTTGGACGTAGTTGTCGTAGTCCCGGATACCCCAGCCCACCGGATCGGCGTTGCGCTGTGCCGTCGTCGACAGGACCGGTGATGGCACGTAGCCGGAGCTATCGACCTCGGTGCGCTCGTACCGCACGCCGGTGATGCCCTTGAGCTTGCCAAAGGTGAGCTGGCCCTGCACGTAGCCGGCGAAAACACCTTCCTTCACCCGATCATTGCCGATCAGGGTCCGTGAGGTCGAATAATAGAGATCCTCGGTCCAGCGGGACGGATTGTCGGTTATATCCGCCACGATGGCGCCCGGATCAATGAATGGGAGCTGCTTGCCGATCCGCTCTTCCTCGGAATGTGCGATGTGATCGAGGTCAACCAACGAGGCAAGCGAACCGGCCGCGGCGCCCACCGGATTCCACCGCCGGTCGGCATTAAGCCGCCGGAGTTCCTGCTGGCGATAGCTCACGCCAGATTTGACGTTGGCGGAGTGCTCCGTGGGCAAGTCGTATTTCACGTCGGCCTTGGCCGTGAGAATATCGATGTTCTTGGTGTTGTTCCGCCGGGTCATCGTGCCCGGGGTGTACACGTAGGGATCGGAAATGTCCGAACCCGCCGTCTGCGTCCAGCTGGGATACTCCTCTGAGGCGCTGCGATCCACCGTCCAGCCGATGCCACGGACCTCGGCCGTGAAATTGCCACCGCCGGCCCGGTCACCGTGCTCGCCGGTGTTGAGCGTGGAATGGCTCTGGCTGTACGCGGCATTGTAGTTGATGGTGAGGCGATCAAACTGGTGCTTCGCGCTGGCGTTGAAATTGATCTGCTCGTCGAGGAAGCCGATCAGCTGGGAGGTAAGGATATACCGGGAATTGTTGATCGGGCGGACATGGGTGACGTCGTCCGTATAGTCGGGCAAGATGGCTCCGCTGCCAGTGGGCTGTCCATTGGCGTCGAGCGTCGCGACCGTCTGCGAAGTCACGGCCCGGCCGATATACCAGTAGTTGGTCGGCTGGTCGTCCTGGTTCAGCAGAACATTGAAATTGACGGTGGTGGAGGGAGACAGGCGGTAGTCCAGCTTGAGAGATACACTCTTCTGCTTCCGGTTGTTGTAGATGTCACGCGATTGGTAATCGTACAGATAGGCGTGGCGGTTGAGCGTGTTCTGATACAGGTAGGTACCGGTGAAGCCGCCGCTCGCATTCTCGCTATAAAAGGTACTGAAGGTCAGTCCTAAGTTTCGTTCGCCGCCAAATACGCTGAAGACCTGCTGCCAGTTCAGCTTCAGGGTGGGATGAATCGGGTGATCATAGGCGATCGGGACGTTTTCCACCCAGCGCGGAGCCCAGCGGAACGAAGCGCTGTACTGGACGTGCCGGTCGGCTTTGCGGTCCAGAGGGGAGGCTGACTTTAGATTAATCGCGCCGCCGATGGAGTCCGCAGGCAAATCGGGCGTCGGCGCCTTGGTGACTTCTATCTCGTCAAAGAGCGCGCCGGAAATGGACCGTAATGCAAAGCTGCGACTGTCGCCGAAGTTACTGGCCATGAGATTACCGTCGACCATGACCATGTTCAAGTTCGAGGGGGTGCCGCGGACATGAACCTCGGAAATGTTGCCATCAAGGTCGTGCTGGCCGGCGATGCCCGGCAGGCGGAGCAGGAGTTCGCCGGTGTTGTCGTTGGCCAGATTGCCAAAGGCATCCATCGAGACGACGTGCTTGACGCTGTCCGCATTGCGCTGGCTCGTAATGGCGGCTGCATTCCCCTCGCGAACACCCTCGACGATAAAGTCGCTCAACAAATAGACCTCCGAAGTGAGATCGAAATTGACGGTTGCAGTGGCGCCCGGTGCCACGGTCACCGTTCGGCGGTCGGCGTCCAAGCCCGTATAACTGGCCACTACGGTATATTCGCCAGATGGCACGCCCACGAAACGAAACCGGCCTGTATTGTCGGTCTGTTCGGTCAGATCGAGCTCAGTAATTGTGACCGAGGCGCCGTCCAGCAGCTTGCCCACGGCACGGTTGCTCACGGTGCCATTGATGCCGCCACGCGGGCCAGCCTGACCGAAAACCATGCTCAGTACGAAGCAAAATATAACGCCGCAGAGTGCAACGGACATCCGGCGTGAATGAGGTGAGATCGAAGGGACCATGGGGTAGTTCTCCAGAGGTTAGGTAGGGCTCAACCGATTTAGCATAATGAACAAGGCCGCATGGCTGATACGGATTTGCTATTATAGACTGATGTGAAAAACACATTGCTAAATGGATTTAGCATTGTCAAGAGATTTTCGGAAAATTCTTGACCCTATTTTTTCCCCGTCGAGGCGCGTTGGAACACGGTGGGCACGACAAGCACCTCCTTGACCACGTCCTTCTCCCCGCGCAGGACCCTGAACAGCAGGGGCACGGCTTCGGCTACCATGGCATCGTTGGCGCCCGCCATGCTCGTCAGCGGGGGATCGAAATACTCAGCAAATTCGTTGTCACCCACGCCCACCACAGCCACGTCGCGCGGGATTTGCCGGCCACTGCGCTTGATCGCCTGATAGGCGCCGATCGCCAGGCTGTCGGTGACAGCAAACAGGCCGTCAAGTTTTCCACCCCGGGCTAGGAAAGCTTCGATGGTGGCGGCGCCATGCTGCGGCTGGAGACCATTGCTCACCAGTGCATCCGCGTCGCTGCCTGTCCGATCGAGCACGGTGCGGGCAAAAGCTTCGAGACGATTGGAGGTCGTGTGGGTCAGCGAACGTCCGTGCAACACGACGGGGTGCTTGCAGCCCGCATCGATCAGCACCTCGGCCGATCGGCGGCCGACGAAATCGGGCGCCTCGAGCACGCAGTAATAACTGGGAATCCGCCGGCCCAGGATAACCACCGGATACGGCAGCCGCGCCTTGGCGAGGAACTGGTCGTCCTCCGGCAGCGTGTTGGTGATGATCACGCCGTGATAGCGGTTGGCGTCAAGCAAGCCCGGCTTGTCCCGCAATCTGCCGGCATGGAACATCTCGATCGCCACAGCAAAGCGCGTATGCTCGTTGGTCTGAACGTCCACCGCGCGCTGCAACGCATGCAGTACCTGGCTCACCAGCGGCAAAGGCGCCTCGAAGGAAGTGAGGATGGCGAGATCGAACTGACGCGTCGAGGACTTGTGCGCGCGCAGGCGGCGTCCCGCCATGTTCGGCACGTAGCCCAGTTCGTTGGCCGCCTCGAGAATCCGCTGCACCGTCTTCACCGAGAGGCGCCGCTCCGCGCCCCGGTTCGACAGTGCGCTCGACACTGCCGCGGGCGACAATCCGACGTGCTCGGCGATCTCGTAGATCGTGACTGCGGGTTGGCTGACAGACTTTCGTGGCACGACATGCTACTGGAGAAGCGGTCGCATATTTTCGAGGGTATTCTTGCGCATCGAGGCGGGTGTATCGCAAATCTGCACCATTGCCGCATGATTTCCCGATAATTGATAGGTTATGCGATTTGGCTCGAACCTCTGTCGCCACTTCATGACCTAAAGTTTTCAGCTGCCCGGATGGGAATGCAGACTTGAGCGTGCCCGTGTCAGTCTGAGCCTTTCCCATCGATTACGCTCACGGTCAATGCCCCCGTCAGTGAGCAACGCGGTCACAGCCGCCAAGGTCTCATCAGCCGACTGCTCAGCCGTAGAGTACTCGTCCACCACTGGCAGCAAAAGTTCATAAATGCCGCCGCCCGCCGCTCCCGCCAAAGTCTTAGCCGGAACGATGCAGTTGGAGATCATTTTAGCAGGCAAAAGCAGGTCGATTCTCGACTGCATTGCAGTTGGGCAGCGGGCTCAGGATTTTCTCCCACAAGCGGGACCACCAGTCGCGTTCGCGTGAGGGCACGGCGAGCTTGATGGTGGTTTTTCCGGCGGGATGCGCGATGATGCCCGGGGTGAGCAACAGCCAAAAGCGCAACGAGTGGATGGTCACTTTGGTCTGCCAGCCGAGATGGCGTTGGAACAGGACCGTGAGGTTATAAGTCAGGGTCGCGAGCGACAGCGCCGCTTCGGTCGCCCAGAAAGAGCGCAGGCACAGGGTCGGCAACGCGAAGCCCTGTTGGAGTTCCTTGATCACGTTTTCGCAGTCGCCCCGGCCGTTATAGTCGCGCCACACCGTCAGTGGCGGGACGGTGGCCGGCAGACTGGTCACAGGCCGGGACCGATCCGGCACAGTGCTATCATGGTGGGTGCAGCACTTGGCACCTCACCCGTCCCCCTCCTTCCCTGCGATCAATGGCAGGGCGGAGTTGGCGCGTACGGTTCGCGCCAAACCGCTTCCCGCGGAGCTGGCAGCGTTTCTGCCGGCATGTGCGCGGCGACCGGAGCTCAAGCTTACCCGGGGTGAGCTAGCCCTCATGTTCAAAGTATGTCCGCGGACAGTGGCACGCTGGGAGGCGGGCTATCGGCTGCCGGTCGAACTCAAAAACGCCCGCGTCCTGCGCTACCCGCCCGAGGCCGTGGTCCAACTCTGTGCTCTCGGCCACACGATTGATCGTGATGCCGCCACACGTTGCGGGCTGGTGCCTGACGTCATCCTGGAACTCGCCGCCAAGCATTCCGACAAACCCAAGCCCGAACTGCGCACGCCAGTTGCCAGCCCGGTCCTGCTCATTCTGGATGACGATGACCGGAGGCTTTTGCAGGTGTGGCGTGACCCCGAAAAGGGAGCCGCCTTGCGCCAGGTCGTGCGCGCCATGGCTAACTGAATGCGCTGACTTTGGTGGGCCCACTCGGACTCGAACCGAGAACCAAAGGATTCAGGTTGGCGCGCCTTTCGGCGCTCCCTGGACTATGTCTTCACCCGCGACGATTGTCGGTGGGGCGACGGGGGTTGGTGCGGTAATTAAGGGGACTGAACCCCTCCGCTAGTCTCTACACCTCCTCATGGTGCACCATGAGTTCGGCTCGGCGTTGCCATGCCCGCGAGGGTGAAGGTTTCACCGAATTTCCCCGTATTCCAGCGGCGGTTTCCCCTCCGCTGGCACCTATTGATGAGTCCTCTGCTCTAACCATTGAGCTATAGGCCCGACTCCAAAGAACGATGCCACCCATACCTTTGGTCCAGTGCAGGACAAGACCCAAAGCTGGGCGTCAGCGCCGGTCGTGGGCGAGAATCGAACGAAGTTCGTCCACGCTGAGCTGGGGCTTAAGGTCGGCGGGAATGTCGGCCTCGGGATCGTGAGGTGGATCGGGCACAGGCACGTTTGCGGCCGGCGAATCGGCTACGGCCGTGGTAATTTGGTCAGGCAAAAGTGCTTTTTTCTGATCCGCTGCTTCCGGGCCGGCCAGGTTCTTACCGGCGAGTATTTTGGCCTGCTGCCGGTTGGCATCGGCCGTCACCGGATGAACCAAACCCGCCACTGCATTCTTGGTGGCCATCTCCTTGCTGTTGGTCGATTGGAGAGGCTCCAACACTTCGCCCGCTACAGTCGATTTGGCCTGCCGACGGCTAAGGCTGGCAGTCATCGGCGCCATAGGATCGACGTCGTCAGGCTGGAGAACCTCGCTCAAGGCGGCTTGGCTGAGAGCGTTCTTTTGGGGCACAGGATCGATAACGGAGGGCACGGACATGCCTTCGAGCGCCGCGATCGACTGCTGCCGGCTGTTGTCAGCCGAGATCGGGGATAGGGCGCCCGGCTGCACGGACTCGGCCGCCCGGGACCGGCTTGCTGCGGCGCTCATGGGAGCGAGATCCACGGCCGCCAGCCGCTGGATTTCGGCGTTAAGCTGCTCCTCCTCGCACTCCAGCTGCACCAGATCGGACACCAATTGAGCGCGCCGGTCGACCAACCGATTAAACTCTGCCGTGCGGGTGTTCCCCGGACGGATCTTCTCGGCGGCACACACCTGATAACCCTGATGGCGTTTGGCAATCAGGCCATTGCCCTTGCGAGCATGGGAAAGACGGCTGACCGGCTTCATGCCCGGCTCAAGGCTGGCATTAATGATCTCTTCCCACCGCAGACGGATCAGCTCGATGAGGGGCCCGCCGGTTTTGGCGGCATCCAGCGCACGGAACCTGGTCTTCGCAAAGGTCTGCGTGGCTTCATCCCACGGTCGCGGGCCAAAGACGAAATGACCGTGGGGGTTGTCAGGTTTTCCGCGCCCCGACACCGGACGGTGGTATGCAAAAAAGACGGGCACTCCCAGGAGCTGGCTGAGGAAAACAGCCATCTGCCGTAGGATTGCCATCATCCGCAAGGTCTCAGCTTCATCGCCGTCCACACCCAATTTGCGGTCTGAGACAGGTGACCCGCCACCGGGCTGTTCCGGCTTATCATACCGCGGCAGGGCCACGATCATCTGGCGCCCCACATTGGCGTCCACGCGTCGCTCGGCCTGTTCCGTGCGGTTGAAGAATTCCTCCGGCGAAAGGGCCGTCCCCACCAGCTCGTAACCGCGGACATCCTCGGTGGACTTGCGACTGAAGATTTTGCCACTCTTCCATTCACAGAGTTTCAGGCCCGAGGTGTAGGCGACCAGTTGAATTATGTTTCGACCCAACCGACGGGCAAGGGGCTGGATATCGAGAGAGTATATTGCACTGCTCATCCCTTCTGATAGCACAAGAAAATGCCGGTTTTCGGACGCCGGCACGCGGGGGTACCTGAGCCGATGCATACAGTGCGCATGGGAGACCATTGACACCGCCCTCTTCCCCATCGTCGTCATCGGCAACCCGTCGCCCCCAACCACCCGCTTTGACTGAAGGGCCACTCCCGCCGGCCTCGTGATTCTCCCGCCAGTCCCCGACCGCCAAAGCCCCATTCCTAACCGGAACTGGTCGTTGATCCACCCCCGAGCGCGACTGGCGGGGTTTAATCCAGCCACATGCTCCAAGGGGGAGGCCGGCCAAACCTCCGCCGAAAAACGACCCCGCCGGCTTGGTGCTACCATTGGGTTCAATCCAAACACCCAATGAAAACAAAATCCCTCGAAACGCTCTTGGCCGAGAAAAAGGCCAAAGCCGACAAAAAGGAATCGCTGGCGAAAGAGCTCGCCCGCATCGAAGCCCAAATTGCCCTGCGGCAAAAGGAGGACCGGCGCGCGTTGGCCACCGCCATCGGTTACGTGATGGTTACCCTGCGTGACCAGCCCGAGGTTCTGGCTGCACTGAAGGTGGTACGCGCTTGCCCCAAGTTCAAGCAGCCCGGGCTGCTTGACGACCTGCTTGCTGCCCCTGTGCCCAGGCCCGACGACACGGTCTGATCAGGCCAGCCAGGGGCCGGGAAAAGCACTTTTCCCCTGCCCTTACGCACCTCGGGCATTGATTGCGGCTTCAGGCTGCTGGAGCCGGGTTACGATTTCGGCCCACGCCAAGGGCGGCCGCAATCTGCGGAAGGCAATCTGCTGGATTGGTGCGCCCAAACAGGCCGCAGAGACCGATGAATCGACCGTGCTACTGTCCGGCCTCTGCCATGAAAAACCATACCAACAACCCCATGCCCGCGGTGCTCCGGCATTCCGCGTTCCCGTCCCAGCATCACCACCTCGCCGGTCCTGTCTTGGGCTACACCCAAAACGGCTGCCGGGTGATTGATCGGCCCAACTCCCATCACCATGTGCCGCGCGAGCTCCTCCGGGAAGCGTTGGCCCGGATCAATCTTCAGGCGGTCGGCTTCGCCCAGTGCCTGGTTGATTTTGGCCGCTTCGTGGGGTTGTCGACCTGTGTGCCGACGGATGACCGGGATACGATCGTCTACGCCCAGCGCGAGCGCCGCCGCGGCCTCACGAGGTTCGTCAAGCACCGCCGCCCGCGGCCCTGCTCGACCATCATGGTGATCTTGAAGCAGACCGCCGAACCCAACACTTGGGTTCTGATCACCGCCTTTATCGGCAGCCATGCCGAGCCCGAACCTTGGGATCTGAAAGCCACCTCTCTTTCGCATGACTTCTGGGCATCGCACGCTCTCATCTGGGGCAGCGAACCGGTGCTGGCCGACTCGGAAACGACCACCTGCCCTTGGCATGCGCCGCAGCAGCCGAGCAACGTCCGGACGGCCATGTAACCAAGTCCACCGCCCGCGGCGGATGGAAGGTCTGTTCGCAGGCGGTGAATTCGTCCGAACAATGGTCCGGCATGTCACGTGCGCAGGATTACTCTTGTTTTGACGGAAATAATTACTAGTTTTCCCGTCAGATTTAAGATGTCCATTCGTTCACAATCCCTTGTTTCATCGGTCCGTAGCAGGATATATGGCCACGGCAGAGGATGGGTGTTTACGCCCAAACACTTCAAGGACTTGGGCGGTGATGCTGCCGTTGAGTCATCCCTGCGGCGCCTGAAGGCCGCAGGGACCATCCGACAACTGACGCGGGGCCTCTATGATTACCCGGCCAGCGATCCTGTGTTGGGCCTCATCGCGCCTTCGGCTGATGCCATTGCCCGAGCCCTCGCCGTGCGGGATGCCATTCGCCTTCAGCCGGCCGGGGCTTACGCCGCCCATCAACTCGGTCTGTCCGAGCAGGTGCCCTCCCGGGTGGTTTTTCTGACCGATGGGCCCTCCCGGAAGGTTAAGTTGGGCCAGCGCGAGATCATCCTCCAACGCACCACCCCAAGCCACATGGCCACGGCCGGCCGTAAGAGCGGCACGCTGATCCAAGCCCTGCGGCACCTGGGTCAGGATCAGGTTGATACCCAGGTTGTCGCCAAAATCCGCCGCCAGATTGCCGATGAGGATCGTGCCGGCCTCCAAAAGGATCTCGTCCATGCTCCCGTTTGGATCGCCGACTTGCTGCGGCCGCTCACCGCGCAGAAAACATCCACATGAAAACTTTCCTACAAATCCCGGCCGAACGCCGCCGCCTGGCCTTTCAGCAAGTCGACGCGACCATGGGCTTGCAGGCCTTCAGCGTGGAGAAGGATTTCTGGGTGTGCTGGACGCTGCGCGAGCTTTTTGCCCTGCCGTCCATTGGTGAACACCTCACCTTCAAGGGCGGCACTTCGCTCTCCAAGGCCTGGCATCTCATCAAGCGTTTCTCCGAAGACATCGACCTGATCATCGACAAGGGACCGCTCGGCTTCGCCGGCACCGCCGCCCCGGATCAGGCACCGAGCAAAAAGCAGCGCAAGGCACGGCTCGATGCCCTGATGGTTGCCTGTCGTCAATGGGTGCAGGGCAAGTTGCAACCGGCCCTGGCCGCCCGCATCGCGGAACTGCTGGGGCCGGAGGGGTGGAAACTGGAAGTTGATCCCGACATGGCCGACGGGCAATGCCTGCTCTTTCATTATCCCTCGGTTTTCCCACCCACTGGGGCCGGCTATGTGCCGCCAAAGGTGAAAATCGAACTCGGAGCCCGTTCCGATGACTGGCCGCATGAGGAAAAGCTCATCACGCCTTACGTCCTCGACCTGTTCCCCGACCTCGATCCGGACCGGACGACCTCGGTGCGTGTGCTGGCCGCCGAGCGCACGTTCTGGGAGAAGGCCTGCCTGCTGCACGAGGAGACCTTCCGGCCCGCCGACAAACCGCGGAAAATCCGCATGGCCCGGCACTACTACGACCTTTGGTGCCTGCTCGGTGCCGGGATTGGGGAGCGGGCGCTGGCGGATACGGCGCTCTTTGCCCGCGTCGCGGAGCATCGGGAAATCTTCTTTCGGTATTCCTGGGTGGACTACTCAACCCATCGCGCCGGCAGCTTCCGGCTTGTTCCCGGCGCCGGGCAAAAATCCGGGTGGCAGGCGGACTACGACGAGATGCGGGGTCCAATGTTCTATGGTGAGACGCCCCCGTTCGACGAGATCCTCGCCGCGGTCCAGAACTTTCAAGACCGGTTCAACGCCACGGCCACGGGTTAAGTAGCCCCAATCTGTGGGCACTTCGGCTTCCCCCTCCCCCTGACGCACCAAAATTCGAGAAACGGTGCATGGCGGGCGGGTGGGCTGCGGTGGGGAAAAGTGCTTTTTCAGGATCCCGGGGATCAGGCGGCGATGTCCAAGATCAAGCGGTCGAGAGCGTCGGCGTCAGTTTCGAGATACCTAGCGGTTGTAACGGGGGACGAATGCCCGAGAGCGCGCTGCGTGCGGATGAGATCGTGCCCGGACGCATCATAGACACGTCGCGCGAACGTCTTCCTCATCGAGTGAGTGGAGATTCTGGCCGCATCGATCCCGCAGGCCAAGCAGGCGGCGACGAGCATCCGGAAGGCTTGGGAGCGGTCCATGCCGGCCTCCCCGCTGCGGGAGGTGCCGAACAGCGGGCGGGCGGGGTCATCGATGCCGATGGCGGCCAAGTGGACGGCCAACGCCTTCCGGACGCCCTCGCCCAAGGGGACGCGGCGGCTGCGGACGGTTTTGCGATAGGCCCCCTGCCCGCCCTTCAAATCGCGGCGGGCCAGGGTGATTTCGTGGGCAACCGCCTCACCTTGCCCAACATGGTCCACAGTAACAGCGAGGAGTTCTTGGATGCGGAAGCCGGTGCCGCAACCGAGGGCCAAGAGGGCGGCGTCGCGGGTCCGGCCGTGGCTGGCGAAATGGGTCATCAAGGAGAAGTATTCGGGTTCGGTGAAGGGGCGGGCGCTCATAGGGCCAAGGGTTACGCCGCGATAGCGCCGGCTGATTACGGCGGCGGTTTCGGCGATGACGAAAAAGGCCCGGCCGGGTGACGCGCCACCCAAACCGGGCCCTTGCCTTGACCGACGCCGGTGGGACTAGAGGGCGTCCTTGCAATAATGACTGCGCGCCGGCTTCGTGGAGAGCTTCTCCATACGCCCCCTGCGCAGCACATAGAGCGAAGCCTGCGTGATGATGCTGGGAGCCCCATCCTTGTAATCCCAGACCGTCTGCTCAGTCGTGGCCGTGATCAAGGGCCAGGAGGGCTGCATGAGCGGCGAGTGAATCCACGCGCCGCCATACTCGTAGCAGACCTCCAACTGGGCCGAAGCCTCGAAGATCGGCAGGACATACATGGCAGCATCCGCGTGGATGAGCCCGACGTGGATGTGGCCGTCCTCAACGATGGCAAAGGCGT
This sequence comes from Opitutaceae bacterium, assembly GCA_019455245.1. Taxonomy (GTDB): domain Bacteria; phylum Verrucomicrobiota; class Verrucomicrobiia; order Opitutales; family Opitutaceae; genus Cephaloticoccus. The sequence goes on from JACFMR010000002.1 coordinate 27,594, forward strand.
CCTTGCCCACGAGGTCGACGGTCTGCACGGCATTCGCCGGCAGGCCGTAGTTCTCAAGGGTCTGGACGTGGTAGCGGTTGTTGATGTGATCCTGGAGGATGGACTCCAAGGTCGCAGGAGCGCCCGCGAGGGCCTCCGAGCCGGTTGAGCCGGCGGACAAGACCGCGGCAGCGGCCTCGTGATTATGATTAGCTTTCATATTTACTATGGGTTTGGGTTAAGGCTCCTGTCATGAAGGTTAGGACAGGTGCCACATGCAGACACTAGCACGTCGGTTTCCGGGTCTGTTTTGGGCCCGGGGTCCCGTTTGAGGGGCCGACGATTCGACGTCGGGCCGCGACGCCGCGGGCAAATCCACCTGGGACTGCCCTCAATTCTAGCAGCAGGGGGTCCAAAAATGCGTTTTTTCTGATCATCAACCGCCCCAAACTACCCTTAATCCGTTTTTGTAATGCGCTTTACGTCCCATCAGCCGGAAGTAGAAAACCGGCCGAAAATCCTGCCAATGCAAAGGCCTGAACCGGGTGAAACCGTGCGGTTCTGATCACGCAGAACCGAGCTTCAGCCCAATTCCCCTGATGGATGGATTGCCGACCCGCCCCCTCCGACAGCCTGTGTCTCACCCCGGCGGCTATGCTGGCCCCCATGCTTTTCCTCCAATTTTCCCCACATGGCCGGGCCCGGGCGCGGCAGCGCGCCGGCTGGAGCCGACAGGCCCTTGAACGAATGCTGGAGCATGTCGTTTTTGACGGGCTCGACGCCACGGAATGCACCGGGGCATTGCATCGCTACCTCGCCACCCTCCCGCAGCGCAAACCGGACCGCTTCGTGCGTGTTTATGGCGAACACATCTTTGTTTTCGGCCGGGAATCGACGCCCGACGTGGCCACCTTGGTCACCGTCCTGCATCTTCCCCACCCGTTCCGTGCCGTCGCCCGCCGGGCCCGGGAAATGCGCCATTTCATGGTCGCCTGAGCCGGTCAGCGGGCAACCGGAAGCGGTTTATAGGACAAAAAAAGTGCTTTTGCCCCCCTCTGATACCTACGCACGGTAGGTGGCCCCTTATCCCTTGGACCCGCCACGGAAGAACTCCCAGAGGCGCACTAGGGCCAGGGTGTCCATGCCACAATAGGCCAGAAGCTGCTGGCGGATCTCGGCCTTGCGCTCCGCCGGAGTGTCGGGCCGGATCGCCTCAGCGTAGGCGTCCATCGCCATGCTGCCGTCCTGCACGCCTTCCAAATTGGCGTAGTTCATCTCCGGCACGGCGTTCGGCAGCACCGCCTTGATGCTCCAACTGCCCTGCTGGGCCGGATGGTAGTAGCGCTCGCGAGCGATCGGCAGCAGGTCAACCAGCCGCCCGTTGATGGCTTGCAGTTCCGGGGCCAGCCCGGGGTAGCGCTCCGCGAGTTCGCTGATCCTCGCCCGCTCAAAACCTACGTTGTAAACATAGATCGGGCCGCGCTGACCACAGGCTTGGATCAGGGCCTTGGCAAAGGGCCCGGTCGGATCATCGCCGGAGAGATCGAGAAACTCCTCATGCGTCACCCGGCCGGCTGCCGTGAACAGATGCAGACTGAACTGAAACGGGATTTGCTGGTAGGGCCGCGTGCCGGCCCAGATGGGCACGGCGAACATCACCGTCTCGAAATCCAAAAACCGCGCCGGCAAACCATGGGGCTTGAGGTCGGCCGCCGCCCCTTTCGCGTCGAAATAGACCTTATTGGTCAGGGTCTGTGCTTTCACCAGCCGCTGCCGACCGTTAAGCAGAGCGTCCGGCACCTGACGCAGATCATCGACGCCGAGCGCCTCCAATTGCGTCCGCTGGCGTCCGGAAAGGTGCGGCAGCCAATTCACCGGATATTCCGGCTGCGGCAAATCCCGGCTGCAATAATTGCAGAACCCACACTCGAACGGCTCCCGACAGTGCGCGCCCATCGCGACGGTCGGCTCGCGCCGCTTGGCGGCGATTGCCTGAGCCTCCGCGAGCCATTGCCGAACCTCATCGGCCCGCCCCATCGCTTCCTCGGTCAGATCGGTTTCCATTAACAGCCCGCGGTAATCGCCGCCCCCGGGATAAACCCACGCACTGTCGATGCACGCCACCGCCACCGAGTGCAGATTTACTCCCGCCGCCTGGGCGATAAAGGTCTGCACCGCCACGTCGTCGTGATGATAATCCTTCACGCTCGTCGAAGACTTGACCTCCACCATCCGCCACGCCCGCCGGCCTTTGACCCGCACGGGCAACATCACGTCCGCGAACGCCAGGGCTCCCTCCGTGTGCAATCCGGCCTCGAAAATCGGCGCCTTGGCCTCGGAGAGCAACCGTTCAGTGCGGGCAAACGCCGCCGCGTAGCCCTCGGTCTGCGCATCGATCAGCGCCCCGCGGCCTTCCGGGTCGTAAATCCGACGTGCCACCTCGCCCACCTGATGGCCCGCCTGAAAACTCGCCTGGGTGGTCGGCGAGTCCTCGCGCAACTCGGGCCGGTGTATCTCCAACCAGAGCCGCTTCGGACATTGGCGGAAGGCGATGAGCTTGGATTTGGACAGGTTGTGCATGGGGCGATGTTAGCCGCATGGGTCAGACACCGGCTGTCCGGTGGCATGGCTCATTGATCGATTATTTCGAGCCAATGGCATCGACTGAAGGGAGGCTAAATGCCTGTCCATTCTTGGAAATCTCCCGCGGGAGGGAGGGAGCGTTGCGGCGGAAGTGACGCTTGATTTTGTCATGCCATTGCCAGGCAAACCAACCCGAAGCCGCAGCATTGAGGTCCATGACCAGATGTTGGGCGTAATTGGGCAACGCGATGGGCAAATCCTTGTACGGTGTCCAGCCATCGACATGGGAATCAATTGCCAGATGTGTCGTCACGCCGATCCAACATCCGCGGATCATCCCCGCATGGAAACGTTGGGACAAGCCGTGCAGACGGTCCCATAGAGGAAGATGCTCATCCGGCAGATTACAATACAGCAACCGTTGCAGACTAAAAAGCGATGTGAATGCGCTCTCCGCCGCCAAGCCGATGAAGATGGAATGAAACCAGATGCTGCGATGTCCACCGATTCCCAGCAAATCAATGTCCGCATCGATAAACCCGCCGTCTCCCGCGCCGCCAATCAGCACGAACCCGATGCACGAGCCCAGGAAAGCCATCGTCAAGTCAATGGTCAACGATGCTGAAGCTCCGGAAAATGAGGCGATAAAATCCTTCGCATCTGTGAAGGCTTTGCTCACCCGGGACCAGATTGCATTCAATTTCCCCCAGAGTCTCCGGCACAGATCCTTCACGTAGGTGGTTAATTCGCCTGAACAGAGTGCTCGGAATATCTGCTTGAACTCGCGCCATGTCCCTCGGGCAACGCACTCAATCAGATCGAATAATCTGATGGCTCTGCTGGCCATGGTTCCGATCGTATGCCCAGCCGACTGGACCAACCAACCGCGTAACTGTGACGCATCAGTTCGCCTGATTGCCCAGAGGGCTTCCCCGTAAAATCTCTCCCAAGTTTCACGTTGTCGCGTATTCCGATCCCCGTGTGATCCAAGGTAATCAGCAAGGGAGCAGGCTTCAGCGTTCATCGGGTCACACCTGATTGGGGTCGTTGCGAACTACATTCCAACCGATGCAAGACTGCTGTCATATCTGAGTAGATCTATTCCCTTGGAATCGACCGTTCAATACCGCGCGGCAGTGGCCTTGGCGGCGGCCTTGATCTGGTGGCGGAGCTCCTTGGGGGCGATGACCTCCGCCGCGTCGGCCCAGCCCAATACCCAGCGGCAGATTTCATCCAGACTGTTCAGGTGCAGCCGCAGCTCCAGACCGCCGGCCGGTAGTTCCTTGAACTCCTGGGTTTCATGCCAGAAGCGCTCGCGGATCTTCGCCGCCGCTTCCGCATTGAAGCGGATCACCACCCGATGATCGCCCGTGCCCACAAAGGCACCGAACGATTTGGCGTAGTATTTTTCAGGGGTGAAATCCGCCGGCTTGGTGAACTGCCATGCCGTCACGGTCACCTTCTTCATCCGGCTGACGGCAAAGGTGCGCAGGGCCTGCTTGTCCGCATCCAGGCCGATGACATACCACGCGTTCTCGCGGTTCGCCAGGTGGTAGGGCTGCATCCGACGGGTCTCGGGTTCGGTGTTCTGCGGTTTCAGGTAGACGAACTCGATCTCCCGGTGATCGCGCACCGCCAGACTCAACCGCTCGAAGATTTGCAGGTCGGCCTTGCTGAGTCCCTGGTGGTGAAATGACACGTTGGCGTAGCCAGCGTCAGCGGAAAAGCTGACCTGATCGCGCAGCCCCGCCGCCAGCTTGTCGAAGGCATGGGTCAACTGGTCGTGATAGGGCGTGCCTCGGTAGGGTTCGAGGGCCTTGCGTGCCACCAGCAGCGCCAGCAGTTCACCCTCGCTCACCTGCACCGTGGGGAAGTTCTTGACCGGATACGCATACCGCCAGGCGTAGATCGTTGCGTCGTATTCGACCGGCAGGCCGAGCTGGTCGCGCATGAATTCCAGGTCGCGGGAGATCGTCTTGGTCGAAACCTCCAGCAAACGCGCCAGCTTGGTGCAGTTGGTCAGGTGGCCATCCTGCAACTCCTCGTGGATGCGCAGCATCCGCGCCAGCGGCGGCCGGGAGTTGGGGAGCTTGGCACCCTGGGCCATAGGACAGCCAGTGTCCGGGGCCGGCGGTAGAATGCAACTTTTACTGCGGCCTAAGAAGCAGCTGCAATCAGTGCACTTAGGTAAGCGTCCCGGTCTGCGTCCATAAAAAGCACATGGCGCGATTCGAGGTCAGCCTGGGTAATCTTGCCACCAAGATTCAGAATGTCTGTGAAAGGCGTGCCCGAAAGAATAAAGGCGTTAAGCGTGAGGCTCGGGTCGTTGAGCTGCTTTTCAACGTTCTTGATCTCGCGGTAGAGGCGGAGCTTGGGGTGGTCGAGGTCCACGTTGCGGATGCCCTTGGGATCGACGAAGCTCAACCACTGCTTGCCCGTCGTCTCGTCCACCAGCCAAAGTAGGAAGTCGGGGTAGAAGTTACCCGCCGTGGCGAAGCCGATACCCTTGTCCTTGGTCGCGGCGTTGCGGAGCAGGTAGAGGCTGCGGCCTCCGATGGCTTTTTTGCCTGCCTCGGAACGGTAAAAGGCCTCCAGATCGCGCACGAAACGAACCTCGCTGAGGCCGTCGAAGGCGAGCGGGCGCATTTTGAAGGGCAACACGTCCGGGGCCTCCAGGTGCAACAAGGGATAGTAGAGGTGACGGTCGAAACAGATCGCGACCATCTGGTTTGCCGACCACTTACCCGCCTCGCCGATTTTGCCAGCCGCGACGATCTCTTGCAGGGCTTGGAGGCGCTGAAGGTAGGCGGTGCCGTCGTCGGTGTCCTCGATCTCGAAGTGGTAGAGCTTGAGCATCGAGCCGTGGTCGGCGGCGAGCGAGATGACTTCGTAGAACTGACCTTCGTAGGCGTTTTTCAGCGCCTGATAAAAGCGCTCGGTGAAGTCGGTGAGGAGCTGGATCAGGATGTCTTCCTGTTTCCGCACATCCTCCATGCGCCGAATGACGAGTTCGGACGCGGGGACGTAGAGGGTATACCAGCCTGCACCGCCGAGGCAGAAGGTTTTGAGCCGTTCCTGATCCACCCGCAGGTTGCTCCAACTGCTGAGGAGTTTGTGCTCCTGCACGGCAAGGAAGATGCGATCCCAGTCGAAGAATTGCATGGCCTCGGTGGAAAGCTTGCCGGTCTGGCGAGCATCCTTGGGCTTGGCCGCGCCTCGGGCCTCTCCGCTGGCGAGAGCTTGGATGCGGGGGTAAAGATCGACCACCACGTGGGGCGTCTTGATCTTCGAGCGGCCGGTCTCGGCGTCGATGAAGGCCGGTGGCACTTCGTAGAGCGACGGGTAGTGGGTGCGCTTAAAGCCGTGTTTCTGGTTGTCCTTGTAACCGTCCTTGAGGCGAAGGGTTTTGAGGGACTTGGCCGGGAGGTTCGCGCGGGTGGGAAAATCGAGTTCGAGGATCTCGTCGGTCGGCGTGATGCCTTCCTCGCGGAGGTAGTCCTTGAACTTCGCCATGTAGTCGGCGCGAACGCCGAAGATGTTGAGCGTTTCGAGCTTTTCGAGGTTCAGGCCCTTGGGCAGTTCGCCCTTGGGCGTGCGCTTGAGCGAGAAGCCCCGTCCCTTGAGTCGCACGCCACGGCCGAAGAGCTGGATGATCTGCGAGCCTTCGCCCTGGCCCATGTTGAGCAGGCCCATCGTCGAGACGCGCCAACTACTCCAGCCCTCGGTGAACTTACGCGAGCCGATGAGCACGTTGAGCCGGCTGTCCTTGGCGTTGATGGTGCCGAAGAGCGCGCCGCCAAAGCTGTCCTCCTCCAGGTCGAAGGCCCCGCCGCGCTCCGCGTCGGCCAGATTAAAGAACTTCGAGTCGTCGCCGATGTTGATCAGACCGAAGGGATCGGACTCACCGACTTTCAGCGCCAGCTCACCCTTGCTGTTCTTCACGTTGACGAGCTTGAGCCGCTGCGCGCCGTTGGCGTTGAAGAGGCGCTTGAGGATGTCGGTGAAGATGGACTCCGCGCTCTCGCCCATAAGGGGGAGGAAACGCTTCTCAAAAATGTTCTTCTTACTGCGCTCATCGACGATTTGCGCCCGGTCAGCGATGAGGTCCGTGATCCAGCCGAGGGTGCGGGAGCCGTGGTTGAGGAAATCGGCGAGGAAGCGGACGACGGTGAGGATGTCGGAGTCGTCGTCGCTGACTTTGTTGCCGACGAAGACCCAGAGCGGTTTCTCGATGTTAAAATCGGTGAGGGCCGCGCGCTGCGTTTCCCACAGGCGTATCTGCTGATAAAAGCTGAGCAAGCAGGCGGTAAAGTAGAGGGCGACGCGGTCTTCGTCCTTGTCGTCGGGCAGATTGAGGATGAGGAACTCCTTACCGTAGCCGTCCTCGTAGAAGAATTTGTAGGAGTAATCGAAGGCCGTGCATTTCGCGTAGATCTCACGCATGGCCATGGCGCGGGCGGTTTCCTTTTCAGAATCGGATAGCGTCACCGTCGCCATTTGCTCTGCGGTAATCTCTCGGAGACGGGTCGTGTTGTAGGTGACCTTGGCCTTCTTTTCTCGAAGTTCCTTTTCCGCGCTGGCGACAGTATGGCCCTTGCCGACGGCTTGGCCGAAGGTGGCGGAATACTCGAAGGCAAAGCCGCGACTGATGATAGCGTTTCGCCTGCGCATCCAGGCATCCGCATTTTTACCGGTGCCGCGATGGCCTTCGTCCACAAGCACGAGGTTGTCGCCCTCAAAGGCTTCGACCGAGACGGTCTTGTCGCCCATCTCGTCGGCGAGCTTGTTGATGTCGATGATTTCGAGGGTGCCCTTGAGGGCGCGGGTTTTGTCTTTCTCGAAGTAGCCGACGAGGCTGAAACCGGAGAGCTGGGCCTCGCTCAAGTGCTGGGCGGACAGGCCCTCGTTGGGCGTGAGCAGGATGATCTTGTCCGGGAGCACACCCTTCCGGCCCGCTTGATAGTGGTGCAGGTATTGGAGGATGTTGACGTGGAGGAGGAGGGTTTTGCCGCTGCCGGTGGCGTTCCAGAACGCGAGGCGGTTGAGGTCGTCGGCCGTGAATGGGGCGAAACGCACCTCGGTCTGGTCGGAGTGGAAGGCGTCGAGGGCGGCGTTGAGGCCGTCCAGAAGTTGCTGGCGGCGATTGAAATACCAATCGAGGTAGATCTCCGTGAAGAGGAGCGAGAGGTATTGGAAATACTTGAGCTGGAGGATGTGACCCTCGCGCTTGTTGCGGGCGGCGGTGATGGTCTGCCAATGGCGGACGATGGAGAGGTCGTAGCGGCGCAGCTCCGGTTCCGTGATCCGGTCGATGTTGAAGAGGTTGGCGGTGAGCTGGTGAAAAAACAGCGTCTGCCCGTCTTCGTGCAGGCCTTCCCACCGATCTTCGCCGAGGCGCTCTTTGAGCTTTTGCAGCGAGTCACCGTGGAAAAAGCCGAGCAGCCAGCGGTTGAGCACCAGGTCTTGGTGGAAACTGCGGGGACGCGCGGAAGATCGGGAGGAGCGGGCGGTGGATTTGGCGGTGGCGCGGGCCATGAGTTACTTCCCTCCCTTTTTCTTTTTCTGGAGGGCTTTGAGTTCTTTTTCCGTGGCGGCGATGAAGTCTTTCTCCGCCTGGGTGGGGGCGGCGAGTTGGCGGCGCTGGTAGGCCTCGTATTCGCGGCGGGCTTTTTGGATCGCCTCGTCGTGGGTGATAGTGCCGGCGTGGTCGAGCAGTTCGCGGCCGGTCATGACGAGGAATTGATCGAGCCGCTCCAGCCAATCCCGCTGCGTCATGGCCTTGTGACTGAGCGCCTGCAACTCGGCCAATTCGAGGTAGGCGGCGACGATGCGGTTGAGGATGTTGAGCTCGTCCTCGTCGAGGAAGTTTTTGGCAACCTCGACATCGCGCAGGAGGAGGCGGGCGCCGGGATGGTTGGTGACGCCCATGTTGGGCTTGGCGGAGTCGGCGCGGGCGTGGATGAGCTCGGCGGCGGTGTGGCCGTGGGCGGCCCAGTGCATCTTGTTTTGCACCTGCTGGAAGAAACGGCGCGATTCCGGCGCGTGGGGATCGTAGTCGATGCTGGTGGCGTAGATATCGAGCACCTTGCGCCAAAAAACCTTTTCCGAAGAGCGGATGTCGCGGATGCGCGCCAGCAACTCCTCAAAATAGCGGCCGCCGCCCTCCTCCTTGAGTCGGCGGTCGTCCATGGCGAAGCCCTTGAGCAGGTATTCGCGCAGGCGGCGGGTGGCCCAGATGCGGAACTGGGTGCCGCGCGGCGACTTCACGCGGTAGCCGGTCGAGATGATGACATCGAGGTTGTAGTGCCGGAGCTTGCGGGTGACCTCCCGGTCGCCCTCGCGGCGAACTTGTAAGTAATCCTTACAAGTTGCCGACTCCTCCAGCTCCTGTTCCTCGTAAATCGCCTTGATGTGAAGGGTTATGTTTTGGGGGGTGGTCTGGAACAGCTCCGCCATCTGCGCTTGAGTGAGCCAGACCGTCTCGTTCTCCATGCGCACGTCCACACGCGTCTGACCGTCCTCGGTCTGGTAGAGGAGTATCTCGCCACCGGGGGGCTGGGGATTGGAATCGGCCATGCTCAAAGCTCCTCCCCGGCGAACATGCGGGTGATGAATTCGGGCTCGATCTGCCGGAGGGTGAGCTGGCGGGTGACACCGCCCTCGGCCTCGGTGGCTTGGGCGACGGTGGGGATGTTGTGGTCGCCGTTGATATAGACCACGTCGTATTCGTTGTCGTTGGGCGTGATCTTGTGCCGTTCGAGGAGCTTGGACGTCGCCTCGTAGTCGAGCTTTTCGCAATCGCGCCAGACGACGAGGCAGCTTTGGCCGTCGGGCAGCTTGCCGGAGACGAGGACGTAGCCGAGGTCGAGCTTGGCGTCGAGGTGGGCGACGCGCAGGCCGAGCAGGTAGTTGAAGGTCTCGACGAGATCGACGGCGCGGGTCTGGCAGGCCCCGGCGGAATCGGTGGCGATGCGGAGTTTGTAGTCGAAGGGCTTTTTGAAATCCCCGACCGAGAGCAGGGAAGCCTGACTCTCCACGTTGAGCATGTAGTGAAGCAGGTAATCTTCCTTGCCGGCGGGATCGAAGAGATCGAGCAGGCCGTCAGGGCGCTTTAGTGCAAGATTGTTAAGTGTGTCTTCATACGCTTCAAGCCGGAGATACTTTATGCAATGGCTTGAGCCGAGTCTGTGGTCTTGTGGTTCGCCCTCTTTCCAGTTGGGCGAGTATACCGACTTTAAGAGGCGCATTTTGAGAACCCGTTCGAAGTGCGAGCCCATTTCCACAAGTATGTATTTTCTCCGCTTCCCATCAGCGCGAACGAGATTAATTGCTGCCTCACCAGAGGTTCCTGAGCCTGCAAAAAAATCCGCAATGGTCTCGCCTTCAAAGACCGTTTGTCGAAACAGTCGGGCAATTAGCTCGGGCGGCTTCGGGTTTGGGATAAGACCCTTCTTACCGAAGAGCGCTTCGAGCTTCGGTTCTCCATCCGCATACTGCCTGAATACAGAGGTTGCCACAACGCTTCCGACTTCGTGCAGAAAGTATTTCTGTTGGGGAATGGCATCAGGGTCGTCACTGAACCAAAGTCTGTTGTCCTTAACATACGATTCAAAAGAGGGTCGATCTCCTTGCTGCTTCTGTGGGAAAGCCCATCCACGCTTAGGAGCTTTGCATGGGAAGCCGGTTGTAGGATGTGGTGGTGAGTAGAAGCGGAAATTGTCGGAGTTTTTGTCCCGCGTTGAGTCGGCCTGCTTGCCCGTGGGCATCGAAGGCTCTACTTTGCGCCAAACCCAAATATTAGCGGCTCGTTCTTTTGCGTGGCTGGGGTCGACGTATCTTCCTGCAATGTCACGATACTCTACATTGTGGTAGGGATATATCCCCTTCCATGGATCATTTTTCTCAGCTTCTTCCTTAGCCGTCCCTTGAGCATCAGCTTCGGAGAGGTAATTCTGTCTATGCTTACGATATAGCTCCTTAATTTTTTCAGCTACCTCATCGAGATTTGGGAAGCTGCCAGCATAGCTTCCAATTAGGTCCATCACTTCGCGATAGCCTTGGCGGGTTTCCCGAAAGGCCATCGGATCTTCTTCGAGCAATTTCTTATTGGCTGCAAAAACTTCGATATATTCGTGATTGGTCGAATACAGCGGAGCGTTGTTGCTTACTGTATCCTTCACCCAGATTAGTTCCTCTACGTGGTTTTGGGGGCCAAGTGTCGAGCGAAGCGCTGCAATCAATGAGTCGCGTTCAAATTTATCGATGCTGCAAAATAGGGCGCCTTTCTCGCAGAGAAGGTTCCGCGCCGAGGAAAGCCGATCCCTAATCATCGCTAGCCAAGAGGACGAACGAAACGAGTCTTTATAAATGAATCCATCGTGTCCGGTGTTATATGGAGGGTCGATGTATATGCTTTTGATTGTTCCCCTGAAGCGATTTTGAAGAAGGTTCAGTGCCTGGAAGTTATCGGAATGAACAAGCAGGCCGTCGCATTGTTCGTCGATACCGTGGATCTGTGCCGCAAGCCGGTATTTAAACTCGGTCGAAAACCACTGTGTATCGACCATCAAAAATGGATTGGCGCGCAGACGCTCGCCGACGGCGGACGCCTGTGCGAAGAGGGGATCAGTGCTCGCGACTACGGGTTCACAGGCGGTGTTCTTGACCAACCCGAGATTGATCCATGCGGCGATTTGCTTCTCGTTGGCGGCGATCTGCGCCAACAACCATTCGCGTTCGGCGAGCACACCAGGGCGCGTCGTATCCTTGGCGTCGAGGTCTTCGCCGAGTTTATAAAGTCGGTCGAGGGTGATGCAGTAATGGGCCTCGACGACGAACTTCTTTTTTAGCCAGAGCTTCTTTTGAAAGTCTTCGAGCTGGGCGAGGAAGGCGATGAGATCAAGGGCGATAGCACGAAGGCACTGAATCATCCGCAGGCTCTTCTCGATGTCGGCGAAAGACGCGGCGTTTTGCACGTCGTCGAGATGCATGACCTCGTTCTTGATATAGAAATCCAATTCGCGCCGGAGGAAACCGCCGAGGTCTTTGTGGATGAAGTAGTCGGCCTTGTTTTTCTGGGTGTAGTCTTCCAGCTGCTTGTCGAGCAGGGTGCGCTGGGGGTTCTTCTCGGTGGGCTTGCGCTGGGCGAGGTCGAGCCAGCGGGCTTTCACCGCGGCATCGGCGAGGATCGTGTCGCGGGCCCGGGCGTTAAGCGTATCCTGGCTGTCGCCTTTCTTGGGCAGCGGCACGTATTCGAACCAGAGGATGAGCTCGGCCGAGGTGGCGGGGCGGCCCTCGGCGGCGGGCACGGCGGCGACTTCCACGATGGGCACCTGTTGCTCCTGCACCTCCTCGCCGTCGTCCCCGGTGCGAGTGACGGTGCGCGGGGCGATCAGGCGGAAGCGGCGTTCGAGGTCGGTATCCTTGCGGTCGTCTTTGGCGGTGTCGGCGGAGGCGAGGCGGAAGTGGACGCGGCGGCCGTCGGCAAGGGCGAAGGTGTAGTTGGAGAAGTTTTCGCCGCTCTTGGTGTAGTATTGATCCTTGTTGGCCCAGTGGAGGACGACCTCCTCGCCGGAGTATGGGATGGCGTAGGTATCGCCCTTGTAACGGCGCTGGCTGATAAAGTCGCCCCGGTCGTAGTAGCGGGAGAAGAAGGTGAGCAGGTGGCTAAAAACGGCGTCGCGGTGTTCGGTGACCCCGCCGGATAGGGCGGCGACGCGAGCGCGGAGGTCTTTGACCTTGGTGGAGCTGTCCGGATCAACGCCAAGGTCGCGGAGCTGTTGTTCGGCGGCGGCGAGTTCGCGCTGGAGATCGGCGAGGCCGGCTTGCTGGCCGGTGGCGAGGGAGGCGTCCACCTTGGCGCGGAGCTGATTTTCGAGGTAGTCGCCGATTTCGGCGGCGCGGGCGTTGATGATGCGGTAGATGCCGAAATCGAGGTCGGGCTGGTCGATCTGGAAAACCTCGCGGAGCTTGGCGACGAGCTTCTGGAATGCGGGGGTGGCGGACGAGGTGACGAGGGCTTCGGACATGGAAAGTTTCGGATGTGACTGGAGTTGCGAAAAATGAAGCGAGCGGAGCTGGGGGCGGCGAGATTAACCGGCGTCGTCAGGAGTGACCGGGGCCGAAGCGGCGGCGGGCGGCGTGAAATAGGTGGATGGATTCCAAGTGCGCAGGACAAACTCCGTCAGGTGCCGGTGGCGGGCGCGGATGCTGGCGACATCCCAAACGAGGGGCGGGGTTTCTTTGCCCGAGGCCCATTCCTTCAATTCCCCTTGGCTGAGAAAGGTGGAGCGCTCCTCAAGCGATTCTAATTTATCCGTGAAGTCACCCTTACCCTTGGCGGAATTGCCGGACTTGAAGTCGATGACGAGGTTGCCGAGTCGGTGGGTGGCGACGGCAGCGAAATCCTCCAGCGGTTGCCCTTCTTCCCAAGCGACCTGGGTGGAGGAAATAGGGTTATTCTGAGCGGCTATGTGCTCCAAGCTGAGGCTGGTGGCATCGGAATCCGGGCGGAGGTAATCGCGCCAAGCGAGAGGTTGGGCCTTTTGGCCGGGAACAGTGCGGAGCGAGTTCTCGTAACGCCAAAGCAGGTAGCGGGTGGCGGACTTGTTGGCGTGGTAAAGCGAGGGGCGGTCCAGCGCGGCCGCGAACCGGTTGGGAATGTCATACCACGAACGGGCTCCGTGTAGGTAGCAAAAGAGCGAGTCGAAATCCCCCTGAAACTCTTTGGCATAGCCATAGAAGGAAGATTGGCCTGCATCCGAACGAATACTGAAGCCGTATCCGCACACGGCGAACACTTCCATGAGTCGGCAAGCGAGACAGAAGGAGCGTTTATCCGCAGTCGCGTCGGAGCGAAAGGTCTTGATGAGCAGAGGCCAAAAACTGGCCAGATTACCGAACAGGGTCAGATGGGCGAATGGTGTGAGGGTGTCGCGAGCGTTCAACGCGTCCAGCACCGTGGAAAAGGATGAGCGCAACGCAGCCGAGAACGAGACTACCCAATCCGCAACCGCTGTTCCAGAGGGCATCTCGCGCACGAGGCGCTTCACCAAGTCTTTCGGCTTTCGCCATTCCTCTGCTCGCCAAAGCAGGTAGGCTGCGCAGTGGTAGGCGAGCAGGGCCTCTTCGTCGGGTGCGGTCAGCACGTCGGCGAGCTTTTCAACGGTGCGGTAGATGTGGGAAAAATGAGTCTGGATGTCCTGAAGAAGGTCGTCGGGATTTACCGCGTGGAGGTAAACGAGGTGCATGAGGTAGCTTTTGAGCGCCTCCAGGTCGGTCAGGCGTTTGCCACGGTCGTTCTGAAGCTCGAAAATCAAGGTGGCATCGGCGGAGCTGTTGACCGCGTAAACCATGACCTTGGCGGTTGAGAGAGTCTGAAGCAGAGCTTCCCATTCGGTAGCGTTTACCTTTCCGGCGAAGTAGTCGAAAGCTGCCTTGATGCGGGTGGACGAAGGGGATTCAGGGTCTGTGGCAGCGGCTTGGAGCCGCAGGACATAGGACGCGAAGAAGGGATTGTCCTCCTTAATCGTGCGGAGGCGCTGGAACTGCTCCACTTGGTCGAAAACAAAGGCGTGACGGAGACTGGCGGAGGACACCATCGAGCCGGCGAGCACGTCGTTTTGAGCGAGTGCACAAGCGGCGAAAATGACGGCGGTGGTGAGGCGTTGCTGACCATCGACGATATGCACCTTTTTGGGCTCCACTTCATGAAGCAAAACGGTGCCGAGAAAATAGTCTTTCCCTGGGTTGTCTCGGCGCGTCTGGGTTTGCTCACGGAGGTCATCCACGAACGCTGCGAGTTGCGCGTTCTCCCAAGCGTAGGCTCGCTGGTATTCGGGAATGTGAAATGCGCTTAGCTTGAGGAGATCCCCGAGGCTGTGGATCGTGTTTTGCATATTTTCAGTTTTCGACTAAGGACACCTCGACACTTCCCTCCGGGAAAACGCGGTCGTCGGGCAGAACCAACCGCCCAAAAAGTTCATTCAGGCGACGCACTTTCTCCGCGCTCCCGGACTGGGGACAGAAATAGAGTTTGGTGCCGGGCACGGGAAGGTAGCTGAACGGTTTACCGGTTTGAGAATTGACGAAGTCCTCGTCGGGCTTGTCGGAGAGCGGGTAGCGCAGGACCGGGATTTCCCGTAGCTGCGCGGTCATGGTTGCACCGAACTCCGCGATCAATGCCGCCAGCAATTTGACCACGGTTGCGGACGCCTGAGGTTCCGCGAAGGTCTGTTTCTCGCGATCGACATCCAACGTGCCCCAGTCGATTGTGACTTTGATCCTGGAACGTCCGGGGCGATCATCGCCGATCTCGATGGTGTCGTCGGATAGACTGGCATCCGCGATAGACTGAGCGGTCAAAGCGCCGGAATTTTTCGAGTAAACGCGGTCAAGGTAGGCTTTGAAGTGGCCCGTGAGCCGCTGCATTTCGTAGCGATTGGAATGACACTGGGGGCATACGAGAACGCCGTTCGCCAAGATGGTTTGCCCGCCTGCACAATGCTCCTCGACATGGTGAACGGTCGCCTCCGCGAAAGGGATGAGCCGCCCTTCACGCTCACAGCTGGGGCACTGGCAAGTGCCCCGGTCGCGATTCCAGATTACCTCTTTTTCCAAGGGGTCGAAAAGCCGGTGCGGATCGAGCTGACGCAACTCCAGCTTGGGGTAAACCTCGGCCAAGAGAAAGGCGTGCCGGATGCGAATGATGTCGGCGGTGTCGGAGCCCGATCCCGAAAGCAAACGACCGAAACGCTCATGATGCGGGAGCGATTCCCGGTGATCGCGATAATGCAACTGGGCTTCGGCGACCTTGGCTTTGAAGTCCAGAAAAGCCGTAACAACGCGAGATTTCCAACCGGAAGCAAAATTCCCCTGCACAAGCGAATCAACGAGAACAGCGAAATGGAAAGCCCACTGGTAGGACAGGGCTCGGCCAGCTTGGAGAAGGTTCCAATCAGAAACTTGGGCGGCCACATCCAGAACACGCTCAACGCGAAGCACGGACTCATCGCCTGTGTCCAGAACGAGATTGGCGATGTAGAAATCGTTTATCGTGGTGCCTTTCAAATCCACGAAATCTAGGCCGGCACGCTGGCGGCACATAATCGTCATCGCCAGACCGGCGAAAAATTTACGCGTCTCGGCGAGCCCGTCCACGTAGTGGGCGCCATCATCCACCGAGAGTGCCTTGGATTTTTTGCAGATGGCAAAGAAGGGTTTCGGGTGGGATTGAGAGTGGCCCGGTTTTCCCGCGTGCCGAATCACGAAGTTGGTGAAATCGCCCGGCCAGGCGTCGCGTTTTTCCTGTGCCGTAAGCGGAGTCCCCGCTTGGAGGCGGATGAAGAGATCGCGCACCTCGTTAGGATGGTCGGCGACCATTTCCACCACGAGAAGCTCGGTGTTGTTAAGCCGTTTTCTGTCCTCGTCGGAAAGGGTTTCGTAGGTCTGCCCCGCCCACGGAGGAACCACGGCCATCGAAGGAGGAAGAACCGAATTGGGCTTGGCCTTGCGGGGATCGGGCAAGGCGAATTCTCCATTTAGAAAACCGACTATCGCAGCCAAGCGCTGCTGCCCATCGACTAGCCAGGCCGTGGTCTCTACAGCACCGGTGTAGTTATTGGGGCGCTGTTCAAGGTGAACGTAGATGAGCGGGATCTGGTAACCTCTGAGAAGCGAATCGATGAGTCCCTGCTTTTGGGGAAGTTTCCAAACCGTCCCGCGTTGGTATTCGGGTTTAACGCGAAGTTCCTTGGCCGTGTATGCGGCTGCAAGACGGTGGAGAGGGCGTGGCTTCGGTTCGGACTTCATGAGGGAAATGGAAGATTTTTAGACGACTGACCAACGGAGGGTAAAAAGCAGGGCTGAGGAGGTTTTTTGCGCGAGGCGTTTTTCGAGGTCGCCGATCATGCGGTCGCGGCGGCCGATGATCTCGTCCTCCACGTCGAAAATCTGCTGCCGCTGGCGGCGTTTCTTTTTCTCCAAGTCGGCGATCTTTTGCTGGATAGCCTGTTGTTCTTCCAAGGTGGGCGCGGTGCGGGCTTGGCGGGTGAGCGCTTTGATTTGTTCCTTGGTGTCGGAGAGCGCGCGTTCGGCCCCCGCGAGAGCGTCGTCGGCCCATTTTTCGAGTTTGTCGCGCTCCTCACGGAAGAAGGTGTTATTGCGCTCCAACGAGGAGCTGACGGTGGCCTCGGCGTGGCGGCGGGCCTCGCGCGCGAGGCGGTCGGACACGGACGGAGCGAGGTCGGCCGGTGCGGGCGCGGTGCCGGGGGCGAGGTCGCAGTGGAAGAGTTTTTCGAGCGTCTCCTGGTCAAGAGCGGCCCCGGCGTCGTCAAAGCCGCTGAAAAGCAAGTGCTCCTCGGTGCCTAGAGATTCGATGGCGAGTTTCTGGAGTATGAGCCAACCGGAGCGGCCGCGCAGGGGCTCGACAGCGGCGAGCCGCGCACCGTAGCCAGAGACATCGAAGGTGACGGCGGCTGGCGCGGGTGTGAGGGCTTTGCCTTGAGCAAGCACCCAATCACCGAGCGGATGGGTGAGGCGGTAGATGAAATCTGGCAGGACGGCGGGCGTGGTGTCGGTGTCGCTGCGGTCGCGCAGAGGCTTGGTGACAAGGTGATAGGGGCCGGGTTGCAGGCCGGGGACGGGCGACGGAGCGAGGCGGAAGGAGTGGGCAGTCTCGTCGAACGCGGCGTGATCGCGGAGCATATGCCGCGTGGTTCGCCAGAAGGCGCGCGACACGCGATCAAGGCGCTCCTCGGCGGCGGTGAGGGAATCGCGGAGACGGAGCGAAATGTCCTCGTCGAAGTTTTCCAAAACCTCGCGGCGAGTCTCGGCCATGCGGGACTGAATAGACGCATCCATCTCCTCGCGGAGGCGCGCAAACGCGGCGTCGATCTCGGCGGGGCTGCGGCAGTCTTGGTAGATGCGCAGGACGCGTTTCTCGAAATCTATGCCCGACTCAATGCTGCCGAGCACCTCGTCGGAAGCGCCGAAGACGCCGCGAAAGAGTTGGAATTTCTCGGTGAGGAGTTCGAGGACGCGTTGGTCGGCGGCGTTCGCCTGATTGAGGAAGTTGATGACCACGACATCGTGCGTCTGGCCATAGCGGTGACAGCGGCCTATGCGCTGCTCGACGCGCTGGGGGTTCCACGGGAGGTCGTAGTTGATGACTAGGGAGCAGAACTGGAGGTTCACGCCCTCGGCGGCGCTCTCGGTGGCGAGGAGGATCTCACCCTCGTCGCGGAAGTGTTCGAGGATAGCTTGGCGTTTGTCGGCTACGCGGGAGCCGGAGAGGCGGCCAAGGGGGCGATTCACGGCCTCCCATTTTTCGTAGATTGCCTGCTCGGCCGGGCCGCCGAGGGACCCATTGAAGAGAACGACTTTGCCGAGGTAACCGGTGGCTTCGAGGAAGCGCAGCAAGTATTCCTGAGTGCGGCGGGACTCGGTGAAAATGACGGCCTTGCGCCGGGCACCAGAGGCGGCGAGTTGCTCAAAGCCGAGGCGGAGTGCGGTAACGAGGGCGCGGGTCTTTTCGTCGAGTTGCACGGAGCGCGCCCAGGTGATGAGGCGGTCGAGATCGGCGATCTCGGCATCCAAACGTTCGCGATCGATGGCGGGAGGTTGGCCGGTGGCGGAGGTGGAAAGGGTCAGAGCGCCGGTGGCCGGAGGGGTGATTGTGGCGAGCTCGGCGGCAGCAGCGTCGGTGTCGGCGGGTTCGTCTCCCTCAGCGACGAGTAGTTCGTCGGCGATCAATTCTTCGGCCTCGTCGAGGTAGTCGTCGGAAAGGTCGTCGTCGGCCACGAGTTGTTCCGCTAGATCGGCCGGGGCGTCGAGACCGGCACGGATGTCCCAAAGGCGCTGGTGAATGGTTTCGAGGGTTCCGGCGACGGCGTAGCTGGAGGACGCGAGGAGCTTGCGGATGACGAGCGTGGTGAGTTCTCGCTGGCGCTGCGGAAGGGCGTAAGAGTCGGTGCGCTGAAGGAAGGTGGAGATGGCCTCGTAGAGCTTTTGCTCGTTCTCGGCGGGCTTGAACGGGACGGTGAGCGGCTTGCGTTCCGTGTAGCGGATGTATTCGAGGACTTGGCTGCGAAGGGTGCGCTTGGACCATGCCTTCAGGCGGAGACGCAGCTCCTCGGTGTCGGCGTCCTTGCTGGCGTAGCGCGAGCGAAAGGTGGCGAGGTCGCCGAAGAGATCGTCGTCGATGAGCTTGGAGAGCCCGTAGAGTTCGAGGAGCGAGTTCTGGAGCGGAGTGGCGGAGAGGAGGACTTTGCGCACGCCGCCGAGGGAGCGGAGGATGGATTGGCCGAGACGGTTTTTCGGGCGGTAGCAGCCGCGGAGTTTGTGGGCCTCGTCGATCACGGCGACATCCCAGGGGATGGCGCGGAGCTGGTCCTCGATCTTGCGGGCGTATTGGTAGGAAACGATGACGATGGCGTCGCGGGCGGCGGGCGTCGGATTACCGGCCTTTACGTCTAGCGCGTAGGAGCGGGCGTCGAGGATGATGGACGGGAGATTGAACTTTTCCCGAAGCTCTAGGCTCCACTGTTTCCGGAGCGAGGCGGGGCAGACGATGAGGAGACGGCGCTTTTTCTCCGCCCAAAGCTGGCCGAGGATGAGGCTGGCCTCGATAGTTTTGCCCAAGCCGACCTCGTCAGCGAGAAGCACGCCTTTGACCGTCGGAGAGCGAAAGAAGAAGAGGGCGGCCTCAATCTGGTGCGGATTCAGGTCAACGGCTGCATCAAAGAGAGAGGTCGATATCTGATCCACGCCTTGGCCAGCGTGTCTGGTGAGTTCATGTGCAAAATAGCATGCATGGTGGTCAGAAATCACGGGATGAAATGCAGAACAAAAGACTGCCTATGTAAAACTCGAATATGCTCGTCAGATGGACGCGCGGCCGATGAACACTGCGGGGCGTGTAGTTGGAGGCTCAGCTCGACAGCCACGAGTATGAGACTTGCCAATCGACCGTATCCATCCCGTTGGAGCCATACGATCAACTTTTGACCGTGACCATCAATCCGGATGATCACCCAGCGGCAGTTCATCCGCCGCGGGTCCGAGGTTGAGGTCCTGCTGGGCCTTGCCCAGTTCGCGTTCCAATTTGCGCCGGGTCGGTGTCCTTGACACTGCCGGACAATTGTCGGACTTTTTGTCCATGAGCATTGCCTTCATCACCGCCCGCGAACTTTCCAAGCAACCCGCCCGCGTCCTCGCCCGGGTTAAAAAATCCGGGCCTCAGATCATTACGGTCAACGGCCGGCCCACCGCCTACCTTGTCCCCGCCTCCCCCCTGGGCATCGAGTCCGACATTGACGCTCTGCGCGGCCTCCGACTCCGCCAGACGCTGGCTACCGCCCAGGCTGAAGCCGTGCGCGCCGGCAGCGCCGGGCTCGACATGAACGCCATCGACGCCGAGATCGCCGCCGCCCGCGCTGCCCGGCCCGCCGCCGCGGCCAAATCCACGCGCCCCGCCCGTAAGTCCGCCGCCCGCAAGCCCACCGCATGAAACCGCGCTGGGTGCTCGACACCAACGTGCTCATCTCCGCCGCCCTCACCCACAGCGGCGCCTGTGACCTCATACTTCAAGCCATCGCTGACGGGCAGGTTGTGGCCGCTTGGGATTACCCCCTGTTGGCCGAATACCGCGAGGTCCTCGCCCGGCCGCGTTTCGGTTTTTCGCGTCCGGTGCAGGCCGAAATCCTCGCTTTTTTCGACCTTGACGGACACACCCCGGCCGCCAGCCCAGTCCCTAGCCTGCCGGATCCGCACGACGAACCCTTCCTCGCCGTCGCCCTGGCCACGCCTGATCGCGTGCTCGTGACCGGCAACACCAAACACTATCCGCCCGCCAGCCGCTCCGGCGTCGCCGTCCTCACCCCGCGCGAAGCGCTCGCCCGCCTCGGCTGACCCGGCCGGTCAAGCCGAACCCCGCCCTCGCGATCACCGACCGGCATCCCCCAGCGGCAGTTCATCCGCCGCGGGGCCGAGATTGAGGTCCTGCTGGGCCTTGCCCAGCTCGCGTTCCAATTTGCGCCAGGCGGCCTCGCCATCCTGACGGAACCACGCCCGCAGCGTGCCCACCGCGGCGGACTCCATCGGCACCTTGCCAATCGTTTCCAGCGTATCGAGCACCGCGGGGCTGAATGCCTCCAGCGGGATGCTGAGCACCGTGGCTTTTTGCAGCAGGAAGCGCGGTTCGGGACCGACAAGTTTGGCCAAAGTCCCCTGCCCTTCGCCATAAACGACCAAATGCAGGTCGGTGACGACGCCGGTCAATTCGCAGCGTGGCAGATGATCCGGCGTATCGTCATCAAAGAGCGTTTTCTGCCCCGCGGCGTCGGCCGGTCGCGGCGAATGGGCATCGCCACTGCGGATCAATGCGGCCAAGACGCGACCGGGCACGTTGCGTCCGTGCCGAACGCCGCTCTCCCGCAGGCGCCGCAAGGCGGTCGGCGTGAGGGCGTAGGCGATGATGCGCTCGCGATCCTTCGAGAGGATTTGCGGAGACTGACCGGCGGTGCTGCGAAAAAGGGCCATGACCAGTCAGGTAACTTTCGGGGCACCCTCTAGCGGCAGATAGAAGATGGGATGCCCGATTGATTGGGAAAAGTTATGTGATCCATCAACAGAGATGCAGCTATCCGTTTCCTCATCATACTTGCAGAGGGCGATTTTGCCATTGAGCCAGACGCCAAGGGCAACCTCGTGATGCTGCCAATCGTAAGGAGGATTGTCCGATGGCACCGTATCGTAGAACTCGGGCGGACGCGCCAGAGTGATTCCAGGCAGGAAAGATCCCCGGGGAGCCCCAGGCCAAACGTGGACGAAAGCAGAAGAATCGGCAGGTTGGTTGTTCATTGGTGTGAGTCAGTAACTGTAAACCGAGATGAGACTGCCCGCGGTCAGGAGTGAAAGCCGACTTGCCAGTTCCTCCCAGCCGGCTTTCTCGTCGGGGAAGAGCGGCTGTTGCAGGGTCTTGGCCAGGATGCCCCGCAGTTCACCGATCTGCTCAAAGGTGATGAGTCGGTATTGGACGTTTTCGTATTCGTCCAAGGTGCGGGCATCGGTGAAGAAGAAATCGACCAGATCGTCGCAATCGTAGGGCCGTTCATTCCCCATCAGGTCCATGCCCTGCGCGGTCAATTCCATGCCCAAACTCCAGGCCGGGCTGGCGTCGAGCAACTCATACAAAGCGCGTTGCAGGTCCTCCGTTTGGCGACGGGGCTGGACCTCCGCCACCAGCGACATGAACGCGACCGGAAAGCGATCGTCGGGCAGGTAACCGTAGATCGAGACACTGTCGGGGTAAGTGGCGGCAGGCATGGTGATCAGTTGCGTTGGTGAATGGCTTTACGCAGGTCGGTGAGATGCGAGGGCCAATCGATGACCGTGGACTTGGCGACAGCGGCGGCCACCAGGCGCAGCCAGAGGCCGGCGCGCTTTTCCAAGGTCGGGCGGGGGCGCTGGAACGAAGCGATCTCGGGCGGACGGGCGGCAAAATCGGTGACCACATTGAAGACCGCATAGGCATTGGCCCCGAGTTCGTCCGCATAGCGGTGATGACGGCGGTCGATTTCCTGAGCCCAGACCGTGCGGTCGGACTTTCGCTGGTCGCTGCACCCCGCGAACGGCGGCAGGGTGAGCAGAGTCTCGATCAAGTTGCGGGCGAGGTCGGGTCCGACGGCCGTGCTCCTGAGCGCACTAACCATGGCGGCAAATTCGCGCCATTTGTCCTCCAGTGAGATCGCACGCACCTTGACGTCGAACTCACCCAGCGCAGCGCGTTGGTGCGCGACCACGAGACTGGCCAGATCCTTTTCAAAGATGACCCCGTTCTCGCAATGGCGACGGATGAACCCGAAATCGAAACGCAGGGCGCGGGTGCCGTTGAAGGAATTGGTGACGCGCAGGAACGGCGTGTAGGGATCCTTCCAGTCACCGCCGGCGCCGGAAAGGTTGAGCACGTGGGTGCGGTGGTGCAGGTCGATGTTGGCGTGACCGAGGGTCAGGGGGGCACTCACCCGGGCGGGTTCCCACTCGGCGGCGGCGACGCCGGGGAAGGCCCGGGCACAAACCAAGCGGGCGAGCTTCAGCGCCTCCTGATTGGTGACAATGCGGTAGCTGTTGCTCACCACGCCCAGCACCCGACCGCTCGGCCGGTGGATGATCGCCTGCTTGTGAGGAATGGTGCGACGCATGACCGCCCCGCCATAGCCCAGCACGGCCTGAATGGGGGCCGTATCCACATCAAACATCAGGTCGGCAAAGGTCGGTGGCGTTTTCATGGCGGTCAATGGCCGGACAGGCGGTTGGTTTCGTCCCAGATATCGTGGTAAATGTGGATGCGGTCGGCTTGGTCGGGGCGGGCGGCGATCCGGTTCTTGAAGTTGGGATAGTCAACCGTGTTGCCCAGGACGGTCATCACGCGGGCCAGTTCGGCGGCGGTAATCGTCAACCGAAAGTGATAATCGGCGTCCGGCGTGGACTCGATGGAAGCTGGCAGGCCAGCCAGCGACCGGAGGTTATCCAAATCGATCTGCCGCCGGGCGCGGACCAGAAACCGGCCGGGCTGATCCCGATGGGCGACGATGGAGTAGAAACCGTGTTGGGTGTAGAGCCACATGATGGGTAAATTTCAGGATTGGGGCCGGGGACTCGCGGGCGGCGTGGCATCAGCATCATCCGCGGGCCGGCGAGGTCGCGGCTTCTTGAACGAGGGCTTGGCCTGCTCTTCGGCCACCCATTCGTCGGCGCTGCTCATCCGGGCGTAGCTCGCCCGCATGAATTTCAGCTCCTTGCGGGAGCGGACGTAGTCGGTCGTCTCGGTGATTTCGCGCAGGGCCTTCTTCAACAGTTCAAGCCCATCCGAGACCTTGGCATCGCTGGCGTAGGCATTCAGATGGGCGATGCCATCCTGGAGCAGCTTTTGGGCGCCGGTCAGATCACCCTGGTCACGGCACTTCAAGGCCTTCTCCAAGATCTCCGCCGCCTGCTGGGCGGAAACCCATGGCAACGCATCCTCGTTAACCTGCACCTCGGCCGGATCCTGCGTGGCGCGAACCCGGATGGTGTGGACTTCGCTGCGCGAGGCGATGCCGCTGGCGCTGATCGCGTCGTAAAGGATTTCGACCTCGGCAATGGCTTCGCCTTCCAGGCTGGCCGCCGGAGTTGCAGTGCCGGCGAGGAGCGGCATGGGCAGAACCGACAACACGAATACGGCAACCCGGTCCTCCTCCGTCATGAGATCGCCCAGCGCATACTCGATGCGGCCGTCGGGCAGCTTGACCTGATTGTAGCCGCCGAGCGACAGGCAGTCGTCGACAAAGTCGAGGGGCTTGAAGCGCAGGCGCAGGTTCTGCACCGCCACCTGCTGGAGCCCGTCGAGTTCGGCGCTGAAAATCGCGGGTAGTTTCTCAGGGTCGTTGGCGTCGTAAAAGGCGCCGTTGGTCGCCTGCGCGAGGCTGGCGAGGAGGTCCTCGTCGTAGCCATCACCAAACCCCAGGGTGCTGGTGCGAATGCCGTCGCGTTCCAGGCCGTGGGACACGATTTGGCGCACTTGGTGGGGATCAACGATACCGACATTAAGCTGACCATCGGTAAGCAGCATTTGACGACGGACGGTCCCGGCGGGCGCCTGCCGGAGGGCATCACGACCCAGCGTCCAGCCGCCGGTAAGGTTGGTGGAACCACCCGTCATGATCTGATCGATCCGCTCGCAGACCTTTTGTTTGGAGCGGACCGGCCCGATGGGGATGACCACCTCCGCGCTGTCGTCGAAGGTGACCAGGCTGAACCAATCCTCCTGGCGGAGATTCTGCACCACGGTCTTGGCGGCGCGGATCGCCGCGGCCAGGGGCGCCCCCTCCATGGAGCCACTGCGATCGAGCACGAGGGAAAAGGCGATGGACTGTTCCCGGCGGACCGTGGCCGGCGGGGCGGTGAACTGAAACGCGAGGTGAACGGGCCGGGCGGTGTTGGCGAGGATGGCGCGGTAATCGAGCTGGACGGTGGTCTTCATGGGAGAGCCATCATCGCAGACCGGGTCGGACAAGGGCTGTCCTAACCCAAGGAAACCGATGCACCCTGCCCGTTTGGACATGGAACGGGAGACAGTTCAAACACCCCAAGCGACCTTCCGGTGTATTTGGTGTGTCGCGACGGCGAAATCGGTCCCGGCCTTATCCGATTCTTTGCGCCCCTTAATATATGAGATGCGACTTCTCCCAACGCGAACGGTAACCTGCCTATGATAAGACCTTCAAACCGACATCAATCATCACCTACTTCATGACTGTGGCCACGCATGATTGGCGGTGGGCGGATTTCAACGGCAGAACGTCCAGCCGTAATAGATCGTACTCTTGAGAGATTCCCGCAAAAGATCACCCGCGGATACTCTGTCTCGGCGGACGGTCTAAGTCGGTCGACCATGCCGAACCCAAGGTAAGGAACCTCATTATTTGCCCCGTGAAATAAAACCAAACATGCTGACAAGCTATCTGCTAGATCGTGGATCTTCTGTGCCCAATCCACGTAACCCCATCGCCAAACGATCAGCGCTTCCTCGATAGCATTAAAACTGTAATGAGCCCAGGGGTCCCGCAGCAGGAATGGGAAGAGGTTCCAGGCAACCAGATGGTAGCGCTGGGGCACAGGATCTGCTCGTCCGCGAATACGACCGAGGATCCCATTAAGGGCAGCGATCCCCGGCCTCAGGCAGGTTGCAGCCGAATGACCCGTCTTTGTTTGACCATAATTGATGCCGACAGCCAAGACAACTGGCAGATCATCCGGGCAACCCACCGTTCCTTGATCAACAACCGCGTCCACGCGTTGGCTCGCAGTCAACTCGCTCCAGCTTTCGCCACAAACCTTAGCAATGGCAGCGTCGATATCAACTATGCGTTCCCCCCGCAGGACTCCCGCCACCTCCCCGCTCGGATCATTTGGCTTTAGCTGGGCGTTAAATGCCTTAACCGTATTCTTTAGGTTAATCGTTTTCATGGCGAAGACTCTGAATAGATATGATCCTGAATGTGCCAGAGACCGAGTTATGTGGCTGTTCGAGGAGCGCCCCTTGTCTGTATCTCATGTCATGCTGATGCCACTCTTGTGCAGTCCCATCTTTTGTTCGTGGAACGAAAATCATATTTTAGCGAACGCGCCCCTTCTCGTCTTGTGACGTTTGACCACTTCGGTCACCACCGCCTTTAAAAACTTCCCGTTACTTTTCTTCCGTGGGAATCGAGAAAGATGATTGCATCGCGGCTTGTCCTCGCCTTCCGGCCAAGCTCCTTCCCTTCCGATGACCACCAACGCACGCCGCTCTGTCAAATCACGGTTTTCGTCGGCCCGGAAAAACTGCTCCGCGTCATTTCCGTGGCAGAGGATCACCAAGGGGTTTAGCTCGTTGATCAAGAATCTCAGGCTCGCTCCTTTGTCGCCATCGCCAAATTTTTTGCGAAATTCTCGTATGTTTGCTGTTGCCTGCCAGTAGATGTTGGTTTCGAGCACGCCTGGCTTTTCGTAGCCTTCGAGCTCTCGCTCTATAGCTGCTGACAAGGCTTCAATGCTGGCCCGCGTGCGACCGAGTTTGCAGGGGAAGGCTGGGTTTATGGACCGGCGAGGTTCGAGCTTTGTGAATTCGACTCCAGTTGAGCGTTTTTTATTTTCCTGCTTGCAGAACGCGTCTCGCCGAGCGCGTTCTTCGCTGTATTTATTGTAGAACAGCTCCAAATTAAACCCGGTTTCCTTGTGCCAAATCTCTCCGTCCAGTGGAACGTTGTTAGCCGGGTTAAAACCCACGATAAATACACTGCATAGCGTCGGATTTCCATAGCAGACAAACGGACGGGCATCGTCTTGAGACTCGGAACCGAGACGCAGATATAGGTTATCAAAAAAAGCTTCGAGCGCTGTCTTCGTCATGATCGGTTCGGAGCAGTTTGGAAGACCGGCGGGGATGATCTATGGAAGATGTTCACCTAATGAGAAATCGTTTCCCCAGACGTTACAAGAGCGATCATCTAGTGTAGTGCCCCACATGTGAGTGCCATTATTTTGGGCGTTGTCAAAGAGGGAGGATGCCGCGCCGCAACCTCTCCCTTCAATTGACGAACGAGTTGGATCGTTGGATCAAGGTTGGTTCGATCCCGCAACAGGTGGCGCTGCGCGCCCGGATCGTGCGGCAGGCGGCGGAGGGAGCGAGCGACAAACAGATCGCGCACTGGCTGAGCGTGCATCCGCGGACGGTGGCTCTTTGGCGACAGCGTGTACGAGCTGATGGAATCGGCTGTGTTTGGGAGGTAGGTGTGAGCACCAAGTATTAGACTCCATGCGTAGGTGTACTTTTGGGACAAAGGGGGTCGATAATTGGGCATGGCAGGCAATTGCTGGGCGTGCGGATAACCGCTCTGTGCCTCAATCGGAAGGCTTCTTATCGTCGGCTTGGTCCGTCCATCGGACGAATTCGTCAGGGCGATTCGCCCGGCACCAAATCGCGATGCCGCGTTCTAGGTCCAGCTCGATGTGATTCGGCACCTCTCGGTGAACGCCCACACCAGGATTGAACGACCATGTTCTGCCGAATCGGTGATACCAACGTCGCGGGCGATGCACATGACCGGAAAGCACCAATCTGGGTCGCAACGCAGCAGGCCCCCTGACCAGAAGTTCATGGAGCTCAAAGTCGCCCCAGTCGGTTGCCTCATCCAGGTGAATGGCCGTTTCCGCCTGTTCCGGTGGACAGTGAACGAGCGCAATCTGGTTTTCCCCTCCACATGAAGGCAAGGATCCCCAGCCGACTGCTTCAAACGACCAGGCGCCCAAGGCGAGGTGTTGGCCGTCAACAAGCACCTTGTTTGTTGCCCCCCT
Organism: Opitutaceae bacterium; assembly: GCA_019455245.1. GTDB lineage: Bacteria > Verrucomicrobiota > Verrucomicrobiia > Opitutales > Opitutaceae > Cephaloticoccus. The sequence goes on from JACFMR010000002.1 coordinate 55,029, forward strand.
TGCCAGCCATGCGGCCGAGTCCCCTTCAAGCGCATCATGATTGCCTGAGCAGATCATGAGCTGACCGGGGAATTCGCGGATCCAGTGCTGAACCCAAGCGATCTGTCGCTCGATAGGCTCGCGTTTCGACAGGTCCAGGAGATCGCCCGTTAGCGCCACCGCATCGAAATCGACGGCATTGCGGCTCAACCAATCAAACCATGGCTGGTGATAATGGAAATCGGTGACGTGCAGGATGCGCATAGGAAGGATCTAGGCTACGGATTTCCATGCGATACCCAGTGACAGGTGGGCATGCACAGCCTGGTCGTCGCAACTGAGGCAAAGTTCATGGTCGTCGTAAATCCATGGGGTATTTCGTGGCAAACCGAAGTACCTCCGGATCGCCGCTTTCATCGGCCGTGTGCCCGCAGGGAAGTTCTCTCCCCAGTATACGGCCAAGCCACGTTCTCCCCGGGCAATGCGCCCACGTGGGAATGCCGTGTAGTGGCCAAGCAGCGCAGCCCGAAGCCATTCGCTTGAGGCCGTGGGTCGGCGCCGCCGAACCTGAGCAAGCCAGATGTTGGCCAAGTATGAACAGACCTCGGTCTCCCAAAAGTGGCTGTGATCCATCACCGGGGGATACTCGTCATATCGCCATCCGAGCAAATGCCAGCCCCGGGGCGTCAGGACCAAGTAAAATACTCCGGCCGCAGGCGTTCCCTGAAGACATGTAGGGTTAATGATGGGCATGGGGAATTATGGTTAAAACGCCGCCGGCACCAGCACGTCGGCCTTCATAAACTGTTGCCGAAGGAGTTGGCGGACTTCCTCCGGCACCTTGGAATTTCTGGGGCCCTTGACTGCGTCCAGACGCCACCGACCAAGGGGGCCGCTGCGCTGCAAGCTGATCGTTGCCCGGTGCGGATGGTGAAGTCGGTAAAAACAGCATTGCCCCTTCAGGGCCGCGACCACGTAGGATGCACCTCCGACGCAGTGCTGCATGATGTCCCCCTCGGCCTTCAGATCCCGCGGCGAGGTGATGGCGAACAGCCCGGGAAGGCCAACTTCAGGCCCAGTGCACAGGGGCAAGTCCGCGATCAGGCTGTCCATGTGGGTCTGGAGGACGCTAAATTCTCGAAGCGAATTGAGCCGGGTGCGGATGACGCCACACCGCCGCAGCAGCCCAACCTGATCTGCCACGTCTTCAAGCCGAATGCCGTTGTCCGTCAACGGATGGTAACGCCGTTTGGTCACCAGCAGCTCGCGAAGAAAATGCGGCGTCAGCAATTTGGCGGAATCGTCCAGGCAGAGACATTTGATGGCCCATCGATCGATTAAGGGCATCTTTTGCACCACTGCGGACAACTCGTGTATCCCCAGCCGCCTCCCAAATTGGCGCCACTGGAAGTGGTCGAGGTCATATTCCGAAAGCTTGCGGAATATCCGACAATGCGCCTCGGTTCGTCCCAGCCCAAGCCACTTCAGGAGGTCCCGCTGCCGGCCGGTTACCAAACGCGTTAAGGTGTCACGGTCCTCGGAGGTAAACAGACCGCGGTGGAAATAGCTTGAGACTGCCGCAACCAGGGCCGGGGAACTCTCCAACAGGCCAATCGCCGCCGGGATTTCGGCCAGGGTGATCAAGCCGGCCCAATAGAACTGATGCATGGGCACGAGCCGCACATGGATCCATGTGGGCAAGTCTTTGATCAGATCGTAAACGGCCAGGCGTTTGGCCTGATCATCACCCAGTCTCAGATTGTCCAGCAGCTCAATGATTGCCGGCTGCAATGGCCGAGGGACCGGTCGGGTTTCACCTTGGACCGTGCGATACGTGATCTTCAGGCTGGGCCACCGGGCGACATAATAGGTCGACCGTGACAGGGTGAGCGCGAGGCCCTCCGACGTCGGGCTTACGGCCGGAGATGTACCGCGAAAGCTGTATTCCGATGGACTGGTGAAAGAAATTTGCCGCCAACGGTCAGGCGGACAAAGGGGAATTCTAAGCTGAGGATTCGCCGGCAGGGTTTCGACCAGCCGGGTCGGGGTGGGATCAATGAATGCCTTCACCCTATAGAAGGTGTTTGAAAACCAAAAAGTTTTCGCACCACCCCACGCCGGTATTTCTTTCTCCAAATCAACGATAAAGAGCGTATTTTCAGGCAAACTTCTCCGACTCGTCCTGCCATCAAGTGTTACTCTTATCCTGCGGTTATCCCCCGGCGGCGGAAAACATCACAGGATTCAAGCCTTGGCCCTGGTTTTGGCGCGTTGCTTACGGCGCTTCGCTTTCGCCCGTGAGCGCAACGAGTAGATCGCGGCCGGAGTCACGTGAATCCCGTGGTACTTGCTCAGCCAGTTGACGATGGATGCACCGATGGGTTTTGGCTCCCGGTCCTGTTTGTAAAGCCGCATCCTCGTCATGATCTTGGGCACAAGATCGGGAGGTATCTTACAGCGGCCTTGACGGACTCCCCCCGGCTTCTTCGGCCACTGCTTGTTCTTGAGCATACGCCAAATGGTCTGCCGCGAAATGCCGGTCTTCTGGCACGCAGTCCTCATCGTCCGCCCGACCCGCAACATCCTTAGGGCTTTCCGATGAGGTGCCAGTTCCTGCCGCCAGCCTTTGCGCCTCCGTAACAGAGTTCTCGCCGCACGGATAATCTTAGCGCGTGACGTTAGAGTCTGCTTCATGGTGGACCTCTCCTAACCATCGTTTTTCGTCGATGACTTCGATTGGAAAAATCTTTTCAGGCCGATGGGTTCGCAGGCAACTCAAGACGCAAAGTTGAAAGTCGCCGACAACAGGCTCGGGCGCATGCATCAGCGAATGATTAACTCCCAATGCTTGGGAGCGGGACAGTATCCGGCCGCTCGTTGGCAAAATCCTGGTAAACCTCGGACATTCTTTGTCGGGGGTGTGGGTTTATCATGCGCGGAATCTGCCTTCCTTTCAACTCATCCATCTCCAACTTATGCCTGAATCCATTCTTACTCTGCTGATCGTCACCTGCGTCGCCCTCGTCATCGGCCTTGCCCTAGGTTTCGTGCTGGGACGCCGTCAGGTGCCCTCAGACACGAGGATTGAAAACGAGCTGCGGAGCCAAGGAACTGGCCGAACTTGCTCCCGTGGCGACGGTATTGCGTGCCACACCCGGACGCTGAATCCACCGACAACCAAACCCGACACTCGATTCGCCCGCCTTCGTCAACTGACCCCATCTTATCCTCATGAAACCTGCCTCACCCCACGTCGTTCATCTGACCAGCCGCGCAGCCTATTTCGCGATTAAGTTCGCCTGCTCGGATCGTGACCTCATCGGCACCATCGAAAAGCCCTTGGGCAATTCGCCGATCGTCTACCTCAATGCCAAGGATGACCTGATCAACCTGATCACCGCGGGCGGCGGCAATTTCCGTCGGGTTCAGCTGCGCCCACATTCAGGACACTTACCAGACCATGCCGGGAGAGGTGGATCTCTTCGCCGCCTGGTGCCTTAACGAAGCAGCAATCACTCAGGGCATTTTCTGCGCTGCATATGCCTCTTCCCTAGACTACCTGGTGCTGGCCCCCGACTGCTTGAGCATGGGCATGTCAGACGGTGGCGGCACTGAGACAGGGCTACAAATGATCATTGATCTGGAGGACAAAATCGGCGCCGTAATCCAGCCGGCCTTGGTCGAATTCACGTCCGGCTGTGATGAGGCGAAGTTCTCGGGATTCTTCTTTGGAGCGGACGGCCGCACGATGCACCGCGCTCGTTTCCGTCTGCGCCGCGGATCCCCCTTCATCGAGTTCTTCAGCAATGATTTTGCGGTGGGCTGTGCCGGGAGCCCTATTTTCACGACCAATCACCAGCTGATCGGATTTGCTACAGTCGGCACCGAACACCCCTGTCTGAACGGCTACTGTCATTGCTATGGCAGGCGGTTGGACCTAGGTCTGCCCAAGGTGATTAGCGACTCAGTTGATTGGGATCGCTTCATCGTTGGGCATGATATCGACGAACCCAGCAGCGACGATCTTTGGCTGATACACGACCAAAAGATGAAAAAGCAATTAGGCGGTTAGCCTTGGAGCCTAACAAGGGTCTTGACCTGCTCCCCTAGAATGGTCCGGGTTTGAGCGATAATCCTTGGGTGGGTATCGCCTAACGATTACCCTCGATCATCGCAACGCTGGAGCCCCTAATCATCGATGAGCCTCGACGAGTCCAAGTTCACAAAGGTTATGTCGCAGGTTGCGGCAGCACTAAAGGCAGACCCACACCACAGGCTCTTGTCCTGGGATCACGCCTGGAAGCATTGGAACGCCTTTGAGAAGGCGCCAAACGGCGACGAATCACTCGCTGCCCTTAATTTGGCATTCTACCTGGCGAGCTGGGGAATGTATCGCGGAAGCTCGGACCTCCTTTTCCGTGATTACAAAGCCCTGGTCCCCATTGTCAGCTTTCTAAAATCCACCGCAAAAAATGAGCCTTGGGAGGATTGCATTTTTGATGCGAAGCGAGATCCGATAAAACTGGCCCCCAGGCTTCGCGATTTAGCTGAAGAACTGAGCGTCGCTTTGAAGAAAATGTTGGTTCGCCCCGGCAAGACAGAGGTGAACGTCTCTGACACCTTGCTGTCCAAAATTCTCCTCAACACCTTGGGCTGCGTTCCTGCTTTCGATACAGAAGTTAAGGCGGCCTTGCGCGACATTCTGGGTTGTAACTATCCGATGGGAAATGGTTTCGATCTCCAAAGGCTCCAGCCTACGATCGAGCTTGCCCGCCGAAACGTGAAGCTGGTCCAAAACGGCCAAGCTTTGCTCCACCAGGAGACGCATGAGCGTTATCCGTTGACCAAGGTGCTAGACCTATACCTCTGGCATCACGGTTTCGCCCGTCCAAAGGCTAAAAAGTGAAGCGCACGGCAGTGCCCGTCTGACGAGAGGCCGTAACCGGCAGTTTCTCTACGAGGCTGGCCAAGCGCGACCCTCGGAGATCAAAGGTCGCGCTGAAGCTCGTCATCCCCCCTTACCGAACTGTAGCCCCCGGCGAAGCCCCGCTCGCACAGATCCTGATGGATCCGCTTGGCCGTCAGGCCCGCCTCGACCGCCGTGACGATGTGCACCTCATACGGCGCACACCGACTCGCCGGCCCAGGCCGCGAGCCGACGCCGGGGTTACTGGCGGCATTTGATTCGCCCTCTACTGGCGGCGGTCCCACGCCCGACGGGCCGAGGGCGAGGTTCGTGGCGGCATTTCACCCCGGCGCGCCTGGTGGCATTCGCCCGGCCGTGACAGTTGATCTGCGAGTCCCGCGCGCCCGCTCACCTCATCCTGACGCACCGTTTCCGGTATTTTGGTGCGTCGGGAGAACCGATGTAAACCTGCCACCGGCGAGTCTGGTGGTGTTCCTGTTGTGAGCATGTTGGAGTGCCTCACCGCATGGGCTTGGAATCTAAACCCGGTTGGACCTCTACCGGCGCGCCTGCCAACGGGACACCGCTTGACGACAGGCATTGGCCAGGCCCCGGAATTCTTCGGACACGAGGGCTTCGGTTTCGACTTGGGTCCAAAAGGCCTGGGCGGCCTCGGCGGCTTGCGGCCAGACGTCTGCCACCGATGGCAATGGCGGGCGTGGAGTGAAAGCCGGCGCCCGGAGCTCTCCTTGCCTGTCCGGGGCAAATGCCATCGGCAACATGTCATAGGCCGGACAGAGCTCAAACGGTGGATTGGCCGTCAGCCGGAAGCTCACGTTACCGAAATGCATGTCAGTATTGCCGATCAGATCGCCAAAGCACCACAGCCAGCGCAGCTGACGGCTGGTATCCGGAGCAATCATGCGGGCACGTTCGAGCGCGACCGCTGCTTCAACCCAGTCGGCACAACTGGCGTCCACCAGACCATCGACCAAGGCGCCTAACGAGATGACGCCCTGCCGGCCACCAGCAGGCGTCCGGTCGAAACGGGTGACTTCAAGAAAGCGGCGACTGCCACCGTAGAGCAATCTGGCCTGTACCGCCGGCAGACCGTGGCGGTCGATCACTTGGGCAGCCAAGTGCTCGCAAACGAGCAGGTCCAACCACCGTTGCCGAATGGGGGATGGATCGGCAGCGGAGAACTTGACCAGAACGTGACGCAGCAAGCCATCACCCTCCCGAATGATGGCGGGGAATTTTGGCTGCTCACCACCGGCCGAGGAGCCTACAATTTCTCCACGCAAGGCGGCCTCGGCGAACAAGGGATATTTTTCCTGACATTCGCCCGGTGGCACTGCATTCCGCACCGCATCGAGCCCGGCACGCAGGGCTTGGGCCAGCATGCGTTCGCCGATCACCAGATTGCCGGGCAGATCGTGTCCGCGGTGCAACATGAAGGCCAACCGGTCATCGTCATTCCATTCGCGGGGATCCTCCGCGACATGCAGCAACGGGGCAATTTCTCGGGCGATGGCGCGGCCAAGAAATCCCTGCGGTGCGAGATCCTGAAGCACAAATGGCAAACCGGTATGCATCCCCTCCGGGTAGGCCTGATCCAGCCACGACACAGGTGGGTCTAACCTGAGCCTGAAACCTCCATGCAGTGCCAGCAGTTCGCCCCAGCGGTTTGGTTGGCCCGATGCATCAAGCTGAAAAACCGGCCAGGTGTGACCCATTTGCCGCACCGCACGCCGCAAGGCATAGCTCCGGTTTCGGGCGTTGCCAATGGCCTCGACTTGGGCGCCCAGCGCCTTCAGTCGGCGCGATAAGGTGGGTTGGCTGATCGCCAACTTGACCATGAGTTCGCGCGCGGTCGCCGGTCCCTGCGCGAGCAGCACAGACAATTCATCGTATTTTTGGGGTCGCGGCACTTTGTTGAATAGTTAATGAATAGATAAATAATTATATGTAAATGTAAAACATTGATTAGCAAAATTTGTCCATTATTTGTGAATAGTTTAAGAACTGGACCAGGATGATGCACAAACAACAGCAGAAATAATCCCGGTGAGCAGGTGGCTTCCTCAAAATTCGTGCTCCAAGGTCGTGACCAAGAGGTCATGAAGGGCAAATGTCTGCAACCGCCGCACGAGCCTACCAGCGATAAAAAAGCCGGGCGCCCCAAGCGGGCGCCCGGCTGTGGTTGTGTCGGCGTGTTAGGGCGCCCGGTTCCGCTGGCCCGTGCGGACATGCGCCTGTTGCCAGGGAACACAGACGCCGATGACGCGAATTCCACTGGTAACGCCCGCGATCAACCTTCCACTTGGCAGCGCCTCCGAACCGACAGGATCGACCTGGGTCCAGGGCGACCGGCTCCACAGCGCGACCTTGCGTCGGCCCTTCGGAGCCGCGTAGCCGTAGTCGGCCTCGGCGAGCATGCTGTAGCCATCCACCGGCAGGAAGTCCTCCACCGTTTCAGTCAGGCAAAGAAGACCGGGGTTAATCCGCCTGATCGCAGCCCTCATGAGTACACCTTGGACGCTGTCCGGCTCACGCCAGGCAACATTCCAAACGAGCATTCGTATGCAGTCCCCAGGACCAGCGGGGTCATTCATGGGGACGATGCGATCACAATCTGGTCACGTATGGTCATGCAACAAATCCACAAAGCCTGGAACATTGCGCGCACACCATTCGCCCGTGGACGAAGCGGTGCAAGCGCACCTTTCTCTAAAAAAAACCGGGTGCCCGCATGGGCACCCGGTTGTGGCTGTGGCGTGGTCGGCCTGTTAGGCAGGGTGTTATCTGCTACCTCTAATTCACGAGGTTCGGATAGAACACCCCGAAACTCCTACCGATAACCGGCAAGAGCGGAGAAAGCTCATTTTTTCCGTCTTTGCGGTCTTTAAGGTGAAGCATGCGCTTGAGACTGGCTTGGCCTTTGGCCTGAACCTCGACCACCACACCATGCTCGACCGGATCTTCATCTTTGTTGGATTCGATTCGCACGGGATAAAAAATCACCGCTCCATCACAGTCATGTTGTTTGAGCATGTTCTGAGCATGCAGCACCAGGTTCGGATCAGGTTCTGCCGTGCGCACTGGGGGCAGATGCATGATGATTTGTGGCATAAATCCGGCGTAGCCGGTCACGACCGGGTGGGCGTTGCAGATTTCGAGCTCTGAGAAGAACTGACGCGCATTATTATGCGCTTCTTTCATGATCTCAAAAATGCGGTCTTCGTAGCGGCGCTTGGTAGTGTCCTTAGAATTTTTTGGGTTCATAGGACCAAGGGTTACGTGCAGCCAAGTCCGCCTGTGAGGCAGTCGTTGCTTGTGCGGGCAGTGCTTGGTCAGATCGGTTGGACGGACGGCAAAGCATGATTCCGTGAGCCGCGATGAACACCATTGCGGCACCGGCGGTTCCTGCTTTCAACGGGTATAGCCGCAACATCAGCGATAGGCATATTCCGCCAGCGCGGCCCACGGAAACGTGGGCCGCCCGATTTTTTGCCCCCCCTTAATGGTTACACGCCGAGCATCTGTGCGAATGGCGGCGAATCGTGTGGAGAAGAGATTAGGCGGATATCCGCCCGGAGGTGCGGCTTCGCTTTGTTTAGGACCCTGCGGTTGGCCACCGCCAATGCATCCAAGGATGCTATTTCGCGCCATTCTGGCGCCAAAATTAATGTCGTTAAGGCACAGGAAAACTCAAAAAGTGTCCAAGAAGTGTCCAAGTGGCGTTCCCGGAAAAATTCTTCATAGGTAAAAACGAGCTTTACCAAAGGATTATGAGTCCTCTGCTCTAACCGTTGAGCTACAGGCCCGGTTGAGGGAGATTTGTCAGGATGACGCGGGTGTCGAGTCAATCGCGCGATCGCAGAGGACCTGCCGTCCTCTGTGCCGTTTCCCATCGGGAAACGGGTTGTCGGCGCTGCGCGCCTCGGAACTAACCGTTGAGCTACAGGCCCGGTTGAGGGGAAGATTTGTCAGGGTGGCGCGGGGCTGGGCTGGGTCAGCGCATGGTGTCCAGAATCGCCGGGGTGAGCAGGTCCGCCACCAGCGTGTGGCCGGCGTCGGAGGGGTGCACCCCGTCGAGGAGGAGCGACGGCGCATCCGGGTGGGCGGCGTAGGCGGCGTTGATGTCCACGAGCGGGACTTGCTCGCCGGCGGCGAGCTCGCGGATGAGCTGGTTGTAGGCATCGAGCCGCGGACGGTTGAATCCTTCAACATCCTGTGGGTCGTAGGGCGGCCGGCCGTAGCGGTCGCGGATTTTGTCGCTCCAATACACGCGGTTCGTGGTCATGAGGATGACGCGCGTGCCGCGCTCGCGCAGGGTGCGCACCATCTGGCGCAGGTTGGCGGCGAACTCCGCGGGCGGCGCCCGCGGTGCCGTGGCCGGCGGATCCTGCCAGACGTCGACGGCGGAGTCGTTGAGGCCAAACTGAATCACGACGAGCCGCGGGGCGAAGGCCAGCACGTCGGTCTCAAACCGCGCCAGCGCGTCGCGCGTGGTGTTGCCGGGCACGCCCTGGTTGGCAACGGCCAGGGTGGAGCCCGCGGCTTCCAAACGCTGCTGCACCCGGATCGCGGCGGGTTCGCGCACCTCGCCGGGGCGGCGCGCGGTGGTCGAATCGCCGAACATGATCGCCACCGGCGGCAATGGGATCGAAGCGCCGGCAATGGCCGTTTGCGCGAGGCGCAAGCGCACGTCGCCCTGCATGGAGGTGATCCAGAGTTCGCCGGGCCGGCGTTCGTGGAGATAAGGATAGGCCACGCGCCACCACTGACCCGCCGGGCGCGGCTGCGGGTAATCCGCCGCGAGAATGCAAGGCGCGGACCAGGTGCGGGCTTCGTCGGTGGAAAACGCGATCGCCAGCTCGTCGCGTTTGGTGCGGTCACGGGGATCGTAGCGCGGGGGCGGATTCCACAGCAGCGCGATGGTGCCGTCGGCCAGCCGGTAAAGCTGGGCGCAGCAGGAAACCGAAGGCACCCGCGAGGGTTGAAAGTCACGCCACGTGAGCCCGCCGTCGACCGACACGGCCTCGTATAAAAATCCCGTCTCGGTGCGCATGAGCAGGTAGAGCGAACCGTCGCGGCGCTCGACCACCGTGCCTTCGCAGGAACCGGCGTGATCGTGCTGAACGCCGCCGATATCGAGCGTGTTGCTGCGCCGCCAGGTGACGCCGTCGTCATCGCTCACCAGCGTATACGTGGCGTGCCGCCATTCCGGAATGACCTCCTGCGCCACCAGCACGAGCCGACCGGTCCGCGTCTCGATCAGCGAGTGGATGCAACCGCACCAAGGCCGGTTGAGCAAAATGGGTTCGTCCCACGTACAGCCGTCGTCCCGGCTGCGGCAGACATAGGTCGGCAGGATCCATTGCGCGAACTCCGCCGGCGGACCGCCCCAGCGAAAACCCGGCGCGTGGGATTTTTCGGCGAGGTTGATCCACGCCGCCACGACGGTGCCGCGGCGGGTGCGCAGCAACGCGCGCTCGGTGCTTGTTTCGAACCGCTCCGGCTGACGAAAGAGCGGATGAGCGGTCCATGTGCGGCCCTCGTCATGGCTGACGTGCGCGTGCCGCGCGTCGAAGGTCAGCACGCCGCCGTCGGCCGTGTTGACGAACGGGCCTTGGTGCGAAAACGGCAGGCGCTCGCCGGCCGGGTGAAGCGCAAGCTGGGGCATGCCGGCAGAACAACGTGAGCCGGCGCGCTTGGCGAGTGGCGAAAGGCGGCGGCACGGCACCTCATTTTCGCATGAGTTTGGACAAGCAACGCGTAGACGTTACCGGCCGACGCGACTAGAATGCATCTGTGTCGTGCGTCCGGCCATTTGGTAAGACTCATCCCGCTGACCAGCGGAATGGAGGGCGCTGTGTGATCGCTGGAGGCGGGGCATTGCACCAGGTCCCGAACCAACGGGTGGCATTGACCCGCGCATCTGAATCAAAGCCCCTTGAACCCGCGGGCGTCAAAGGAGCTTCCGGATGATCCGCAAGACCGTAGGACGCAAGCTGACGACCGCGGTGGGGCTTACCGTGCTGCTCATCGTCAGCGCCTTTGCCTACGTCAACATCCGCTCATACGAGAACAGCCTCCTCGCGGAGGTCGAGCGGCACGCGATCCAGATCAGCCAGACCGTCAAATCGTCCACCGAGTACGACATGCTGCTGAACGAGCCCAACCGCATCCACGAAATCATCCGGCGTCTCGGCGAGGAGGATAGCATCGAGCGCATCCGGATCATGAACAAGGCAGGGGAGATCACCTACTCCACGGACGTCGATGAAATCGGCAAGACCGTCAACTCCCGGGCGGAGAGTTGCAGCCGCTGCCATGACGTCGATCCACCGCTCGAACGTTTGGAAATGAAGGCGCGGACCCGTGTCTTCAGGCGTCCCGACGACAGCAGCCGTGCGCTGGGGGTCATCACGCCGATTTACAACCAGCCCTCGTGCTGGACGGCGGCCTGTCACGCGCACCCGCAATCGCGGACGGTCCTGGGCGTCTTCGACGTCGTCATGCCGCTAGCTGCGGTCGACGCGGACCTGCGTGTCGGGCGGATCGAGATAGTCGTCTTTGCGGCCAGTGCCTTCCTCGCGCTGAGTCTCATCACCGCCTTCTTTGTGCGGCGCTGGGTGAGCGTACCAGTCAAACAGTTGGTCGCGGCGACCCAGCGCGTGGCCGGCGGCGATCTCAGCCAGGCCATCGACGAGACCCGCCGGGACGAGATCGGCCAGCTTGCGCGGTCCTTCAACCACATGACACGGAAGATTTCGGAGGCGCGCCTGCAGCTGGTGCAGTCCGACAAACTGGCCTCGCTGGGCCGCCTCGCCGCGGGCGTCGCCCATGAGATCAACAATCCCCTGACGGGAGTGCTGACCTACAGCAGCATGATGCTCAAGCGGGCGCGCAACTCCGACGAGCAGGCAGACCTCAAGATCATCGTCCGCGAGACCATCCGCTGCCGTGACATCGTCAAGAGCCTGCTCGACTTCGCCCGCCAGACCGTGCCGACCAAACGGGAGTCCGACATCAATGAGGCGATCCTGCGCGCCAGCTCGGTCGTCGAGCGCCAGCTCTCCCTGAGCCGCATCGTTGTCACGAAAGACCTGCAACCGGGCCTCCCGCGGCCGGTCATGGACGCGAACCAGATGGAACAGGTGTTTATGAACCTGATCGTGAATGCCGCGGACGCGATCGGCCCGGAAGGTGGCACGATCACACTGCGCTCATCGGTGGTGAGCCTCTCGCCAGTCGGCGTTGTGCAGATCAAGCAGGCGATTTGCCCGAAGCGGCACAACCTGATCGACAGCGAGGTGCGGTTCGAAGGCAAACCGTCGATCCGCATCAAGGTGCGCTGCGAGGGCCAGGAGGGATTCATCCACCTTGATCCGGTGTATGGAAACGCCGCCCATCGCCACGGGTTCATTTGCGAGGATCTGGCCAAGGCCCAGTTTGTCTGCCCCGAATGCTCGGCCTCCCTGATCAGTGAAGGGACGACCTGTCCGCGCTGCGGCGGCCCCGTCCTGGCCTTTGAGGCTCCGCCCAAGGGCCTCGTGGAAACCTGCATGCAGAAAAAATGCGGCTGGCAACGATGGGCGGACATCGACGCGGCCGGCGATCGCGAATTCATCGAGATTCAGGTCCGCGACACCGGCTGCGGCATCTCTCCCGAGGAGCTGGTGGAGATTTACGAGCCATTCTATTCCACAAAAGGCGCCAAGGGCACGGGCCTCGGGCTCTCGGTGGTCTGGGGCATCATCGACAGTCACAACGGCTCCATCAACGTGGAGAGCGTGAGGGGGCGGGGCACCACGTTTACCGTCCGCATCCCCGTCAAACCATGAACTCCGGGCGCGACATTCTCGTGATCGACGACGAGCCGGTGGTCCTGCAGGGCGTGGCGCGAATCTGCCGCGACGAAGGCCTGTCCATCGAGACGGCGGGCGGCGGCGTGGCCGGCCTGCAGCGGCTCGGGCAACACGCCTACCGGCTGATCCTTTGCGACATCATGATGGAGGATCTGGACGGCTTCGGATTTCTGGCGGAATGCCGCCGCCGGGGTTGTCGCTCCCCCATCGTCCTCGCCTCGGGCTATGCCACCGGGGAGAATGCCATCCGCTCCCTGCAATGCGGAGCCTTTGACTACATGGCGAAGCCGTTTACCGCGGATGAGCTGCTGGCCGTCATCCGGCGGGCGCTCAATTACAGCGCCCTTTTGGCGGAGCATCTGGAAGCGTGGCCGACAATCGCGCCCCGGACCGCAAACATCCACCACCTCGGCCGGGTGAGCTGGGCGACGTCGAAGCCGGAGGGCACGGTGGTCATCGGCGTCGACGGCCTCTTCGTCAAGACGATCCAGGGTTTGCGGAGCGTCGAGCTCGCGCCCGTCGGCGCCCACCTTGTGCAGGGGATGGGGTGCGCGACGATCGTCTCGACCGACGGCCTCGCCCACAGCGTCATGTGCCCGGTGAGCGGACAGGTGCTCCAGGCTCACGCCGAGGCGGCGGCAGATTTTTCCATGATCGGGAAGGACCCGTTCGGCGCGGGCTGGCTCTACCGGCTGCTGCCCTCCGACTTGGAATACAGCTTCAGGTGTCTGACCTCCCCGTCGGATCCACCTGATCAGCGGCCCGTGCATCAAAAAGGAGTAACATCATGATTATCGTAGTATTCGTTGTCTTCGCCCTCATAGCTTTCGCTGCCGATGTGGCGGCGCGCAAACTGCTCGAGCGAGTCCGCGCACATCGCCAGCTCCGGGAGCGGGAGCAGGCGCTGGCGGAGAGCCTGAAACTCAATTTTTCAAGCGAAGCCCGGACGCTCAAGCGCGTCGAGGTCGACCATCCCGGCGCACGCATCCTCTGTGTCGATGATGAGGAGATCGTCCTGGACAGCTTCCGCAAGATACTCGTCCTGGACGGCTACTCGGTCGATACGGTGCAAACGGGACCGGAGGCACTCGGGCTCATCCAAACGCACCACTACGATTTTGTTTTCACCGACCTGCGGATGCCTGACATGGACGGCGTCGAGGTGGCCAAATCCGTCAAACACATGCGTCCCGACATCGACGTGGTCATCATCACGGGCTTCGCGACGGTCGAGACGGCGGTCGAGTGTATGAAATCCGGGGCCTTGGATTATGTGCAAAAGCCGTTCACCGAAGACGAACTGCGGGCGTTTGTGCGCAAGGCACTGATCAAGCGGCAGGATCAGATCGCGAAACGATTGCTGCCCAGGATTCGCATCACTCGTGGCACCGATGCGGGCGCAAACCTGGCAGGCGAATTTTCCATCCCCGGCGGGGTGTGGATTTCCCCAGGCCATTGCTGGACCGGCTTGTCGGAGGACGGCACGGCCCGCGTTGGGTTGGATGATTTTGCCAAGAAACTGATCGGCCGCGTGGATGCCTACGAAATGCCTGCGCCTGATGCCGTGGTGCGGGCGGGACAGCCGCTGTTTGCGGTCCGCCAAGGCACCCGCCGCATCCAATTTCTCGCCCCCGTCAGCGGACGCGTGGTCCGGGTCAATTCCGCCTTGCGCGCGATGAAGCAAAGCCCGGGGGTGAGCCCTTATCACAACCACTGGGTCTGCGAGATTGCCGGAGACGATCTGGGGGTTGAAATCCCGACGCTCAAGATCGGCCGTTCAGCCGTGGCCCTGTTTCAAGAGGATATCGGTCGGTTCACCGCCTTGCTGCGCGAAACGGCCAAGGCGGAGTATCCGGGAGGTGTCACGGAACACGCCCTGTGCATCGGTGCGTTGGAAGCCTTGACCGATGACCAGTGGAATCGGGTGGCCAGGGACTTCTTTGGCCGGTCCGGTTGACCCGGCTTGGCCGGCGACTATCTGATGACACAATCCGGCATCAGCTCAGTCACTCCCATGGTTCGAGCCACCATGGGATGATGACGGTTTCGAATCAGACGAAGACCCCGCGTAGAAGGACGGTGGTCCATCGGACCAGATTGGAACTTCGCCGTTGGCTTCACCACCCCGCCGCGGCGGCGCGGTAGAGCACGATGATTTTTTCGGGCGGGATGTCGGCCAGCAGGTTGTGGATGTTGGCAAACACATAGCCGCTGTCCGCGGCCAGGGTCGCGACGTTTTGCGGCACTTCGCGTGCGATGTCCGCGAGCGTGCCACGCGGCAACGTGTGCTGCGAATCGATGCCGCCGCCCCAGAGCGCCATCTTGCCGCGCACCTTGTCCTTCCACTCCCGTGGCGAACGACCGCCGGCCGGCCATTGCACGGGGTTGAGGATGTCGGTGCCGGTGGCCATGATGAGGTCGAGGATCCCGTAAATAGCCCCGCACGAATGCAGGAAGGTCTTGAGGTGCGGCGCGAGCCGGTGGATCTCGGCGTTGTGGCGCTGCCGGTAGGGCAAAAACAGTTCCCGGAATGTGTCCGGCGAGGCCATCAGCGAGTTCTGGTTGCCCCAGTCGTCCGCGTCGGTGCCGACGATGTCGATGCAGTCCCTGATCTCGGGCAACAGCGCGCGGATGTTGCGCAGGGCATATTCCAGATGCAGGCTGTGCAACTCGTGGATGAAGTCGGGATCCTCGAGGCACAGCACGGGAAAAACCGCCAGCCCGCCGTAGCCGTGGATACAAAGATCCAGGTTGGCCTGCCCCCAGAAAAAGACCGCGCGATCGGTGCTCTCGCGCACGCGCCGGCAGGTCTCACGCAGGGCCTTGATCTGCACGTCGGTCAGCAGCCGGTTTTCCAGGTCACGGCGAACCTGCTGCAAATCGGGCCGCGGCAGATCGCCGTCGAGGATGAAAGCCTGGCCGGCGTGCTCGGCGTTGAAGACAAACGCCCCCGGCGGCATGCGGCCGAGCTGCGCGTGCGTGATGGTGCCGTCGGCTTCGGTGCGGTAGGGCGCGACGTCGCGCACGTGTCCGCCGGGGATGCGGCCGTTGAAATCATACGGCTGCCAGAGCCCGGGCTGCTCGAAGGCGTTGGTCACACCGTCGCCCTCGACGATCACCACATCGCAACCGAGGGCATCGAGCACATCGGGATGCGGCAGCGCCAGCATCTGGCCGGCATCGTAAACGCGCGTCGGTTTGGGCGGCAGGCCGAGCGCCCCGCGCAACGCCTGATAGGTGAACGCCGACACGCCGGTCGACCGCATGCCGGCCAAATCCTTGGGCAGCCGGTCCACCGGCTGGAAATTCAACGCGGCCAAAATGCGCTGGCGGGAGGTCATGGTGAAGCGGGTGGACGGTGACGTTACCGATAGGTTCAGCGCCTGCCATGGTCAACGGACATCAGTGTGAATGATCGTCGGTTGAGGCCGAAGGCGCACATCGGCGGGCAAGGGACTGCCCGCCCTACCCTGCCGATGCAGCTTCAATGCGTAACTTTGAATGGAAGCGCCGTGCATTGCCCCAGGCCCTGCCCGGATCAGGCACACGATCGGCCGACTCCCGGATTGTCCCGCCCGCATGACTGTGCTGAAAATGCAGCGCCCCGCCCCGTTCAGCCCGCCTTCACCTCGGAAATTGCCGCCATGTCATCCATTCTCGATCGCTTCACCCTGACCGGAAAAATCGCCCTCGTTACCGGCGGGGCGCGCGGGATCGGGCGCGAATGCGCCGTCGCGCTCGCCGAGGCGGGCGCGGATGTGGCTGTGCTCGACCTGCCTGGCGCCGACTCATCAGGAACCGCCGACGCCATCCGGTATCGCGGGCGGCGTGCGCTCGTGCTCGCGGGCGACGTCACCCAAAGCGCACAGGTGGATGCGCTCGTGGCGCAAACCGTCGCGGAACTCGGCGGGCTCGACATCGTGTTCAACAACGCCGGCATCTGTGTGAACCGGCCGGCCGAGGCCATGACCGACGAGGAGTGGCTCAAGGTCGTCAACGTCGATCTCAACGCGGTCTTCTTCGTGGCGCGCGCGGCGGGCCGGGCGATGATCCAGCAGGGGCGGGGCGGCCGGATCATCAACACCGCGTCGATGTCGGCGCAGATCGTCAACCACCCGCAGAACCAGTGCGCCTACAACGCCGCCAAGGCCGGCGTGGTGCAGCTCACGCGTTCGCTCGCCTGCGAATGGGCACCGCACAAAATCAACGTCAACGCGATCAGCCCCGGCTACACCTCGACCGAGATGACGATGGCGGTGCAGGACCTGCACGCCGGCTGGATCAAGGCCACGCCCGCGCAACGCATGGCCGCACCGGCCGAGATCGCGCCGGCGGTGGTGTTCCTCGCGGCCGACGCCGCCAGCTTCATCACCGGCCACGACCTCGTGATCGACGGCGGCTTCACCTGCTGGTGAGACGCGACCCATCGCCGGGTACGGCGGTCATACCGATGACCAAAGGCTGCCGTCAACCCAAGCGCCGCCAGCTCCGCCACGCGGGCCAGGCAAAGATCGCGATCTGAATCCAGAGCAACCACCACCACGTCGAGACTTCGGACCAGTTCGCACCCAGGGTATCCAGCCGGAGTATCCCCTGAATGCCCGCGGCCGCAGGCAGGAGCTTGGCCAACCATTGCAGGGGCACAGGGATCATTTCAACCGGCCAGCTCGCACCCGAGAGAAAGAGAAACGGAAATGAGGTCACGAGAAACAAGTGGATCGACCATTCGCGCCGGGAACATAGACCGCTCAACGCCATGGCGAATACGATACAGGCCAGGACGAAAGGCACAAAAAACAAAGCCAGGGTACCAAGGTGCCCGTGGGTGGGCAGATCGTAGATCCATGCGGCCGCACCGAGATAAAAGGTCGCGTGAGCCGTATAGAGCGTCCCGAGTGCGGCGATTGCCCCCACCAGACCGGCCGGGGTGATACCCGGCCCAGGCTTGTCTTTTTCGTGCGCGGTCCCGCGCAACAGGCCGACCCCCAGCACCAGGGTTTGCTGCAGGATGAGCAGGAATACCCCGGGAATCAGATAGCTCGCGTAACCCTCGCGGGTGTTGCCCAGGGGATGCGCACGCAGGGTCACCGGTGCGATCGCAGCGCGGGCTTGCTCGCGATTCCATCCGCCGGCCAGAACCAAGCGCGCCTTGACGGAGGCGTTGAGCGTGCCCACCGATTCGACGAACCCGGTCAGCACCTGCTTGTACTGCAGAAAATAAGTCGCATCGCCGCCGTAAGCCACCACCGCCTCACGCCCCCGCAGCACATCCGCGCGGAAATGGAACGGCACCACGAGATAACCGCGCACGCGGCCGGCCTGCACGGCCGCCTCGGCCGCCGCCACCGAGTCGAGCCGGGCGACCACATGAAGCGTCTCATGCGCATCGGTGTGGCGAATCAACTGCCGGCTCACGCTGCTGCCATCCAGATCGACCACCGCCACCGGGGTCTCGCGAACAATTTCGTGCAAATACGGCAGCGGGTAGAACATGGAATAAAGCACTGGCGCGACGATGAGTAGCAGCCGGGCCCCGTGGTCGGTCACCACCCGGCGCCACATTTCGGTCCAACCTCGGGCAAACGTCGTCATAAGTGCCCCCACGAAGCCGGTTGTGTGGCCCGCCGGCGCACAAGCGCCAGGGCCACCGCGCCACCCACCAAGGTGAAGGCCACCAGCACGGCGAACTGGGGCAGCGATGTCGCCACCGGAGCCCCGCGGGTCGTCTGTTCGATTTGCAGCTGCAAAAAGGAGGTCAGGGGCAGCAACCGGCCCCAGGCCCAGGCCGGGAGCGGCATGGCCTCGAGCGGAAACGTCACTCCGCCAAATGCCAGCGCTGGCGCCGTCACAAAAGCCGCGACACTGCTCGCCAGCCGGTGGTTCGACATGACGAGCACCACGGCCGCTCCGAGCGCATAGTAGGCGCTCAACAACGCAACCATCCCGGCCGCCAGCAGGATGGCACTGCCGCGCAAGGGCCAGCCGAGCACGCCATGCCAGACGATGAGCAGGCCGAGACCGAGCCCGACATGCACGC
Source organism: Opitutaceae bacterium (assembly GCA_019455245.1). Taxonomy (GTDB): domain Bacteria; phylum Verrucomicrobiota; class Verrucomicrobiia; order Opitutales; family Opitutaceae; genus Cephaloticoccus. The sequence continues at coordinate 73,828 of JACFMR010000002.1, forward strand.
CCAACGGCAGGACGAGCTTGCCAGCGAGCGCCGCCCACCGACTACCTCCCGCGCTGGCCAGCCAGGCCGGGGCCGTGCCGGCGCGCATTTCACGACCGACGCCCCGCACGGCCGCCAGCATCGCCGCGATGTGCAGAATCGCAGCGACGATCCCGGGCACGAGGAACGGGCCGTAATTGAGCGGCGGATTAAAGAGCGTCGTCCGCTGCGCTGCGATGGGGTTGAGCCGCACGGTGGCGATGGGGCGCACCTCACCGCGCGCGAGCCGGCCCCGGACTTCAAGCGCAGCCCCAAAATGGGCGGCCGCCGACTGGAGATCGCTCGCCACCACGTTGGCAACAGGGAGGAACCCGGCGTTGTACCACGCGGGCAACTCCACGCTCCGACCACGCTTGAGGTCGCGGGCGAAATCCCGCGGCACAAGCACCAGACCATAGGCATCCCCACGCCGCACCGCCGCCCAGCCTTCCTCCAGCGAAGCCGGGCGCACGGTGACACGCAGCCGGGAGGTGGCATCGATCCAGCGCACCAATTGCCGGGAGGCCGCCGAGGCGTCCTGGTCGATCACCGCCACCGGCAGATCCTGCGCGACGCCGCGCGAGAAAATGGCCCAGCAAATCACCATGGCGGCGAGCGGTATCCAGAGCAATGCGCACTGCTCCCGAGGTCGGCGCAGCACAGCCCATTCGCGGATGAGACAGTTCCAAAAACCCGGAGCAGGCGGGTTCATGCGCGCGTCTCTTTCACCGCCGGCCCCACGGGACGATTACGCTCATCCCCGGGCGCAAGCCGGCAGTCGCTTCGACCGGCCGGGCGCGGATCTCAAACGTCTTCAGGTCGAAGCCCGCAGAGGCACTCGTGGCGCGCCACGTCGCAAAGGCCCCAAGGGCCGCAAGATAGTCGACCTTGAATTTCACCTCGCGATCACCCAAGGCCGGCACCCGGCCCGTCAGCTCGGTGCCGATGCCAATGCCCGCGAGTTGATCCTCCCGGATCTGAAAGACCACCCACACATCATCGAGGTCAACGAGCGTGATGACCGGAAATCCTGCGGGCGCGATTTCGCCCGTATCGATCAGCAGCGAGCCCACTTCGCCGGCATGCGGGGCCTTGATCCGGGTTTCAGCGAGATACGCCTCCACCTCAGAGACGGCGCCGCCAGCCTGCGCGGCGATGCCCGCCGCCGCATCGCGGTCCTCGACGCGGGCCCCTGCCGTGGCCATGTCGAACACCGCCCTGGCACTCGCCGCTGCGGCTGTGGAGGCGCGGGCTTGGGCCGCGGCCTCGTCGCGGCGCTGGCGCGGCACCACCCCGTCGCGATGCAACCGCTCAACGCGCTCGAAGGTCACCGTCGCGAGATCAGCCGCCGCCTTGGCCCGGAGCCACTGCTGCTCGGCGGCGCGGATCTCCTCAACGCGGGCTCCGGTGTCGGCTTTGCGACTCATCGCGCCGGCTGCGGCCTTCGCTCCCTCGGCCTGGATAAGCTTGGCCTGCAGTTCGGGACTCTCGAGTGTATAGAGCAATTCACCGCGCGTCACCGTCTGACCAAGCTTGACCGCCACCATCTCGACCCGACCGGACACCTTGGCGGCAACATCAATCTCCGTCGCCTCAATCTCACCCTCGAGGAAAACGGGTTGCGGGCGGAACGCGAGCCAGAGACCGGCCGTCAACCCAACCATCACCAGCAAGACCGCCAGGACAACGCCCAAAGAGACACGGGATATCTTCATGGTAAAATCTTTGCTTCGGCTCGATCCGCATAGGCGGCGAACTGTCCGGGATCGCCGCAGGCTTCCAGCAGCGCGGCGAGCGCCACCACGAAATCATGCGCCGCCGCCGCCCGTTCGGTTTCGACCCGCGCCAGCGCCAATTGCGCATCAATCACCTCCAGCGAGGTTGCCTGTTCCTCCTGAAAGGCCAGTTGCCGCACACGGAGATTCTCGCGGGCCAGCCCGAGGGTTTCATTCAACGCGATGTACTGCTCCTGTGCACTTAGCACCACGCGGTGGGATTGCTCAATCAGGGTATGCAGATTGCGGCGCGCATCGGCCTCCAGAAACTCCACCCGGCGCTCGAGTGCGCGGGCGGCCCGGAGCCGGTCGGGCCGGCCGGATCGATCCCACAGGGCAAAGCGCACGCCAATACCCGCGGCCCAATCGGGATCGAGAATCGTGAGATCGCCGCGATTGAGCTCTTTTGACCCAAACAAATATACCTCGGGGCGAAACCGGCCCTTCTCGGCACTGCTGCCGGCAGCCGCCTGCGCGCGGCGGGCCGCCAGATAGTCGAACACCGGCTGATGGACGGTACTTAGCGCAACGAAGCGCGTGGCGGGCTCCAACTCCGAAGTCTGGACAAACAACGGCGAATCCGGTCGGGGGACCGTCTCATCGGCCAGCAGACCCGCTAGCGCAATGCCGGCGATTTCAACCAAATGGTCAGCCTTTTGCTTTTCGCGGCGGGCCTCGGCATAGGCCACATCGGCATGCAGGCGCTCGGCCCGGTTGACAAATCCTTCCTCCTCAAGCCGCACCGCCGAGCGCAGGTGCTCTTCAACACCGGCCAACACGGCAACGCGTGTCGCCTGCACCGTACGGGCCAATTGAAGACCGTAGTAACGACGCACGAGCTCGGCAAAAAGGGAATTTGCGGTTTGCACGTAAGCAGCCTGCGCCTCCGCCTCACCGGCCGCGCCCGCCTGCCGGGCCGCGCGAATACGCCCGCCGGTGTAAAGCGGCAGAACCGCCGTCACCCGGCCCTTCAGAAAGGCATCGCTTTGCACCGTGGTGACAAACGGGGGGATCGCGGCGGCGGGCACGTTCGGGTGCAAGATCAGCATCGCCCGCCTGATCGGATCCAGATCGATCACCATGGGCTGGTCGATCCATGTCTGCGTGACACTCAAATCGATTTGCGGCTGTTGCAGGCTGCGGGTGGCGGCATGCTCCGCGTTGCGGCGCTCCAACTCGGCCCGGGCGGCCTGCAACGCAGGATTGTGCTGCTGCAACCGCTGCCACGCGGCGGCAAAGTTGAGCGTCTCGGCCGCCCCCAGGCCCGATGCCGCGGTGACACCCATCACGCCGATCAGACGAACCAGCCATGTACGAAGATTGTTCATCCCAACAGACGTCGGCAAGGATCCGAACCCGGGCAACCTGGGGCGCGATTCAGACCGACGCAATGCCACGATGTCTGCTTGCGTCACGGCTGTCCAGTTATGAGTAGTTGATTTCCAGCTGTTTAGGAATATCAACATGTGCGGTGCTTGTATCAATAGTTGCAAGTGGTTCAGGCAGAGCGATTTGCTCCATCGAGGCGATGCTCACGATTTGCAGAATTTCCCAGAGCGACTGCGACAGGTGCAACCGGCCCTTGGCAATGGCGACGAGCAGGTAGGCGCTGATCGCCGACCAAATTTGCACCCGCACCCCGTTGCAGGAAGTGCTGTAGAAGCCTCGCAGCCGCAGGTGCTGTTTGATCCAGCGAAAGAACAGCTCGATGGCCCAACGTCGGCGATAGATCTCGACGATGATCAGCGCGGGCAGGGCGAACTGGTTGGTGACAAAGACCAGCACCTTGCCGGTCTGCGGATCCGCAAAACTGATTCGGCGAAGCTGGTCGGGATAATCCCGCCGGCCGACATAGGAGTTGAGCTTGATGGTCTGGTCGCAACGCAGGCCGGTGTCTGCGGCGACCGGCCGGCTGGCCGCCACGTAGTAAGCGGTGTTGGTCTTGAGGCGCGTGACAAAGAAGGCCTCGGCACGGTGCAGGCGATGCAGGCGCGAAAAATCCAGGTAGCCGCGGTCCATCACATAGTAGCTGCCGGGTTGCACCGGCAGTTCGTCCAGCGCCGCGACCTCGTGCCGTTTCCCCTCGTACAAACTGGCGAAAACCGGGATGTCGCCGCGTAAATCGAGCAGCACGTTGAGCTTCACCGAAGCCAAAGTTTTCTTCCAGCGAGCCCACGGAAACAAAGCCATGCTCAGTTCGATGACCGTCGCATCCAAAGCGAACAGGTCGGCTTCCAGCCCCAACTCCGGCAGCGTGCCCGCGTACAGCCGCTGCGCCCGTCGCATCAGCACGCCGGTGATCGCGGAGAACACGCGCCAGTCGCGATGATCGTTGGCGTAGGCCAGATTGGTCCGTGTGACCCGTCCGCGAAACCCCATGCGGTAGGCGACCGCAGGACGTGCACGCAGGCACGTCTCGATGCCCCGCAGACTCTCCCGATAGGTCAGCTGGGCAAAAACCATCGCCGCAAAATGATCGTAAACACTCAATGCCCGAGAGGCTCGTGGCCTCGGGAAGGCCGCGGCGGCACGAGCGACTTCCCGGTGATCGATGCCGGCAAGAATCTGCGAGAAGACGGTGGGGCCGGGGTTCATCCCACGGACAAATCCGCCGGAAATCGCAACTTCCAATCCAAATCGCGGACACCACTGCAATCTCTGTTGGCATTAACAATTAAACACTTCCATCACCCTCAATCGCCCTTAACTGGACAGCCGTGTGCTTGCGTGTACAATTTACCGGGCGGAATAGCCGCAATTACAGTCGCTTTAGCCCGCTGGCCGGCGGCCATTTCGCCCTGGCTCCGGGCGGAAAAGATGTGCCGGTCCGGTTTAGATCGGCGCGATTTGATCAAGGCCCGTCGTATCAAGCTCGCCCGCATAACCGAACGGCGCGGCCAGCACCGAGCCGAGTTCGAGCCGGCCGGCTTTCACGTCGAGCCGCGGCCAGCCCGCGGCGGACTTGATGAACAATTCCGGATGCGACCCGAGCAGCCGCGCCTGCATCGCCGCGGGCCACTGCGCCGCGCCCGCGAAGTAGTGGTGGCCGTTGCGCTCCACGCTGGTGATGCCAAGGCAGGCCTGCACCACGAGATCCTGCAGCACGGCGACCGGTGCGACGTTGGAAAGATCCTCGCCGCTCATCATCGCGGGCAAACCCTGCGCGCGCCGCGCCGCAAGCAGGCAGGCGTTGGCCACGCCCTTGAACACGCCCTTGCAGTTCTTGTGGCTCGTGCCCGCGTAGCCGAGCGCCAGCGCATCCGGCAGACTGGCGAGCTCCGCATCGGATTCGTCAATGATGACCGGCGGCCGGTCGGGCCAGGCCGCGGCCAGTTCGCCGATCGCCGGCGACAGCGCGACCTGGCGGTGCCACGGCTGCTCGATGAAGAGCAGTTTCGACCAGAACGCGTCGTCGCCGACGGTCGCGCGCAATTGCGTCACGTAGTCCTTGAACACGCCGACCTCGTGAAAGCTCTCGTTGCCGTCGAGCGAATACGCATAGTCGCCGCCACATTCCGCCGCGAAGATCGCCGCCATGCGCGCGAGCCGGTCGCGGTCGCGCGGAGCGTCGCCGTTGATCTTCAGCTTGAAGTGCTTCAACCCGTAGAAACGGATGCAGGCCGTGAGCGATTGCGGCAGCCCGTCGTCCACGCGCTCGTCGGCCGGGATCTCGTCGTCGGTCAGTGGATCGGACAACCCGACCGTGTGCCGGGCAAACACCGCGGTCGGCGGGGCCGCCGTCAGCCAGTCGCCCGGCTGCGTGCCGGCGAGGGACGGATGGATCGCGCCCAGGTCGATGCCAAAGCGGTTTTCACGCAGCGCCGTGGGAAACGTCGTGGCCTGCGCGCGGCAAAACGCGTCGATCAGCGCGCGCTCAACCAGCGTCACGCCGAACTGCGCCAGCAGCGGCGGCAGGTTCTGTTTTGTCGCCCATGCCGCCTGCGCGTCATAAAGCGCGCGCCAAAACGCGAACGGGGTCGCCGCGGAAATCCCGCGCGCATGCTGCACCGCATTGCGGATAACCAGCAGCATCTCGTCGATTTCCTCCAGCGGATCGCGTTGCGGATCCTTGGTGAACCATTTCGGCGGCAGGTGATCCGCCGCCACGCCCGTCTGGGCGTTCCCGCCGAAATCGAAGGTCAGTCGCAGCACCACATGCGGCACCTCGGTCATCGTCGCGATGCCGTAGCGGAAGGGCATGCGGGCCTTGAGTTGGTGGCGGAAGAGTTCGGCGTGTTGCAGCGTAATCATGAAATTCCAATTGGTGGGAAACCAAGACGGAGGCTTGGCGGAGATGGCGAAGCAAAGACACGAAACACACGAATAACAAGGCAGGGAACGCTCACACGACCATTGGTATTGAAGCTGTAGGCCCGACCGAGGGTCGGGCACACCAGCACCCGCTCACCGAGCGGGTCTACAGATCATGACCGATCCTTTTCGTGTCTTTCGTGTGTTTCGTGGTTCTCACCCGCATTGACCCGGCAGACCGCATCAAAAATCTCCACCGGCAGCGGACCGGCGTCGATATCGTTCAACGCAGACTCCAATTCGCGGCGGTTGCTTGCACCGATCACCACCCGGTCGAGCTCGGCCAGACCGTAGGTGAAGCGGTGTGCCAGTGTGGCGAGCGGCAGGCCGTGCCGGTCAGCGACCTGCTTCAACCGGATGGCGCGGTCGATTTGCGGGCCCCACACCCAAGCGGGACGCTCGCGCACAAATTCGTCGTGCCGCGCGCCGAGCAGGCCCATGTGCAGCGGACTCGCGCCGTAGATCGCCATTCCGTGGCGCCGCAGCCGCGGCACGTCGTCAGCCAGCCCGTCGAGGATGCACGGATCGAGCCGGCGAAACAGCATCACCACGTCAAACGCGCCGCTTTCGATCCAGCCGTCCCACTCCACGCCAAAGCCGCCGGCCAGACCGAGCCGGCGCGTCAGCCCTGCCGCCTGAAACTCACGCAGGTTGGCCACGACACGCGGCCGCTCCGCCGGCGGCACCATCTGCGGCTCGTGCACAAAAAGCAGATCCACCTGGGCCAGACCCAGGGTCCGGAGACTGCCCTCCAAACTGCGGCGCAGACCGGCGGAGGAGAAATCATAAAACTCCTCGTGCGCGCTGTTCGACGAGACGCGCCCGACCTTGGTGCTGACGATCGGCCGTGAACCGCGCCACTCCGCCAGGGCCCGGCCGAGCAGTTGCTCGGCCATGCCATAGGAAGGCGCCGCGTCGAAAACCCGCACGCCGCGCGCCAACGCCAGCTGCAACGTCGCCAACGATTCGGCTTCGTCGACCGGTCCCCACGCCCCTCCGATCCCGGCCAGTCCGAGCGCAAGCCGGTCGGCACCGAGTTCGAGCCCCGCGAGGACCGCGGAATCGCCCATGGCCGGCAATCGCGTGGGGCGTGGTGAGTTTTTGTCTCCTACACTCATCATATGCCGTAGGGCTGCACCTTGGTGCAGCCAAGGCGACGACCAAGGTCGCCCCCTACAATATTAGCCGCGCTGTAGCCGCGCTTGAGCCAAAGGCAAAAGCGTGGCCCGCGGAACGCCACGTTCTCGCTGCGCTCAAACGCGGCCACGGAAACAGGGCGGCACCGGCTTTTGCGCGTTGCGCTCATTCACTTCCCCACGCTCCAACCGCCGTCGGCCATCAGCGCGGCGCCCGTCACCAGCGCGGCCTCGTCGCTCGCGAGATAATGCGCCGCGGCGGCGATTTCTTCGGGCCGGCCCATGCGGCCGATCAGCTGCGTGGCACTCATCTCCTGATACGCCTTGGCCGGATCGGGATATTCCTTGAGCCGCGCCTGCACGAACGGCGTTTCGACGCGGCCCGGGCAGATGCAGTTGCAGCGCACGCCCTCGGCCGAGTGGTCGAGCGCGATCTGCTTGGTGATGCCCACGACGGCAAACTTCGTCGTCACGTAGGCAAACCGGTCGCGCACCGCCACGATGCCGCCGATCGACGCGAGGTTGATGATGCTGCCGGCCCGGCGCTCGATCATCGTGCCGATGTAAGCCTTGGTGACGCTGAACACGCCGCGCACGTTGACGCGATAAAGCCGGTCCATGTCCTCGGCGTTGGTTTGCAAAATCGTGCCGACGTGCCCGATGCCGGCGTTGTTGACCAGAATGTGCAGCGGTCCGGTCGCCGCCGCCACGTGGGCGACCGAGGCTTCGTCGGCCACGTCGAGTTGTTGAAACTCCGCCGCGCCACCCGCGGCAGTGATGAGCGCCACGGTCTCGCGGCCTGCAGCTTCGTTGAGATCGCCGACGTGCACCTTGGCGCCCGCCTTTGCAAACCGCTCCGCAATCGCCCGGCCGATGCCGGAACCCGCGCCTGTGACCAACGCAACCTTGCCAGTTAAATCGAACATGGCGGCAAGCTAGCGATCAGCCCGTGCGCCTGTCCGCCAAAATCTCCATCCATGACGTTATTTCCCCCACTTATCCTCCTATTTACCTCCCAATACATAGTAACCTATTAGGTTACTTTGTATTTCCATTGGATCAGAAAGAAGGAGTAGGTCACAGGCGCAGGAGTCGTGTCTTGCACCACAAGTCTGAGAAAGGGACGCAGCATTGCATGGCCATATTGCCCGCAATCCCAAAGTAACCCAATAGGTTACTTTGGGGTTGCGGCTTGGGGGCTGGGTCTATGGCGGCGCCAGATCGCGACCCCAAGCGCCGCCGCACCAAGGAGCAGCGCCCAAGTGGAAGGCTCGGGCACGGGGCTGGGCGAACCGCCACTGCCGCCACCGCCGCTGGTCATCGCCTCGATGACGGTGAGCCGGAAGGTTGTGCCCAAATCGGTGCCGCTCAGGGCCAAGCTGGAGTCCAGGCCCGTGGTCGTAATGTCGCGAAACAGTGTCGTGAAAGCGGCTGTGCCAGTGATGATGTCGAACGTGTCACCCAATACCGCGTCGAAGCCGTCGGCAAAGTTGACGTCGAGCCACCCGTAAAACTCGGGCGAGCCGTTTTGGAAATGCACCGAGTCGAAGGCGGTAAGACTCGCGATGTCGATTTCAAGGTGACCGCCGGCGAGCAAGGTGTAATCGCCGACAATGGTCAGCTCGGTCGTTTCATTCGGGCCGTAACCGGGCGCGAGATAGCCTTCGTCGAGGATCGTGGCACTCACACCGCCAAATGTGCCAATGCCGCCGAGCACGCCTTGGTTGTTATGAAGCGTGGCCCCGGGATAAAGCGCGAGCTGCGCGCCGTGATCGAGGAGGATGGTGCCGGTGTTGCTGATCGCGGCCGAAGTTTTGTCCACCGTCAGCGTGGAGTTGATCATGAGCAGTCCGTTATTGGTGAGATCGCCGGTAAGGGTGTTAACCGCAGCACCGGAGCTTACCGTAACGGTATTGTTGTTCACAAACGTGCCGGCATTGATGGCTGCGCCGCTGAGGGTGTAACTGCCGCCGTTGTCGAGCGTGCCAGTGACATTCATGACCCCGCCGAGCTGTGTAATCGTCGTGCCGCCGTGGCTGGTGAGCGAGTCCGCATTGATGACACCGGTGGTCAGACGCAGCGTGCCGGCACCGCCCCCCGCCGCGCCGACTTCGATGGCGCCGTCAACCGCCAGCGTGCCGCCCACGTCGAGGCGCGCGGAGCTGCCGGCAACAGGTGCCAGCGTCACGGCACCGGCGCGAAGCTCGCCGGAGCCTTGGATCAGGTAAACCGATTGCGGACCGGCCGCGCCGCCGAGCGTAAACGCACCGTCCACATCGTGCAGACCGTTGAGCGTAACGCTGACCTTGCCGTTGCCACCGAGTTCAGCCGTGCCGTTGTTGAGGGTAGTGCCAGCTCCGAGGGTCAGGCGCACATCGTCGCCCGTGGTCTGCGCCACCCGGAACGCGCCACCTACGTCGAACCGCGCGGTGCCGGAGGTCACAATTTCCGTCGCCCCGCTGACACCGAGATTGCCGTCAATGTCGAGGAATGCGTTGTTCGACACGGTGAAGTCGTTGCCGCCGGCATTGCCTGAACCGAAAATCGAGGCGTTACCCGTGGCGCGCAGTGTGCCGCCGGAAAGCGCAAAGGTCGCGCTGGCGAGTTGCGTGACATCGAGGCTGACCGTGGTAAGCGATCCGGCGCTTTGGGTGAAGCTGGCGTTGCCGCCGGTGAAGACCAAGGAACCCGTGCCGAAGGTGCCGCCGGTGCGATTGATCGTGGTGTTGGCGTTGAGGCGGGTCTCGCCGGTGATCGCGACGGTGCCGGCGCTTTGGGTAAACGCAGCATCGGTCGCGTTGAGGGCAAGCGACGCGGCGTTGAGCTGGCCGTTGCTCATCGTGACGGTGCCGCCAATCAACGCATCGCCGCTTACGGTCGCCTGCGTGCTGGTCCAGTCAATCGCACCGCCAGCCCTCACGGTAAACCGTTCAGCCGTGAGCGTGCCGCCGTAAAGATTGGCCGAGTTGACTATGTCAAAGTGTCCGACATCGAGCAGCCCGGCGTTGAACTGCAGCGCGCCCGCCAGCGTGCCGGTGTAGTCGCGGCCGATGGTCAGGTCGCCCGCCGTCACATCGGAACCGGAGTCGAGCGTGAGCGTGCCGTAAACATTGATCGCGCCGTTGAAGGTCTGGGTGCCGGAGCCGAGCGTAACAGCGGTGCCGCGGTTAAACGTGGCCCCGCCCGTCGTAAACGACGCGCCGCCGGAAACGCCTAGCGTGGAGCCGCCGGGCAAGTTTCCAGTCACGCCATCGTCGAGCACCAGCGTCCCGCCGGCGGTGAAACTGCCGCCGGAAACCGTGAGCGCCGAACCCGTGGCCAGCTCCACCTCATCGATCACTGTGGCGGTGCCGCCAGTTTGGGTGTAGGTCGCACCCTCTTCGAGCACGAGGCTGCCAAGCTCGACTGTGCCGACCGTGTTGAAAGTGCCGCCGAATAGCCGCATTTCACCGCCAAGGTCGAGCGTGTTGCTCGCGGCAAAGGTGAGCGTGTTTTTGACGAGGCCGTCACCGCTGACGTTGAGCGCGCGATTCTGCGCGAGGGTAAACGTGCCGCCGTTGAAGTTGAGAGACTGGGCGTTGAGCGTGCCGGAAAGGTATTCAATCACACCGCCGGTGTTGAGGTAGAGCGTAGCGGTGTTGAGCGTGCCACCGTTGAGCGTTATGACCCCGCCTTCGCCGGCACCGGCGGTCGTGGTCGCGGTAAGGGTGCCGCCGGAAAGCTCAAACAGATTATCCGTGGTGCCAAATGCGCCGACCAACAGCGAGCCGAGCGTCGCACCACCTGCGGTTTGGTTAAACATGGCGTTGCCTTTGAGTTGAAAGGAATCGGCCGTGAGACTGCCACCGGATAATGTGTAAACGGACGGATCAACCGCCGTGGAACTCAGCAGAATGTTGCGATACTCGGCCGTGCCACCGGATTGATCGATCAACGCGCGCGGACCGTCCGCCACACTGAGGTCTTCGTTGAAGTCAATCGATCCACCGTCTTGGATCACATGGCCGGCACCGGCGCCACCAATGCGCAAACCGCCCTCAGCGTAGAGCTGCGCGTTGCCGCCAACGGTCAGCGTGGCGCCTTGATGCGTGGCGAGATTCAGTCCGGTGATTTTATCCTCCGCCGCGTTGCCGAGCAGGAGAATCGCATCGCCCGACAACGTGAGCCGGGCCTGTTGGCCGGGAACAGGGTCGGCGGGATCGGGCGTGTTTTGATCGATCCAGCCGACGGTGATGGGCGTGTGGTTGGCTACCTTGAGCGTGCCGCCCAGCAAATTGACTCTCGCATCGCCGCCCCCGCCGACGAAAAGGTTCGTCAGTCCGTAAACGTAACTGCCGGCAGATTGCCCATAGGAAGCATAATTCTGCCCGTCAGACAGCACCTTGAGTGTGCCGAATTGCGAAGTGCCGCCCACCCCGACGGCCGCCAGCGAAGTGCCGTCGTTGGCAATTGTCAGAGCATCATCAAGCGATCCGGTAATCGTGAGCGCACCCGAAATGTGCTGCCACTGGCCGCCGCTGACAAAAATACCTTGGGTGGCGATGACGTCGCCGTCGGTTTGCTTAAGAACAGCCCCCGCATTCAGGTTGAGTGTCGCCACCCTCAACGTGTCGAAAATATCAAGGATGCCGCCGGCTAGATTAAAGGTGAGATAGGAATCACCCGCCGTCACCGGTCCGGAAAAAATCACCGTGCTCGAAATGGTATCCGGGATCGTGACGCTGTCCCCATGCTGCGGCGCGTAATTGTCGACCCAATTGCCCGCTTCGTTAAAATAAGAGGTAGAACCTATGCCGGGGAGAGCCCACACTGCATTGGATTGACCATGCAGGGTCATGGACGCGAACGACAGGCCAACAACACCCAAGACGCGGAGCAATGAAGACGGTTTCATACGCATGGTGTATGGCGATGTGTGCGCACAGTGTTGCACGCGACCTGCAAAAAAGATGAGGGGTGGCTCTCATTCCGATTGCCCGAATGAACGGGTCTCGTTGTATCCCCGCATGACTTTCGTCCGCCTGCTGGTTGCGTTGGTTTGTTTGCTCTCTGCGGCGATCGCACTTGCCGCCACGCCAGCGGAACGAGCCGACGCCCTCAGCACCGAATTGGCGGCGATTTCGCCCGATGACGCCAGCGCCGACGAGCGCCGGATCGAACTCGCCGGCTTGCTCATCAATCAACTCCGCCGCACCGGTGATGCTGAACGGTCCGCCGAGCTCTTGTCGCCGGTGATTGCCCGCGCCGCAGCCGCCAATCCGCCCGACCAAGCCACCGCCGCCCGCGGTCTCGTGCTCCTCGCCCAAACGCAAGCCGCGCTCGGTCAGACGGCCGAGGCGGGTCAGACGTTCGACGAGGCCATCGCGCTCACGACCACGGTGTTCGGGGCCGATCATCAAAAGACCCTGACGGCACGGCTGGCGCGCGCCGTTTATCATAGTGCGGCCGGCAGGCCGGCTGAGGCTGATGCCGAGGCGGCGGACATCGTCGCGCGTTTTCGCGCCACCGATCCCGACTCCGCCGAGGCGTTTCAAGCCTATGGCCAGCGGGCGGTTTTTCTCATGCGCCTCGGCCGGTTTGAAGAAGCGGAAACCCAGATCCGCGACCTGCTTGCCCGGCACGAAAAGTCGGGTGCTCTCTCGGCTCTCGAACAAACCGCGCAACTTAACAATCTCGCCTACATTCTCAATCTGACCGGTCGCAAAGCGGAATGCGCCGACATCATGGAGCAACTCGTCGAGGTGCGCACCGCCGGTTTCGGTCGCACGTCGGACCACACGTTGATGGCGCGATTCAACCTCGCCTACGTTTACGGTGATCTCGGACGCGATGACGAGGCGGCCACGCTACTGCAGGAAGATCTTGCCTTGGTTGAGGGTTTCGAACGCCCGGGAAAATTTACGCCTGCTGATTATCTGGGACGCCTCGGTGAAATGGCCCTGCGCCGCGGTCAAGCAGACCCCGCGGTGGCCTCGCTGGCGCGCGCCGTCGATTATCTCGATCATCCACCGGCTGGCGTTGTCCTGCATCAGGAAGACGCCACGCGCGAACGTCTGCGCGCCGCGCTCGCCCTGGCGCAACAAGCCACGGGTGACACCGCCGCGGCACGCGCCACCACGAGCCAATGGATCGAGCACATGCAAACGCGTTTTCGCACGCGCCTCACCTTTACCAGCGAACGCGACCGGCTGGCATTCCACGCCCGCGAACGCCCGCTCGATCTGCCCGCCACTCTGGGCGACGACGCGCTGCTCGCACAGGCCGTGCTGCGATTCAAGGGCCTCGTGCTCGACTCGCTGCTGGAGGACCAGCAACTCGCCCGCGCCTCGACCGATCCCATCGTGGCCGGATTATTGCGCGACTATCACACCGCGCTTGCCTCGGCAGACCAAGACCCGGTTGATCCGCTGCTCGGCAACGAAGTCGAGCGATTGGAGCGCGAACTGGCGCGCCTCACGATTTCCGCCGCCGGTCACCGCCGCGCTTTGCAAACTGATCCGGCGGCCGTGCTCGCGGCGCTGCCGGGCAACGCCGCGGTCGTCGAATATGTGCGCCATCGCGACATGACCGGCTTGCCGCGCACGCCCAAGGAGTGTTACCTCGCTCTCATCGGCACACGTGATGGCTGGCAAACCGTCCGGCTCGGCGATGCCGCCACCGTGGACGCTGCCGTGGCCAAGTTCCAATTGCTGGCGCGGCGCGGCGGATCGCTGACGTGGGCGGAAGAATTACACCAGCTCGTGCTCGCTCCCGTGTTGGCCGTGCTCCCCGCGACCACCGGCACGATTTACATCTCACCCGACGACGCGCTGCATCGCGTGGCGTTTGATTTATTGCCCGATGCGAAAGGCCGTTTCGCCGGTGAAACGCATGACTTGATCCGCATCGGTTCCGCACGCGATTTGTTGGCAGAGCAAAATACACCGACGCAGCACACCAAACCCGCGCTGGTGCTGGCCGCGCCCACGCCGCCATCGGAGCAAAAGGATTTGCCCGCCCTGCCGGGTGCGGCCTCCGAGGGCCGGGCGGTGCAGGCGCTGTTGACTGACGCCCGATTACTGACCGGCGATGCGGCCTCTGCCCAAGCCTTGGGCGATGCGGGCGCCATGTCATATCTGCATATCGCGGCTCATGCGATCGTGCCCGCCGCGACCAAGCTTGATCCAGCCGCGCGGCTGCGCGCCACCGGACTCGTGCTCGCCGGCGATGACGGCTTCGTCGATGCCTATCGCATCGCGAGTCTCGATTTGCACGGCACACAATTGGTGTTTCTCAGCGCCTGCGATACCGGTGCCGGCGAAAGCATTCCCGGCGAGGGTATTCAAGGACTCACCCGTGCTTTCATTCGCGCGGGAACAGACACGCTGATCTTCACGCTTTGGCCGGTCGAGGATCGGCATGGTCAGCGCCTGATCGAAACTTGCTATCAAGGCATCGCCCGCGGATTGCCGGCGCCCAACGCCCTCGCCACGGCCCGACGTGCCACCATCGCCCAAGAACGCGCGCAAGGCGTGGCCACCGACGAAATCCTGCGGCGGTTCGGCGCCTATACCGTTGTAACCAATCCGTGAGCCAGCCGGGCAAAACCTCTGCGGAAAAATCGTGGCGAGAGACCTTCGGCCATTTGTGGCCCGTGGCCTGCCGCGCGGCGCGCCGGTTGCTGTCCAATCCGGCCGACATCGAGGATATCGCCGCCACCGCCATCTCGCAATACGCTCAGCTGCCCGCACGCCCGGCCAATCTTGATGAAAGCGGCGCGCTCGTCGCCGTCATCGCCCGCCGCGCTGCCATTGCCTTTTGGCGCAAACAAAACGCCCTCAAACGCGGTGCCGAGCAATCCACGCCGTTGCACCTGTTGGATGAAAGCGCTGTGCCTGCGCCAGCGGCGGCACCGGGAATCGAATACGATCTCGCCGCGCTCTTGGACACATTGCCGCTGCTGCGTCGGCAGATTGTGCGCGAACACTTTCTCGAAGGGCGAAACTCCGCCGAGATCGGCGAACGCCACGGTCTCAAGCCCGCCACCGTGCGCAGCCACCTGCTGCGCGCCATGCAGGAATTGCGAAAGTTGTGAAACACCGCGCCGCTGGTTAACCATTCCTTATCTGACGACTCATGACGCGCGACGAATTCCAAGATCTGGCCCTGCGGGCGCTCGAATCCCCCGGGGACGAGCCTGCGGTGGCGGCGTTGCGTCGGGCGCTCGAGTCACACCCGGAATGGCGCGACGACTGGCAATCGCTGTGTGCCCTCTACGCGCAAAGCGGTGCAGCACTGGCGCAAGCCGAACCGCCGGCGACAGCGGTCGTCCCACCATGGCTGCATCGTTGTCAACCGTGGGCTGTCCTTGCCGCTGCAGCCGCCGTGGCAGTGGGTGTATTCGTTTGGCGCCCTGCCCCGACCGAATCACTGGACGAGTGGCGCGAATACGGCCCGGCGAGCTTGCGCACCGCCCTGACCGCTCCGCTGCCGCAACTGTTGGCTGCGGCACAACCCGCGGTGTTTCGCTCCGGTGACTCGGTTCAATTGCAAAGCCCTTTGATTGCCGCCACCGCCGGACCCGTGGAAATCGCATGGCGCGGCGGCGAAGCCCGTGTGCAACTTGAGCGCGATGGCACCGTCATATGGACCCAGACCGGCGATTCGCCCCTGACCTCTCCCGCGCTGCCCGCCGACGGGGTGTATCAACTGGAAATAAATTTGCTCGATCAACCGCCTGCGAAAGCCGTGCGCGAAACCTTCGTCACCGTTTCCGCCAGCAAAAACGGCGCCGGATTGAGCGGCGTCCTACAGGCCGCGACGGCCGACCCCGCGCGCATGGGTGAAGCCGTCCTCGCATTTCATCGTCTGCCCGCCGCCGTGCGGCAAAGTGAAGACGGTCAACGCATCGCCCTCTGGCTCGCGGAACGCGCGCGACAGCCTGATCTCCTGCCCGCAGCTCAAAACGCGAAGTAACCTGATAGGTTACTTTGGATTTGTCGGGTGGTTCCATGCTTGCGCGGCATCGAGCGTGAACCGATACGTTGTTCATCCCCGCCCCATGAAGATCATCGCTGTTCACGCCTACACTGTTCGCAACAAAACCGCCGTGCCGTATGTCTGGCGCAAAGGCCTGCTCGCCAGCGACGAGTTCACCGAGCAAACATGGCTCCGCATCGTCACGGATGCCGGCATCGAAGGCTGGAGCTGCGCGGTGCGCGGGCCGATCGCGCTCGATTTGATTGAGCGGCGGTTGAAGCCAATGCTGCTCGGGAAAAACCCATTATTAAAAGAGCAACTGTGGCATGAGGTGTGGGAGATTGATCGGTTGGAAGAGTTCCCGATCTACATGATGGGGGTGGTCGACGCGGCGTTGTGGGACATCACGGCCAAAGCCGCCAATCTGCCGGTCTATCAATTGCTCGGCGGCTATCGCGATTCGATCGAGGCTTACGCCAGCACAGTCACCTACGCGACGACCGAGGAGTTTCTCGACGTGGCCGACCAGTGTCTCGCGCGCGGATTCAAGGCGATCAAGCTCCACGCGTGGGGCGATGCGCGCAAAGACGCCGCACTCTGTCAGGCGCTGCGCAAACACGTTGGGCCCGACATCGCACTGATGTATGACGGCAGTGCCGGCTTCGATCCTTACGAGGCGCTCTATCTCGGCCGCGCGCTCGAGGAGGCGGATTACCTCTGGTATGAGGAACCGATGCGCGAGTTCAGCATCAACGCCTACAGGCGCTTGTGCACACAGCTCGACATCCCCGTGCTCGCCGCCGAGACCTCCGACGGCTGTCACTACAACGTCGCTGATTTCATCATGCAGGGCGCAGCCGACATGGTGCGCACGAGTTGGTTTTACAAGGGCGGCATCACCGGCGCGCTGCGCGTGGCGCACCTGGCGGATTCGTTCCAACTCAGCGCCGAGGTCCACGGCATGGGCGTGGAAAACACCCACCTCTGCCTCGCGATCAAAAACAACCACTACTACGAGACGCTGGTCATGGGCAACCCGGTGCAATTCGAGCCCTGCATCGGCCCCGACGCCCACGTGCGCGCACCGGCTGCGCCGGGACTCGGTTACGACATCGACCTCAGGACCCTGGAAAAAACCGCGGTGGCCAAACTTTAAATCCATGAATCGCCCAAGCCTGCTCTCCCTTATTGCGGCCACGCTGCTGATCTGCCCGGCTGCCCGGGCCCTTGATAATCCCACCGCCACCCGGTCGCCGCACCCCACTCAATTGGTGATTGATTACAAAAAGGAGCTGCGGCCCGTCCTACGCATGCAGGGCACAGACCCGATTGTCATGATCGATGGCAAAGAAAAGCGCGTGCGGCATGACGTGCTCTATCTGCCCACCCGCGTCCGGGACTTCAGCCCGCACAAGATGGAGGTGTCGGGTGTATCGCTTTCCGGCACGCAAATGATTCAGGTGTGGAGCGAAGCTGACACTGCGGTAACTGCTCCGCGCGAGGGAAGTCATGGCGGTTTGGCCGAATTCGGGATGACGCTGAAGGCCGGACAGACGGTGAAAAACGGGTTTGTGGTGGTCGTGCTGTTTTCCCCGATAATTTTTACGGATGTTCTGTCTAGTCAGGACTACAACTCGTCCATTTTCCAAAGCCAGATTGTCGTGCGTGAGCTGCCTGAATTACCCGCGGGCGTAGCCGTACCATTCAAGTTCACCTCCAAGATGTTCGACTACACTTCCGGCCAGCAATATTTTGTGCAGGTCTTTGACGGCGAGGGACGCGAGGTTCTGACCAACATCACGCAATTTGCCTGGCCTTATTTTTCCCTGGTCGAACGTCTAAGGCTGAAAGACGCGGTTGAGCGCTACATCGAGCACTTTGCCGGGCAAAACCACACCATCTCCCCGGTTGTTACCATCAAGCCCCTGTTGCCCGAGGGCACACCTCGTCCAGAGTCTCCGGTCACAGTGAGGCTGACGGTTTCACCTCAAGGCTGGGTCACCGCCATCAATATCAGCGGCACCCAAGACTCCAATGTGCGCAGCGCCGTGCATGAGGCCATGATGGGGTGGCTGTTTTTCCCCAAGCTGATCTTGGGGCAACCTGTCGAATCCCAGGTTGAGATGCCAATTCATTTCTAAACCGATCGTTTTACAGGCCTGAGGTCGGAACGGGCCGTCGGGTCCGTCCCATTTTGTTCGCAGCGAATAAACTGTGGGGCAGGAAACCGCCCTTCTCTGGCAACAGTAATCACGGCGCCACGTAGCCCTTCGGCCCGCCCAAGGCCATGAAGCGGCGGTAGACCACGAGGTTGAACACCAGTGCGGTCAGCGCCACGAGCGCGCCCACGCCGAAGGTGTAGCGGTAGTCATGGCCGAGCCAGTCGAGCAGCCGGCCCATGAGCGGACCGAAACCGATGTTGGCCAGCGCGAGCAGCAGCGCCCCCGCCGAGGCAAACTGCGCAAACTTGAGCTTGGGAAACAGCATCTGCGCGAGCGCCGCCGCGCCGGTGAAATAGCAGCCCGACACCACCCCGTGCACCAAAAACACCACGCCGAAACTCCGCGGCCCGACGATGCCGTACCAACCCACCACCATCAGCACCGCATACACCGCGATCGCGCCCACGCCCATGCGGATGGCATGCACCCGGTCGGCCATCCAGCCCAGCGGATACGCCAGCACCAGCGAGATGGAATACATCACCACCACGTATTTGCCGTAGGCCTCCATCGAGAGACCGAAGCTTTCCGCCGAATAGATGCTGAACAGGTTGACCGGCGTGAACGACAGGTTGGCCAGCCCCATCGCCACAAACACCAGCAGGTAGTAGGGCTGGGTGAAACACTCGCGCGCGTAGGTGCGCACCGCCGCGATGAAACCCGGCGGCTGGCCCGCATCCATCTCCTCCGGCGGCGGATATTCGCCCTCCTTCACGCGCAGGCACATCAGCATGAATCCCACGCCGTAAACCGTGCCGATGCCCAAAAGGATCGGCAAAAAATGCTCCCGCGCGTGCCCGATCAGGTAGTAGTTGAAAATCATGCCCGTGATCAGGCTGACCGCGCGGAAGAGCCCGAAAAACCGGCCCAGCAACTCGTGCGGGACCACATCGTTGACCAGTCCGCCGAAGACCGCGTTGGCCGTGATCGTTGCGAACTCGAACACCGTCCACGACAAGCCCAGCACCACGATGATCGTGAGGTTGAGCGATTCCGGCGCCCACCCCATGCGCTCGTGCACCCACGTGCCGGCCACCTGGCTGAACGCCATGCCATACATCGCCAGCGCCGCGATCGGCGTCGTCACCAGCAGGTAGGGAATGCGCCGGCCCCAACGCCCGCGATGCCGGTCGCTGCGATAACTCACCACCGGCCCGAGCAACATGCCGATGGCCGCCGGCAGCGAGAGGAGAAACAGCCCGGTGAGAAAATCCGACGCCTGAAACTTCCGCAGCATGATCTGTACCACCGGCCACGCCGTGCGCTCCTTGAGCATCCACGCGAAGTCGCCCCAAAGCAGCCAAAAGAAGAGCAGCACGAGCCCCGACAGGGTGTAGGTCAGCGTGCCGGCACGCCATAGTTTCTGTGGTTGCGGAACAGGTGTCGGAGCATCCGGGGAAGCGGGGGTTTGCACGAATCAAGATGCAGCTCAAACCCGCCTCCGCCCGCAATCCGTCACCGGTTCGGAGCGTCCGCCCGCCCGCAAGCTCCGCGTCCACCACCGCATACCAGCCACCCCGACGACCACCGGAAAAGTGTCACGTATTACGTGACACTGGCTTGGGTGCCACCGGAGAGAGGGAGAGGGTATGGTGAGGTGGAGAATTCTGCGCCCGGGTTGATTTGCATCAAGGCGCGCCGGTCAGGTTGATGCGATGCTGGCGGCCATGTCTTCCTCACCTGTCTCCTCCACCCTCGACGACGACACGCTTTTCGACGTGCGTCCCATTCCCTGCCGCGTGAAGCACGGGCAGATTTTTCAACGCTGGTTCGACCTGCCGGTGGGCGGGCACTTCGTGCTGCTCAACGATCACGATCCGGTGCCATTGTATTATCAGTTCAGCGCGGAATTTCCGGAGGCGTTTGCTTGGGAATACGTGGAGCGCGGGCCGGTGGATTTCCGGGTTAAGATCACCAAGCTCAAGCCCGTCGCGGCCGCCGCCGCACCGACGCCGCCGGCCGTGGCCGCCGCTCCGGCCGCATCATGCGGATCGGATGGGGTCATCGACGTCCGCGGGCTGGAACCGCCGGAACCGCTGATCCGCATCCTCGACCGGTTGGAATCCCTGCCGGCGGGCGCGACGTTGCGCGCGCGCACCGACCGCGAGCCGTGCCACCTCTTCGGCGAAGCGGAGCAACGCGGTTTCCGTTGCCAAAGCAGCGAGTCGCCGGACGGCGGCTGGCTCACGATCATCACCCGTGCCTGACGCACCGGCATCCGGTTCAAAGCCGCCGCCGGGCCGGCCGCCGCTTTCGGGCGGCTGGTTGGCGGCGCAAGGCCGCTTGCCACTGGCCTTCATGGGGCTGGGGCTCGCGTGGCTGCTCATCGGCGCGACGCTGCTGGTGCTGGAGCCGGCGATGCTGACGTGGCCGCATTCGCATCCGCACGTGGTCGCGTTGACGCACGCGTGGGTGCTGGGATTTTTTGTGACGGTGGCCTGCGGCGCGGTTTACCAACTCGCCCCGGTCGCGCTTGGCACCACGCTCCGCAACGAGCGTTACGGCTGGTGGCATCTCGGGCTGCAGGCCGCGGGCGTGCCGCTCATGGTGTATTCGTTCTGGGTTTGGGACATGACGCTGCTCGGGCATGCGGGCTTTGCCGTGGCGCTGGGCATTTTGCTTTTCAGCGTCAACACGTGGCGCACGGTGCGGCAATCGGGCCGCGGCGGCACGGTCGCGTGGGCGCTGAATCTCGCGGCGGGCTGGCTGCTGCTCACGGTGCTGCTCGGCCTCTTGCTGGCGGCCAACCGGCACTGGTATTTCGTGCCGCTTGATCCGATAGCGCTGCTGCGGGCGCATGCGCATGTCGGCTTGATCGGTTTCTTTGTCACGCTGCTGCAGGGCGTGGGTTTTCAGCTGGTGCCGATGTTCACGCTCGGCGAGGTACGCGACTGGCGCCTGCCCAACACCGGCATGTGGCTCACTCAAATCGGCCTCGTGGTGCT
Source organism: Opitutaceae bacterium (assembly GCA_019455245.1). Lineage (GTDB taxonomy): Bacteria > Verrucomicrobiota > Verrucomicrobiia > Opitutales > Opitutaceae > Cephaloticoccus. The sequence continues at coordinate 95,193 of JACFMR010000002.1, forward strand.
CACGCCCGCCTTGGCGTGGGGTCTCGGCTGGCTCGGCCTGCTCGGCGCGCTGTTGATCACCGCCGGCATGGCCTGTTCGGCCGTCGCCCTGCGGCGGGCGCTGGCCTCGCGCAAAAAGCGGCATTTCGATCCCGGCACGCGCGCCTTTCTTTGGGGCGGCGCGGTCGTGGTGCTCAGCGGCTTGGCCGGTGCGGTGCTGGTCGCCCCGGGTTTGCCCGGCGGTTCGGTGCCGGGCGGTTACAGCGCGCTGGTCTATGCGGTGCTTGCGGTCGGCGGCGGATTGCTGCCGTGCATCGCCGGCATGATGTGCAAGATCGTGCCGTTCCTCACCTGGATGCGCGCCTACGGACCGCGCGTGGGCCGCGGCCCCACCCCGGCGGCCTCCGCTCTCGCGTCCGCAGGTCTCGAGCGCTGGGGGCTCGGCCTGCAATTCGCCGCCATCGCCCCGCTGCTCATCGGCACCTGGACTTTGCACGAAACGTGGTTGCAGGTCGGCGCGTGGCTGTTGGCCACGGGCGTGGTGCTCTTCGCCGCCGACATGCTCGGCGTACTGCGCCACCTGCGCCTCGCGGCTTCCCCTCCGTCCGCCACCAAAGCCTCGCCAAAATCATGAATGCCTCACCCACCGCCGACGCTGTCTGGAACGCGCTGCGTTCGATTCCCGATCCCGAGTTCGGCGTGAACATCGTCGATCTGGGGTTGATCTACGATGTCTCCTGCCAGGATGGCGACATCACCGTGACCATGACACTGACCACACCCACCTGCCCCTCCGGCGGCTGGATTTACGAAGGCGTCAAGGAAGCGATCGCCCGGATCCCCGGCGCGAAGAACGTCGAAGTGTCCATGGTATTCGATCCCGCCTGGACCCCGGAAATGCTGAGCGATGCCGCCAAGGAACAACTCGGCGCCGGCCACGCATGACGTGCAGCGCACCCGGCGCAAGATCGGTGCAACGTTGGCCAAAAGGCGCATAGCCGGCCGGGCGGGTTTGGCCCAGAATGAACCGACATGGAAAACCTCATTCACGGGCACGACGTCCTTGATTACATCATCGCTTCCGGCGCGACCTTCACCCGGGAGACGCTCGCCACAGCCATCCGGGCACACTTTGGAGCCGATGCGCGTTTTCACACCTGCTCGGCGGCAGGCATGACGGCGGAGCAGTTGATCGACTTTCTCATCGCACGCGGCAAGTTTTGCGGCAGCGAAACCGGTTTTACCGTGGACCCCGAACGCATCTGCCAGCACTAGAGCGGGTTAAGTTGAATTGTAGCCGCGTTGGCCGTGCCCTTCGTAGGCTTGGCGAAGTAGGGAGCGCAGCGATTCTGCTGGCCAGCAGAATGGTTGACGACGGAGGCCACGCTTTTGCATTTGGCTCAAGCGCGGCAACGACATTTCAGAAAATGCGCTAAAACCGGCCCAAGGACAAACGACACCTGTTACCGGCGCCGCAAACTGCGCACCTCTGCGCGGAGGGATTCCAGCTCGGCGAGCAGCGGGCCGATCACGCGCAGGCCGTCGAGGTCGAGTCCGTGAATCTGATGCAACTGCGCAAGGTGACGGAGCAGCCGCAGCGCATCGTCATCAAACGTCCAGTCGTCGTCCGGCGCGTGCGGGCCGTGCACCGGCAGCACAAAGCCCTGCCGGCAAAACACGGCGAGGGTGTGGCGGGAGAAGCCGGTGTGACGCACCACTTCCTCGATGGTGTAAACGGTGCAGCCGGGGTCGGTCGAAATCGGCAGGTCGTCGCTCATGACGTCCGGCGGGGTTGAAAGTCGGAAATGCGGGCGAGTTTTTCCCAAGCCGCGCGTTGTTCGGCGGTCAGTTCGTCCGGGGTGGCGATGACGACGATTGCGTAGAAATCGCCGTGCGAACCATCGCGGCGCGGCAAACCGAGTCCGCGCAGCCGCAGACGGCGGCCCGAATCGGTGCCGGGCGGCACCGTCACCCGGCCGTGGCGGCCGCCGGGCAGCGGCACACTCACGCCGGCGCCGAGCGCGGCTTCCCACGGGGCGAGCGTGAGTTCGTAGTGCAGGTCGTCGCCCTGCACCTGGAAATCCGGATGCGCCGCGAGGCGCACGCGCAGGTAAAGGTCACCCGCGGGCGCGCCACCGGTGCCCTCGTCGCCGTGCCCGGCGGCGCGCAGGCGCTGGCCGTCGCGCACACCCGGCGGGATGCGCAGCCGGATCGTGCGCGTGGTGCTCCGGCCGGTGTGCGGATCGACGCGTTCCAACCGGATCGTGCGCTGGCCGCCGTGCAGGACCTCGTCCAGCGTGACCAGCAGGTCGGCCTCGGAATCGGCGCCGGCGCGGGCGAAGCCGGTGCGATCGGCGCCGAACGCCTCGCCAAAACCGCCGCCGGGCCGCGTGCCGAAAAACTGCTCGAAGAAATCGCTGAACCCCGTGGTGCCGCCGAAGTGAAATTCGTATTCGCCTTCCGGCCCGGACCACGCGCGGGTGTAACCGCGCGGACCGCGACGGACACCGGGCGGCGGGGTGGCGCCGGCCTGTTCGTAGGCCTGCCAGTTGGCGCCGAGTTCATCGTATTTGCGGCGTTTCTCCGGATCGCCGAGCACCTCGTAGGCTTCGTTGATTTCCTTGAATTTCACCTCGGCGTTCACCTTGTCGCGCGCGACGTCGGGATGGTATTGCCGTGCGAGTTTGCGAAACGCCTGCTTGATCTCGTCGGCCCCGGCGGTGCGGGCAACCCCGAGCGTGGCGTAGTAATCCTTGAACTCGACGGCCATAGTGATGGTTCAAACCGACGACGCCAAAAATTGACGGATGGAGGCGGCGGGCAGGGCGCCGGCTTGGCGGGCCACCTCGCGGCCGCCGGAAAAAATCACCAGCGTGGGAATGCTGCGGATGCCGAACTGCGCGGCGATTTCCGGCAACGCCTCGGTGTCGACCTTGGCGATGAGGCAACGGCCGGCCTCGGCGCGGGCGACCTTGGCCAACTCGGGCGCGATCATCTTGCACGGTCCGCACCACGCGGCCCAGAAATCGACCAGCACCGGCAACGCGGAATGCACGGTGAGCGCCGCGAAGACCCCGGCCTCATCCAGCCCGACCGGCGCGGCGGGCGGCGGCAACGTGGTGGCGCAATCTCGACATCGTGCCGGCTGGCCCAGCCGCGCGTAAGGCACACGGTTGGCGCGGCCGCATTGCGGACAGGCGGAAACGAGTCCGCGTTCGTCTGCTTGGTGGGTTCCGGTGCTCATGGCGGATGAAAAGACTGTGTTCCTCACGGATTCACCCGTGTGAATCACAAGATTCTTTTATCCGTCCGGCGCAAAATTGCAACGTGCGCCCTGGCCCTGCTCCGGGAATCCGCGTGCAATTTGCCGACCAGTTACAATTCCGGCGTTTGCCAACAGGGCAACCCAGGTGCAAAATATGGGCGTTATGAAAACCATCCGAATCATCTCGTTCACCGTGCTGTCCCTGTTGGTGGTCCCCCTCGGCTTTGCGGCCAAACCCGACAAGGGCAAAAGCGATCAGGGCATGCGTCAGGGCGAAACGATGGAAGCCCACGAAAAGAAGGCCGAAAAGCAGATGAAACAGCAGCAGGCGGAAGCCACCGCCGAAGAGGCCAAGATGAAGGCCGAGCAGCACCGGGAGAAAGCGAAGGAAGCTCACGGGCAGGCCGCGCTCGAAGGCAAGAAGGACGATCAGGAACGCAAGGAACTCGGCAAAGGTTCCGAGCAAGGTCAGGCCAAACGCGCCGAGAACAGCCGCAAGTGGTGGAAGTTCTGGGCCAAGGATTCCGACACGGAAAAAAAGTCCACCAACTGACCCAACCGGCAATAATCAGGCCCGATCCGTCCGGATCGGGGCATCCCCCAACGCCAGTGTCACGTATTACGTGACACTGGCTTGTTATACTCTTACGTTAAAATGTTTATGTAATGTAAGATAACGGGATTGGTGCCTTGGCGGGGGCGCATTTACATCGCCATGCGAGCCCAGCCGGTGCGGGAAGGGTCGAGCGGCGGGAGGCCGAGGATCTCGCGGCCGAGGGCGACGTAGTAGCGGTAATTTTCGATCGGCGTGCCGTTCGGGATGCGGTGATCGAGGCCGAAGACGCAGCCGGTGTGCAGCGCGGGGACGAGTTTGTATTCGAGTTCGCGGCGGATGGCGGCGCGGTCTTGGCGCAGGACGTGTTTGTCGATGCCGCCACGCACGGCGAGGCGGCGGCCGTAGGTTTGGCGCAACGCGACGATGTCCATGCCGGCGGCGGGCTCCATCGGGTAGATGCTGGTGAGACCGGCATCGAGGAGCGCGGGGATGACGGGGTTGATGTTGCCGTCGGTGTCCTGCTCGAAGATGCGCGCGCCGCGCGATTGGAGCATGTCCCAGACCTTGCGGTAGAGCGGTTGGAAGGTCTCGCGCACCTGCACGGGGCCGACCATGGGGCCGGACTTGCCGGCGAAATCTTCGTGCACCATGAGCTGGTCGATCTGCAGTTTTTCGCTGATGGGCTCGAGCACGCGCATGCTGGTGTCGGTGAGCGTGGCGATGATGTCCTCAATCAGCTCGGGCTGCTCGTAGTAGGCCATGCAGGCGACTTCCTCGCCCATGAGTTCGCGCGGCATGTCGAAGGCCCCGGGGATGTGCGCGCAGACGAGGCTGCCCTCGGCCTGAGCTTTGCGCGCGCGCTCGACCTCGTCCCACTTGATGCGGTCGGGGTTGAAGGTGAAAAACGGTTTCAAGCGCAGCCAGTCGTCCATGTCATTGACCGGAAAATCCATCGGCAGCGGAATGGTGGCGGTTTTCTTGAGCAGCTTCATCGTGCGGCCGAGGAAGTCGCGTTGCACGAGCTCGTCGGCGGTCTCGCTGATCGTGACGGGCGCGGGGCCCTGCGGGCCGGTGTAACCGCCGCAGAAAACGTAGGGCACGTAGTCCCAGTCGAACGCGACCATGTTGATCTCGTCCTCGGTGGCGCCCTGGGCGCGCCATTCGGCGTCGAGCCCGATGAGGGGACCGAAGAGTTCGGTGAACATGGGCCGCGGGGCCTGCCCGAAGGTCATGAGGTCGAGGTATTGTTCGCGGTGCCAGCGCATGGGGATGAGGAGGTTAAGGAATGTGGAAAATCAGGAATTCAGGAACCGGATCAGACCGGCTTTTCCCGGCCTGCCTGATATCCACATTGTTTGATGTATTTCAGCGGTTGCGGTTGGCCTGCAGGTAGGCGCGGTAGCGCTCGAGCATGGCGGCGGGAATGTTGGCCGGCAGGTGGTTGCCGGTGGCGAGGATCACGCCGCGGCAACGGCGCGCGAGGGCGAGGGAGCGGTCGATCGCGGCCTGAACGGTCTCCCAGGTGCCGAAGGTGAGGTCGCGGCAATCGACGGCGCTGCCGACGAGCACGGTGGTGTCGCCGAATTTTTCGACCATCTCGCCGAACTCCATGACGGGTTCGAAGATGAGCCCGTCGGCGCCGGCAGCGACGATGTCGGCGGCAAACATCCGGAAATCGCCGTCGGAGCAGAAGAGCACCTTTTTGCCGGCGCGCTTGAGCGGTTTCCAGAGCTCGGCGTAGCGCGGGATGATGACGGAGCGGTAGATCTCGGGCCGCATGAACGGTCCGGCGGTCCAAACGAAATCGTCGTGCTGGATGATCGCCTCGACGTCGGTCTGCGCCCAGGCATCCATGTGAAACTTCGTGCGCCGGAAAAACGAATCAAAGACCGGCTCCATCTTAACCGGATCGGCGGCGGCTTCGAGGAGCATGTCCCAGCCGAAGGCCTGAATGGCGCCGGAGACGATGGTCTTGTAATAGCCGCCGGTGCAGAGCTGGCCGGGAAAATCGCGCCGCTTCTCCGTGAGCCACGTTTGGTAGGCGGCCACCTGTTCGGCCATGGTGGGCAGGCCGTATTCCTTGACGGCATCGAAGGCCCACACCTCCTCCACGGTCTCGAACGGACAGTGGTTGGGCGGGCGCAGATCGCTGCCGTCGCTGGCGTATTCGGCGTGACCCATGTCGGTGCACCGGCCGCGTTGCGCCCAATCGCTGTGCAGGCCGTCCTGGATGGTCCAAAGAAAATCCAGGTCCCACTTCGCGTAGAGCTCGCGCAACGCGGCGTTGGTGTCGGGCTCGGGGCCGGCGGTGCGATGCAAGCCGGCCTGATGATACTCAAGACTGTATTCCGTGCGGGCGAAGCGTGGCACGGTTTTCAGGGCGATGGTGTCGAGGGCGAGTTGGCGGCTCATGGGATGAGGAAGCTCGGGAAAAAATGTGGAAATCAGGAAATCAGAAACCGCGCCGGGTTTGATCCATCGGCTGGCCTCGGCGCGACCGAGGTCGCGCCCTACGACAATGCAGTGCCTTCATCTTCATGGGTGATCCGGGCAGTCTGATGGTTCTCAGAACGTTTCGCCGCGCAGGAGTTGGTGTTTGCGGCGCATATAATGCTCAAAGTTCACAAGCGGTACGTCGGGCGGCACGAGGTGATCGACGGTGGGGATGAAGCCGCCGTCCTCGACGAGCGGGCGCAGCGAGTTGAGGTGACGGTCGATGGCGGCGAAGTCCTTGGCGAGTTCGCGTTTGTCCACCCCGCCCCAGAGCCGCAGGTCGCGACCGAATTTTTTGCGGACGGCGAGCGGGTCCATGTCGGAGGCGCGCTCGAGCGGCCAGATGGCGTCGACCCCGGCCTCCATCAAAAACGGGATGATGAGTTCGCAGTTGCCGTCGGTGTCGACCACGACCCATTTGACGCCGTTGGCCTTGAAGAAGGCGACGAGACGTTTCATCTCCGGGAAAATGAACTCGCGGTAGGTGGCGGGGCTGAGCAGCGGGCCGTTTTTCATGCTCAGGTCCTCGTTGATGAAAACGTAATCGGGCGTCACGCCGGCGGCGAGCACGGGCCGGGAGGTTTCGATGGTGAACTCGGTGACGAACTCCATCATCTCGTGCATCAGCGCGGGTTCGTCATACCAGGCGTAGCTGAGGTTTTCGGTGCCCATCCACTCGCGGGCGCGCCAGTAGTAACCGAGCGTGCTGCAGTTGCGGCCGAGGATGAGCGGATGCGTGCGCTGTTGCCAGGCGGGCCGGAGAAACTGCTCCCAATACTGCGGGTACCGCACGGAGCCGGTGGCGCGAAAGCGCTTCTTCAAATCCTGAAAATCGGCCGGCGTGGTGACGGGGAAGCTGATGTATTCATCCATGCTCATGCGCATGCCCTCGGCCGCACCGGTGATGAGCGCCTTGGAGATGACGCCGTTGGCGCGCTGGATGATCTCGGTGTCGCCGTCCTTGCTGAGCACCTTCTCCTCGTAGGGCGGCACCATGCCGAAGTTCACGTCGATGTATTCGCGCGGGTCCATGTCCCAGCGCGGTTCGCCCACAAACCAGTCCCAATGCAGGTCGTCGGTCGCGAGGCCCTCCTCGCGCCAGCGTTGCTTGGTCTGGACCCAGACCCCGACCTCGTGGTTGGGCACCCGGTCGACGGGTTGGTAATTCATGCAGGCGTGGAAACGTTCGAGCGGTGTCATGTTAAATTGCAGATTGGAAAGCGGAGATCGGAGTTCGGGAGGAGGCGTTGGATTCCGTTCAATACGTGCAGCGCCGGGCCTCGTCGGCGAAGGCGTGCAGGAGTTCGGGCTTGGCCTCAAAGAAGTGATCGGAAGGGCTGAGGATGAATCCGCCACCGCCGCCCGCGGCCTCGAAGCAGCGGCGGACCTCGGCGCGGGTTTCCTCGGGCGTGGAGGTGGTGAAGAAGCGGTTCTGGTCGAAGCCGCCGATGAAGCAGACCTTGTCACCGATGCGGCGCTTGGCCGCGGCGAGGTCCATGTCGCCGCCCATCGCGGGCGGGGTGAAGGTCTCGAGGGCGTTGGAGCCGAGTCCGACGAGGCGTTCGAGAATGGGCATCATGCCGCCGCAGGTGTGATACACGATGCGCTGCCCGGCGGCGCGGGCGTGGGCGATGACCTCGCGGTCGTAGGGCGCCACAAACTCGTCGAACAGCTTCGGCGAGATGACGGTGGACGAGGCGTCGCCGCCGCCGTCCTCGAGCACATCGTAACGCGCACCGGCCAGCGAATCGGCGAAGCGCACCTTGCGGTCGCGCAGGATGGCGAGAAACGCGTGCACCCACTCCGGATCGTCGTAGGTGGCCATGATCATCTCCTCGACGCCGTAGAGGCAGCAGGCGTCCTGCCAACAGCCGGGCTGGCCGTAGAGGTCGAAGCCGAAGATGTGACCGCGGATGAGCGCGTTTTCTCCGCAGGCGTCAGCGGCGCGGTTGACCGCCTCGACGTCGCACAACGGTTGCGGCGCAAACTCGGCGATGAGCTCGATGTCGGACTTTTCCTTGATCAGCCGTTCGGTGACCCACGAGGTGTATTCGTTGCTCTGCAGGACCATCGTGAGGGTCTTGCGCGGCGTGACGATGGAATGGCGCTCGGTGGGAAACTCGAAGCCCTCGAGTTTTTGGCTTTCAAACCGCCAGCAATCGGAGGTCAGCCGGTGGGCCTCGAGGAAGCCGGGCGTATGGGCGGGATCGAAACGATCGCGCGAACCCGGTGCGGGCCGGTGCGCGACGATCCAGTGGATGGGATCGAGCCCGAAGGTGGCGAAAAATTCGTCGTCGGTTTTGCCCGGCAGGTATTTGTCCATGTAATACCGCATCAGGTGATGGGTGGTGGCGGGCAGATGGTCGGTGGGCTGCCGGTCGAGGGCGGCGGTCAGCCGTTGTTTGGGTGTCATCGGTTTCATGGGCAAAAAGTGCGCAGGTTTAGCGGCAACGCGGGGTTGATTTTGGCGCGGGAGGACAGCATCACGCTGTCATGACCTCGATTGAACGTGTGCGCCGGGCGATACGTGGAGAAACGGTGGATCATCTGCCGGCCCAACCCATGGGCATGATGTATTCGGCCCGGCATGCGGGCATCCCCTACATCGATTACACCAAGGACGGGCGGAAGATGGCGGAGGCGCAGCTGAAGTTCGCGGCGGACTACGGCGTCGACTGCCTGCTCACCTGCTCGGACCCCGCGCGCGAGGTGATCGACATCGCGGGCGAAGGCAGCGTGGACTGGTTCACCGACCAGGGCCCGGCGATCAACGAGGACCGCGCCGCGCTGGCCGACAAGCTGCGGTTGCGCACGTTCAAGGTGCCCGACCCGCTGAACGGCGGGCGCATGCACGACCGGGTGAAGAGCATCGAGTTCATGCGGCGCGAAGCCGGGCCGGACCTGTCGATCGTGGGCTGGATCGAGGGACCGCTGGCGCTGGCCGCGGAGCTGCGCGGGGTCAACACCATCATGCTGGACTTTGGCGACGACCCGGGGTTTGCGCACGACCTGCTGCATTTTTGCGCCGACGTGGCGCTCGCCTACGCGCCGGCCCAGATCGCGGCGGGCGCGGACACGATGGCCATGAGCGACGCGGCGGCCGGGTTGATCGGGCCGAAACTCTACGAGGAGTTTGTCTGGCCGGAGCAGATGAGGGTTTTTGAAACGCTCAAGGCCCGGCATCCCGACGTGCTGACGCGGCAGCACATGTGCGGGCGCATCGACACGCTGCATCCGCTGGCGGCCAAGCTGCCGGTGGACATCTACGAAATCGATTTTCCGGCCAATCTCGCCCTCGCGCGCAAACTGCTCGGGCCGAACCGCACGCTGGCGGGCAACGTCTCGACGATCACCGACCTGCTGGAGGGCACCCCGGAGCAGGTTTACGAAGCGTGCCGGCGCTGCCACCAGACCTGCGGCCGCCACTTCATCGTGAGCGCGGGCTGCGAGATTTCGCCGATGACGCCGCCGGAGAATCTGCGCGCGATGATGGCCTACGCCAAGGAGCACAAGCCCGAGGAATATTGAGGGCTGCTGGGCCGCTGGTAGGGCCGGACCTTGGTCCGGCCATCCGTGGCACCGGAGGCTGCACCAAGGTGCAGCCCTACGGGCAACCACCCGCGCCTGCTCGTGCTGGCGGCATGGCAAAACGGCACTGACCGGTACTGACGCCATTGCGTTCAGTTGGCGGCTCCTTCCGCGACCTCGAGGGCGAGTTGCGCCCACGCCCACAACCGTTCGGGGTGACCCGCGACGGTTGAGATGTCCTTCATCACAAACTCCACGTGGCCGCCGCGCATGCTGTCGGCCACCCGTTGGAGTTCGGTGCGGGCCTTGACCGGATCCCACGTGTCGGTCGCGAAGCAGGCGGGGTTGGGCTTGTAGCTGTAAACGTAATCCGCGCCGACGGCCTTGGCGCCGCGCTCGATGTTGATGCGGTAGTTCATCGACACCTTGCGCAGGTTCGGGATGCGGCGGAGGATATCCATCTTGGTGTCGAGCACCTCGCAGCAGCCGTAGTAAACGAGACCCCAGCGCTTGAGCCACGGCAGGTCGTGCCGCAGGGCGAACTCCCAGTGCATGGCGGGCGAGACCTCGGTGAAGATCTGGGCGTTGGAACAGCCCCAAAGGTGGGCGGCGGTCGGGCGCGCGGGATCGTAGCCGGCGCGGGGCAGCTCGCTGGTGTAGCAGTAGGCGCCGGAGCCGACGCGGTTGTTGCCGAAATTGGGTTCGAGCAACCCGAGGGCCTCGATCTGGTCGAGCTCCTTCAGGTAACACTGCACGATGCGCCCGACCGCGGCGTTGATGAGCTCGGGGCGCTCGATCAGGTCGGTCAGCGCCTCCTGCACGCCATACCACATCACAAGGTTGTCCCACGGCGTATACCAGTAGTTGTCCATGCCGCGCAGGCGCACGGGCAGGATGTCGCGAAAGACGTCCTGCATCGCGGCGAACCGCGCATCGGTGTCCTCGCGGTAAACCGTGACCACCGGGTCCTTGATCTTGACCAGATCCGCCTCCGATTGGATCTGCGGCTCGTAGTGTTGCGAGGCGATGCCCGCGCCGCCGGTGATCTCGAGCCGGTCGCCCTGCCTCAGGATGCCGAAGCTCGTGCTGTGCCAGGCGATCGGGCAGGAGATGTGGTTGTTCACGATCATGTCCACCGGCAGGTGCCGCCACTGGTACAGCGTGCGGCGCAGGTCGCGCTCGAGATCGCGCGCCCAGCCGGCCTGGCATTGCAGGCGCAGCTCCTCGGTGTCCTCGCTGAACTCGTGCCACGGAATCTCGGTGATCCAGACCATCGGGCGCACGGCCTGCAGGTCGTTCATGCGGCGCCACAGCTCCGCCTTCTCGCGGTGCACGGGCAGCGCGGCGATGGCCGCGTATTGTTCGCCCAAACCGCGCAAAATCTCGCGGTCGGCGGCATGGACGGTCACAGGGGAGTTGGAGGGAATGGCCATGACTCAGGCGTGCAGGTGCAGGGTGGTGAGTTCGTTCCAGGTGGCGAAGACGGCGCGGACGTTTTCCGGCCGCGCGCCGGCGCCAAACTCGCACTGGGCGCTGCAGCCGCCGTCGCGCCAGAGGTGGCGGTGCACCGCGCCCACCCCCAGCTGGATGTAGAGAGGGGTACCGTGCGGCAGCAGGTGCTGGCGGTCGATCTCGCCCCAGAAGGTGATTTGCCCGGCGTGCGGCGCGAGCGTTGCCGGGTCCATGCAAAACAGCTGGGAGTTCACCGCATCAATGCCGATCTCGACGAGGTCGGGATAGACGGCCGCGATGTAGCCGTCGGAGTGCATGAAGATCCGCTTGCCGTGCGCGTGGGCGATCTGCGCGAAGTCGCGGTACATCGGCTTGAACAACTCGCGCCACAGCGTCGGCGAGATGAGCAGCGCGCGTTGCGAGCCCCAGTCGTCCATGAAGCGGATGGCATCCACGTCGGTCTGCGCCCACGCGGTGATGATTTCGCAGTAGAACGCATGCAGGTCGCGCATGAACGCGAGCATCGCCGGCGGCGGATCGGCCAGGTCGATATAGAGCCCCTCGGAGCCGCGCAGGAACTGCATCTGCTCGAACGGCCGCGGGTTGATGCCGGCGAAGGTGAAGCGGTCGGTGGCGGCGCAGTCGCGGTTGACGGCGTCGCGGTCGAGCGTGAGCCATTCGCGCGGGAAGTGCACGCGCGCGCGGTCGGCGGCCCAGTCCTCCACGAGCGGCGCCTTTACCTCGCCGATGACGCCGCGCTGGATGTTGACGAAGGTGCAGCCCCACTCGTCGGTGTATTCGCCGATCGCGTAAGGATCGCCCTTGGTCGGGGCGATTTCCCTTTCGTGGCCGACGATGCCGACAAAATCGCTGGGAAACTCCCGCTCGATCTCCGCCAGCTCGTCGCGGAACTTCTCCGCGGCAATGGGCAACAGCCAGAGGTCGCGTGCCGCCCGGGCCGGGCTGGCAAAATCCAGGGTTTGGTGGACGATTTCGCGTGGGGTCGCATTCATGGGAAATCAGGCGGCGTTCCGGCCGGTACGGCGGTAGTTTTGCACAGTTTCAAAGAGGGCGCCGACATTGGGCGTGCCCCACTCCGTGGCGCCCTGCAGCATCGCGGGCCACAAGGCACCCGCATACGGGGCGGCAACCACCCGGCGATTGATGCCGGGCCGTTCCATGACCTCCGTCTCCGGCACGCCCAGATAAGCCGCAATCTCCGGCTGGTTCTCGATGCAGATGACTGCGGTCGGGATCCGGTCCACCGGTTCGCGCCGGATGGTCGCCAGGAGACGGTTGCGGGGGGTCATGGCAGCATGAGCTGGTCGATGTAGGCGTCTTCGAAGCCGGGTTGGAGGTTGAGCTCGATGGATTCCATTTGGTTGCAGCCGGTCTTCATTTCCTCGAGCAGGTTGCGGTCGTTGAGCGCAAGGTAGGCGCCGCCGAGCGAGGTGTTGCCGACGACCTGGATCTGTTCCGGTTTGAAGCCGGGCAGCAGGCCGCAGCCGATCGCGTGCGGGAGCGAAAGGTGCAGGCCGAAGCCGCCGGCGAGGTAGAGCGTCTTCACGTCGGCCGCGGCCACGCCGAGCAGGCCGAGCAGGGTGTTGATGCCGGCGGCGATGGCGGCCTTGGCCTGGAGCAGACGCGCGATGTCGACCTCGGAAATCCAGACCGGACCGGAAACGCCGCGGGCGTGGAGCCGGAGTTTCTTGCCGTATTCGTCGGTCTGCACGAGCTCACCGGCGCGGGCCACGAATTCCGGCGCGAAACGGCCGTTGCCCTGCAAAATGCCACTGTGGCGGCCCTCCCACAGAAAATCGATGTAGGCCGAACCGCAGATACCAATGGGCTTGGCCACATCGCCGATGATCTGCAGGTCGGCGCGATATGGATCGCCCTGCAGGCTGACGCGCTCGATCGCCCCCTTGACGCCGCGCGTGCCGCTGGTGAGGCCCGCGCCTTCGAACGCCGGGCCGGCCGCGGTCGCGCAACCGACCAGCCGGTCGCCCACCTTGGCGATGATCTCGCCGTTGGTGCCGACATCGACGAGCAGCACCGGGCCTTCGTCATAGAGCATGCCGGTGGCCACGAGCCCGGCGGAAAGATCCGCGCCGACATAAGCGGCGGGGCCGGGCAGCAGGTGCACCTTGGCGTCGGCGCCGCCGAATTTGAGCCCGAGTTCCACGGGCTTATACACGCGGTGGTCGAGAAACACCGCGGTGAACGGATGCACGCCGAGCGGGCTCGGATCCACGCCGGCGAGCAGGTGCTGCATCGTGGTGTTGGCGGCCACGGTCATCACGCCGACCTCGTCGATCGAAACGCCGGCCTCGGTGCACGCCTCGGCGAGCAGCGGCTGCAAGGTTTCCGCCGTCACGGCGTGCTGCAACTGCCGCACGCCCTCGGGATTCTGGTGGCACATCTCGATGCGCGTCAGCACATCTTCGCCGTAGCGGATCTGGGCGTTGAACGCGGAGGAGTCGGCCACGACCTTGCCGGTGGCCAGGTCGATCAGCATCATCGCCACCGTGGTGGTGCCGATGTCCACCGCGGCGCCGATTTTGGCCGCGGGTTCCAGCGGATCGGCGGCCCAGGGCACGTTGACCTTGAACTCCGCCACGATCGCCGGCTCGTGTTTCAACAACGATCGCGCCGGCACCAGCACAACGACGGGCTCGTCACCGGTCAGTTGCAGCTGGCAGGCGCGCAGGCGGTCGTCGGGGCCGGGTGCAACCAGATTGCCGTCGGTCGTCCGCCGCAAATGGCCGGCGCGCAGACCGATCTCGCAGCCGCCGCAGAGCCCGCGGCTGCCGCAGCGGGTGTTCAGCGGGTAGCCTTTCCGCGCCAGAATTTCGGTGAGCGGCAGCTTTTGATCGGCGGCGGTGAGACCGAGCTCGGCCAAGCCGTCGGGAGTTTCCAGGGTCAATCGGGGCATGATGCAGGGGGTTCGGGTTCGGCCCGGATGATGCGTTCATCTCCGGTCAGGCGGACGACGTGCCGCGGAGGCACGATGAGAAAACGATGTTCATCCCAATCGCCGTGCAGCAAAGCACGCAGCAGGGCGGGATCACCGGGGATGCGGTCAAAGCCCCAGCCCATGCACGCGGCGCACTGCCGGGTGTGGGCCTCATCGGCGGCCGGATCGCCCAAGCCCAGCCCAACATAAACGGCCTGCTGGTAATGACCGAATGACTCACGATCCATCTCGAGCAGGTAATCAATGTCCTCGGGCTCAAATTTTCCGGTATATTCCGCCCGCAGCCGGGCCTCGCGCTCCGGTCCCACCGTCCGGCCGCCGCGAATCCAGCCGGGGTTAAACCAGTAGGTGCCGGGATGCTCCCGCTGGTAGGCCTCGTAGCGGTCCTTGTCGCCGAGGAAGAGCGTCACGCAATCGTGCGCCCGCGCCATGACCAGCGGGCAACGCTCCCGCCGCAGATTTTCCACGCCGCGGCTGCACAGCCCGTAGGCCAGGACGATTGCATCCACCTCCGGGTCGGCTTCCGCCTGGGCAACCCTTTCCTGCAAGAGGGTTTGCAATCGCTCCGGCTCATCATGCAACCCCATCGGCAGGAAAGACAGCGCCCGCACATGCTCCACCTCCCGAAGCAGGTGCCTGACCTCGGGCTCAACCACCCCGCAGGCGATTACGGCAATTTTGGATATTTTGGACATGGGGAAGGCGTCCGCGCGGCGCCGCCGCTGGTATAGAGGATAAAACGGGCTCGACGTTGCGGTTACAACGCACAGTGTGTGTAGATATTGAGAAAATTTGTGTGTAAGACGGACTAATCTGACCGCTTCATATTTACTTCGCTGCTAATAATCTCCACACAATTATCCCGCCATGCCCCTACTATCAGAACTCACCGCCGCCGTTGCCGCCGGAAAACGGGCCGACACCGTGCGAATCACCGAAGAGCTTCTTGCTGCCGGAACCGGCCCGCAAGCCATCGTCGAAGAAGGCCTCGTGCCCGGCATGGCGATCGTGGGCGACCAGTTCAAACGCAACGAGATCTTCGTGCCCGAAATGCTCGTCGCCGCCCGGGCGATGAAGGAAGCCCTCAAGCTGCTTGAGCCGCTGCTGGCCTCCGCCGGCATCAAGCCGAAATACACCGCCGTCATCGGCACGGTGCAGGGTGACCTCCACGACATCGGCAAGAACCTCATCTCGATGATGTGGCGCGGCGCCAATTTCGCGGTGGTCGATCTGGGCACCAATGTTCCGCCCGAGCGCTATGTCGCCGCGGCCAAGGAGCACAACGCCAACGTCATCGGCCTCTCCGCCCTGCTCACCACGACCATGCCCGCGATGAAGGAGACCGTGCGCCAGCTCAAGGCCGCCGGGCTCACCAACGCCAAGGTCATGGTCGGCGGCGCGCCCATCACCCAAGCCTTTGCCGACGAAATCGGGGCCGACGGTTATGCCGCCGATGCCGGTTCCGCGGTCGACATTGCGAAGAAACTGATGGGCGAAGCGGCCTGATTTTCAGGCCACTTCCTTCCCCCAACCATGGGGTGCCATCATGACCATCTCATCCATGACCGGATGCGAACGTGTCAACCGCATGTTCGCACGGCAGGATCAGGACCGCGTGCCGCGGATGGACACGTTCTGGCCCGAGACCATCGCGCGTTGGCAGCGCGAGGGTCTGCAATGGGACCATAACGACGTCCTCCGCCTGCTCGGCGCGGATTTTCAAACCCTGTGCTGGTCCTGGCCGGCCCCGTTTCCGGGGCGGCGCGAGGTGCTGGCGCAGGACGCCGAGACCGAGACTGTGCGCGATGCCTGGGGCGGCATCGTGCGCGTCTGGAAAGGTCGCTCGGGCACGCCCGAGCATGTCGGCTTCGGCTGCGATTCGCGGGAGGCGTGGGAAAAAACCTTCCGCCCGGCCATGCTGGCGGCCCCGCTGCAGGTCGACACGCGACTCGCCGCGCTGCGCTGGCAGGAAGGCCGCCAACTCGGCAAGTGGACCCACCTGACCGGCGTCGAGGGCTTCGAGGCGTTGCGCAAACAGATCGGCGACGAGACCTGCCTCGTCGCCATGATCGAGGATCCCGAGTGGATCCGCGACATCGTCATCGTGCACACCGACACCGTGCTGCGCACCTTCGAGGCC
The DNA here is from genome assembly GCA_019455245.1 of Opitutaceae bacterium. Taxonomy (GTDB): domain Bacteria; phylum Verrucomicrobiota; class Verrucomicrobiia; order Opitutales; family Opitutaceae; genus Cephaloticoccus. The sequence continues at coordinate 111,583 of JACFMR010000002.1, forward strand.
GTGCTCGCCGAAGGCGTCGAGCCCGACGGGCTGTGGATCTACGGCGACATGGCGTTCAACCACGCCACCATGTGCTCGCCCGCGATGTACCGCGAGCTCGTGTGGCCCGCGCACAAACGCATGGCCGACTGGGCGCACGAACGCGGCATGAAGGTCATTTACCACACCGACGGCCGCGTCAGCGGCGTGCTCGATCTCTACATCGAGGCGGGTTTCGACTGCCTTCAGCCCATCGAGGCCAAGGCCGGCATGGACATCCGCAAGTTCGCCCCGACGCACGGCGACCGCCTCGCGATGTTCGGCAACATCGACGTGATGAAGATGGCCACCAACGATCTCGACCTCATCGAGGAGGAAATCCGCACCAAGTTCGCCGCCGGCAAGGCCACCCGCGGCTACGCGTATCACTCCGATCACTCCGTCCCGCCCCAGGTTTCATGGGACACCTACAAGGCGATCATCGGCCTCGTCGAAAAACACGGCAACTACTGACCCCCATGTCCTCTCCCGGCATCCAACCGTTCCGCCCGAAATGGCGCGGCACCATGACCGACCGGGAGCGTTTTCGCGCCCAGTTGCACCGCCAACCCGTGGACCGGTGCTTCAACATGGAATTCGGCTACTGGGACGACAACTTCAAGCTCTGGCCGATGTTCCGCGACCACGGCATCACCAACAACGACGATGCCGACGTCTTCCTGAACTTCGACCGCACCGTCCATGTCAGCGTGCCGTGGATGCATCCGGCCTTCCCGCCGGAGGAAATCTCGCGCAATGACAGGACCCGCATCCTGCGCAACGGCGACGGACTCATCGCCGAGGTGCCGCTCGACGGCCACGACACCATCCCCCACTACCTTGAGGCCACGGTGAAAACCCCCGCCGACTGGGCGCAGGTGAAGGCCGAGCGCTTCGACCGCCAACATCCCGACCGCCGGCCCGACGTCGCCGCCATCCTGCGCAACCATCCCGCCGACCGCGATTATCCGCTCGGCGTCTGGTGCGGCTCGATGATCGGCAAGGTGCGCGACATGCTCACCGTCGAGGGCCTCGCCTACGCGGTTTACGATTATCCGGAGATGGTCGAGGACATCGTCGAGACCTCTTGCGTGCTGATCGAGGACTACCTCGACGCCGTGCTGCCGCACGTGCAGTTCGACTACGCCGGCGGCTGGGAGGATATCTGCTACAAGAGCGGCCCGCTCGTCTCGGTTGGGTTTTTCCGCGATGTCGTCGTGCCGCGTTACCAACGCATCTCCAAAAAACTCCGCGCGCACGGCGTGGACATCTGGTGGATCGATTGCGACGGCGATGTGCGCCCGCTCATCCCGCATTTTCTCAAAGGTGGCGTGAACACGATGTTCCCGTGGGAGGTCAACGGCTCGGGCCATCCCGGCGAATCGCTCGACAAATGGGGCCCCGAGCTCCGCATCATGGGCGGCGTCGACAAGATGGTGCTCGGCCGTTCGCGCGAGGACATCCGCCGTCTGCTCGAATCGCTCGCGCCCTACGTGGAGCGCGGCGGTTTCATCCCGTTCTGCGATCACCGCTGCCCGCCCAACGTCAACCCCGACGACTACCTCTACTACCTCGACCTCAAGGAAAAGATGTTCGGCCTCAAGGGCTGATTTCGCCGTCATGTCATCTCAGATCACTCCTTTCCGCCCCAAGTGGCCCGGCACCATGACCGACCGCGAGCGGTTCCGCCGCCAACTGCACCGCCAGCCCGTGGACCGGTGCTTCAACATGGAGTTCGGTTACTGGGACGACAATTTCCAGGAGTGGCCGTTCTTCCGCGACAACGGCATCACCAACAACGCCGACGCCGACGTTTTTCTCAACTTCGACCCCGCGCCCTTCATCGAGGCGCGCTGGATGCATCCGCTCTTCACCGAGGAGGAGGTCTCCCGCACCGCCACCACGCGCATCCTGCGCAACAGCGAGGGTCTGCTCGCCGAGGAGCCGATCACCGGCCACAGCTCCATCCCGCACTACATCGAGCCCACCATCAAAACACCCGCGGACTGGGCGCGAGTGAAAGCCGAGCGTTTCGACCGTCAGCATCCCGACCGCAAGCCCGACATCGCCGCCATCCTGCGGGCGCATCCCGCCGACCGCACCTGGCCGCTCGGCATCAACACCGGCTCGATGATCGGCAAGGTGCGCAACCTGCTCACCGTCGAGGGCCTCGCCTACGCCACCTACGATTATCCCGAGATGGTCGAGGACATGGTCGAGACCAACTGCCTGCTGATCGAGGATTTCCTCGACGCGCTGCTGCCGCACGTGCCGTTTGATTTCGCCGCCGGTTGGGAGGACATCTGCTACAACGCCGGCCCGCTCGTCTCCATCGGCTTTTTCCGCGACATCGTCGTGCCCCGTTACCAACGCATCTCCAAAAAGCTCCGCGCGCACGGCGTGGACATCTGGTGGATCGATTGCGACGGCGACGTGCGCCCGCTCATCCCGCTCTTTTTGCAGGGCGGCGTGAACACGATGTTCCCTTGGGAGGTCAACGGCTCCGGCCATCCCGGCGAATCGCTCGACAAATGGGGCCCCGAGCTCCGCATCATGGGCGGCGTCGACAAGATGGTGCTCGGCCGTTCCCGCGAGGACATCCGCCGCCTGCTCGAATCGCTCGCGCCCTGGGTGGAACGCGGCGGCTTCATCCCGTTCTGCGACCACCGCTGCCCGCCCAACGTCAACCCCGAGGACTACCTCTACTACCTCGACCTCAAGGAAAAGATGTTCGGCCTCAAGGGCTGAACCCCACCGCCACCCCGCCCGCCATGACCTCACGTGAAATCGTCCGCCGCTCCCTCGCCCATCAATCCGGTCCGCTCGCGGTTGACTTCGGCAGCACCGGCCTGACCGGCATGCACGTGAGCGCCGTCGCCGCGCTGCGCGAACACTACGGCCTGCCGCAGCATCCGGTGAAGGTCTGCGAACCGTTCCAGATGCTCGGCGAGATCGAGGACGACCTTTCGCGCGTGCTCGGCTCCGACTGCATCGGCGCCAACGGCCGCGGCACCATGTTCGGTTTCGCCAACGAGGGCTGGCACGAATGGCGCGCGCCGTGGGGCCAGGTCGTGCTCGTGCCCGAGGGCTTCCGCCCGCGCGAGGAGCCGTCGGGCGACGTTTACCTGTTTCCCGAGGGCGACACCTCCGTTGCGCCCAGCGGCCACATGCCCGCCGGCGGTTATTTCTTCGACGCGATCGTGCGGCAGGAGCCGATCGACGAGGACAAGCTCGATCCCGCCGACAACTGCGAGGAATTCAAACCCCTGGACGAGGCCGACCTCGCGCACTGGCGGCGCGTTTTCGACGGCCTCAAGGACGAGGACCGCGCGGTCGTCTCGGGCGTCGGCGGCACCGGCTTCGGTGACATCGCGCTCGTGCCCGCGGCCTTCCTCAAACACCCGAAGGGCATCCGCGACGTCGGCGAATGGTATATCTCGCTCGTGGAGCGTCGCGACTACGTGCACAAAATCTTCGACTACCAGTGCGATGTGGCGCTGAAGAATCTCGAGACCTTCGCCGCCATCGCGGGCGACAAGGTCGACGTGCTCATGATCTGCGGCACCGATTTCGGCACGCAGAACTCGCAGTTCTGCTCCGCCGCCACCTTCGACGAACTCTACGCGCCGTATTACAAACGCATCAACGACTGGATCCACCGGCACACGACGTGGAAGACCTTCAAGCATTCCTGCGGCGCGGTGCGGCCGCTGATCGAAAACTTCCTCGCCTGCGGGTTCGACATCCTCAATCCCGTGCAATGCTCCGCGACGGACATGGATCCCGCCCGGCTCAAGGCCGACTTCGGCGACCGCATCGTCTTCTGGGGCGGCGGCGTCGACACCCAGAAAACCCTCCCCTTCGGCACGCCCGCACAGGTTCGCGCCGAGGTCACCGAGCGCCTCCGCATCTTCGCCCCCGGCGGCGGCTTCGTGTTCAACACCATCCACAACCTGCAGGCCCGCACCCCGGTGGCCAACATCGTGGCGATGGTTGATGCCATCCGGGATTTCCGGGGCGCCCAAAAACCGTGAGCTCCAGCAAACACCATTTTAATCTCGCCGCGTCCGAGGCCCGTTTCGAAGCCTGGTGGACCGGCGGCCGGCTCGACCGTCCCCCGGTCAGCCTCTGGGTCGAGCATGCGCACGCCCCCGCCGGCCCGCGCTCGCATCACCACTCGCTGCACGACCGCTGGATGGACGTCGGGTTTCAGGTCGAATCCGCCCTGCACCGGCTCGAACACAACCCCTGCTACGGCGACACCCTGCCGTCGTGGTTTCCCAACGTCGGCCCCGATCTCGTTTCCACGCTCTTTGGTGCCGAGCTGATCTTCGGCGACAACACCAGCTGGTGCCAGCACACCGTGCACGAGACCGCCGACTGGGACCGCTTCGCCGCCACCAAGCCCGATTTCAACAACCCCTACTGGCGCGCGATCGAGGACATGATCACGCTCGCCGCCGAACGGTTCGGCGGCCGCTTCATCCTCGCGATGCCCGACCTGCACGGCAGCTTCGACATCCTCTCCGGCGTGCGCGGGCCCGAGAACCTCTGTCTCGACATTTACGACGAGCCCGAGCGTGTGCGCGCCGCCAGCCTGCAGGCCTCGCGCGTTTACGTGGAGGCGTTCCGCCGTCTGCACCAGCGCCTCACTTCGCTCGACCAGCCCAGCACCACGTGGTGTAACTACCTGCACTCCGGCCCGGCCTACGTGCCGAGCTGCGATTTCTGGTGCCTCGTTTCCCGCGAGATCGGTCAGGACCTCATCCGCCCGACCATCGAGTTGGAAATGTCGCCGCTCGAACGCAGCATCTTCCATCTCGACGGCCCGCAGGCGCTGCACCACCTCGACCTCGTGCTGGACCTGCCGAAGCTCAACGCCGTGCAGTGGGTCTACGGCGCCGGTCACGGTCCCGCCCAACGCTGGCTGCACATCTACCGCCAGATCCGCGCCGCCGGCAAGGCCATCCAGGTGATCGCCGAGGATGCCGAGGACGCCCTCACCGTGCTCGAGGAACTCGGCCCCGAGGGCATGTGGATCACCGTCAGCCAGCCTTTCGCTGATCCGCATCACGCCCACGATTTTCTGGACGCCGTGCACGACGCCTGCAAGTGACGGCCCGCGCACCCGCGGTCCCCGTCCATCCGATTTAAACCATGAACGCCCGCGAAAACTTCCACGCCATGATGGCCGGCGGCAGACCCGCCTGGCTGCCGCTCAACGTCCCCGTCACCCCGCCGGTGGCCGACCTCATCGAGGAGAAAACCGGCGTGCGCAGCCCCGAGTTGGCGTTTGAAACCGACTTCGGTTTCGATTGGGTCGGTTACAACGAGGATCCGCAGCATTGGCGCGACGCGCTCAGGGAAGTCGGCACGAATTTGCCCGCCCACGCCGAGGTCGGCCCCTTCTGCATCGCCCACGTCGAGCCGCCTGCCGGCACCATGGGCAAGGCCTACCATTTCCGCACCATGCTGCATCCGCTGGAACACGTCACCAGCGTCGCGCAGTTGGAAAAACTCCCCTGGCCCGACACGTCGGACCCGAAACACTACGCCGCGCTCCAGCGCAAGATGGAGCAGGTGCACACGCGCGGGAAGGTCGCCTTCGCCGGCATGGAATGCACCACCTTCGAACTCTCGTGGTATGCGCGCGGCATGGACAACCTGTTCCAGGATCTCGCCGAGGAAAACGGCATCGCCGACTGGCTGCTCGACTGGTTCACCGAGCGCTCGTGCAACGTCGGCCGCGCCTTCGCCAAGGCCGGCATCGACATCATCGGCCTCGGTGACGACGTCGGCATGCAAACCGGCATGCTCCTCTCCGTGCCCATGTGGCGGAAACATTTGAAGCCCCGCCTCGCCAAGGTCATCGCCGCCATCCGCGAGGCCTCCGGCGACCGCAAGGTCTGGGTGCACTATCACTCCGACGGCAACATCATGCCCATCGTCCCCGAGCTGATCGAGGTCGGCGTGGACATCCTCAACCCCGTGCAACCCGAGTGCATGGACGCCGCCGAGCTCGCGCGCGGCTACGCCCCGACCCTCGCGCTCAGCGGCATGGTCGGCACGCAGACCACCATGCCCTTCGGCACGCCAGACGACGTGCGCCGCCGCGTGCGCGAGATCGCCGCGCTGCACCGCGACCACGGCGCGCGCGTCATGATCGCCCCCACCCACGTCCTCGAACCCGACGTCCCCTTCGCAAACATCCTCGCCCTCGTCGACGAGGTGAAGTCCATCCGGTTCGACTGAAGCCCTCACCCGTCTGATCCGGCGACCGCGTCAGCCCATACCAAGGAGCAGCATTTCATTTGATAGTGTAGCCACGAGCGTGCGCGAGCGGAGATTCGGTCCACTCGCTCACGCTCGTGGCTACCGTTTTGCTAAAGCTGCCCTTGGGCGCGGCAGCGCCGGTAGGGCCGGACCGCCGGGCCGGCCGCGAAAGTCCCGGCATACGGTGGAGCGCGTTGCCCTCAACGCGCTTGAGCGGCTTGAGGACACGCCGCTCCACCAACGGCCAACCGCATGATCCCGTCGCGCAACCGCTCGCGCACCGCAGGCGAAATCTCCACCTGCAGATCCACGCCGTAATCCCCGGCGATCGTCGCGCGCACGGACTTCGCCGCCGCGCGCAGCACCGGGTGATCCTGCAGCGCAAACGCCACCAGTTCCTGCCGGTGCGCGTCCAACCATGCGGGCTCGACCAGCGGTGACAGGTTGCCATACAGCCACGCATTGGCCGGGGCAAAGAAGCGCTTGAACGCGTGCAGATACGCGTAGCGGTGAAACTCCCCTCGCAGCACCACAATGCCGTTGTAATGCGGCGCCGCCATAAAACCCGCATTGCGCAGCAGCGAGTTGATGTCGCGAAACGTGTAGTAATACAGCCCGAGGTCCGACTCGCGTGGCCCCTGTTTTCCCGGCGGGTATTTGTTGATCAGGCCGTCGGTGGTGGTGAATACATCGAGGCGGAACGTTCCACCCGATTCCAACACCTCAAAGTCAAACGTCCGCACGTCATCGTAATCCATCCCCGCGCCGCGCTCGTAGAGCGCGATGACCACGGGAAACTTCGTGCCGCCGGTCTGACCGAACCGCGCGCTTGAAAACAACAGCCCGTGCCGCAGGCGGTAATGCGCGGCGAATTCCTTCAACCGCCGGAAATTCGCTGGCTTGATCAGATACGACAGCGGATGCAGCACGCACACCACGTCGGCCCGCAACCGCGCATACGAACGCAGAAACGACACGCCAAGATCGCGGTCCTGCAAATCGGCGTCCGCCTCATTCCGGCCCTTGCGGCCGTTGCGAAACTCCGAGGTCGTGTCGTTGTAGGGCGGATTGCCCACGACGACGAGAGTGGCATCTTCAGCGATACGGTAACGCGCACGACTTGGCTCCTGCAGCGAGTTGGCATGAAAGACCGCGTCCGCTGGTAGCACCTGGCGCAAACGTTCAACCGCCCCGTCGTCGATCTCGCCCGCCCGCACCTCGCCCGCCAGTCCCTGCAGAAAGGCGCCATAGCCCGCCGCCGTATCGATCATTACGCTCTTTGCCCCACCCCGTTCCACGTAAGGGGCCACCAAATCATGCACCCGCGCGACCAAGTCCTCTGGTGTATAATACGCCCCGAGCTTCACCCGGCTATCGCGATCTAAGTGGTCACAAATTGTGGTCATTATCTTCTCATCCAGTCAGCAACCCTTAATCACACTAAGAATCTCTTGGACATCATGACGGTGAGCCTTGGAACACATAGAAAAGACGCGAAACAATGCCACCAGAACTTCAACTCTTTCCACATCGAGCATGAGCCTTAGCTTGTCCTTACTCTTCGCTCTATGCCCAAGAAAACTCGGCCCATTTTCAAACGATCCGATCGGGATACACAGATAGACCATCGGCTGAACCCCTGCGGCATATTGTTGCTTTTGAACAGACACTTCGATCTGCATGCCACACTGCGGCAAGGGCATGAAATACGAGGGAAGTGCAATACTGGTTTGCTGAAATCCGATCCCGTTTATGGAAACCGGTGTTAATGGACCCACCGCGATTTTCCGGTCATCAAGGAAAGCCTCTATGGCAGCAAATCTATCCAACAGGTCGTCAACTGTCTGCCGGCTTATCAAGCCCGAGACCACCGCATTGTAAAACAACTCCGACAATTCATAAGGGCTCTTTTCGTTCCCGTTGTCTCCAGTGAATCGCAGGTGCGACAGCGTAGTGTGTTTCTTGCTGCTACGGATATCGGCCAATGTTACATCGTACCCAATTTGCCATTCCACATAGACGTCTCGGGAAAATTCTTCGGTTGTTGCTGCGAAACTGCGTCCAAACGAAAACGGATTATCTCTTCTCTTAATGCGAAAACGCCCATTGTTAACTGCAGGGACTCGCACCTCAAGGCGGGTAGGATCATCGAGTGTTGCGAAGGAAATCATAGCATGATGCCATCCAACCAACTCAATTGAAGCAAGCGCCTCATCTGGTATCGAACATCTTTACGCCAGCTTTGCTACCCTACCGCCCCAATCCCGCCTTGAGGATGTCGAGCGTGCCGGTGCCGGCGGAGGTGGACATCAGGTAAACCCCCGCCCAGCCCTCGCTTACGATTTCGCGGATCTGCGCCGCCGCGAGTTCCTGGCCCAGCTTGTTCTGGTCGGCCACGTCGGCATACGCCGCAAAGCGCTGCAACATCGCATCCGGCACCACCACCCCGGGCACCTGTGCCATGCGGCGCGCATGCTCGAGGTTCGACAGCACCATCACGCCGACCAGAAACGCGCAACGGTCGCGCAACGGCTCCAGCGCCCGCAGCGGCTCGGACCGGAACGCCGGCTGCGTCATGATGTAGTCCGCGCCATGGTCGATTTTGCGCCGCAGCCGGTCGAGTTCGCGCGGCAGGTCCGGCGCCTCGGGCTCCACGCCGCTGCCGATCGTGAAATGCATGCGCGGGTCGGCGTGGCGACCGAGCGGGGCGCCGCCGAAATCCACGCCGGCGTTGAGGCACGTGTGCGTCAGCCGGATCATCGCCACCGAATCGAGATCGAACACCGCCGTCGAACGCGGATAGGTGGGCGACATCTTCGGCGGATCACCCGTGACGAAGAGCACGTTGTGGATGCGGTTGGCGTGGTAACCCATCAGCCGGCTTTGCACACCCATGACGTTGAGATCGCGGCCGGTGAAATGCGGGATGAACTCAACCTCATCGCCCGTCTCCGCCGTCCACCCGAGCCGTGTGCGCACCAGTTGCACGAAATCGCCCGGCGGGATGAGCGGGATGCCGCGGGAGCCGTCGGTGAAATCCACCGCATCGACCAACCCGCTGCCCGCGAGCTGGGCGACGAGCTCGACCTTGCGGCGCACCACGTCGTCGTCGGTGCCGCGCGGCGGCATGGCCTCGACGCTGACCACAAATTCGCCGGCCTTGAGCTTGCGCGAGAACCGGCCGTTGCCCGCCTTCTCGGCATCGCCGCATGGCGCCAGCGCGGCCGCCGGAGCCGCGGTGGTGATGCCCGCGCCCGCCCCGCGCGCAGCCAGATAGTTGCGCATCTCCGCGATGTGCGGCGGATGCATTTCGCAACAGCCGCCGAGCAAGCGCACGCCGCGGTCGGCCAGGCTGCGCGCGAGTTTGCCCGCCGCCTCCGGGTTGACCGTGGTCATGAACCGGTTGCCGACGCGTTGGAAACCGCCGGCGTTGGGCATCGCCGCGAGCAGGATCCGGCCCGCGCGCAGGGGCTCGGTGTCGGCCACCGCCTCCACAAACGCCGTCGCATCCCACGGCGCACAGCAGTTCACCCCCGCCACCGCGACACCGAGCTCGGCCATGTGCCGGACAAAATCCTTCGGGTCGTTCTCCGGCACGCGCACCTTGTCGTCGGGCCGCAACGCGAGATTGGCGATGATCGGCGGCGCGCCCGGCCGCGATTTGATCAACGCGATCAACAGTTCCAATTGCTTCAGCGAACCGAAGGTCTCGAGCAACAGCGCGTCGGCGCCGACACCGATCAGCGCGTCCACCTGAGCGTGATACGCATCGGCCACGGCCAGCGCGGTGTCGAGTTCCTCGGCCGTCGGCCCGATCGAGCCCAGCACAAAACACGGTTCCACCGGTTGCGCCGCGGCTATTTCTTCGCGCACCAGCCGCACGCCCGCGCGGTTGATTTCATCCACCCGGTCCTGCAGGCCGAACTGCCGCAACTGCGCGAAGTTGGCGCCAAAGGTGTTGGTTTTCAGCCCGCGCGCGCCCGCCGCGAGGTAGTCGCGGTGCACCTGCCGCACGAGATCGGGCCGGTCGAGGTTGAAGGCTTCATAAACATGGTTGGTCTCGGAGAGACGGCCGGTCAGCGTGAACAAATAAGACCCCATCGCCCCGTCGGACAGGAGCGGACGCGACGACAAAGCGGCCAGAAAATCAGACATGGCCGCAGACCCTGCCAGCCCGCGCCCGGTGTGTCAAAGGCGCGGTCGGGACGGAGCGTCAGGATGGAGTGCTGCCAGCTTATACCAATCGCCCGCAGCTTTTGAACGCCCTGCGTAGGGGCGTGCCTCGTGCACGCCCGCGAGCACAACAGGAATGTCGCGTGGGCGTGGTCAAGCCACGGCCCCTACAGGCAATCAGCAATAGCAGTGTGGCCACGAGCGTTAGCAAGTGGACCGATCCCCCACTCGCTCACACTCGCGGCCACTTGGCTGCAGTCTTACATAAACGGCTCAAACTTGCTTGGCGCATGGCTCTGCAGGCCGGCAAAGTGCGCGGCCGCCCCCAACCCCCTTTAAATCTCCGGCGATGATTCCGGTTTGCCGTCGCCGCCCACGTAATTGCACACGCGCCACGCGTGGTAGCCCACGCGATCCAGCCAGCGCATCGCGTCCAGGGTTTCCAGCGCGTGGTTCGGCCCGCCCTGTCCGTCCGCCGTCTGCCGCAGCACGGCGGGCCGCTCCGTCCGCCGTTGCCCGGCCAGGGCCGCCGCCGCCCGTTCCACCTGCGCCACCCAATCCGCCGGGGCATGCCCCGCCAGACCGGCCGCGCCCAGTTCCAAGATTTCGACCACCTGCCGCACCATCGGCCGCACCCGCTCCGCGGACAGGACCCGCAACACGTTCTCGGCGGGTCGCAGGCGGTTTTGCAGGCGGGTGAGATGATCGATCGCGTGCAGCTGCGCCACCCGCGAGGCCGAAGGCGGCTCGTCCTCGTTGACGGCCGGGATCTTGGCAAAAAACACCTGCGTCCGGTCGAGGGCCTGCCGGACTTGCCCGGCGCGCACTTCCTCCGGCGCGCCCGCTTTGCCTTCGAGCGTGGCACGCACGCTCGTGAACATTTCCACGGCAGTCTCGGCCAGCGCCCGGCGGGTCGCCTCCAGCGCCACCGTGGGCGCATGCAGCAAAGAATCATCCAGATGCCGCGTCAGGGCCGGCGCGTGGTCCGGCAGCCGCCGCTCGATCCAGCGGGCGAACGGCCGCGCGACGGGCAGAAAGATCATCACGCCGAGCAGGATGAACGAGGTGTGAAACGCGGCCAGGCTCGTCGCGCCCGCATCCAGTCCGAGATGCTTTTGCGCCAGCCCGATGAGCCCGAGGAACAGCGGCAGCAGCACGACGGCGATCACGCCCGTGGCGAGATTGAACAGGATGTGCGCCAGGGCGGTGCGCTTGGCCGGGGTGCTCCCGCCGATGGCCGCCAGCGCACCCGTCACCGTCGTGCCCACCGCCGCGCCGATCACCAGCGACGCCGCCTGCTCAAAGTTGATCGCCCCGGTGTGCAGCGCCGTCAGCGTCGTCGCCACCGCTGCGCTCGAGGACTGCATGATGAGCGTCATCACCAGACCGATGATCATCGCGATCGTGTGCCCCGCCAACCCGCCGGCCGGCAGTTGCGCGAGATTGAACACGCCCGAGAGTCCCTGCATGCCGGCCTGCAGGGTTTCGATACCGATGAAGATCAGGCCGAAGCCCGCCAGCGCCAGCCCGAGCGATTTCATGCGGCCGTGCGCCAGCAGTTTCATGAACGCGCCCGCGCCCACCAGGGGCAGCGCATAAAACCCCAGGCTGACCTTCAGGCCCAGCACCGCCACGATCCAGCCCGTGCCCGTCGTGCCCAGGCTCGCGCCCATCACCACCCCCACCGTCTGCGGAAAGGCGAGCAGACCCGCGCTCACGAAGCCGATCACCGCCACCGTGGTCGCGCTGGACGATTGCACCAGCAGCGTGACGAGCGTGCCCGAGCCGAAGGCCTTCAGCGGCGTGCCGGTGAACCGCACCAACGCCCGGCGCAACGCCTCGCCGGCGTAGGCCTTGAGCCCGTCGGTCAGCAGTGCCATGCCCAGCAGAAACAGGCCGATGCCGCCGGCCAGCTTGAAGATCATCTCGGTCATGATGTCACGGAAGGTTGCCTGATCACGCCCCGGTTATGGCCGGACCCCGTGCCCACTGCACGCGCATAACATCGCGACCGGTCTCCCGTGGCACCATCACCCTCCGGAGGCCCCGGCTCCGCGCGGACCGCGGAAAACGTGCACGCACCCATGCGGGGCTTGCGCCTTTCGCGGTGTTTCAAACCCCCATGGGGAATTGCTCTTCCCGTTTGGTCCAACGATCAGCATCAGCGGCGGCGTGCTGTTGTTGGGTCGTCGGCCCCGGACGTTCGGCTGTCATGCTTTCCCGGTCAGGTCTCCGCCCGCGACCGGCCCGGCTTCTTCGAATGCGGCACTGCCCGTAAGGCCGCTCGTGACATCCAGAATCACGTGCAGTGCGATCGGCACCCAGAGTGTTCCCGTGACCAGATACGCCACGCCCAGAATCACCCCCGCAATCGTCGCCCGCAGCACCCCGTCTTTCCACCCGAGGTACTGATGCGCCAACCCAAAGACGATCGCGGCAAGGAGCACCGCGGTCATCCCGGGCAGCAGCAGGTTCAAGTACCAGATCAGGAATCCCCGGTAGAGAATTTCCTCACAAAGACCGGCCGTGAGGCTCAAGCCCATCCACAGCCGCCGTTCGCGGCTGTCGCGGGGCACCATCAGTCCTGCGACACCGCCGAACTGTTTCTGCACCTGGGCCCGCGCTTCAACCGAAGACCGAACCGTCGCCACCTGACGTCCCAGCACGATGGCCAGCCCGATGGTCGCCATTGCTCCGATCCAAAACGCCCAACCACCCGGGACACCGAGGCCAACAGCTGTTGCCGCCCGCCCCGACCACAGCCACCACAAGAGGACGGCCAACGTCAGCACCCACAGCTCGATCATGCCTTGACGATACAAGCGCGCCCGGGCGCAGGCCCCGCCCGCCTGCAACCGGGGTAAAAGCCGTCGATACCAATCGAGCGTAAAGCAGAGCGGATACGCCACCCCGATCAGCCCGACCAACAGATGATCAACCAGACTCGGCATCATGCTTCAACCTGTCTCACCCATCAATCGTAGGCGATGAGACCCGCGCGGGCGAGTGCGCAGTGCGCCCTTCTGAATACCACGTCACGCCGAGGTATGTCCTGCGGCTTAACCAGACGTTTGCGCACCACGTCGGCTGCTGAAGATCGGGCCATGCCGTCGGGTCGTGACCCGTTTTCAGGCCGTCTGATTCGAGTCCTGTGCAAAATGAAGTACCCGCCGGACGGCGACATGCGCCTGCTGTTCTTCCCAGATAAAGTAGATGGCATACGGGAAACGATCGGTTCGCGCCAATCGATGCAGCCGGCCGCGTTGACGAAAAATTTGTGGCATCCTCGCAATCAAATTCAGGCGCGCTTCGACACACCGCAGAAATTCATGTCCCAGCCCCATACTTCGTGCCTCATACCATTTGAAAGCCTCCATCAGGTCGGCCTCGGCACGCGGCGCGATGGAAAGCGTGTTAGCCACGGTTCTTGGAATCGCCGGCGATGCGTCGCCTGACGTTTTCCCACGAGTCACCCCGGGACGGATCCGCCGTGTAGCGATCCGCATCCTCCGCCAGCACCTTGTCATGCCAGACGGGCGGCTCCACGGCGTTGGATTCCCGTGCAATCTGATTCCACAGCTCTTCGACCAGCAGGAGTTTCTCAGCCGGGGAAAGTCGCTCGATTTCAGCGGCAAGTGTGGCGTTCACGGTCAGGACCTTGATCAGATCCGGGTATGCAGGCAAGTTTGCAAAACACCCGCCACGGGTAACAACAGGATCCCAAGAAGGCAGACGAGGCTTGAATCTTCTGTGATGTTTCAAACCTCAATGATGAAGGATGAGCCTGTGGCTTTGCCCAACGTTAGCGCAGCACAGCGGCCGTTGCAGATCGGAAGGTGCCGTCGGGTCAAAGGGTAAAGCAGGACTCGTTTCCGGACTCCTGACCCGCTTCCGGACTCCCGCCGCGGGATAAGGAACGGGGCGAAGGCGGTTCACGGGACAGACGTGTGGCGCAGAATCCGGCGAGAGCGGGGTAACAGGGAACGGCAACGACGAGGGTGGCGAGCGGCCAGGCGAGCCACGGGGAGAGCGGAGCGAGAGCGGCCCAAGCGAGCAGCGCACCGACGGACGCGAAGAGAGAAAGGCTGCGCCAGCGGACGCGAGGTGCGACGGGGAGCGGTTCGTCGGTGGGCCGCGGCGTGAGACGGATGGCGCGGTCGGCGATCCACCAGCAGAAGACGGCGAGCGGGACGGCGGCGAGGAGGTCGACGAGGTAGTGATAACCGAGCGTGAGCGTGGTGGCGATTTGCAGGATCCCGAGGGGCAGGCACCACCAGAAGAAACGGCGGCGCCAGTGCCACGCGGAAGCGAGCGAGACGAGGGCCCAGGCGGTGTGCAGCGAGGGCATGGCGTTGCGGAGTCGGCGGGGCGCGGCGCGAACACGGTCAGGACCGGTGAGCGCCTCTTCGAGCGCGATGCCCGCTTCGAACCGGTGAAAACGCTCATCGAGGTCGCGGTAGAGAGCGGGGAAGGCGTAGATCGGGCCGATGGCGGGGACGAGTTGGTAACAGCCGAGACCGAGCACACCGACGAGGAAACTGGCGAGGAGCGCACGCCGCGCGTGAGCCCAGGCGCGCGCGATTTGGAGTCGGGCGATCACGAGGGCGATCATGAGCCCAAGCAGCGCGTAACCGATGTAGCTGAACTGGCGAATCCACGGGGCGTGGTAGTGCCAGGCGTGCGCGATCTGGCTGGCATTGAAACCGAGCGAAAGGTCCATCCGCAGCAGCACGGGATCCCACACGAGGGGAGTGGCGATTCGAACAGCGGTGAGGCAGAAGCCGGCGAAGACGTGATAGATCAAGATGGGCCCCCACAACGAAAGCCCTTGGGCGAGCGCACGGGCAACATGGTGCGGTCGAACGAGACCGGCCACGGGAAGGAAAATCGTCAGCCCGAGCGCGACGAGCGTCGTGCTGAGTGCCGCGGCTTCGAGCACGCGGTTGTGCGCGGGGCCGTGCGTGTGGATCAGGAGAAACAGGGCGAGAGTCGCAAGCAGGGCGAGCGCGCCGGCGGTCCACGTGCACGTGCGACGATCGGGGGCGGGGACGTTACGGAGTAGCGCTGCGCCGTAAGCGACGGCGATCATGACGACGAAGCCTGAGCCGAAGGCGAGGGCGAGGGCGCGGTAGAACGCCACATCGAAAGGGGTCCACTGGATGGGCGTGCGGAGGTAAACCCAGACGCCGACAGCGGCGAAGGCCGCGGCGAAAATCCACTCGGCCGGCAGACGCCGTAGCGATCGAAGGCGCGCAGGAGCGGTGACGGGGACGCTCAACTTAGATCGGGATCGATCCGGGTGCGCGATTCGGCGACCTTCGTGCGTCGACGCCGCACCCACAGGGCGGCAGCGATCATGCTCCCACCGAGAATCACCGCGGCGGTTGCGGGTTCGGGGACGGCGGAGATGGCGGTGGCAGTCAGCGAGAACCCGCCGACGACACCGTAGTGTTCGGTGGCTCCGTCCGCCGTGACGATATAAAATGGGAACCGCGTGCCATTGTCGTGGAGGCCGGTGATGGGGTCGAAACCCAGGGGACTGTCCACGGGGCTGCCGGAAGGCATGCCCCAGGTTATGCTGGAGTAAGGGTTGATCGGTTTGTAAACGGACAGGTAGTAGGTCGCGTCCGCGTTCAGCGTGGGTGAAGACAGGGGAGTGAAAGTTACGATACCTCCACCGTTTGGGTAGCCGCTGAAGGAGGCGAAATTAACAAGCGAGGTCGGCAGCGTGAGACTGTCGGGGAGGCTCGAAAACACCTGAATCGAAAGCTCACCCGCATTGGGATACTGGGAATAGATGGGGCCGCCCTCCGAGCTGTCATCGGTCGGGGGCGGGCCGCCGCCATGCTGATCGCCCCCAGAGGTATTGGGATCGCCCCCATAGGATTGGCTCTGGAACAGAAAAGAGAGAGAGGTCAGCGAGTAGTTGCCCAGCGTGTTGATGCGAAACGGGACGACGTAGATCTCCGTGGCGTTGAGTCCCCATCCGCCGCTGATGTCCAAAGGCGTTGCTGTGCCTGCGTTGACTGAGGTGTATCCCACCGCCGCAGTGTCGTCATTCGCGCGAGCGTGGGGCAGCACGAGAGTCAGAGAGAGCAGGATCGCCGCAGGTAACAGAAGGCGGAGGCCGGGGTGTGCCGGCCGACGGAAGGCGGGAGTGGTTCGCATGGACGCTGTGTGGCTGCGGCGCCGGCGAAATCCGGCGGGCGCAGCGACGCCATCCTAGCGAGTGCGGCGAATGGGCTCAACCCTCACGCGTGAGGGGTGCGGGCGACGTCATTGGCCGGCGAGCCGGCTGAGCGTCTGGACGGTGAGCGCGTGGCGGTTGGGCACGCGCAGCTTGCGGAGGATGTTGCCGACGTATTCCTGCACGGTGAAGAGACTCAGGCCGAGGAGGCGGGCGATCTCGCGGTTCTGTTTGCCATCGGCGATCCAGAAAAGGACATCGGCTTCGCGCAGAGTCAGGCCGAGTTCGCGGAGACGCTGGCGCAGGGAAAGCGGGTGGTTGATGCGTTGGAGCGTGGGCTGCTCGTGCCGCAACCACGCAGAGCGAAAATGCGGGCCGAACAAATCGAGCAGCGTCCGCTGGCGGACGGTGAAATCGCGCCGGACGCGGTTGAAGGAAAGGGCGGCGATGGTGTGCGCGTTGACCGTGACCGGGAGGACGAGACCGTAAAGATAGCGGTTGCGTGCGAGGCAGTTGAGGTAGTGGGGGTGGCGCTTGAGCTCGGAAACGGAAATCACGTCGGACATGCGGCGCGCATGGGTCCGGCCCGTGCGCTCGTAGTAGGCGACGAGTGGATTCAGGTGGGAATTTTCCGAGTAATACTGCAGCTCCGCCTCGGTGTGGGGATTCGATTTCGACATGGCCGCGGTGATCTGGCCGGTGCGGCGATCCAGCACGTGCATGATGCAAAGGTCGGCGGGAATCAGCCGGTCCATCGCGGCCAGCACGGCAGAGGAGAAGTCGGCGTGATCGCGGGCTGTGTTGATTTCGTAAACGGCGTCGAAAAGCGGACGCCAGTGGCGCGGGTCGATGCGCTTCATCATGGGCTGGATAGGCGCGAGAGAAGGCGCGCGCCGGGGGCTTGGCAAGCGAGCGTACGGGATGAACGGACCGACATGCGATCTGTCGGTGGTGGCGCGGGCGATCGAAAGCGAATAAGGGTATAAACCGGGAATATCCCGCTTCCTTTGCAATAGCGAAGATTAGCGGTTAGCCCAACTGCCGAATGCAGGTTCATTCGTTATGTCGGCACCCATGCCGCCTACGACAAAATCGACGCCACGAAAATCTGACTTTTCCGATGAAACCCAAAGTCCTCAAAACCGCCCGCGACCATCGGGCCGCCCTGGCCCACATCGAAGGGTTGATGCACCGGCCCGATCCCGACGAGGCCGAGTTGGAACTCTGGTCCCTGCTCGTCGAGAAATACGAGGAGGAGCACTTCCCCATCGCGGCTCCCGATCCCATCGATGCCATCCGCTTCCGCATGGAGCAGGAAGAACTCAAGCCCTCCGATCTGCAACCTTACCTCCAGAGCAAGAGCAAGGTTTCCGAGGTCATGAATCGGAAGCGCCCGCTCAGCCTGAGCATGATCCGCGCCTTGCATCAGGGGTTGAAGATCCCCGCCGAAGTGCTGGTGCAGGAACCCGCCGCCGCCTATCACGTTACGCCGAGGAAAGTCCGCAAACAGACCACGACCCGCAAAGCCGGATAACAGTAGGAGCCCAAGAAGGCAGGCGGGGCTTGAATCGTCCTCGGGGTGACAGATCCCGGCAATAGCTCTACCAACTGGTTGGGCCTTTCAGTTCTTCCCATGGATCGTAGGGACCTGCGGTGCGGAACTTCTTGACCGAGATCGTCTCCGACGGAGTAAAGACGCGATCAATAATGCCAGCAGTTGGCCGCTTCCTACTAAGACCGGAACTGCAATAAAAACGCCACTCGTCTTCAAGCCTTCTTCTCTTAACATGCCCATTAGCCATTGAGCCGGATACCAAAGTGTAATCAGGGCGAAAAGCCATCCCGCCCAGTAATCATACCATCGAGCAATCGACGGCGATCTCCATTCGTGATCAATGTCGTAAGGTGGGGCTGATAAAGATGCCGCATCAGGATCCAATTCGAGGGACCGCAAGATCGAGTACGAATCGAGTTCTTCCGGTGGCGGAATACGATCTGGCACTGCCTGCCGCACAAGACAAATTATCTCTGCCCAACCGACGATCTGCGATGAGAAACCAACGACGTCGCCCTCTTCGTTTTGGAATACAAATTGATACCCAGATAGTCGTCCATCTACCTCCATAGGATGCTCTGCAAAACGACTTAGCTTCGAAAACGGAATTACAACCAAAGAAAACAGATCTCTCACCGCTACCCAGTCGTCCGAAACATCCAAGCGATACGAAATACTATGGAGGGCCTGTGGAAGGGCCTTTCGAAGTACACCTCCAAAGATCGCTATTGCTGCCACTCCCCATGCATAGTCAGTTGGCCTCTGGGCTTTGACGAAAAATATCCAGATGGCGCCGACAAGAAAAACGGCATGGAGCAAGACTACCAACAGCGAAACGATACGCGTGTTGGTTCGGAAGCGAAAACTTTTAGCCTTTGGCATTTTGGTTTTTCCACTTTCGGTGTGTGCGTCTCCACACACGGATTACCAAATATTCACGCATCGTTTGATTGCCTGCTGCATATCCTCATTTCTCCACGGAAGCTGAAATACCTCGACCGCTCCTGCGCGTAGGAGTCTCGACGGATAATTTTCGGAAGCCGACCAGCCGTACACTGCGATTATCGGCTTTTGGAACAACGCTGTCATCTTTTCAACGAGTACTACCGAGGCGTTCACGATATCCGTGCGATTGTCTGATGTATACAGAATATTGTTGAGGATGAGAATTGCCATGTGGAACTTTTGTTTTGCCGCGGTCTCAAGCAAGTCTTCCTCTCGGATGGTCGGCGGAACAATCGCAGCAACGGCGATAGGCAGTCGTGCGACGCCATGTGTGAGAGAAGCAACCAGACCGCCAAACCAATCGCCTTGCTCCGATAGAAGAATCCTCACCAAAGGTGGTGGCTTTCGCGGTGTCATGAACTCTCCATTCTACGGGTCGAGTCCCCCATCAACTCAATCACTTTCCTCTACATATGTGGCTACAACTCCACCCATCAGCAACAATGAAAAGAGCGACTTGTAAATAATGATACCCCAACCCGTCTGGTCACCCAAGACCATGCCCAACAAAGTCAGACCCTGGAATAAAACAAAGAGCGTACCAAAAATGACCGATGCAATCTTCGGCGTAGGCGCAATCATTCCGCAAGAAAGCTTGGGTGTGAAAAAGACTCCGATGAACCAATAGACAAGAACTGTGAAAAGCATCGAGACTACAATAACCCCAATGATGAGCGTCAACAAAGTGAGTCGAAGCTCGACATTGGCCGCGTAACGGTAGGCAAAAATGGGAATGGACTCCAGCAATGCCGAGACAAGGAGACCAACGGGCAAAAAGAGAACCCACCTCAAAATCTTACCAACCGTTGATTGCCAGAATGTCATGGTGATGGCTAGGCATTAAGGCTCCGATGAAGCAGCTGAAAGAGAAAAGGAGTGCTTGTCTCTGATGAACGCTGGCTTGTCCGTCCTCTGGCGCGATTACGCTCGGAGTGCGCCTATCCGCCTGGGTGTGGCGTGTAGCCGGAACAGCCAAAACCAAAGACGGGGGCATGAAGTAGACAGATATAGTCGTGGGTTTGGATGTCCACAAAGTTTACCCGCCGATGGCGATGCCATAGGCGATGTTGGATTCCATCAGCGTGACGGTGGCCGAGGGCGGCACGAACGGGCGCGGCCTCCACACGACCAGCCATATCCAATCTGTGGTCATCTGCAATCTGTGGTTCAACGGTATGAATCCGGCGATGGCGCGGAACGCGTTTAACCGCTGAAGTTGGAGGCGCGGACCAAGGTCCGGCCCTACCTGATTCGACGGCAAATCTGCGGCGAAGCGTTCAGGTGCCCGGCCAACGGCCGGGCCTACAGCGGGGCCCCTCACTCCGCCTGGCGTTCCGCGGGGCGGCAGAGCAGCGCGAGGATCAGGCCGACGGTCAGCAGTGTGGCGCCGAAGGCGAAGGCGTAGCCAGAAGCGTGCGCGCCCTGCGTGTCCTTCAGCCACGCCACCATCTGCGGGCCGACGATGCCGCCCGCAGACCACGCGGTGAGCACGCCGCCGTAGAGCACCGGCATGAGCCGCGGACCAAAGGTGTTAAGGATGAACGAGGGCATCACCCCGAAGCCGCCGCCGTAGCAAAGCAGCACGTAGCAGACGAGCGCGCCGAACAGCCACACGTTGCCAGTGAAGACCAGCGCGACAAACGCCAGCGCCTGCGTGGCCAGCATCACGCGGAAGGTGTGCAGCTGGCCGAGCCGGTCGGACAGCGCGCCCCACGCGAACCGCCCGATGCCGTTGAACACGGAGCTGACGGCGATGAGCGTCGCCCCCGCGCCGGCCAGCGCGGCCGGCGAGGCCAGCGGATCGGTGGTCCGCAGCAGGTCCTGCAGCAACGGCGACTGGAAGCTGATGATCGCGATGCCGGCCACGATGTTGCAGAAAAACAAGAGCCACATGAGGGCAAAGCGCCGGGAAAACACGTGCGGCAAGACCGGCTCGCGTTCGCCCACCACGGTGGTCATGGCCGGCGGGTTGCGCATGAACAGCGCCGCCACCAACCCGAGCGCGCCGAGCGCGACACCGATGCCGACAAACACCTTGGGCAGGCTGCCGCCAAACAGCGTCATCAACCCCGGGGCGACGACCTTGCTCATGAGCAGCGCGCCGAAACCGAAGCCCATGACGACCATGCCGGTGACGAGGCCCTTCTTGTCGGGAAACCACTTCGCCACGGTGGCGACGGGCGTGACGTAACCGAGCCCGAGGCCGATGCCACCCACCACGCCGTAGCCTAGCCACAGCAGTGGCAGCGAATGCAGGTGCAGCGCGAGCGCGGCCAGCAGGTAACCGGCGCCGAAGAGCACGATGCCCGTGACCGCCAGCAGCCGCGGGCCGACCTTGGGCAGCAGCACACCGCCGACCGCGGCGGCGAGACCGAGAAAGCCGATGGCAAAGCTGAACGTCCACGCGACCTGCGTGTGCTGCCAGCCCATGCGCTCGACCAGCGGCTGCTGGAAATAACTCCAGGCGTAAACCGAACCGAGGCAGAGCTGCAGCAGCGTGCCCATCACCGCGATCAGCCAGCGGTTGACCGGCGCGCGGGAGGCGGGCAGCGGCAACACCTGCGAGTCGTCGGCGCGGACCTTGCCGCTGTCGGGCTGCAGCCAGCAGACCGGGCGGGCGGCAAAGGCCGCAAGGGCGTGGAAGGGACGGATCATCAGAACAGCCCGACGATCTGACCCTGGTCGTCCAGGGTGATGGACTCGGCCGCGGGCACCTTGGGCAGGCCGGGCATGGTCATGATTTCACCGGTCAGGCACACGATGAAGCCCGCGCCGGCGGAGAGCCGCACCTCGCGGATCTCAACCTCGAAGCCGGTGGGCCGGCCGCGCAGGTTGGGATCGGTGGAGAAGGAATACTGCGTCTTGGCCATGCACACCGGGAACTTGCCGTAACCGGCCTTCTGCAGGTCCTCGAACGCGGTGCGCACCTTGGCGCTGGTGACGATGTCCTTCGCGCCGTAAATCTTCTGCGCGATGGTGCGCACCTTTTCGATCAGCGGCAGCTCGTCGGGATAGAGGCACTTGAAGTCCTTCTTTCCCGTTTCCGCGGCCTCGACCACGGCGTGCGCGAGGGCCTCGGCCCCGGCGCCGCCCTCGGCCCAGTGCGTGGCGGGCACGGCCTTGACGCCGAGCCGCGCGCAGTGGCTTTCGACCACGGCCATCTCCTCGTCGGTGTCGGACGTGAAGCGGTTGATCGCCACGACCACGGGCAGACCGTAGCCGAGCAGGTTCTCAACGTGTTTCTCCAGGTTGACGATACCGCGCTCGACCGCGGCGGCATCGGGCGCCTTGAGTTCCTTCTTGTCCACGCCGCCGTGCATCTTGAGCGCGCGGATGGTGGCGACGAGCACGACGGTGTCGGGCTTGAGGCCGGCGAAGCGGCACTTGATGTCGAGGAACTTTTCCGCGCCGAGATCGGCGCCGAAGCCCGCCTCGGTGATGGTGTATTCGCCGAGCGTGAGCGCGAGCTTGGTGGCGAGCACGCTGTTGCAGCCGTGCGCGATGTTGGCGAAGGGACCGCCGTGCACGAACGCAGGGTTGTTCTCCAGCGTTTGCACGAGGTTGGGCGCGAGCGCGTCGCGCAGGAGCACGGCCATGGCGCCGTGGGCCTTGAGGTCGGCGGCGGTCACGGGCTTCTTTTCGCGGGTGTAGCCGACGACAATGCGGCCGAGGCGCTCCTTCAGTTCGTCGAGGTTCTGGGAAAGACAGAAGATGGCCATGACCTCGGAGGCCACGGTGATGTCGAAGCCCGACTCGCGCACGACGCCGTTGGCGGAGCCGCCGAGACCGACGACAGTGTGGCGCAGCGCGCGGTCGTTCATGTCGAGCACGCGCCGCCAGACGATGCGGTTGGGATCAAGCCCGAGCGCGTTGCCGTGGTTGAGGTGGTTATCCACCATGGCCGAGAGCAGGTTGTGCGCGGAGGTGATGGCGTGAAAATCGCCGGTGAAGTGGAGGTTGATGTCCTCCATGGGCATGACCTGCGCGTAACCGCCGCCGGCCGCGCCGCCCTTGATGCCGAAGCTGGGTCCGAGCGAGGGCTCGCGCACGCAGACGATGGCGCGCTTGCCGATGCGGTTGAGCGCGTCGCCCAGGCCCACGGTCGTGGTGGTCTTGCCCTCGCCCGCGGGCGTGGGCGAGATGGCGGTGACGAGCACGAGCCGGCCGGCGGGTTTCGCCAGCTGCTGCCGGTAGTAATCGAGACCGACCTTGGCCTTGTATTTGCCGTAGCGCTCCAGCGCATCGGCGGGGATGTCGAGCTTGGCGGCGACCTGCTCGATGGGGAGCATGGTGGCCTGGTGGGCGATCTCGATGTCGGAGGGGACGATTTTCTCGGGCATGGGAGTGAAGGGGATTATGGGATGGGTTGTTGTGATTGGAGATTCACCACGAAATACACGAAAGGATCAGACGATTGGTCTTCGGGTGGAGCGGCGTGGATGGAATTTCCGTTTCGTGTATTTCGTGTGTTTCGTGGTCTCAAAAACGCGGGTTCACGAATAGTATTCCTGCACGCGCATGATGACGTCGAAGCCCTCGAGCGTGAGGCAGTCCTTCACGCAAAGCATGGCGGGATGATCGTCGGGCAGGATCGCGTAATTGCGCTTCACCGAGCCGATCACGAAGTCCATGCCGAGCGGCACGGCCAAGGTGAGGAACGCGCTTTCGAGCGGGCCCTTGGTGGGCGAACCGTCGGCGCGCTTCGGCGGCAGCATGACGGAGAAATTGCTCAACCCGACCGACATGTGCACGCCCTTGAGCGCGGGATCGGCGTGGATGAGGTTGATGGCGCCCATGAGGCACTGGAAGCGGCCGTCGGAATCGGCGCCGATGGGCGAGATCGCGGGGTCGATGATGCAGTGGTTGACCGGGATGCCGTGTTTGCCGGCTTCCGCCACGAGCTCGCGCGCGGTGGCGTGCACCTCGGCGGCGGTGTGGCAGTGCTGGCTGACGCCGTTGGCGTCGACCCGCTCGGAAGCGAGCAGAATGGGCATGAAGGGCGCGATCTTCACCAGTTCGAACATCTGGCGGCGCGTCTGCGCGATGGAGTTGAGGATGGGCAGCGCCCCGCCGGCGCGGGCGGCGTCGTAGGCCTTGAGCCCGGCCTCGGCCATGACGGGATCGGGCGTGTCGATCGAGATGGGCTTGGCCGTGACGCCCTGCACCTGCCGCACCATGTCGGCAAGAAAGTCCGCGGGGCGCGGGCCGACGTTGACGTCGATGTAACCGGCGCCGCCGGTGTCCTGCGAGATCGCGAGGGCCTTGAGGCCCTCAAGGTCGCCGGCTTCGAAAAGCTTGTGGGTGGAAGGGACGGAATCGTTGATCGATTCGCCGATGATGGTGAGGTTGGGAATGGGCATGTCGGTTGGGTTTAAAAGGGAGTGAGGCTTGGAGGAGTAAGGGAGTGAAGGACTGAGGGAGTAAGGGAGGGAGTGTTTCCGCTTGCAGGGCGCGACTTTGGGGCGGTTTGGCGTCACCAAGGTGACGCCCTACAAGCTGGGTTAACAGTTCAGGTTCAGGGGAAAATGGCGTGGTTCAATTGTGTTCGGGAGCGGTCGGCACGGCAACGCGCTGATGGTCGCGGCCGCGGTAGAAGTTGGCCCAACCGGAGGAGCCGGCGAGCGCGGGGTTGGCGAAGACCGCGGGGCCGTCGATCATGTCCTGCGATTCGCCGAAGCACTTGAGGCGGTCGTAGGCGCGGGCCCAGAGGCAGTCCTTGTCGTCGAGCTCGCAGCGGCCTTCAAACGAGCCGCCGCAGGGGCCGTTGCGCTGGTTCTTCGAGCAGGAGGAGCGCGGGCAGAGGTAACCGGTCTCGGGCAGCGAGCAGTCGCCACAGTCGAAGCAGCCGTAGAGGAGCGATTTCGAGGTGTGCTCGACGCGCTTGAGCAGACCGAGCGTCGTCGTATGTTTGCCTTCCTCGAGCCGGCCGTAGATGCGCTGGATGAGCGGGAAGAGTTTCTTGCCGGGCGTGAAGGCGAGGCCGTGCACCATCCGCGAGACGCGGTAGTTCAGCGTGACGTCGGGGGCGGTGAGCGGCTGGTTGAGCGACTGCAGGTAGTCGCGGTTGAGCTGCGCGCGGTCGCCGAGCCCGGTGCGCTCGTCGCGCTCGAAGAGGTAAAACTCGTTGTCCTGCGAATACTGGATCTCGCGGGCGAACTCCTTCCAGTCGTCGGGCGCGAAGCTCTCGGCAAGGTCGATGATCTGCGCGAAGGCGTCGGCCTTGTGCACGCCGCCGAGGTAGCCGGCCGCGAAGCCCATGCCCTTGAAGACGGCGAGCTGTTTGGCGGCGAGCTCGGTGAAGAACGCCTTCCCCTTGTCGGGGCCGGCGGCGTATTTCTCGACCTGCGCGAGCAGCGCGTCACTGACGACGCAGCCGGGGATCTTGTGCTGGTTGAACATCCGCGCGACCACGCGGTTGAGCACGTAGACGTTGCCGACGAGCGGCACGGAGAGGTCGGCCCAGTCGAGGAAGAGCTGCAGCTCGTGGAATTTCCGCATGTCGTAGCCGAGCTGCGGCACGACCCAGCCGGCGCCGCTCTGAATCTTGCGGGCGAGCTTGAAATACTGCGGCATCAGTTCGCGCTCCTGCCGTTTGAAGGGCGAGACGGCGGCGCCGATGAAGAAGTTGGTGCGCGGGAGCCGCTCGACCTTGCCGTTGGGCTTGGTGGACTCGAGGCCGGCGTTCATCTCGTTGAGCAGCCCGATGAGGCTGACCGAATCGAGATCGAAGACCGGCAGCGCGACGCCGCGGTGGCCCGCGGTGGGAAAATCGCCGGTGAGCGCGAGGATGTTGTCGAAACCCTGCGCGGCATAGCGCCAGGCGGCGGACTCGAGGCCGTTGCGGTTGAGATCCTTGCAGGTCAGGTGAATGACGAGCTCCTTGCCCTTGGGCTTGAGCACGTTGGCCACCCAGTCGGCCGGGATCATGGGATTGCCGCCGGGATTGTCGGTGATGGAAACCCAGCCAATGCGCGAATCGTCGGCCAGCGCCTCGCCGAGCTCGACGAGCTTCGACGGCTGGTCGGGGGCGGGCATGCCGCGCGTGGTCACCAGTTCGGCGCCGTAGATGAAGCGGCCGGCGTTGAGCAGGTCCCGGAGCGAGGAGTGAGGAGCGGGCGTGGTCATGGTGCGGAGAGCCCCGGCCGCGGCGTCACCGGGCCGAGCGGGTGTCGGTGTGGTGTTGGCCAAGGGCTCGGGGTTCATGCGCTTAGGCTACACGAGGTCCGCGCCGGGGTCTTGTGTTCCCAATCAATAATTTGGTGTTTGGCTGCATTCGCCGGCTTTGGAGCCCGGCTAATGCGCGGCATGACACCCGGTTATCGCATCCGCCCCTGCGCCGCTTCGCGGTACAAGCGGGGGGTGGTCTTCTTCATTTTCTGAAAGACCTTGGTGAAGTAACTCTGGTCGCAAAACCCGCAATCGGTGGCGATGACCGCCACGGGCTGCTCGGTCTTGGCCAGCAACTCGCAGGCGTGCTCGATGCGGGCCTCGCGCACGAGGTCGGAAAAGGAGCGGCCGGTGCGGGCCTTGAGCAATTGCGTGAGCTGGCGCGGCGGTACGCCCGCGGCCCGGGCCGCCGCCCGGCGCACGGTTTCGAGCCCGGTGCCCGCCGGCGCGGCGCGGATGGCGTCGAGCGCCTTTTGCACGTTGGCCGGCAGCCGGGTGGCGCGCACGCGCTCGACTTCGTCGAAAATCCGCAGCAACGCCTCGCGCAGCCAGTGCGCGAGCTGCTCGTCGTCGGTGATGGCGATGAGCTCGGTGATGTGCCGGTAGCAGAAGCCGATGACCTCGGACTGCGGCGCCCCGGCCTCGACCGCGCCGCGCGACATCATGACGACAAGCTCCAGGAGCAGGATCTTGAGCATCTCGCTGCGCTCGTGGCCCGCGCTGTAGATGTGCACCAGCACGAGGTTGATAATGCGCATGGCCTC
The DNA here is from genome assembly GCA_019455245.1 of Opitutaceae bacterium. Lineage (GTDB taxonomy): Bacteria > Verrucomicrobiota > Verrucomicrobiia > Opitutales > Opitutaceae > Cephaloticoccus. The sequence goes on from JACFMR010000002.1 coordinate 138,725, forward strand.
GCGCCGGTCGCCGCGATGCAGCGACGCCAGCAGCGCGGGCTCCTCGTAAAGGTAAAGCTCGCGGATGCTGTCGTAGGGCCGGGAGGGGTTCACCGTCACCGCCGGGAAATTGTTCTCAATCTGCGGCATGGCGCACCGGGGAGTCTTGGCCCAATCCGCCGCGTGGCAACGGGTTTTCATGCCGGGGGGGGCGCGGCTTGGGGACCAGAGCGCGGCCATGCCGGTAGGGCGGGCAGTCCCTTGCCCGCCTTGGTTTGGTTGAAGCCATTGTCTCCAAGGCGGGGTCAGCGCCCCCGCCCTACATTCCAACCGCATGGAGACGCCGGTGGCGCGCGCTGCCCCCAACGCGCAGGTCAGTCCTCACAAGAAAACCAGCGCCTTGAGGACAAGTCGCACCACCTTTTGCCGTCAGCAAAATGCGCGAATCCCAATCGGTCGAAGTTCACGCCCGGGCGGGTTCGCGCAGGGCGGTTTGCAGCCGGTCGTGGAGCGCGTCGATCGTCGCCTGCACCCGGCGCAGGGTGCGACGGGTGACCGTCGCGATCTCCTGCGGTTCGAAACCGTCCACATAGTGCAGCTCGAAAATCTCGCGCTCCGGCCGGGTCCAGTCGCCGGCGACCCGACGGGCTTCCTCCAACAGATCGTGATTCACGGCCGAATCGGCGGGTGAAACCGCGTGATCGTCCGGCGTCAGCTCGCGCATCGAGGCGCGGGTGGTCGCCTCCTGCCGCTCGATGAGGTCGAGCGGCTGCTCGGCGTCGTAGCCCTCCTCCTCCTCGTCGATCTCGGGCAGTTTGCGCAGCGATTCGAGCGAAACGGTGTCGGCCTCCTGCGCCTTGAGCAGCCGGCGGCGGCGGGCGACTTCGTGCCGCGCCAGGGTGTAGAGCCACAGCAGGTGGCCAAGCCGCACGGGCTTGGCCTCCGGGTCGGCCAGGGCGCGCCGCGCGATCTCGTCCACTACGGCGCGGGGATCGATGATGCGGTCGAGCCGGTCGCCATTCTCCCCCGCATGCGCCAGCTGCAATTTCACGTATTGCAGGAGCCGCGCGTAGTTGTGCGCAAGCAGATCGCGCAACACATCGCCCAAACCCGCCGGCGCGGCGCGGCCTGTGCGCGGTTTGGCGGCAAAGCCGGACGGACGCCGCCGGATTTTCTTCGCGCCGGGCAGGGCCGGGGCCGGCCGGGGCTTCACTTGTTTGCGGCCCGAAATTTCCAGGCACATCGCCTCCAACGCGGCGGTGAACGCCACCAACGGCTCAGGCGCGAACTTCGTGCGGTGCAGGATGTGCCGCGGCAAACGCAACGTGAGCCGGGCCGAATGCCGGCCCGTGGCCGCACTGCGCGCCATGACGATGTGCAGATGCACGGCCTCCGGCGCGTAATGCTGCAACAGCCTTTCAAGGCGGGTGAGTTTCCGCCGCAGGGTCTGATGCAACGGGCCGTCCGGCACCTCGAGCCGACGACATTCAAGACTCCAAGGGAAGTGGCGCAGGGCTTTCTTTTTGGTGGTCATGACCGGGCCTTTCGTTGGGCGGATTCGGGACTCCCGGACCGCTCGGGAGAACGGCCTCGGGTTGACCTCAAACTAGGCCGGTCGGCGCGTCTTGGCAACCCCAAGCGCGACTCCGCCGCCGCTCACCGCAGCAACACGATCAACCGGGTGCGGGAGGGCACACCGAGCTTGGCGAGGATGGACGAGACCTGGTGCTTCACCGTGATCTCCGATTTGCCCAGCACCCGCGCGATCTCCTTGTTCGTCAACCCCTGCGCCACCTGCATCGCCACCACGCGCTCGGCGGGAGTCAGGTCCGCCAGAACAGGGAGGTCGACCGCGGGCAGCGCACAAAACTCCCGCCAACTCATGGTGGGATCGGGAACAACCAGATTGGATCGGCCGAAGGATACCATGGGGAAATCGTGCCGGGCAGCCGGAGCGCATCGCCCCGGCCGCCACTCTACACACAGAAATGGCAGTTACAGCTTGAGCAGCCGCCGGACCTCGGCCTCGAGCCTTTCGCCGCGGGCGTTGGTGCTCACCAACCGGCCTTCCTGATCGAGGAGGAACATCGCGGGAATGCCACGGATGGCGAATTTCTCGGCGAATTCGTTGGCCCAACCTTTGCCGTCAAAGTGCTGCGGCCAGGGCAGATTATGCTCCTTGCAGAAATCGAGAAGCTTTTGGCGGTCACGTTGTGAATCCAGCGTGATCGCGATCACTTCGAAGCCCTTGTCGTGATAACGGTCATAAACCGACTTCACGTTCGGCAGTTCCGCGATGCACGGGCCGCACCATGTGGCCCAGAAATCGACAAGCACCACTTTACCGCGCATTTTGCTCACGTCCACTTCACGACCATCAATCGCGGTGAATTTAAGTTCGAGCTCGGAGCCGATGACCGTGCGGGCCAAGGCTTCACCCAGTTTTTGCAACGAAGGATTATCGCTGGCGATCAGCGTTTGGAGATGCGCCTTAGCGGCTTCCGCGTCGTAGCGCAGCAGGCTGCTGTAATACCGTTGCTCGTAACCCGCCACGCGGTCGCTTTCCGGAAAGCGTTTCGTGTATTCATCAATCACGACGCGGGTCGCGGACAATGGCAGATCCTGCCGCATGCCCAGACGATACAGGTAGCCTTCCATCCCGGCCTTCAGGTTCTCCGTGCTGATCTCGGGATCCTTTAACATCCCCTCATAGATCGCATCGGTGTAGGCATTCCACGCCGCCTCAACGGGCCGGTCGACTTTGAAGGCTTTAGCGCCTTCCGTTTTCAGATCGCCAGTCACTTCATAGATGAAACCGCTCAAACCCCGCATGATCTCGATCGCCGCTTCCCAACGGCGCGGATCCTTCGGGTTGGATTCAAACAGGGACACGGCCTTCATCCGCACAAGGCGCGCCTGCTCGCTCATCGCCGGATAGAGCTCGGCGGGCGGAAGTGAACGATCCACCTGCTTGCTCTTCAACTCCTGGAATTCCTTCCAGTCCTGCTCCCACGAGCTCGCGGCCGGCGTGGTTTCTTCGGCGCGCAAGGAGGTTGATACAAACAAAACCGAGGCCAGCAGCGCCGGCGCGGTGTAACGGGAGAATAGTGGGGGTAGTTTCATAAGGGATTTATGTGGTTAAAAGAAAATGCGCGGCTCTTACGCCGCGCATTTCAAGGATGGGATCAGAACTCGCGGCGCAGCGTGACAGCGTAACGACGCAAGCGGGAGTCGAGGATGCTGTTGTCCGGGAAGTAGAGATAGTTGAACGGCGGCACCTTATCGAACACGTTGTAAACCGTGAAGCTCAGCTTCGTGTCGGCGAGCGCCTTGCTCACCCAGTTCTTCTTGCCTGCCAGCCACGAGGCCTTGTCGAAATCATAGTTGAATTGGACATCCCAGCGGGTCGCGGAACCGGTCCACAATCGGGTCGGCTCCTCACGCCACTCGCCGCGGTAGGTCACAAAGGTGCCCACGCCCCACGCGTTGCGGTAGAAGAACGCGTGTGCATTCCACTGCAGCGGCAGGGTGTCCGTCGTCACCGTCGGCGACGGCGTGCCTCCCGGCATCGGGATCGCAACATTCTTGGTGTAGTCCGTCGCGTAACCGCCGACATCAATGCGGCCGAAATCGAAAGCGCGGTTGTAGTTGAGGCCGATGTCGTAGCCTGCGGTCTGGCTGTAAGCGACGTTGATCGGGCGCAAATCCGCCGCCGTCACCACGCCGGCCCAGCCAGCCGGGTCGGTTGGCAGGTTGGTCCCACGAGTGATGCGCTCGGGATAGAGCGTCACCATCTGGTTGAAGTTCAGCGAGGAGATGCGGTCGTTGTAAAGGTTGTCGAACCAGTCCACGGAGAGCGACAGGCCTTCCACTTTTGGCACTTCAATCACGACGCCGTAGGTCGTGTTTTCAGACGTTTCGTTCCGCAGGTTCGGATTGCCACCATAGAGAATCGGGAAAACCGGGTTGACGGTGTTGCCACGCAGCGGATCGAGGTTGTTGGCGACGGCCACGGTCGTGCTGTTCGCGGTGCGCGTGGGTTGCGTGCGCTGTTGTAGCGTCGGGATCTTCGAACCTTCGCCGTAGCTGCCGCGCAACAGGACGGTTTGAACCGGACGCCACGCGAGACCGACGCGGGGATTTTTCGATGTCGAGCCGCTGGTATACTTCTCTTGGCGATACGATCCCGAGAGATTCAGCTGGTGCAGCAGGGGTAGACGATTACCTGCACCGAAGATCGGCACGTTCACTTCCCAATAAGCGGCGTCGACGACCTCTTTGCCGTCGCGGGCGGAATTGGTGTCGGTCGCTGAGCGGAGCGGGAAATCGGCATACTCCTCGCGACGCTCAAATCCGAAACCGGTGGCAATGTCACCGCCCGGCAGCTCATAAACCGGACCATCAACTTGAAGACTGTAGAGCCAAGTTTGCGTCTTCTCTTCGCTAACATTCGAAACCGTGGTGAGCGATTCGATCAGCCCCGGAGGGTTGGGGTTCTGCACGGTCGTGCCATCATAGAACAAATTCGGCGTATAGCCGGCCGCCCGAGCGGCGTTGAACAGCGCGGCGGTGATAGATGTGCCGCCTTCACCATCGAGCCGCGTGTGGCTGGAGGTCTGGCTCAACGACAGGTCGTAGCGCCAGCCGGCAGGCAGACGTCCCGTCGCTCCTACCGTGTAAGCTTGCGTGTCATTCTCCGCCTTCAACAGCGGCTGGATGTCGGTGAACACCTTGTTCAAGGTGATCGCGACACCAAAAGGATTGCCCGGATAGCCAGCCGGGATGCTCAGATTGCTGGCCTCGATCGGGGCGGCGTGCTGGTAGTTGACGTTGGAACCCGCCCGCACCGTGGCATAAAGGCTCACCCGGTCGTTCACATCGTAATCGAACTTCGCAAGAGTGGAGAAGCGCTCGTAGGAACTGGCATATTGAGTGTAATGAGCCGGGTCATACTTGCCAACGATCGGGCCGGCATTGGCGTAATCGCCTACCGTGAGATTGGTGCCGTCGGTGCCCGCCGGGATCGCGGCGGAAGTGGTCGTGAGTCCCGGCAACGGCACGGAGCCACTGATGGAAATCTTGCCCGCGCCAGCCGGAATCGAGTTATGGCGTCGGTCCGACCCGCCGTAGGGACTGCGATCAAAGCTGTTGAGGAAATCGCGGTCGCGCATCATCATCTCGTTGGCGCCTTCCCACGAGGCCGTGATCAAGCCGCGCAATTTGCCGGCGCCGAAGCCGTGCGAAATGCTGGCCGTCTTCACCGCCACGTCGGAGTCAAAGGTGTTCTCATAGCCGAGCACCACTTCCGTGCCGGTGTAATACTTCTTGAGGATGACGTTGATCACGCCGCCCATCGCGTCCGCACCATAGGCGGAGCTGGCGCCGTCGAGCAGCACTTCGATGCGATCCACCGCCGACAAGGGAATGCCGTTGAGATCGAACCCATCGCGACCCACGGACTGGTTGGTCTTGGGCACGCGCTTGCCGTCGATCAGCAGGAGCGTCGCTCCCACCGGAGCGCCGCGCAGCGACGCCGTGGTGATGCCACCGCTGGCGTCCATCGACTTCGGCGTGCCGTAAGAAACCACGCTTCCAGTAGAAAAATCGATCGTGGCCCCCAGGCCGTTTTGCGTCGAGGCCTGGCCGGTGGTGAACGACGATACCTGCGGAATGTAGCGCAGGATGTCGCCGATGTTCGTCGCGCCGGTGCGCGCGATCGCCTCTTGGTCAATCACCTGCACCGGTTGGGCGGTCGCGCCATCGAGCAAACCGCGGAGGTGTGAGCCGGTCACGCGGACGACTTCAAGGATGACCTTGGATTCGGCGACGCTCGATTCATTCAGCTCTGCGCCATCAATCGGGCTGTTTCCGCCGTTTGGGAGCGCCGTCTCCTTGCGGACCACGATCACGCCCGTCTCTGCATTATCCGTGGCGACGAGACCGGTGCCCGCCAGCATGCGGTTCAGCGCTTCCGTCGTGGTGATCTCTCCCCGCACTTCATTCGTGCGCACGTGGCGCACGGCGTCGGGAGAAAACGCAATTTCACGCTGCGCTTGCGCAGCAAACGCTTTCAACGTCTGCGCCGCTTCTCCTTCCTTTAGGTCAAAGGACCGCTTTGTGTCCGCCGCGAACACTGACGCGGCAAGGAGCCCTGAAAACAGGCCGGCGGCTAGCAACCGGCAAAGGAATTTCTTGGTCGAAGCTATCACGATTTGTTGAGTTCAACCCTAACAAACCGCGACCGGACACTTTCCGTTAAAAAGTTTTTTTCTTTTTCGCGTGCCCGTCAAAACCGCTCACTGCGCCTGCTTTAATTCGACTTCCGTCGCGCTCTTCCAAACCGCACGCACGCCAAACTCGTTTTCTAGGAGCCGCACAAAACCCATCACATTGTCCGAACGCAGCGTCGCGCTCAGATGCATCCCTTGCAACGCCGGGGCGGACACTTCCATCCGCACCGCGTTGCGCCGGTTGAATTCGGCCACGATCTCCGTCACAGGCGCGTCGGTGAAATCCAGCATCTTCGGCTGCCACGAAAGCCGCTCTTCGACCTCCGCTTCCGGCACCGGCGTCACCTGCGGCACGGGGGCGAACGGAATCAGATACACCACGGTGCGCTCATTCGCCGACAGGACCGACGCGGCGGAATCCGCTGCTTGCTCTGGCGATGCCGCCACTTGGACCTTGCCCTCGGTCACAAGGACCTCCACCGAGGAAGAATCCATCCGCACATTAAACGACGTGCCAATCGCCCGCACCGAAACTCCGCTGGCTTCGACATAAAAGGGCCGCGCCGGATCCTTCTTCACGCGGAAATGCGCTTCGCCCTTTCGCAAAAGGGCCCGACGCTCCGTCTCAGTGAAATACACGTCCACGATTGCGCCTCGGTTGAGCTTCACGATCGAGCCGTCGGGCAACTCCCGTTCCTCAATTAACGGAATTACCGGCGCCTCAACCGACGCTACCTGGGCCCCTGCGACCTCTATGGGCTTCGTTTCCCCCGAAGGCATGAGGAACACGCCCAACGTAACCACTGCAGCCGCCGCAAGCGGCCACAACCACACCACCGCCCGATGCCGCCGCGGACGCGCCAGCAAATCTGGATCAGGCACCGCGTGCATCGATTCCTGCAATCCTGCGAGACGGTCCAACTCATCCCAGCCCCAACGGTGCTCCGCCCAAGCCTCGCGACATCGAGCGTCCGCGGCAAGCCACGCGGAAAACTCATCCTGCTCCGTCGCAGTCAGTCCGCGATCATGGCGCAACACCCATTGTGCGGCTTCCTGAGAAATAACATCAGACTTATTGGGGGAACGTTTCATTTGTTGGGGCGGTAACCGTGACGGCGAAAATATTCTATACACTTGCGCAGACCAATCGCGCCTTGGGCTTCAACCGTGTGTTCGGAGATACCCAAACGCGCCGCAGTTTCCTTTTGGGTTAAGCCGTAGATTTTGCGCAGTGTAAGAACTTGGCGGCAGCGATCGGGCAAAGACTGGATAGCGCGGGTCAACAACTGCAGATCCTCTGCATGAGACAGGCTCTCGGGAATCGCCGCGCCGCCATCCACAACCCCCGCACGATCTTCCTCCGGCAAATCGGCCGAAGCTTCGTAGCGCTGATGGCGCAGGTGATTCAGCGCGAGGTTGCGCGCCGTGATAAACAGAAAGGCACGCGCGCATGCCACCGATCCGGTTTCCCGCACGCGCAGCAGTCGCGAATAAGTCTCCTGCACCAAGTCATCAACATCCGCTATCGTGTTAAACCGCGCCCGCAACCAAGCCCGCAGCGCCGCTTCGTGCGGCTGCACCTCCTCGGCAAACCAACGGGATAATTCGGCATCGGGCAGGGACATGGCAGGGGGACTCAACTTCCATAGACACCCCACCCCGGCATTTCCATTAAGGAAATCCCGGTCCGCCGGCTTAAATCGCCACCGCCCGGCCAAATCCGCCCCCCACCACCCGTCCCCCCGCACCCCACACCAAACCCCACCACCCGCACCCGGCTCCGCCCGCTTCACCCCAAACCAAAGTGTCACGTAATACGTGACACTTTGGTTTGGGCCGGGGCAAATGATCGGAGGGGGCGCGTTACGGAATAATCTGGTTGGTATTTGGTTATGGGCGGGAATGTAAACTTTCCATCCAACCAATCCGGTGCGCTCCAATCGCCGGACGGACGCCACTACCCAGAAGCGGAATGCCGTGCCCTCACGCGTTACCGCCGGGCAGCGGCAACGGATCACAGCCGGGCAGCGACAGGAAACGATCGCAGGACGCGACACGCAGGTCCCAACGGCCGTCGATGTAGTTGCCCGAGGGCGGCCGGGCGCAGGCCTGCATGAAGAGCAACCAGCGGCCGCCGATCCGATAAAACGCCGGCGTGGCCACGTGGAAGAACTGGTCGTCGCGATAGACGCCGGTCCACTTGGTTTGCAGCAGTGTGTCGAACGGGAGTTGCCGCCAGCCGCGGTCGGGCCGGTCGCTCACGGCCAGCACGGGCCGCCAGCGTTCGCCGCGATTGGGGCCGACTTCCATGCAGAGCACGTAGGTCGCGCCGATCTTCAGGATCTGGTGCCACTCGTAGTAGGCATGGGGCTCGGACACGAAAATCTGCCCCATGCCGCGCGGATCGGCGGGGTTGAAATGGCGCGTCCACGTTTTCCCGTCGGTCGAGGTCGCAAGGCGGATGCCCGGCAGCGTGCCGTCCTTGCCGCGGTAGGAATAATACAGGAACCAATCCCACCGCGCCGCGGCGGCGTTCCACTCGCGCCACACCGCGGCCTGCGAAACCATCTCCTCGCAAAACGGTGCCGCCGGTTCCGGCGCGAGGATCGGCGCGCGGCCGTGGCGGCGGATGTTGGCCGGCGTGAGGTCCGAATAGCCATCCGCGCCCACGGGACAGATCGCGAGCCCGATGCGGTCCTGGATCGCGTCCATCGTGCCGGAATAATAGATGTAGTAGGCGTCCTCCTCCGGGACATGCAGCACACAGTCGAGCCGGATGGAGCCGCGGTCCCAACCGTCGCCGGGGTGAAAAACGGGATTCTCCGCGGCCTCGTGCCAGGCAAACGGATCCGTCGCCTTGGCCCAGGCCTTGCCGATCATGCAGGTGTTGCGATTGGACGCCGGCACGCCCGAGTAAAACATCACCAATCGGTCGGGTTGCCGCGGGTTCGGCAGGATGCACGGCTCCTGCACCTGCTGCGACTGCCAGGCATGGCCGGTGCGGTTGACGATCAGGGCGGTGCGCGGGGTCGGGGTCATGACGGCATGGCAACCGAGTGCCGCGGTCGCCGCCGGGACACAAGCCCGGAGCGACCGCGTCCCGTCCGCCCACCGGAGCTCAACGCAGCGCGTCGATCCCGGCGCCGAAGTTGATGTGATAAGCCGTACCGGCCAGCACCAGCGCAGGCACGGATTTGACCCCGGCGCCTTCGGCCTCGGCCAGCCGGTCCCGGTTTTCGCCCAGATGCACGATTTCCAGTTCGATTCGGGCGGGATCAAGCGCAAGGGCGACGTTTTGTTCGGCGGCCACACAGACCGGGCAACCGGCGTGATAAAACACAGCTTTTGTTTTCATGTTGGATGACAGGATTGAGGTTGTTTCGCGGCACCGGCCCCATGCCGGCAGCGCACCGCCAGTCTGCCACATTTCCCGCCGCCGCGTAAGTTGGCACGATCCGGTGGGCACCCACCGTTTTGTTCCCCCGTGCATTGCCACGCGTTTTCTGCCAACCTGCGTCCCGCATGAAACGCCGACCCCACCTGTCGCTGCCCGAACGCACCGCCTACCGCCGGCTGGAGGATGTCGTCGGCTGCAAGTGGTCGGCCGCCGTGCTCGGGGCCATCGGCCGGGGCGTGCAACGGCCGGGACAGTTGGAGCGGTTCATCCCCGGCATCTCCAACAAGGTGCTCAACGAACGCCTGCGCAAACTCCTCGATTACGGGCTGATCAGCCGCGAGGAGTTTCCCGGCAAAATCCTGCGCGTCGAATACCGGCTGACCGACACCGGCCGCGAACTCACCACCATCATCGAGCAGATCCGCGATCTCGACGAAGCCCACGCCCAACGTCGCACCGGCAATCCCGGCTGATCACCATCCCCTTGCCATCCAATCGGATCCGATCGTGGACGGCCCGCGAAGCAAACGAAAGTGTCACGTAATACGTGACACTTTCGTTTGGGCTACTTGAAGCGTGTATCGCGCGGGAGACGGGGGGAGGAGGACTCCGGGACGCGGGATCGGGCGCAAAACGCGTTGACCGGAGGTGTCACCTATTGGGAATTACCCCCAAAAGTGACGCTGCACTGGTAGGGCGGGCCCGCCGAAACGCACTCGCGGCGCGCCCGGCGGTCGCGCCCTACCTTCACGCTTCGGATCGTCGCTACTTTTGGTAATCATCAATAAGCGATCGGAAAGCGCGCCGTCAGGTTTACAGGCCGAAGAGCTGGATCAACCCGCCGGAAAGCGCGATGGTGGCGCCGGCGAGCACGTGGCTGTAACGGGACAGACGCTGGGAGGGGAACCACTGCAAACCGAACTGGGCGCCCAGCACGATCACCAACATCGAGGCGACGGTCACCGCCGAGAATGCCCCCGCCACCAGCCACGCCCCCGCCCAACCGCTGGTCGCCGCCGGATAGATGAAGAGCGGGATGAGCGGCTCACAGGGCCCGAAGACAAAAATCGCGAACAGGATCCAGGGCGTGAGGCTGACTTCCGCGCCGGTCTTGGGATCGTGCACGTGGTCGCGGGCGTGGATGCGGATGAAATGGTCATGGGTGTGCGTTCCGGCCGGGGTCCGGCGCAGCCGCCACAGGCCCCAGAGGGCGTAGAGCGCGCCAAAAATAATCAGCGCCCAGGCCGCGATCTCACCGCGGAACGACTCGATCCATTCCAGATGTTGCAGGCTGGCCCCGATGGCGTAGCCCACAAATCCGAGGATGACCGAACTGGCCACATGCCCAAGGCCGCACGCAAAGGTAATCGCAGCGGTGCGACCGAAGGACCAGCGCCGCGCCTTCGCCATGACGATGAACGGCACATAGTGATCCGGCCCGATGACGGTGTGGATGAACGCGACCGCCGCCGCGTTCATGGTGAGCACCGCCAGATCAGGGGTCATGATTGGCGGTTAATGCCGGCTGACCAGCCTGTGGGCAAGCTCGCGCACGTCGCGCACGACGGCAGGGACCGCCGCGGCCACGGGATCGGACAACTCGAGACACATCGGATTGATGGTCTCGACCGAGATGGTGAACAGTTGCACGTCGGGAAATTTTTCCAGCAGCGCGGCAGCGGCGAACAGATCGCGCAGGCCGAAATCGTGCGCCGAAAGCCCGAGCGGAATGTCCGCCACCCCGGCCGGCCGCACCCGCGTGACCGTGCCGGCGGGCTGCCCGTCGCGGGTGGCGTCGAGCATGATCACGACCGGCGCGCGGGTGATGGACTCAAGCAGGTTGATGCCCCCGGTGCCGCCGTCGAGGAGTTGCACGCCAGGTGCAACCGGCCCCTGCTCCAGCGCCCGGAGCACGTGAATGCCCACGCCCTCGTCGCCCATGAGCAGGTTGCCCACGCCGATCACCAGCACGGCGCACCGGTCGGAGTCCGCGATCGAACCCGTGCCGCCCACCAGATCAAGGTCGGCGCGGATCATATGACGGGGTTCCCCGTTTGGTCCGCAGTCTTGGCCGCCGGTTTGCCGCCGAACCAGGACTTGCCGTCACTCTTGCCGGCGGGCAGAAACTTCCAGCCGCCGGCCATCGAGGACAGCACGCCGTGGCCCTCCACGTAGTCGTGATAGAACACCAGATAGACGTGGACGATAGTGAAGATGATGAAGAACCAGGTGGCGAGGTGATGCCACTGCCGCAGGCCCGCGTCGCCGCCAAAGATCGGCAGCAACCAGGTGAACAGCTGCGGGAACCACGCGTCGCTCATGTTGGCATACATCGCGAAGCCGCTCGCGACCTGAAACAGGAAGACGAGAAACATCACAAAGTAGGTCAGATACGCGAGGGCGTTGTGACCGACCGCCATCAGGGGTTTGTTGGAGGACTGGAGGATGTCCACCTTCAGCACCTTGACCACCTCGCGGAACTGGGCGAGGCGCAGGGGCAGGAAGTTCTTCCAGTCCGCATACTGGTTGCCGACAAAGCCCCAGTAGATGCGGAAGGCGAAGTTGAAGACGAAGACGTAGGCCGCCGCGAAGTGGATGAAACGCGTCGTGCCGAACCAATAGCTGAACGAGGCCTCGCTCGCCGTGTTGATGGCGGGCGGGTTGGCGATGATGAAACCCGTGACCGTGAGTACGAGGATGCAGAGCGCGTTCAACCAGTGATAAAACCGGACCGGCAGTTCCCACACATAGACCCGTTGGAACGCCGGGGGCGGAGCGGTGGGGTTGGATGGATTCATGACAACCTCCGTTCAAAGTGCGGGTGCGGTGGAGACCTCCTGCAGCTTGGCCCCTTGGTCGTCGTAGAGATGGACGGCGCAGGCCAGGCAGGGATCGAAGGAGTGGATCGTGCGCAGGATCTCCAGCGGGATCTTGGGATCGTGCACCGGCGTGCCGATGAGCGAGGCCTCGTAAGGCGAACGGCCGCCCTGCCCATCGCGCGGCGAGGCGTTCCAGGTGGTCGGAACCACGAGCTGATAGTTCGCGATGCGCTTGTCGCCGATGTCGATCCAGTGTGCGAGGGCGCCGCGGGGCGCCTCGGTCGGACCGACGCCCCGGGCCGTGGCGGGCCAGGTAGCCGGTTCCCACTTTTCCTTCGTGAAGGTGCGCGAGTCGCCGTTTTTGATGTTGCTCAGCAACTGGTCGTAGAACTCCTGCGCCCAGCGGGCGACCAGTTTGGTCTCGATGCCGCGCGCGGCGGTACGGCCGAGCGTGGAGAAGAGGACCGTGGCCGGCGCGTTGAGCGCGGAAAGGGCCTCGGTGACCGCTTCCTTGATCTCCCCGTTGCCGGCCGCGTAGCCGACGAGCAGGCGCGAGAGCGGGCCGACCTCCATGGCGTGGCCCTTCCAGCGCGGCGTCTTGATCCAGCTGTATTTGGCGTCGACGTCGAGGTGTTCATAGGGCGGTTTCGGCCCGGAATACCGCAGGTTGGTCTGGCCCTCCCACGGATGCAGCCCGGCCGCGGTGCCCTCGTAGTCATACCACGAGTGATCCACGAATTCCTGGATGCCGGCGGGATCCTTCGGGTCAACCTCGTGCACGCGGGAGAGGTCGCGGTCGAGCACGATGCCGCGCGGGATCTTGAAACGGGCGACGTCGGCGAAGCCGTGGGTCGGCAGGTCGCCGTAGCTGAGGTAGTTCGTCACGCCGCCACCGATCGCGGTCCAGTCGAGGTAGGACGGGGCGATGGCCATGAGATCGGGCAGATAGACCTGCTCGACGAACACCTTCGCCTGCTCCAGCAGGCGGCCGATCAGGGCGAGCCGCTCGGCGTTGAGCGCGTTGGCCTCGTCGATGTTGATGGCGCAGGGCACGCCGCCCACGAGGTAGTTCGGGTGCGGATTCTTGCCGCCGAGGATGGTGTGGACCTTGACGATTTCCTTCTGCCACTCGAGCGCCTCCAGGTAGTGCGCCACGCCGATCAGGTTGACGGCGGGCGGCAGCTTGTAGGCCGGATGGCCCCAGTAGCCGTTGGCAAAGATGCCCAGCTGGCCGCTCTCGACGAATTTCACCAGGCGTTTCTGCAGGTCGCTGAAATAGCCGGGCGAACTCTTCGGCCAGTGCGAGATACTCTGCGCGATGCGCGAGGCCTCGGCGGGGTCGGCCTTGAGCGCGCTGACCACATCGACCCAGTCCAGCGCGTGCAGGTGGTAGAAGTGCACGACGTGGTCCTGCATGTATTGCGTGCAGAACATCAGGTTGCGGATCAGCTCCGCGTTGGGCGGCACGGCGATGCCGAGCGCATCCTCGACGGCGCGCACGGATGCAAGTGCGTGCACGGTGGTGCAGACACCACAGACGCGTTCGCAGAACGCCCAGGCGTCGCGCGGATCGCGGCCCTTGAGGATGACCTCCAGGCCGCGGACCATCGTGCCGGCGCTCCAGGCGTCGGTGATGACGCCGTCCTTGACCTCGGCCTCGATGCGGAGGTGGCCCTCGATGCGGGTGATCGGATCAACTACGATGCGGTTGCTCATGACTGCTTCCCTCCTTTCGCGTTGGGATCAATGGCCGGGGTCGGCGGGGCGGCCGCGGCGGATTCGCCGGGTTGCTCGCCGATCTCGTGGTGCTTGCGGATGTTGGTGAGCACGGCGTGCGCCGCCGCGCCCGCGACCGTGGCCGCGCCCACGGCCAGGCCGATCTTGTCGGCCGTGGTCTCGATGCCGAAACCGGGGAAGCTCGCGAGCCGTTCGTAGAACGGGCCGTTGTCCCAGAAGTTCGATTCCGAGCAACCGATGCAGCCGTGGCCCGACTGGATCGGGAAGCTGACGCCACCGTTCCAGCGGATCGTGCCGCAGGAGTTGTAGGTGGTCGGCCCGCGGCAGCCCATCTTGTAGAGGCAGTAGCCCTTGCGCGCGTTTTCGTCGTCGAACGATTCAACGAAGAGCCCGGCGTCATAGTTGGGCCGGCGGTAGCAGGTGTCGTGCACGCGGCGGGAGTAGAAGGCCATCGGACGGCCGAGGGAATCGAGCTGCGGGATGCGGTCGAAGGTGAGCAGGTGCACGAGCACGCCGGCCATGACCTCGGCGATGGGCGGGCAGCCCTGGACGTTCACCACCGGCTTGCCGGCGATGACCTTGTGGATGGGCGTGGCCCGGGTGGGATTGGGCTTGGCCGCCTGCACGCAACCGGAACACGCGCAGTTGCCCCACGCGATGACCGCCTTCGCGTCGGCCACCACTTCCTCGACGATCTGTTTGGCGGTGCGACCGCCGATGCAGCAGTAAACCCCGTCCTCCGCCAGGGGCACGGAACCCTCGATGCAGACCAGATACTGGCCGCGATACTTGGTCATCGTGTCGTGCAGGGCGGCCTCGGCCTGATGACCGGACGCGGCCATGAGGGTCTCGGTGTAGTCGAGCGAGATCTTGTCGAGCAGGATGTCCGCGACGATGGGATGCGACGAACGGATGAACGACTCGCTGCAGCAGGTGCATTCCTGAAAATGCATCCAGATGACCGGGATGCGGGTGCGTGTTTCCAGCGCGTGGGTGATCTGCGCGATGCCGTCGGCGCCCAGGCCCATGCAGGCGCTCATCCAGCCACAGAACTTGAGAAAATCGCGACGGGAAACGCCGCGCGCGGTCAGTTGCTCATAAACGGTCACTTCATCCTGGGTGGCCGGGTGTACGGACAAGGCATCGTTCTTCATGGGAAAAACACCGCGGGGGGAGCGGTCGGGGCTGAGGGTTGGGACTGAGAATACTAAGCGGCGCCATCTTATGTCATATTGGCAGGGCCCCCTCCGCATGTATTGCCGAGTTATGCGCAGAAGTTGCTGAATTTTCACTTAAGCTCGACCCCGGGCCCAAATGTGTGCTTACGGGCAACAGCCCCATTTGCCCATGCACGAGGTCGGAATCATGGAATCTGCGCTCGCCGCCGTGCAGCGCCATGCCGTCGAAAACCGGGCGGAACGGGTGGAGCGGATCGTGCTGCGCATCGGCACCCTGGCCGGCGTGGAGCTGGAGGCCCTGCGCTTCGCCTTCGACATTGTGTCCCGGGGGACGGTGGCCGAGGGCTCCACCCTGGAAATCGAATCGGTACCGGCGGCGGTTTACTGCCCGGCCTGCCGGCGCGAATTTGCGGGCGAAAACGGCGGGTTCATCTTCACCTGCCCCGGTTGCGGCGATCTCTGCGGCGAGATCCGGCGCGGCCGCGAACTCGAACTCAGCCGCATCGAAATGAGCTGAACCATGTGTCTCGAATGCGGATGTGGAAAATCGGTACTCTTCGGGGTCCGCGTGCTCAGTGTGATCGCTCCCGGGCTCCTGCGGCCGCGGCCGGCCGCCCCGTCCGAGGTCACGGTCGTGACCCCGGAGCCGCCGGCGCGGCGCACGATCGAGGTCCACACCTCCCTGCTGGCGAAAAACGACGATGCCGCGGCGCGCAACCGCGCGCTCTTCGCCCGGCACCGCCTGCTGAGCCTCAACCTCGTCTCCTCGCCGGGCGCAGGCAAAACCACCCTGCTCTCGCGCACGGTGGACGAGTTCGGGCTCACCCACAAATGCGCGGTGGTCGTCGGCGATCTCGAGACCGACAACGACGCCCGGCGCATTCACCGGCCGCATGTGCCGGTGGCGCAGATCACCACCGGCACGGCCTGCCATCTCGATGCCGAGATGGTGGCGCGCGGCGCGGCCAGCCTAGACCTCACGGACGTGCGCGTGCTGTTCATCGAGAACGTCGGCAACCTCGTGTGCCCCGCCGCGTTTGACCTCGGCGAGACCGTGCGGGTGGTGCTCCTCTCCGCCACCGAGGGCGAGGACAAGCCGCTCAAATACCCGCCCATCTTCAAGTCGGCGCATCTCGTGCTGCTGACGAAAATCGATGTGGCCGGCGTGTTGGATTTCAACCTGGCGACGGCGGTGGAAAACATCCGCCGCGTCGCCCCCCAGGCCCGCCTCATCCAGCTCTCCGCCCGCAGCGGGGCGGGCATGGAGGAGTGGTATCAGTTTCTCCGCGACCGCCTGCCGCCGGCCTAAACCGCCGCCATCGGCCTGATTTTTCCCACCTCACCATGAACCCCGCCCCGCCCCTCTGTGACCGTCTGTTGCGGGTGCGCGGCACCGTGCAGGGCGTCGGATTCCGGCCCTACGTGCTCCGGCTGGCCACCGAACTAGGCGTCAACGGCTGGGTGCAAAACGACGCCCAGGGCGTGCTGGTGCGCGCGGTCGGCGAAGCCGGCCGGCTCGAACAATTCGCCGCCGACCTCGTCCGGCGCGCTCCCGGCGCCGCCCGCGTCGCCGACGTGGAGTGGCTCGACGTCGGGCCCGACCAACCGGAGGTCAACGGCGGTTTCACCATCATCGCCAGCGCGGTGGCGACCGGGGAAATCGAAACCGGCGCACCGGTCGATCTGGCGCCCTGCCCCGACTGCCGGCGCGAACTCACCGCCACGGCTGACCGGCGGAGCGGTTACGTCTTCATCAATTGCACCCAATGCGGTCCGCGCTACTCCATCATCGAACAGCTGCCATATGACCGGCCGCAAACCACGATGCGCTGCTTCCGCATGTGCCCGGTTTGCGCGCAGGAATACGCGGATCCGCGCAGCCGCCGCTTTCACGCCGAGCCCAACGCCTGCCCCGCGTGCGGACCCCAACTGCGGCTGACCGATCCGACCGGCCGCGTGCTCGCCGAACGCGACGACGCCCTCGATCAAACGGTCGCCGCCCTGCTCGCCGGTCAAATCGTGGCAGTGAAGGGCGTCGGCGGGTTTCACCTGATGGCGGATGCCACCAACGACGACGCCGTGGCGGAGTTGCGCCGGCGCAAACACCGCGAGGAAAAACCGCTCGCCGTGATGTTTCGCGATCCCGCGATGCTGCGACGCTGGGCGGAGGTTTCCCTCCGGGCGGAAACGCTGCTGACCTCCCCGTCGTGTCCGATCGTGCTGGTGCCGCGACACGACACCCCGGTCCTCGCCGCCGGCATCGGCCCGGGCAACCCGTGGGTGGGCGCGCTGCTGCCGCCCTCGCCCTTGCACCTGCGGCTGCTGGCGCTGGCCGACCGACCGCTGGTGGCGACCAGCGGCAACCTGTCCGACGAACCGCTTTGCACCGATGATGACGAAGCCCGCACACGGCTGGCGGGCATCGCGGATCTCTTTCTCGGTCACAACCGCGCGATCGCCCGGCCGGTAGACGACTCGGTGGTGCGGTTCACCCGTGGCGGCGCGGCGATTCTGCTGCGGCGCGCCCGCGGTTATGCGCCGACCCCGCTGCGCCTGCCCGCCCGGTTGGACCAACCGATCGTGTGTGTGGGCGCGCACATGAAGAACACCGTCGCCGTGGCCTCGGGCGACCGCCTGGTCCTCAGTCCGCACATCGGCGATCTCGACGGCGTGGCGACGCACGGGGTGTTCACCCGCACGATTGAAACCCTGACGGCGTTGCTGGGCGCCAGGGCCGGCGGCGTGGTCTGCGACAAGCATCCCGACTATGCCTCCACCCGCTGGGCGGAAACCTGCGGCCTGCCATGCTGCGCCGTGCAACATCATCTCGCGCACGTGCTCGCGGTGCTGCTCGAACACGGCCACATCGCCGACCACGTGATCGGCGTGTCCTGGGATGGCACCGGGTACGGCGAGGACGGCACGGTCTGGGGCGGCGAATTCATCCGGTTCGAACGCGGCCGCGCGGTGCGCTTCGCCCGCCTGCGGCCCTTCCGGCTGGCGGGCGGCGAGGCAGCCGTGCGCGATGCGCGTCGCGTGGCGGTGGCCCTCGCTTCTGCACTGGATGCCAATGCAGCCGCGTCCACGGCCGCCCGTTTCGGTTTCACCGCCAACGAAACCACGACGCTGCAAACCATGCTGACGCAGGGGTTGAACGCCCCGGTTTGCACCAGTGCGGGACGGTTGTTCGACGGGGTGGGTGCCCTGCTGGGCTTGGGCCGGCGCAACGCGTTTGAGGGCCAGCTGCCGCTCGCCGTCGAGATCGCGGCCACCCGCGCGCCGGCCGGCGGCCGTGCGCTGCCCTTCGATGTGGTGCGCGCCCCGGAGGCGGCGATCTGTGAAATCGATTGGCGGCCGGCCGTCGCCGAACTGATCGCCGCACCGGCAACCGACGCCGCGGCGTTGGCGGCGGCGTTTCACCGCGGTCTCGTGCGCGCGATGGTGGAGGTCTGCGGCCACGCCGGCGTGAAATCCGTGGCGCTGGCCGGCGGATGTTTTCAAAACGCGTTCCTGCGCGACCTCGCCGATAACGGTCTCGCCGCCGCCGGTTTCAATGTGCTCGCCCCCCGCGAGCTGCCGCCCAACGATGGCGCCATTGCCGCCGGCCAGGCGCTCGGCGCGCTTTGGAATCTCACGACTGTCGAGTTGCCCCGCCACCCCTGACCCCATCCGCCCATGTGCCTCGCCGTTCCCGGAAAAGTGCTCGAAATCCAAGGTGATGACCCGATCCTGCGGACCGCCCGCGTGAGCTTCGCCGGCGTCATCAAGAACGTCAGCCTCACCTGCGCCCCCGAGGCCAAGGTCGGCGACTACGTGCTCGTGCACGTCGGCGTCGCCATCAGCATCGTGGACCAGGAGGAGGCCGAGCAGACCTTCGCCTACCTAAAGCAGATGGGCGAACTCGACGGGCTCGAACCGGCGCCCGGCGGCGGAGGGCCCCCATGAAATTCGTCGACGAATACCGCGACGCCGCCCTCGTGCACAAGCTGGCCGGCGCCATCGCCCGCGCCTGCACCCGGTCGTGGACGATCATGGAAATCTGCGGCGGCCAGACCCACGCCATCGTGAAGTTCGGCCTCGACGACCTGTTGCCCGAGGGCATCACGCTGGTCCACGGGCCGGGCTGCCCGGTGTGCGTGACCAGCGCTGAGTTGATCGACCAGGCGGTGGAACTCGCGCTCACGCACGGGGCGATTTTGTGCTCGTTCGGCGACATGCTGCGGGTGCCGGGAAACGGCATCGACCTGCTCACTGCCAAGGCGCGCGGCGGCGACGTGCGCATCGTCTATTCGCCGCTGGACGCCGTCACCATCGCGTTGGAAAACCCCGCGAGACCGGTCGTGTTTTTCGCCGTCGGCTTCGAGACCACGGCGCCGGCCAACGCCATGGCGGTGCTCCGGGCCGAACGCGAGGGCGTGCAAAACTTCTCGATCCTGACGTCGCACGTGCTCGTGCCGCCGGCGATGCGCGCGATTCTGGGTGCGCCGGACAACCGCGTGCAGGGCTTCCTCGCCGCCGGCCACGTGTGCACCATCATGGGCACCGAAGAATACGGCCCGATCGCCCGCGAATACGGCGCGCCGATCATCATCACGGGTTTCGAGCCGGTCGACATCCTCGAGGGCATTTATCTCTGCGTGCGGCAGCTCGAGTCGGGCCGTGCCGAGGTTGAGAACGCCTACGCCCGCGCGGTGAAGACCGCGGGCAACGTGCACGCGCGGAAAATCGTCGAGACCGTTTTCGAAATCGCCGACCGCGACTGGCGCGGCATCGGGGTCATTCCCCAAAGCGGGCTCGCCGTCCGCCCCGCCTATGCCGCCTTCGATGCCGCGCAACGCTTCCCGCTCACCGGCACCGCCCCGCAGGGCCAGACCGAATGCATCAGCGGCGAGATCATGCGCGGAGTGAAAAAGCCGCACGACTGCCCCGCCTTCGGCACGCGTTGCACCCCCGAGCATCCGCTCGGCGCGCCCATGGTCTCCAGCGAGGGCGCCTGCGCCGCCTACCACCGCTACCGCAGCCGCGCGGCGCTTTAGCAGATCCGCGGCAGCTGCTCGCCGCTCAGGCGGTCCACGATGCGCTCGGCGCCGATGACGCTGCGCTGCGTCACCTGGCCGGCGGGACCCGGCTTCACGGTGCCGATGATCACGGGCGGACCGCCCGGCGCGGTGCGCGCGATGATCTCCAACGCGGCCGCCGCCTGCGTCTCCGGCAACACGCACACGAAGCGGCCCTCGTTGGCGACGTAAAGCGGATCGAGCCCGAGAATCTCGCAGGCGCCGCCGACCTGCTCGGCCACGGGCACCTTGGCGCCGTCGATCGCGATCGCGAGTTGCGCGGTTTCGGCCAACTCGACCAGCGACGTGGCGAGACCGCCGCGGGTGAGGTCGCGCAGGCAGTGGATCTCCAGCCCGGCCGCCAGCAGCGACTGCACGGGCGCGACCAGCGGGGCGCAATCGCTCTCGATGGTGCTTTCGAACTCCAGCCCGGCCCGCGTGGCCATGATCGCCATGCCGTGCCGGCCCACGTCGCCGCTCAGGATCACCGCGTCGCCGGCGCGGATGCTCGCGGGGGCGACGGTCAGCGGGGTCTCGATCACGCCGATGCCGGACGTGG
This sequence comes from Opitutaceae bacterium, assembly GCA_019455245.1. Classification (GTDB taxonomy): domain Bacteria; phylum Verrucomicrobiota; class Verrucomicrobiia; order Opitutales; family Opitutaceae; genus Cephaloticoccus. The sequence continues at coordinate 159,681 of JACFMR010000002.1, forward strand.
TGATGTAAACGCCGTCGCCCTTGCCGCGTTCGACGACCTTGGTGTCGCCGGTGACAATCGCCACCCCGGCGGCGGCCGCGGCCGCCCGCATCGAGGCCACGATTTTCTCCAGCGTCTCCACCGCGAACCCTTCTTCCAAAATGAAACCTGCGCTCAACCAGAGCGGGCGCGCGCCGCACATGCAGAGGTCGTTCACCGTGCCGTTGACCGCGAGGTGGCCGATGTCGCCGCCGGGGAAAAACAGCGGGCTGACCACGTGCGAGTCGGTCGTGAACGCCAGGCGCGCGCCGTCGTGCAATTGCAGGAGCGCCCCGTCGTGCTGGGCTTCCGCCGCCCCGGTGGCAAACGCCGGCCGAAAGATGCGATCAATCAGGTCCTGCGTGAGCCGGCCACCGCCGCCGTGGCCGACCGTGATCTCGCGCCGGTGCGGCAGGGGCACGGGACAGGAGGAAAACGCGCCGGCGGAATGCGGGGTGGACACGCCGCATTTGTTAGCGTGCCCAGTCGCCGTCGCCGAGGAAAAACGGTGGGCTTACGTTTGCTCGATCGCCGCGGGACGGATTTGTGCGGCGCGGACGCGGGCGAGGTCGTATTTCTTTTTGCGGTCGAAAAAGTAGATGCCGTTCTGCTCCTGAAACACGTCGGTGAGCTGCGTGTAGCAGTAGCCGAACATGCGCGGGTTATCGAGCAGCGCGGCGCACAGGCCCTCGAAGCGCGTGTAGAATTCCTCGAGCGTCTGCGGCGCGTCGCCGTAGCCCCAGGAGGCGTCGCCGGGCTTGGCGCGCGGGTTCCAGCGGATGCCGCCGAACTCGCTCACGAAATACGGCTGGCCGCGCCATGCGATGTTGTTGAGCAAAAGCTCGTCGCGCACGTAGGGCGCGTCGCGCAGCAGACCGTCGTGCCGCGCCTTGAACGTCGCGGGGTTCTGGTCGTAGTCGTGCGAGTCGTAGACGTCGCTCTCGGCCACGGTGTGCGAGTAGCCGGACACATCGAGCACCGGCCGGGTGCTGTCGGCAGCCTTGGTCGCGAGGAAAAGCCCGCGCATGACGTCGTCGTGCGTGGTGATGCGCTCGTCGTGACGGCGCAACGATTCGTTGAGCGGGCACCAGCCGATGATGCTCGGGTGGTTGTAGTCGCGATTGAGCGCCTCCATCCACTGCGCAATAAAGGTGGCGGGATAATCGTAGCCGTTGTGGTTGCCGCCGCGCACCACCGTGCCGTCGTCGTGCTTCCACCAGCCGCGCACGGGCTCCTTGCCGCCCAAACCCCAGTCGCTGAACTCGCCCCAGACGAGATAGCCGAGCCGGTCGCAATGATAGAGGAAACGTTCCTCAAAAACCTTTTGGTGCAACCGTGCGCCGTTGAAGCCGGCGGCGATTGAGAGCTTGATGTCGCGCACCAGCGCGGCGTCGGTCGGTGCGGTCAGAATGCCGTCGGGATAATAGCCCTGGTCGAGCACGAGGCGTTGGAAAACAGGCCGGCCGTTGAGCTTCACCGCCATGCCATCGATGCAGACGCTGCGCAGGCCGGCGTAGCTGCGCGCGGTGTCGACGACCTGGCCGGTGGCCGCATCGACGAGTTCGAGTTCGAAATCGTACAGGTGCGGATCCTCCGGCGACCAAAGCCGCACGGCATTTTCCGGCACGACGAGGTCCAGCCGCGGATAAAGCCCGCCGCCGCAAACGCACTCCGCCGTCGCGACCGGCTTTTTGCCGGAAAACAACCGCGCGCGGTAAACGAGCCCGGCCTGCGCACCGGCGACGGGTTGCTCGATGCAGAAGCGGCGGTTGGCCACGTCGGGCGTGAGCTTCGGCCGCAACAGGTGCGCGCGGCGCGGCACGGGTTCGAGCCACACGGTCTGCCACAGGCCGGTGGTGCGCGTGTAGTGGCAGCCGCTGTTGCCGTACACCCACGACTGCTTGCCGGCGGGCATGGACTCGCGGGCGTTGTCGCGCGCGCGCACGACCAGCGTGAGCTTCTTGCCGGGTTTCGCCTGCGCGGTCAGATCGCAGGTGAAGGGTGTCATGCCGCCGCGGTGCCGGCCGACCTCGGCGCCATCGGCCCAGACAAAGGTGTCGTAATCGCTGGCCTGAAAATGCAACAGGATGCGCCGGCCCCGCCACGCCTTGGGAATCATCACCTCGCGGCGATACCAGACGGCGTTGAGGTAATCGGTGTTGCCGATGCCGGAAAGTTTCGACTCGGGGCAGAACGGCACGGTGATGCGCTGCTTGAGCGGCCGGTTGACCAGACCGCGGTCGAGACCGCTGTCGCCCTGGTCGATCTCGAACTGCCAGGTGCCGTTGAGGCAGAGCCAGTCGGTGCGGGTGAATTGCGGGCGGGGATGTTCGGGACGGGGAATGCGCGTGGTGGGCATGGAGAAAAGGAATCAGGAAACGCCGCGCCGGGGCCAAAGCCAAGCTTATCGCGCGGGGCATCATCCGCGGAGGCATGACCCCGTCCCAAATATTGACGTGTCGGGGCAATTGTTTCACATCAGCCGGACCCCACCCCATGATCCGCCCCGATCACCCCTCGTGCCCCGGCGAGTGCCGCGCCTCTTCCGATGCGTAACGCCCGGATATTGCCACAGCCCTTCGTCTTTGCGTGGCGACAACTGAAGGATTTTTTCGGATACGACGGCGGTGACGCCACCTACCTGTGGCCGCGCTGGATCGTGCTGCGCGCGGTGGGATTGGTGTTCGTCATCATCTTTGCCGGCATCATCAAGGAGAGCCCGGCCCTGGTCGGCCCCGCGGGGCTGGCGCCGTTGCCCGGCCTGATCGAACAGCACAAGGACACGCACGACGGCATGATCGAGGCCGTGCTGAAGGTACCGACGCTGTTCTGGTTCAGCACCAGCTGGGGCTGGGCGCTGGCGATCCAGTGGGCCGGGATGATCGCGGCGATCGCCCTGGTGCTCAACCTCTGGCCCCGCCTGGCGCTGTTCGTGTGCTGGCTGGGCCTGCTGTCCTTTGCCCGGATGTGGCTGGTGTTTTCCGATCCGCAGGTGGACTGGTTGATGCTGGAGGTCGCGCTGCTGTGCATCCCTTTCGCTCCGGCCGGTTTTCGCCCGGGGCTGGGTGTGCATTCGCCGCCGCGACGCATCGCGGTCTTCATGGTGCGGTGGCTGCTGTTCCGGGTGATGTTCGAATCGGGCCTGGCCAAGATTCTCAGCGGCGAAGCGCAATGGGCCAACCTCACGGCCATGGACGCGTTCTACGAAATCGCGCCCTGCCCCACGATCGTCGGCTACCACTTTTTCCACCTGCCGCATTTCTGGCACGCGGGCGAGGTGATCCTGACCTTTGCCGCGGAGATCCTGGCGCCGCTCCTCGCGCTGTTCGCCGGCCGCCGGGGCCGCTGGATCGCCTTCTGGCTGTGGGCCGCCCTGCAGGCCGGCATCCAGCTGACCTGCAACTTCGGCTGGCTCAACACCGCCGCCTTCGCGCTCGGTTTCCTGCTGTTTGACGACCAGATGCTGATCGCGGCGGCCAAGCGGCTGAAACTCGGCGCGGCCGCCGCGTATCTCGCCGCCAAGAGCGCCAACCAGGTCATGACGCCGTTGCGGCCGTGGCGGCGCCATGCGTTGCATACCGCGCTCTGGATTCACTTCTACCTGTCGGTGATCGTGTTTGCGGAAACCGCCGGCATGACCTCGAACGTCGTGCTCGATCCGGTGACCAAGCCCCTGAAATACGTCTTCGACGGGCTGGGCAGCGTGAATTCCTTCAAGCTCTACTCGCGCCTCGACGAGATGCACGTGGTGGCGGAATTCGTGGGTTCCAACGACGGCGGGGTGACGTGGCGGCCGTATGAGTTTCGCTATTTTCCGCAGCAGCTGGACCGCATCAGCCCGTTCATTGCGCCGCGCTTCCCCCGCTTTGAGGCGACCCTGAAAATCCAGGTGATGACACGCGACACCCCGGCCTCGCTCTACGGCGTGGTGGCCACGCATCTGCTCGCGCGCAATCCCGTGGTGATGGAGCTTTTCGAGTCCGATCCGTTCCCCGACCGGCCGCCGCACATGCTCCGGATCGTGGGCTATCGCTACAACTTCACCGACAAGGCAACGCACCGGGCAACCCGCCAGTTCTGGACCCGAACCTACTTGGGCGAGTTCATGCCCATGATCTACATCGACGAGCAGGGCGATTTTGCGCTGGCGGAAACACCCCACGACCAAGTCCTGGTCAGGGCCCGGTACCACAATCCCGCCGCCCAAAGCTATCTGGGCTTCCTCCATCTCAGCGGCGAGGAGGACACGCCGCAGGACACGGCCGAAGCCGCCAAGTGGTTCCGGCTGGCCGCGGAGCAGGGCCAGATCGAGGCGCAGTTCAACCTCGCGCTGTTGCTGGCGAGCGGCGACGGCGTGCCGGCCGATCACCGGCAGGCCGCCCATTGGTGCCGCCGCGCCGCCGAACAGGGTTTTCCCCCGGCGCAGGATCACCTGGGCCTGATGTATTTCGAAGGCCACGGCGTACCCCGCAACCAGACCGAAGCACTGGTCTGGTTTCGCGTCGCGGCCCTGGGCGGTTTGTCGGAGGCGGAAGCGCACGTGCGCCACGCCCAAACCCAGGTTGAATTTTTGGACGCCCTGAACGCAGAAAAGCGCGCCGCGGAAATCTTCGCCCGCATCCAAGCCCAGCAATAAACCACCCCATGCCCCGCAAAACCGCCGACGACTGGTTCGCCGCCTACGGCGAGAGTCACCAAAACCACACCAACGAACTGATCCACTGGATCTGCGTGCCGGTGATTTTTTTCTGCGTGGTGGGCCTGATCGCGTCGCTGCCGCTGCCGACAGCATGGCGCGAGGCCGCGCCGTGGTTCAACTGGGCCGTGCCGGTGATGGCGTTGGCATTCCTTTTTTACCTGCGGCTCTCCCCCGCGCTCAGCGCGGGCATGCTCGCGTTCATGGCGTTGTGCTACTGCGGCGTGGCATTGCTGACGCTGTTCGCGCCGTGGGCGGTTTGGAAAATCTGCCTCACGCTGTTCGTGCTCGCCTGGATCGGGCAGTTCGTCGGGCACAAGATCGAGGGCAGGAAGCCCTCGTTTTTCCAGGACGTGGTCTTCCTGCTCATCGGCCCGGCGTGGCTGCTGCACTTCATCTACCGGAAGGCCGGCCAGCGGTATTGAACGGCGGCGCGATATATAATTTGGAACTCCGTCAGGCTGCCATATTGTCAGGCCAGAAAAGGTGGATGGGCACGTCCCTGTGCCCGTCAAAGCGGCGGGGCGGGACACAACATTCCGTCTGCCGCCATCCAGCGTAAGCCACGTTGTCGCTGCGCTGCAACGCGGCTACAATTCAGGCCGTGCCTCAGTCCATCTATGTAGGGGCGTGGCTCGTCCACGCCCGCGAGCGCAACCAGATTTTCGCACGGGCGTGGTCAAGCCACGCCCCTACTGTCAACCGGCATCAAACGATGCCCTGCGCCAGCATCGCGTCGGCCACCTTGACGAAGCCGGCGATGTTGGCGCCGTCCACGTAGTTCACGAAACCGCCGCGCTTGGTGCCGTGCTCCACGCATTCGGCGTGGATGCTTTTCATGATCGCGTGCAGGCGGTTGTCGACCTCGCCGCGCGTCCAGCACAGGCGCTGCGCGTTCTGGCTCATTTCCAGGCCGCTGGTGGCCACGCCGCCGGCGTTGGCGGCCTTGCCCGGGCCGTAAAGGATGCGCGCCTTGTGATACACCTTCACGGCCTCGAGGGTCGAGGGCATGTTGGCACCCTCGGCCACGCAGGTGCAGCCGTGCTTGACCAACGCCTCGGCGTCGGCCTGCTCGATTTCGTTCTGCGTGGCGCAGGGCAGTGCGATGTCGCAGGCGATGTGCCAGGGCCGGCGGCCGGCCAGGTATTTCAGGCGGAAGTGCTTCGCAAACTCCTCGATGCGGCCGCGGCGGTTGTTCTTCAGGTCCATCACCCATTGCAGCTGCTCAGGGGTCAGGCCGGCGGGCAGGTGCACCGTGCCGCCCGAGTCGGAAAGCGTGATGACCTTGCCGCCCATCTCGATCACCTTTTCGGCGGCGTATTGGGCGACGTTGCCCGAACCCGAGATGGCGACGCGCTTGCCGTCAAAACCCTCGCGCTTCTTCTGCATCATCTCCTGCGCGAAATACACGCAGCCGTAGCCGGTGGCCTCGGGCCGGATGAGGCTGCCACCGTAGGCGAGGCCCTTGCCGGTCAGCACCGAGGCGGACTCGTTGGCCAGCCGCTTGTATTGGCCGTAAAGAAAACCGATCTCGCGCGCACCCACGCCGATGTCGCCGGCGGGCACGTCCACCGCCGCGCCGATGTGCCGGAAGAGTTCGGTCATGAAGGACTGGCAAAACCGCATGACCTCGCCGTCGCTGCGGCCCTTCGGGTTGAAATCGGAGCCGCCCTTGCCGCCGCCCATCGGCAGCGTGGTGAGCGAGTTTTTGAAGACCTGCTCAAACGCCAGAAATTTCAGGATGCTGAGGTTGACCGAAGGATGAAACCGCAACCCGCCCTTGTAGGGGCCGATCGCGCTGCTCATCTGCACCCGGTAGCCGCGGTTGACCTGCACCCCGCCCTTGTCATCCACCCAGGGCACACGGAAGAGAATGATTCGCTCGGGCTCGACGATCCGCTCCAGGAGGCCTTGCTCGGCGTAACGCGGGTTTTCCTGCACAAACGGCCAGAGACTCGTGAACACCTCCTCCACCGCCTGATGAAATTCCGTCTCCGCGGGATCGCGCTCGCGGATGTGCTGCAGGAAGGCGTGGAGAGACTCTGATTTTTTCACAGGTCCTTTGTGAGCGCCTCCCCGGCAAGCGGGCAATCCGTTTTCCCGCAGGATCGGGGAATTTTATGCCAAAAAGGCCGGCCCCGGGGCCGGCTTTGGTCTTGGCCGGCGCGGATCGGGCCGCTAGAAGCGGGCTGACGCCAGCCATTGTTTTGGAGGCCCCATGAAAAAATCATCCCGGAAATCCGCCCCCGTGCATCCCTGCGGCTACACGGCCGACAACACCCCGGAGGGCATCCGCCGCGACATCGAGGGCAAGCTGTTCTGCATGGTCGGCAAGTTTCCCGAGGTCGCCACGCGCAACAATTACTACCTCGCCACCGCCTACGCCGTGCGCGACCGCCTGCTGCAACACTGGGTGCGCACGGCCAAGACCTACTTCGAAAAGGCCAGTCGTACCGTCGTCTACCTCTCGGCCGAATTCCTCATCGGCCCGCAACTCGGCCGCAACCTCATCAACCTCGGCATTTACGACCAGACCGCGGCGGCGCTCCGGGCCATGGGCCAGAACCTCGACGACCTGATCGAGCAGGAGGAGGAACCCGGCCTCGGCAACGGCGGGCTCGGCCGGCTGGCCGCGTGCTACATGGAATCGCTGGCCACACTGCAGATCCCCACCATCGGCTACGGCATCCGCTACGAGTTCGGCATTTTCGACCAGGTCATCCAGGACGGACGGCAGGTCGAGATCAGCGACCGCTGGCTGCGCCTCGGCTACCCGTGGGAAATCACGCACCCCGAGGTCACCTACGAGGTGAAGCTCGGCGGCTACACCGAGCCGTTCACCGACGCCGACGGCCGCTATGCCGTGCGCTGGGTGCCCAACCGCATCGTCCTCGGCACGCCATGCGATACCCTCATGCAGGGTCACGGCGTCAGCACCGTGAACATGCTGCGCCTCTGGAAGGCCGAGGCGCACGAGTCGTTCAACTTCGAGGCGTTCAACACCGGCGACTATTACGGCGCGGTGCACCAGAAGGTCGTTTCGGAAAACATCACCAAGGTGCTCTACCCGAACGACGAGCCTGTCGCCGGCAAACAGCTCCGGCTCGAGCAGCAATACTTCTTCGTCTCCTGCGCGCTGCGCGACATGATCCGCATCCATCTGCAGCGCGCCAAATCGCTGGAAAATTTCCACCGCAAATACGCGGTGCAGCTCAACGACACCCACCCCGCCATCGGCGTCGCCGAACTCATGCGCCTGCTGGTGGACGAACACGCCATGGACTGGGAGCCGGCCTGGGAGATCACCCGCCAGACCTTCGCCTACACCAATCACACGCTGCTCCCCGAAGCGCTCGAACAATGGCCGCTGCCGCTGTTTCGGCGCGTGCTGCCGCGGCACCTCGAGATCATCTTCGAGATCAACCGTCGCTTCCTCGCCGAAGTCGCCGCGCGTTATCCCGGCGACCCCGACCGGCTCGCGCGTATGTCGCTGATCGGCGAACACGGCGAGAAAACCGTGCGCATGGCGCACCTCGCCTGCGTCGGCAGCTCCGCGATCAACGGCGTTGCCGCGCTCCACACCGACCTGCTCAAGCAGACCTTGCTGCGTGATTTTTATGACCTCTGGCCGGAGAAATTCTCCAACAAGACCAACGGCGTCACCCCGCGGCGTTTCCTCGTGCTCGCCAACCCCGGCCTCACTCGGCTGATCAGCGCCCGCCTCGGCCACGACGACTGGATGCGCGACTTGGATCATCTACGCGGACTCGAACCGCATGCCACCGACCCCGAATTCCAAGAGGCCTGGCGACGCGTGAAGCACGCCAACAAGGAGAAACTCGCCGCGCTCATCCGGCAAACCACCGGCATCACCGTCGATCCCGCCTCGCTCTTCGACGTGCAGGTCAAACGCATCCACGAATACAAACGCCAGCACCTGAACCTGCTCCGCGTCGTCAGCCTCTACCAACGGCTGAAACAAAACCCGGACCTCAAAGTGACCCCGCGCACCGTGATCTTCGGCGGCAAGGCCGCGCCGGGCTACTTCATGGCCAAGCTCATCATCCGGCTGATCAACGGCGTGGCCGGGGTGGTCAACGCCGACCCCGACGTGCGCGACCGGCTGAAGGTCGTGTTCTTCCCCGACTTCAACGTGAAAAACTCGCACCACATCTACCCGGCGGCCGACCTGTCGGAGCAGATTTCCACCGCGGGCATGGAGGCCTCGGGCACGGGCAACATGAAATTCGCGATGAACGGCGCGCTGACCATCGGCACGCTCGACGGCGCCAACGTCGAGATCCGCGACGAGGTCGGCGCGGAGAACTTTTTCCTCTTCGGCCTGACCGCGCCCGAGGTCGCCGAGTGCAAGCGTCAGGGCTACCACCCGCAGCACCTGCTCGGCGACAATCCCGAGCTGCGTGCGGCGCTCGACCTCATCGGCTCGGGCGCGTTTTCCGGCGGTGACCGCGGTCTCTTCCAACCCGTCATCCGCGCCCTGCTCGATCGCGACGACTACCTGCTCTGCGCCGATTTCGCCCCGTACGTCGAGGCGCAGACCCGCGTCGCCGAAGTTTATCGCGACCCCGCCGCGTGGACGCGCATGTCCATCCTCAACACCGCCCGCATGGGCAAATTCTCCTCCGACCGCGCCATCCGCGAATACTGCCGCGACATCTGGCACGTCGATCCCGTGCCGGTCGCATAGCCCACCCGGCAGAGCCGGAAATCCCAAATCACAAACGTCCTGCCGAGCCCGCCAGGGCGACATCGGACAATCCCAAAAAGACAGCGCGCCCCAAGGGCGCGGATTCCATCTGGAATATGGAAATTGTCGGCTCAAAGAGGATCGTGCTTCACCAGTGAGAGACCAAAGGGAGGGCCCGCCTCCGCGCGGGCCGCCCCTCAACGCCGCGAGGCCACCGCCGCCGCGAACGGCGACACCAAGCCCAGCCGCTGCTCCCAAACCAACACGTCGTTGTGAAACGCGTGCAGCGCCGCCAAATCGCCGGTTTCCACGCCATGCCCGTTCATCCGGCTCACCGGCAGCACCGGCAAACCGTGCAATCCGAGGTAGGCCTTGGCCGCCACCGGATAATGCAGGCTCACGACCGGATAGGTGGCGGTCAAAAACACCTGCAGTTCCGCCGCGAGCGCGGGATCCGCACGATGCTGCCGGCACAACCACGCGTAGAGGTGCGGCACGAGGTTGGCCCCAATGCCGCTGAAACCGTGCGCGCCGGTCCGCAGGCTCGGCAGCAACGTGGCCGTGTGCGCGTTGTACAAACGCAACGGCGACCCCGCCAGCGCGGCCAGCTTGGCCTTGATCTGCGCGAAGTCGCAGCACGTGTCCTTGAGAAAATCGAACCGCCCCGTGCCCGCCGCCCACGCCGTCAACCGCGCGCTCAGCACGCGCTTGTGCGGCACCGGGCACTCATACAACCCGAGCCGGATGCGCCCGTCGATCCGCGCCAGCAGGTCTTCCGCAAACGTCAGCCAAGCGTCATCCGGCGCCTCGGCGGCCACGAGCTGATTGGTCAGGATGACCACCGCGGCCACTCCGGTGTCGGCCAACCGCGCCACCGCCCCGGCCAGCGCGGCGGGCGTGCATTCGCCGCCGGAGACAAACGCCCCGGCCGCGATCACCGGCACGCGGCCGCCGGCCCGCGACATCACCCGGCACACCACGGCCAGCCGCTCCTCGTCCGTCAGCTGGAAAATCTCGCTCGAAAGACAGGCGGCAAAGAGCCCCTGGCTGTCGCCCGCCAGATACCAATCGGTCAGCACGTCGAGCGCGTGCCAGTCAATCCGGCCGTCCGCGGCAAACGGCGTGAGCATGACCGGCCACGAGCCGGCGGTTTCAATGGTTGGTTGGGTGGTCGTCACGCGGATAAATCCGTTGCGCTTCTCTTTCCTATTGAGGTTCGCTTCTTGGATTAGCGGAAGTTGGTGGAGCGCCTTGCCCCGCCTACTGCGGGCAAGCCTCAAGGCGCCGGTTCTCATGGGAGAACTGATCAACGCATTGGGGACAATGCGTCCCACCAAAGTCATACTGTTGTGCGAACCTCAATAACGCCATTGCCCCGACCTCCGCGAATCCTTTCCCCGTAAATTGCCGGTCATATTTTGTCCCGGCCAGGCACCCATAAAAAAAGCGCCGCGGGACAACCGCGGCGCCGGTGGATTGAGACGTTGGCGGAGGCTTATTCCGACTCGTCCACAACGAGGAAACGGCTGACGCCCTCGCGCCAGATGCGCACGAGCACCTTCGGACCCTTGATTTCCTCGCTCAGCTCGACGGCTTCCTCGGCGTTGCGCACCGCCCGGCGGTCGAGGCTGAGAATGACATCGCCCTCACGCAGGCCCGCGGCGGCCGACGGGCTGTCGGGCTCGACCGCGGTGATGAACGCGCCCTCGAGATTGGGCGGCAAGCGGAACTGCCGGCGCATCTGCGGCGTGATGTCGGTGACGGCGACGCCGTTGAGCACGCCCTCGTCGCTGCCGCCGAACGCGCCGCTCCCGTCGGTCGATTTGGCGTCGAGTTCGCCGAGTTCAAACGTCACGGTTTCGGTTTTGCCGTCGCGCACGTATTCGACCTCAACCTCCGTGCCGGGCACGAGCCGCACAACCGCCAGCTGCAGCCGGCGCGGATCGAGCACGTCCTTGCCGTTGACCTTGGTAATGATGTCGCCGCTCTTGAAGCCGGCCTTTTCCGCCGGGCTGCCGGGCGTGACATCGGTCACGAGCGCGCCGTGGGTCACGCCAAACTGTGCGGCGAGTTCGGCCTCGAGCGACTGCGTGTTCACGCCCATGAAGCCGCGCGTGATCCTGCCGGTGGCGACCAGCTGCTCCGCCAGCGAACGGGCGAGGTTGACGGGAATCGCAAAGCCCACGCCGTTGAAGCCGCCGCTGCGGCTCAGGATCGCGGTGTTGATGCCGATGACGCGGCCCTGCGCGTCCACCAGCGCGCCGCCGGAATTGCCGGGATTGATGGCGGCGTCGGTCTGGATGAAGTCCTCATAGGCCTCGATGTTGAGGCCGCCACGGCCGAGCGCACTCACGATGCCCTGCGTCACGGTCATGCCGATGCCGAAGGGATTGCCGATGGCAAACACGGTGTCGCCCACCAGCAGTTGATCGCTGTCGCCGAGCGTGGCGGCGGGCAGGTCGCTGGCGTCGATCTTGAGTACGGCGATGTCGGTCTTGGCGTCGCGGCCCACGACCTCGGCGAGGTATTCCTTGCGCGGCTCGCCCACGGCCACCTTCACCTCGTCGGCCCCGTCCACCACGTGGTTGTTGGTGAGGATGTAACCGTCCTTGGAAATGATCACCCCGGAGCCGAGGCCCTGCTGGCGCTGTTCCCGCGGCATCTGCCGGTGTTCGGGCACGCCGAAGAAGCGGCGGAACATCGGGTCGTTGAAAAACGGCGACATGTCGTTGCGCAGCTTCACCGTCTTGCTGGTGAAAACATAGACGACGCTCGGCGAGGCCTGCTTGACGACGCCGGCGTAGCTGACCCGGAGCGTCTCGTCGCGGTCGATTTCTCGGCTGTCGGACTGCAGCGTGAGCGGCGGACGCTCCTTGGCCTTCTCGCCGGCCCAGAGGGCGAGGCCGGAGGTGCCGACGATGGCCAGCAGGATCAAACCAAGGACGCTGCGCTTGAAGGTGGAGTTGCTCATGAATTGGAAGGGTTGAATGCAATCGAAGTTAAACGGAACGCGGTTTTGTCAAACGCCCCGCCGGGTGGCCCGGCCCGGTGAGACTGGCTGACCGCGCGCGGGTTCCGCCGGGATTTTGAAACGCTTTCAAACCCGGCAGGCCGCGCGGCATTGACTGCCCGGCCGGATTTCACGTGGTTGGAGCCCCGCCCCCACCCCAAGTGCCCCGATGATTCCAGTCCGCACCTCCACCATGCCCGGTCGGCTTGCCTCGGTCTGGCACCGCATGAAGGACTTCGCCGGTCACGGCACGGAGAGCACCTGGCTCTGGCCGCGGTGGCTGGTGCTGCGCGCGGTGGGCCTCGTCTATGTGATCATTTTCACCGGCATCCTGGGTGAATACCGCGCGCTGATCGGCCCGGAGGGGCTGGCGCCGCTGCATGAAATGATGGCGCAGCTGCGGGCCAACCATCCGAACCTCCTCGCGGCCATCTGGCAGGAGCCCACCCTGTTCTGGTTGAGCAGCGATCCGGTCATGCCGGGCATCCTCGCCTGGTGCGGCCTCGGCGCGGCGCTCGCGCTGGTGCTGAATCTTTGGCCACGGCTGTCGCTTTTCCTCTGCTGGCTCATGCTGCTGTCGTTTGCCCGCGGTTGGGTGGTGTTTTCCGATCCGCAGGTCGACTGGCTGATGCTGGAGGTGGCGTTGCTGTGCATTCCCTTTGCGCCCGCCGGTTGCCGGCCGGGGTTGGGCGCAGAGTCGTCGCCGCGCCCGATCGCCGTCTTCATGGTGCGGTGGCTGCTGTTTCGCATCATGTTTGAAACGGGGATTTCCAAGCTCCTCAGCGGCGATGAGCGCTGGCTGAACTTCACCGCGATGGATGTGCTCTACGAGACCGCGCCGTGCCCGACCATCCTCGGCTACTTCGCGCACCAGCTCCCCCATGCGTGGCACGTCGGTGAAATCCTCCTCACCTACGCCGCCGAGATTCTGGCGCCGCTGCTGGCCCTGGCCGGGGGCCGGCGCGGGCGCTGGATCGCGTTCGCCCTCTGGTCGGTTTTCCAAATCGGCATCCAGCTGACGTGCAGTTTCGGCTGGCTCAACACCGCCTCCCTCGCCCTCGGCCTGCTGCTGCTCGACGACCGGATGCTGCGGGACGCGGCCCGGCGGTTGCGCTGGTCCCGGATCGGCAACGCCATCGCCGCGCAGGTCGCGCTCGTGCGCCCGCCGCGGCCGTTGCGGAAGTGGCAAGGCGCCGCGCTGGCGACATTGCTTTGGACGCATTTTGCCCTGTCGATTTTGGTCTATTGGGCGGCGACCACCCTGCCGCTCAGCGCCACCCTGGAGAAATTCAACGCCGCGCTGCGGCCGTTCTACGCCGGCTTCGGCAGCGTCAACGCCTACCTGCTGTATTCACGGCTCGATCCGTTTCATTTTGTGGCCGAGTTCGTCGGCTCCAACGACGGCGGTGTCACTTGGCGGCCCTACGAGTTTCGCCATTATCCGCAGGCCCTTGATCGCATGCCGTGGTTTGTCGCCCCGTGGTTTCCACGCTTCGAGGCCACCCTGCAGGTCCAGGCCGCGGTCCGCAACGAGGCTTCCGCGCTCTATGCCTCGGTGGCGACACGCCTGCTGGAGCGCAATCCCGCGGTGCTCAAACTCTTCGCCCGCGACCCGTTTCCCGACCGGCCGCCCCAACTGATCCGCACGCCCGGCTATCACTACACCATGACCGACCTGAAGGCCTGGCGCGAGCGCGGCGAATACTGGCAGCGCACCTACCTCGGGGAATATCAGCCGATGCTGTATCTCAACCTGGCCGGCCAGGTTGCGCAGGTGGGCTCGGAATTTGAGCAACTCAGCGTCCTCGCCTTCCACGGCAACGCCACGGCGCAAAACGAACTGGGGTTTCAATATCTCAACGGCGCGGACGATCTGCCCCGCGATCCGGTTGAGGCCGCCAAATGGCTGCGCCTCGCCGCCACGCAGGGCGTGGCCGAAGCCCAGCTCAACCTCGCCCTGATGCATGCCCGCGGTGACGGGATGCCGCGCGATCCCGCGCAGGCCCTGCTCTGGTGCGAACGCGCCGCACGGCAAGGCCACCCCGCCGCCCAGGATCAACTTGGCGTCATGCTGCTCTCCGGTGAGACGCGTCCGCGCGACGAGGTCGAAGCCCTGGCCTGGTTCATCGTCGCCGCCAACCAAGGTCACGCCGAAGCCGCACGTCACCGCGACATCGGCCTTGCCCACATGAGCCCGGCGGCCATCGCAAGCGCGAGACAGCGGGCGCTGGCCTTGACGAAGTAGCCCCCGCCGCCGGAGGCGATCTTCACGCGATCATCCGGCGTTTTGATCCGCGCCCTTGAATTCGAACGGAATCCGCACCTTCACATCAACCGGCTGGCCGTTGACCGTCGGCGGTGCGAACCGCCAGCGTGAAGCCGCGGTTGCGGCCGCCCAGCCAAATTCCTCGCGACTGGCCTCGACGATGCGCGGCAGACAAACGCGACCGGTGCGGTCGATGATGCATTCGATCACCGCGGAACCGTCGGGACCTTCCTGGATCAATGCCATCGGATACCGCGCCGGCTCCCGGGCGATAACTTTCGGCTGCGCGTCCAGTTCGTTGGCCTTCGCGTAATTCGCCTTGCCGGTCTCGATCGCACGCAGGTGCCGCAACTCGGGGGCATCCGGCGACAGGTAAAGGGTGAACTGCACCTCGCGACGGCCCAACGCGGGCACCGGATTGCCGTCCCGCTTGGCCGGTTTGAACTGCCAGCACTCCACCGCCGCCTGGGCGGCCTTTCCGAAGGCGTCATTGGTGGCTTCGACGATACGCGCCTGCACCACCTGCCCGGCGGTATCGATGCCATAGAACACATCCGCCCGGCCCTCCCGCACCGGCACGCCGTCAATCCACGGCCAGACCGGCGGCTGATAACGCTGCGGCACCGGGGCGGTGTCGTAGTGGAAACCCTCCGGCACTTTCGGCGGCGACTTGGGCGGAAATCCGGTGATGACCGCCTGCACCCGTCCGCCCAAGTCCTCTTCCTGATGTGTCGAGATGACGAAATATATCGGCACCACCATGCGGGTGTAGACGGGTTGTCCCTCTTTCATGCCGGGTGAAAACCGCCACTTGGCCACGGTTCTGACCGCTTCCTCACCAAAAACCGCGTGGGTCTCGGCCACCGACTGCGGTTCCCTGACCTTGCCTTCCTTGGTGACAATAAACTCCACCACCGCCGCGCCCATTTGGCCGGCCCTGCGCATGTCGCGCGGGTAGGACGGTCGCTGTTGCTTTATTACCTGCGGAGGTTGGTCCAACTCGTCCGCATGGACCATTTGGGCGTTGGCCGGCCCGGACATGAACGCGAACAATGCGACCAACATCACCCCTGCCGACACGAAACGAAATATCCGCGACCCGGCGCAATGCGTCTTCATACCGCCATCCAACCCGCCGGTCCGCCCCGCCGCAAGCCCGCGGAAATGCCCCGAAAACCCGGCGATTGACCGCGCCGCGCTCTGTCGCCATGTCTGGCGGGCTATGTCCGAAAACACTGCTCCCGCCTCCGTCGCCATGGAAACCCTCGTCGGCCTCTGCAAGCGCCGCGGTTTCATCTTCCAGTCGTCCGAAATCTACGGCGGGCTCAACGGCTTCTTTGACTACGGCCCGCTCGGCGTGGAGTTGAAACGCAACATTCGCGACTGCTGGTGGCGCGACATGGTGCAGCGCCGCGACGATATCGTCGGCCTCGAGTCCTCGATCATCATGCACCCGAAGGTCTGGCAGGCCTCCGGCCACGTGGACGGTTTCACCGATCCCCTCGTGGACTGCAAGGCCAGCAAGCAGCGCTTTCGCGCCGACCAGTTGTTTTTTGCCGCCATCGTGATCGACGGCACCGTCCGCGGCTACGTATCCGCGCTGGAATCCGAGGACACCGCCGGCGCCCTGCAGGCCGCCGCCGAGACTTTCAAACGCAAGCAGGCCATCCAAGGCACACTCGCGCCGGTCGAGCCCAAGGAATTTACCGAAGCCACCGCCGAGCAGATCCCGCTCATCCCCTCGCCCGCCACCGGCGAACCCGGCAGCCTCACGCCGCCGCGCGCGTTCAACATGATGTTCGAGACGCATGTCGGCGCGCTGCGCGATGCGAGCAGTGTTTCCTACCTGCGGCCCGAGACCGCCCAGGGCATGTTCGTGGATTTCAAGAACGTCGTGGACACCGGCCGCGTGAAACTGCCCTTCGGCATCGCGCAGGTCGGCAAATCGTTCCGCAATGAGATCACCCCGCGCAACTTCATCTTCCGCTCCCGCGAGTTCGAGCAGATGGAGATGGAATACTTCATCCACGAGGACGCCGACTGGGAAAAGGCGCACAAGGAGTGGATCCAGTGGTGCTGGGACTGGCTCAAATCCATCGGTCTGCCCGATTCGCACCTCAGCCTCTATGACCACGAGAAGGCCAAGCTCGCGTTCTACTCGCGCGGCACCACGGACATCATGTTCAGGTATCCCTTCGGCGTGCAGGAGCTGTGGGGTATAGCCGCGCGCGGCAATTACGACCTCGGCCAGCACGAAAAGGCCAGCGGCGTGCCGCAGGCCATCTTCGACGAGACCACGAAGAAGAAATTCATCCCGCACGTGATCGAGCCCGCCGTCGGCACCGACCGCATCTTCCTCGCCGTGCTTTGCGCGGCCTACGCGGAGGAGGACGTGACCGACGAAAAAGGCAACACCGAGAAACGTACCGTGCTGCGCCTCTCGCCGCGCATCGCGCCGGTCAAGGTCGCCGTGTTTCCCCTGCTCAAGAACAAGGAGGCGCTCACCACCCGCGCTAAGGAGCTCCACAAAAAGCTCCGGCACAAATACGCCGCGTTCTACGACGAGTCCGGCGCCATCGGCCGCCGCTACCGCCGCCAGGACGAAATCGGCACGCCCTGGTGCGTGACGATCGACTTCGAGACGGTCGAAAAGGACGGCACGTTCACCCTCCGCGAGCGCGACAGCATGCAGCAAAAACGCATCACCGAACAGGAGCTGTTCCAGCTCTTGGACGAGCAGGTTTATTGAGCCCCGCCACGCCAAATTTCGGCGTGGCTTTTTTGCCCTGTAGCCGGGCTCGGTGAGCCCGGTTATTGTCGTTTTTCGCTCCGGGGTCAGCGACCCCGGCTACAGCTTCGGCCGAGAGTGGCAGGCACA
Organism: Opitutaceae bacterium; assembly: GCA_019455245.1. Taxonomy (GTDB): domain Bacteria; phylum Verrucomicrobiota; class Verrucomicrobiia; order Opitutales; family Opitutaceae; genus Cephaloticoccus. The sequence goes on from JACFMR010000002.1 coordinate 177,257, forward strand.
CCAATAATGACGTCTCAAGGCTGACGAAAATCGCGCTTCAATTCGCCTCAGCCCGTTCCCCGTTCCAGTTTATTGCGCAGCTCGCCGATGAGGGCATCCACGTCGTGGGCAAGGTCGGTCAGTGCGACCAATACCGGGCCGAGATGCACCGGGGCCACGAGATTTTCTTCCTGCAGCGATTCCAATGCCCGCAACGCATCGTCGAGATACTCGAGCGCCCGCTTCAATCGCACCAGAACGTGCGCGCAAATTTCAATATCCGGCGGCCACTGGCGGCGATTGAGCACACCGGCCAGTTTGCCCCCGGCGATCATGGTCGCATTGAGCAATTCCTGCACCGGATGCTCCGGCCCGGCGTCAGCCGGCAGCCAGTTTTCCGTCTTGGCGGTGCCGCGCAGTTGATGGAACAGTTCCAAGGCTCGCTGCACCAGCGGATGTTCATAACGTCGCCCGGACTCCGACTCCGGGTCAGGATTGGTCAACGCCTCATCGGCCGCGCGGTTGATTTCCTCCATCCATTCATCATTGCGGGCCAAGTCCTCTGCAGTCGGCTCCGGTTCACCGCGTTCGCGGTCCAGCCGTGCCATCTCCTCTTCCAAGATCTGTTCGTAGTCGGCGTCATCTCCCTCGCGCTCCAGCCGGGCCTGGATCCGGTCCATTAGCATATCGTGTCGGGCCTGCTCGGCCTCGGTCTCCGCTTCAGTCGTTGGCGGTTCATGCCATTCCGGCGGCGTGACGTCCTGCTCCTCCCGGATTTGCGCATCCGCCGCCTCCACCAGCCGATCCATGAATCCGGTCATTGCCCGGCCGTTGGCCTTGCGCTGTTCGCTCTCCTCCGCCTCCGTCATGTCCCACGCGGCTTCACCGACGATCTGGAGTTCAAACTCCGACGACTCGATGACCACGCGGCCGTTGAACTCGCTGAACCATTCCAGGTAGAGCGAATTGCCCCAATGCCACGGCATCTCCCGGCCGGTTTTGTAGTAGAGGTGCATCTGGTCGAGGGGGAACTCCAGCACCTTGACCTTGCGCGAAGCGGTGATGTCCCCGACCGCGCCGCGCTGAACCGCAGCAAAGCTGCGCAGGTCGCCCGGCTTGGGTTGCGGATTGGTGAACTCCAACCGCCGGCCCGCGAGATCGCGCCAGCAGTTGCCCGCCAGTTCGAGCACGACCGGCTCGTCGCGTCCGGTGAACCAGATGCGCCCCGTCACGTGACCGCGCGTCCGGTTGTCGATCTCGCCGCGCACCACGGCTTCGTCGATTCGCCATGCCATGGGCGTAGGTTTGGCGTCGCCGGCCGAAAAGGCGAGTCCGGGCAAGATGCGCCGCCGTGCCAACGCGTTTTCCGCTTTCGCCCCGCGCAGGCCCGTGGCAATACCTCCGCCATGACCCGTTACGAAGCGCACGTGGAGAAAAACTGGCAGGAGCACGGTCTTGCCCACCTGCTCGTGGCGCGATTTCGGGACGACGGTTCGGCGGATTACGCCATGTTTCTCGTCGATCTGCTCTGCCTGGGCGTGAAGGACGTTTTCAGCGAATTCGATCTCACGGCCGACGACGTGCGGGCAACCGTCATCGAACGTCTGCCCGAAGAACTACGCGAAGCCATCCACCCCGCCTGCGCCAAAAAGATGATCGAAGGCGCGGTTGCCTACGCGCAGTCCTTCGGTTTCGCGCCGCACCGCGACTTTCGCAAGGCCCGCAAAATCCTGTCGGGGCTCGATGCCTCCGCCTGCCCGACCGAGTTCACCTACGGCGAGGACGGCAAGCCCTGTTATGTGCGCGGCAGCGACGACGATGACGACCGCGTGGACCGCATTCTCGGGCGGCTCGAGGCGCGCTGCGGGGCCGACGGCTTCCACTACGTGGATCCGATGGAGGACGCGGCCGATGATCTGGCGGTGCGCGACAAGTTGCTCGAATTTCTTGAGGCCGAGGCGGAAAACGTGCCGCGGTTCTATGAGGTGAGCGGCCTGATCACCGGCATGCTGATCTGCCCGACCGTGATTGCACCGCCGAAGCTGGCCGATGTGCTCTGGGGCCCAAAAGGCCGGACTTGGAAAAACGAAAACGAGGCCCAGACGTTCTTCACCCTGTTGATGGACTACTGGAACCAGGTGAGCAATCTGGTGCATGACGCCCTGCCGGCCGACACGCCGCCCGAAACGCAGATCATGGACGTGTGGTCGGAGGATTTCGACGATCAGCCGGAAAGCGGCCTGGCCATGACGCTGGCCTCCGTGGCTTGGGCCAAGGGTTTTCTCCGCGCCACCACGTTCTGGCCGGAAGCCTGGGGTGATGCGCTCACCCGGCCCGATCTCGCGCCGCATTGGGAGGTCGTCGGCTGGTGGGCCGGATTTGAAAATCCGAAAAACCGCGACCGCGTGATCGCCGAAGCCAAGGCCAAATCGTCCCGCACCCTCAATTCCTCCGTGATCGCGCTCGCCCGCGCCCTGCGTTCGAACGCGCCGGCCTGATCGCGGGCCGAAACGGCGGAAGTGGCGCCGGGCCGCCGGCCCTTGCTTTCGCCGTTTGACAACCGCACGGGCACCGCGCGTCGTGGAATCCGTCCATGAGCAGCCCCCAAAACATCGGCCCCGAGTTGCGCGCGCGCGAATTGATCGATACCGCGCATGCCGGTGATCCCGCCCAAACCGACGACGGTCAACCCGCCGAACTCGTTTACGCCAACCGCATCGAGTCCTGGGTCGCCCGGCTCGCGCCCGCCGCCCCGCGGCACCTGCTGCTCGCCGCGCGCTGCCAGCACCTCGAACGCTTTCTCACGCCGCGCAGCACCTTCCCCGAGGGCAAGGCCGGCTACCTGCAATGGCGCAAATCGCTCTACCAAAAACAGGCCGCGCGCGCCCGGGAACTGGTGCTCGCCGCCGGCTTGCCGGAGGCACAGGCCGACGACATCGCCCGCTGGGTCAGCAAAACCGATTTGAAAAAGGACGCCGGTTCGCAGGCGCTCGAGGACGCGGCTGTGCTCGTGTTTTTGGAAAACGAAATCGGCGCCTTCGCCGCGCAGCACGCCGATTACCCGCGGGAAAAATTCGTCGATATCCTGCGCAAGTCCTGGCGCAAACTCAGCCCCGCCGCCCAACAACACGCGCTCGCGCTCGACCTGCCACCCGCCGTCGCGGCCCTCGTGCGCGAAGCGGTCTCCGGTGGTGCGTGATCGCCGCCGCTCCGCTTTCATTCCCGCCCCCTTTCCCATTTCTCCATGAACATCGGCGCGCCCATGCGGCGTTTTGATCCCGCCCATCTGCAACTGCTTCCCGGACCGGATCGCCCGGTGATCGGCCCCGACCATCCCGATCTGCTGGGCAACCGCTACGGTTTTGAAGGCGGCTGCGTGGTGAAGGTCGCGGGCGTTTACCACCTCTTCACCGCCGAGATGGCCGGCGATCCGTTCTGGGCGAAGATGCGTCTCGCCCACTGGTCGAGTCCCGACGGTCTCGCGTGGCGGCGAGAATCCACGCTCCATGAAACCAGCGGCGCGATCGATCCCGCCGACCGGCGCTTCTCGCTCTGGGCGCCGATGGCGGTTTTCAACGATGACGAGAACCGCTGGAACCTGTTCTATGTCGCCTACCGCCCGGGCCAGGGTGAACGCGAAGGCCTGCACATGGACGGACAGATCTGGCGCGCCGCATCGGTCGTGCCCGGAACGGAGGGGATTGGTGGTCCGTATCACGACCTCGCCATCGTGCTGCAGCCCGACGACGCCTCCCAACCGTGGGAGGGTCAGCAGGGCACCGATTCATTTTATCCATGGCGGGTCGGCCACGAATGGTATGCGTTCTACGGCAGCCACAATCATTGCCCGCTCGGTCCGTGGCAGGTCGGGTTGGTGCGCGCACCGCAGCTCGCCGGGCCCTGGACCCGCTGCGCCGGCCTCAATCCGTCGCCCATCGAGCCGGTTTTCATTGAAAATCCGCTCGTGACCAAGGTCGGTTCGCACTTTGTCGCGGTCTACGACAACTGCGCACCGGGCGACACCTACATCGCCGAGGGCCGGCACATCGGCTGTTCGGTATCCACGGATGGCTTCCACTGGCCCAAGGGCCGTGATGTGGCCGTGCAACCCGGGACCGGTCCCGCCCAGTGGTCGGAAGACCTGCGCACCCCGCTCGGTCTTGTGGCGGAGGACGATGGCACCTTCACCGTGTTCTACACCGGGAAACTTCGCGGCCAAAACTTCTGGCCCCTCGGCCTGGCCCGCCTGCAGCTGACCCACGCCTGACACCCGCTCCACCGGGCGATCGCCCCCAAAAAGATCGGCTTCAAAAAAAGCGGCGAAAACAAAAGTGTCACGTAATACGTGACACTTTGCTGTTAGCTCCTGTTGGGGATGTTATTGATATTCGATGGTATGGGGATTTTTCAGCCGCCTGCGGCGCGGTAGAGGAGGAAGACGATGAACTGCGCGGTGAAGACCCGCAGCAGCATGACCAAGGGGTAAACGGTGGCATAGGCCACGGCGGGAGCATCGCTGCCGGTGGTCTGTTGTGCGAAGGCCAGCGCGGGCGGATCGGTCATGCTGCCGGCCAACAGGCCGCTGAGTTCGGCGTAGTTGAGTTTTTTCCGCCAGCGCGCGATCAGGCCCACGATCAACAGGGGCACGGCGGTGATCACCGCGCCGAAAAGCAACCATTGCAGGCCCTGGGCGCCGAGCAGGATTTCCACGACCTTTTCGCCGGATTTCAGGCCGACCGCCGCCAGGAAGAGCGTGATGCCCACCTCGCGCAGCATGTGGTTGGCGTTGGTCGGCAGATACCAGACCAGCGGTCCGGTGTTCGCAACGCGCGACAACAATATCGCCACCACCAGCGGACCGCCCGCCAGGCCCAGCGTCACCGCCGCCGGCAATCCGGGCACGGCAAGGGGAATCGCGCCGACGAGCACACCCAGCGCGATGCCGAGAAAAAACGGGATCGGCTGCGGCGAGTTGAGCGCCTTGTTTGAGTTGCCCAGGGTCGCCGCTACGATGTCGATCTGCGGTGGCTCGCCCACCACCATCAACACATCGCCGAATTGCAGGCGGATGCCCGGGATGGGGGTGAACTCGATGCCGCCGCGCGTGACGCGCGTCACCACGACGTTGTGTTCGCGCAAGGCGCGCACCTCGGCGAGCTGCTGGCCGAAGACCTCGCTGCGCGTCACGATGAGCCGGCGGTTGGTCACATCGCCCGGCAGGGTTTTCAGGTCCACGCCGGCCTCCGCGCCCACGACGACGCGCAATTCATCCAACGCCTCCTCCGGGCCGACCGCGTGCAGGATGTCGCCGAGTTGCAACGGCGTGTCGGGCCGCGCCACCTCTACCTTGCCGCCGCGCAACAGCCGCGAGACCACCACGCCGGAAGCGCTGAGCCCCGGCACACGGCCCAGCGGCCGGCCGACGAGATTGGCGTTGCGCACCTCGAAGTTGCGCGTGGCGGGTTTGGGCCGGTCAGGGGCGTGCGCGGCCTCGGCCGCGGCGACCTCCGCCGGCACATTCACGCGGAACACCACCCGCACCAGCACGATGGAGAGGATGATGCCGATGATGCCGAAGGGATACGCCACCGCGTAGGCCAGGCCCTGCACCACCGCACCCTCCTCAAAAATTCCCACCTGTTTGAACGCCTGCTGCGCCGCCGCCAGGCTCGGCGTGTTGGTGGTCGCACCGGCCAGCAGGCCGACGCCGGCCGGCAGATCGACCCAACCCGCCGTGATCCACGCCACCGCCACGGCCGCCCCCAGCAAAACGATGGCGGCGGCAAACGCGTTGAGCACCAGACCGCGCGCACGCAACGAACCGAAAAACCCCGGCCCGATCTGCAGGCCCAGCGTGTAAACGAAAAGGATGAGCCCGAACTCGCGCACAAACTCCAGCACCTGCGGATCCACCGTCAGCCTGAAATGCCCCAGCAGCAGGCCCGCGAACAATACGCCGCCCACCCCGAGGCTGACCCCGCATACGCGGATGCGCCCCAGCGCCGAGCCCGCCGCCCCGGCCACCCCCAGCAGGATGACCGTGCGCGCCACCGATTCCTCCGCGAACAATGTTTGCAACCAGTTCATACGCAGCTTCCACCCCTAGCAGGTTTGGGCCCCGGGCAGCAGCGCAAATATTGCTGGGCCCGCACACGCCTGCTTATACCGCACGAATTGACCGGCATAGGACTTCCTCAGGCGCCCGCATGGGCGCAGGGTACCGGGGCTCATCGGATATTGAACCGCCCGCCACCCGCACCGGGGTGGTGTCGCCATGGGGTGTTTGGCCCGGAAATTTCCGCTGCTGCGACCGGCCGTGGCTGCACCGGTCGCAATCTCGAATCCATCACTTTTATGTCACATCCGGTTATCATTCAGGGCGGCATGGGCGTCGCGGTTTCCAACTGGAAACTCGCCAACGCCGTGTCGCGTTTGGGCGCGCTTGGCGTCGTTTCGGGCACGGCCCTGGCCAGCGTGTTGGCCCGGCGCCTGCAATCCGGCGATGCCGATGGCGCCATGCGCCGCGCGCTCGCGCACTTTCCGATCCCCGCGGTGGTCGAGCGCCTGCTCGCGCGTTATTATGTGCCGGGCGGCAAATCCGCCACGGCGCCGTTCAACGGCGTGCCCATGCCCACGCTGGAGCCGGGGCCGGCGCTGACCGAGCTCACCATCGCGGCCAATTTCACCGAGGTCTATCTCGCCAAGTCCGGCCACGAGGGCGTGGTCGGGATCAATCTGCTCGAAAAAATCCAGCTGCCGACGCTCGCCTCCCTGTATGGCGCCATGCTCGCCGGTGTGGACTACGTGCTGATGGGCGCGGGTATTCCGCGTTCCATCCCGGGCGTGCTCGACCGCTTCGCCGCCGGCGAACCCGCGGAGCAAAAAATCGATGTCGCCGGCGCGCAACCCGGCGAGGAGCACAGTATGCGGCTTGATCCGGCGGCCTTCTTCGGCGGCAGCGCACCGCGGCTGACGCGACCGCTGTTTCTCGCCATCGTCGCCTCCGCCACCCTCGCGCTGACCCTGGCCAAAAAATCCAACGGCCAGGTGGACGGCTTCATCGTCGAGGGCGAAGTCGCCGGCGGACACAACGCCCCGCCGCGCGGCCCGCTGCAACTGAATGCGCGCGGCGAACCCGTTTACGGTCCGCGCGATGTGCCCGAGCTGGCCAAGATTCGCGAGATCGGCCGGCCCTTCTGGCTGGCCGGTGGCCAGGCCCGGCCGGAGCGGCTCGCCGCGGCGCTGGAGTTGGGCGCCACGGGCATCCAAGTCGGCACGGCGTTCGCGTTTTGCGATGAATCCGGCGTCGAGCCCGAGCTCAAGCGCCGCATGATCCGGGCCAGCCGCGCCGGCACGGCCAACGTGTTCACCGATCCCGCCGCCTCACCCACGGGTTTTCCGTTCAAGGTCGCGACGCTCCCCGGCACCGTGGCCGATCCCGCCGTCTATGCGGCGCGGGAGCGCGTCTGCGATCTCGGCTATCTGCGGCAACCCTACCGGCAGGCCGACGGCAGTATCGGCTACCGCTGCGCCGCCGAGCCGGTCGAAGCCTACCTGCGCAAAGGCGGCGAACTGGCCGATACCGTCGGCCGGGCCTGCCTGTGCAACGGGCTTATGGCCACCGTGGAACTCGGACAATTGCGTCATGGCACGGCGGAACCGGCGATCGTCACCGCGGGCAACGAGGTCACCGACCTCGCGCGGCTGGTGCGCGACGGCGAGGAACGCTACAGCGCGGCCGACGTCATCCGCTACCTGCGCGGCGGCCGCGTTTGACACCGGTCACCATCACGACCGCAACGAATCCCGCACCTGGGCCACCAGCTCAAGGGAGCGCAACCGCGCGGCCTGATCGTATATCGCCGCGGTGATCATCAGTTCGTCCACCTGCGTGCGGCGCAGAAAATCCGTGATGCCGCGCCTGACGGTTTCCGGCGATCCCACCACGGATTCGCTGAACGCCCGGCCGATCATCTCCGCCTCTGCCGGCGACCAGATTTCGCTTATATCATCCACCGGCGGCGGCAACAGCCCGGGCGCGCCGCGCCGCAGGTGGAGAAACGCCTGCTGCTGCGATGTGAACAGCCGTTGCGCCTCGCGGTCGCTGTCGGCCGCATACACGCCGATGGCCGCCATCGCACAGGGCCGTTCATGCGCAAGTGACGGCCTAAACTCCCCGCGATACAAATCCAACGCCTCGCCCAGTAGGTCGGGTGCAAAGTGCGAGGCAAACGCAAAGGGCAGTCCCAGACGCGCCGCGAGCCGCGCACTGAACAAACTCGAGCCCAGCAACCAAATCGGCACGTCTCGCCCCGCGCCCGGCACGGCCTGCACCGCCTGGCCCGGCCGGGTGGCGCGGAAGTAATTCCGCAACTCCACCACATCCTGCGGAAACGTGTCGGCGCTGTCCGCCAGTCCGCGGCGCAGCGCGCGGGCCGTGACCTGATCCGTGCCCGGGGCACGACCGAGCCCGAGATCGATACGGCCGGGAAACAGCGCGGCCAGCGTGCCAAATTGCTCGGCGATGATCAGCGGCGCATGGTTGGGCAGCATGATGCCGCCCGAGCCCACGCGAATGGTTTTCGTGCCCGCGGCGAGGTGACCGATGACGACCGCCGTGGCCGCGCTCGCGATACCCGGCAGGTTGTGATGCTCCGCCACCCAGTAGCGCCGGTAGCCCAGCTGCTCCGCCAGCCGCACGGCCTCCAGCGAATGCTGCAACGCCTCCGTCGGCGTGCCGTCTTCGCACACCGGGACCAGATCAAGCATGGAAAAATCAACCATGCGTCACCTTGGGCCATCGCGTGCAATTTGCCAGCGGCAACCCGCTTTCCCCGCCGCCCGCCGCACCGTTTTTCAAATCCTCACCACGAAAGCTGAAAGTAACCTAATAGGTTACTTTCAATTGCCCCGCGCTCACCACAAAACGGGGACTCCGCCCCAGCGGATGATTTCACGGTCCTGCGTGATCAGGGTGAGTTTATGCTCCAAGGCCGTGGCGCAGATGAGCCGGTCCGCCGGATCCTTGTGCGACCAATCCAAGTTGACGGTGCGCCAAGCGATAGCGGGGGTGAAAGGCAGAATCGTGTATCGCTGGGGCAGGTCTTCCAGCCACGCGGACGGATCGGGTTTCAAATCCACCTCGCCAGCCCGTCCGAGCCGGGCAATTTCCAGCAGGGTAATGGCTGCGACCCCAAAGTCTGCCGGAGGCCGTTCCTTCAGCAAACGGCGAACCGTCGCAGACAGCCGGATTGAATCCGACGCACTCCAGAGCACCGCGTGGGTATCAAGCAGGTATCTCACTTGGCCAAGTCACCCCATTCCTCCAAGGGAATGATCGGTCCCGGTTTCAAGCGATCTGCGTTCGTCCGCCCTTTCATGCAGCCCAAGAGGCTGGGGTTCGCGGCGCGGGCGCGAAACTCAAAGGTCTGCCCCTCGGCCTCGATGATCACCGTCTTGCCGGCGGCGGCCAGCTTGCGCATACGCGGAAACTCCCGCTGAAAGGCCCGGATGGTGGTTTTCATGCCTGTCAGTCAACAGCGTCTGACAGCGGTGTCAAACCGGCAGTCCGGTCGTCTGCATCCTGCGCGGACGTGGTATTGTCCCAGCGCTCGCGCAATCAATTCGCGCATGGCGGGATCAGCCTCGCGCGCCAGACGCTCCGGCTTGGGGCTGCACACGCCGGGGTCATCGCCTGACGGAGCCGGTCGTTTTCGCCACCGCCGAGCGCCGCCGGGCAATCAGGAGCACGAGCACAAGGCAGCCCATACCGACCGCCGCGGGAAACAGCACCGTGGTGAGCGAGTGGTGTTCGAGCGCAAGAATCACGAGCAGGTTGCGCAATGTGGCGAGGGCGTAAAAGCCCGTGCGTTCCTCATGCGGTTTGTGCCAAGCCGAACGGAAAGTCGGCCCAAAGCCGAGCAAATCGCTCGTAGTCAAAACGACCACCGCCCAAAGCGGATCGGCGGTGAAGAACCAGCAAGGCAAGGCCGCCAGCGCCAGCAACAGAAACACCCAATCCATCCCGGTGACAGATGCGTCACCACGATGGTGATGCGCCAGCCACGCAACATACAGCGTGATCAAGCCCGAGAGCCCAATCGGCCACGCGCCGATACCGCCGTGCCCGGCGAGTTGGGCGAAAAACACGATCACCGTGCCCAATCCCCAGATCATCCACGAGAACACGTGCGGCCTGGTCCGCCCGCTCCGGATCGAACGGATGTAGGGCACAAAAATGGCAAACGTCAGGATCGCCGCAACCGCACTGAGAAGTTCCCTGAACATGCGTAACGCGTCAGTCTTCGACTATCCACAGGGCGAAACCGTCGTGGCCCCGCACGCCGGCACACGGTCGGCGGTTGGCTCCGTTGCCGAAATCGGAGCCCGACTGCGACAGATGCCGGCCACCATTATCCTGAAAAATCACTCATGCCTTGGGCTGGGATGATGACCGGCCTGATCCGTTTCACTCCGGCTTGCGCAGCTTCACGATCAGGTCCTTGGCCTCGACGGTGTCGCCGACGGCGGCGTGGAGTTCGGCCACGACACCGTCCTCGGGGGTGTAAACCGAGGTCTGCATCTTCATCGCCTCCATCATGAAGAGCCGGTCGCCCTTCGCCACCTTGGCGCCGACCGAAATCGAGAGCGTGGCGATGAGGCCGGGGATGGGCGCGGCGACCTGCAAGGGATCGGCCAGGTCGGCCTTGGGCCGGGTCTTGGCCTGCGGCGCGATGGTCTTGTCGGTGATGAAAACCTCGCGGGCCATGCCGTTGAGTTCGTAGTTCACCATGCGGCGGCCGTCCTTGTCGGGCTCGCTCACGCTGATGAGACGGATAATGAGCACCTTGCCCTCCTCGATCTCGACGGAGATTTCCTCGCGCAGCTGCAGGCCGTAGAAGAACGCCGGGGTGGGCAGCACGCTGACATCCCCGTATTCGCGCCGGTGCTTCACAAAATCGGCGAAGACCTGCGGATACATGAGGTGCGAATACAGCTCGTCGTCGCTGGGCTCGTGGCGGAGTTTCTCGGCCAGGGCGGCGCGGAATTCGGCGAGCTCGGCGGAGCTGACGGTCTTGCGCCGGGTGGACTTCTGGGCGGCGCGCTTCTGCTCGGCCACGAGGGCGGCGCGGTATTTCTTTTGCGCGGCCTTGAACTTCTCCTCGCCGAGCACGGCGCGCCAGACATCGACGGGCCAGCCGCCTTCGGGCCAGCCGAGGCCGCCGGTGAGCATGTCGATGACGCTCTCGGGGAAGGGCGTCTCGCCCGGCGGCAGGTTGACGACATCGGCGGGCTTGATGCCGCGCGAGAAGAGGAACAGCGCCATGTCGCCGACGACCTTGGAGGACGGCGTGACCTTCACGATGTCACCGAAGAGTTGGTTGACCTCGGCGTAAGTGCGGGCGATTTCGGGCCAGCGGTGGGAGACGCCCATCGAGGCGGCCTGCTCCTTGAGGTTGGTGAACTGGCCGCCGGGCATCTCGTGCAGGTAGACCTCGGCGCTGCCGGTCTTGGGCGCGGTGTCGAAGGGCGCGTAATAGGTGCGCACCTGCTCCCAGTAGTCGGAGTAGGCGTCGAGCGCGGCGAGATCGAGACCGGTGTCGCGGGGCGTGTGCTGGAGCGAGGCGACGATGGAGTTGAGATTGGGCTGCGCGGTGCTGCCCGACATCGAGGCGATGGCGAGATCGACCACATCGACGCCCGCAGCGCCGGCCTGCAGCACGGAGCTGGCGTTAATGCCACTGGTGTCGTGCGTGTGAAAGTGGATCGGCACGCCGACCTCCTGCTTGAGGGTCTTGACGAGCTTGTGCGCGGCGTAGGGCCGGCAGAGGCCCGCCATGTCCTTGATGGCGATCATGTGCGCCCCCATCTTCTCCAGCTCCTTCGCCATACGGACGTAATACTTGAGCGAGAACTTGTCGCGTTTCCCGTCAAGGATGTCGCCGGCGTAGCAGAGCGTGCCCTCGCAAATCGCATGGGTGTCCTGCACGGCCTCCATCGCGACGCGCAGGTTGGGCAGGTAGTTGAGCGAGTCGAAAATGCGGAAGATATCCATGCCGGCGGCGGCGGAGTGCTTCACGAAGCCGGCGACCACGGAGTCCGGGTAATTGGAATAGCCGACGGCGTTCGAGCCGCGGAAGAGCATCTGGAAACAGATGTTAGGTACGCGGGTGCGCAGGTCGCGCAGGCGGGCCCACGGATCCTCGTTGAGGAAACGCATGGCGGTGTCGAACGTGGCGCCGCCCCACATTTCGAGCGAGAAGAGTTGCGGTGCGCGGCGCGCAAGGTGCCCCGCGCAGGCCAGCATGTCGTAGCTGCGCACGCGCGTGGCCATGAGCGACTGGTGGGCGTCGCGGAAGGTCGTGTCGGTGATGAGGAGGCGCTTCTGCTTGAGCGTCCATTCGGCGAATTTCTTCGCCCCGAGCTTGAGCAGCAGCTGGCGGGTGCCGTCCGGCGGGGTGCTGCGGTCGTCCACGCTCGGTGGCAGCACGGCGGGCAGGGACTTTTCAGGCCGGTAGCCCTTGGCGTGCGGGTTGCCGTTGACGATGACGTTGCCGAGGAAGCCGAGGAGCTTGGTGGCGCGGTCGCGGCGGGGCTTGAACCGAAACAGGTCGGGCGACGTGTCGATGAGCGTGGTGGTGGCGCGGCCGTTGCGGAAGAGCGGATGCGCGATGACGTTTTCGAGGAAGGGGATGTTGGTCTTCACCCCGCGGATGCGGAACTCGCTGAGCACGCGGTGCGCGCGGTTGAGGGCGATCTCGTAGCTCTGTGCGCTGGTGATGACCTTCACGAGCATCGAGTCGTAGAACGGCGTGATGACCGCGCCGGCGTAGCCCATGCCGCCGTCGAGCCGCACGCCGAAGCCGCCGGGCGAGCGGTAGGCGAGGATGCGGCCGTAGTCGGGGATGAACTTGTTTTCCGGATCCTCCGTGGTGATGCGGCACTGGATGGCGTAGCCGTTGCAGGGCACGTCGGCCTGCTGCGGCATGCCCACCTCCGGCGAGTGCAGCGAATGGCCCTGCGCGATCAGGATCTGCGCGCGCACCAGGTCGAGGCCGGTGACGACTTCGGTGACGGTGTGCTCGACCTGGATGCGGGGGTTCATCTCGATGAAGAACCACTCGTGGCGGTCGAGGTCGTAAAGAAACTCGATGGTGCCGGCGTTGTCGTAACGGATCTCACGCGCGATGCGCGCGGCGGCCTCGCACAGCTCGGCGACGATCTCGGGCGGCAGGCCGTAGCTGGGGGCCACCTCGATGACCTTCTGGTGGCGGCGCTGCACGGAACAGTCGCGCTCGTGCAGGTGGATGACGTTGCCGTGCCGGTCGCCGAGGATCTGCACCTCGATGTGTTTGGCTCGCGGGATGTATTTCTCGAGGAAAACCGCGGGGTTGCCAAATGCGCGCTCGGCCTCGGCCTGCGCCTCGTCGAGCAACGACGCGAGATCGGCCGCCTTGGGCACGACGCGCATGCCGCGGCCGCCGCCGCCAAAGGCCGCCTTGATGATGAGCGGGAAACCGATCTCCTGCGCGATCTTCATCGCCTTGGCGCGGTCGGTGACGGGTTCCTCGGTGCCGGGCAGCACGGGGACGTTGATTTTTTTCGCGAGCGCTCGGGCGGCGGTTTTGTCGCCCATCATCTCCAACAGCTCGGGGCTCGGACCGACAAAAATGATGCCGGCATCACGACAGGCGCGGGCAAACTCCGCGTTTTCGGAAAGAAAACCGTAGCCGGGATGGATCGCCTGCACGCCTTTTTCCCGCGCGATGCCGATGATGCCGGGGATGTCGAGATAGGCCGCGACCGGACCCTTGTTGTGCCCCACCTGATACGCCTCGTCGGCCTTGTAGCGGTGGATGCAAAACCGGTCCTCCTCGGCGTAAACCGCCACGGTGCGCAGGCCCAGCTCGGTGCCGGCGCGAAAGATGCGCACCGCGATCTCACCGCGGTTGGCGGCCATGATTTTTTCCAAGGGTCGCAAGGAAGGGGTGGTCGAGGGGGATTGGGATGATTTGGCAGGCATGGAGTGCAGGGGACGAACATAGCACCTCATCACCGGTCGCCAAGGAGAAGATGAACTTATGCCAACATTCGCCCGGCTGCTGGGCGGTCCTGCTTCTGCACGAGTTCGGCCCGGCACTGCGGCGAACCCCGCTCCAGTTCACGGCAGATGCCGGGCCGCCGTGCGTAGATCGTGCAAAAATACTCCCGATTTCCTCCTTCGCCCGCCCGGATTTCCAGCGCCGCGCAATGCCCGTCGGTCATCCGCAGGTAAGCGCGGTGCCCGATGAAATGTGCCATCCGCTCCGCCTCCCGGCCGAGCTTCGCCCAATCCTCACCCGTGACCCGCACAAAGGTCGGCGAGCGCGAAAAACAACAGGCGCCGCAGGCCAGACAACCGGCCGCCGGGGGTTCGGGGTCCATGGGCCGATCAGCTTGCCCGGCGCAGGACGCAGGGCAAGTCCGCCGGCGGCAAGCTTGCCACGGGCGCGGGTTTGTTAATACTGACCCTGCCCATGAAAATCGCATTTTACGCCGTTGTCGCCGCGTTGGTGTTGATCCAGTTTTTCCGGCCGGAAAAAAACCTCTCGGCCGCAATCCCGGGCCCGCAGGACCTGATCGTCATGCACCAGCCGCCCGCGGAGGTGCGCAACGTGCTGCAGCGCGCCTGCTACGACTGCCATTCCGACCATACACGCTATCCCTGGTATGCGGAGATCCAGCCGGTCGGCTGGTGGCTCGCCCAACACATCAAGGAGGGCAAGGAGCACCTCAATTTCTCCGCCTTCGGCGCCTACAGCCTGAAGCGCCAGGAGCACAAACTCGACGAGGTCATTGAAGTGGTCCGGGAAAAGGAGATGCCCCTCGCCTCCTACAAGCTCACGCACGCCGACGCCCGGTTGACCGACGCCGAGATCCAGACCCTGTCCGCTTGGGCGGAGCAGGTGCGCGATCAGATCGTGCTGCCCTGAATCCGGGGCCTGATTTCATGTCCCAATCCACCCTGCGTTACGCCGTCATCGGCGCGGGCGGCATCTCCGCCGTGCACCTCAACGCCATCGCCACCCAGCTGGGGGTCGAGGTCGTCGGCATCAGCGATCCCGCCGCTCCCGCCCAATGGCGCCTGCCCGAGGGCTACGGTCACGCGCCGAAATTCTCCGATCCGGCCAAACTGCTGCGCGAGACCCGGCCCGACCTCGTCTCGATCTGCACGCCCAACAAATACCACGCCGAACTCGCGCAACTCGCCTTCGCGCACGGCGCGCACGTCGCCTGTGAAAAACCCATGGCCATGACCCTCGCCGAAGCCGGGGCCATGGAGGCCGCCCGCGCCCGGGCCGGAAAACACGGCGGCATCAACTTTTCGTATCGCAACCTCCGCTCGTTCCGCTTCGCCCGTGAACTCGTCGCCCGCGGCGATCTCGGCCGGCTGCTGCGCGTCAACTGCGTTTACCTGCAGAGCTTCCTCGGCGCCCCGGCCCAGCCCTACTCGTGGCGCAACGACCTTGCCCTCGCCGGTTTTGGCGCACTCGGCGATCTTGGCGTGCACATGCTCGACGGCGTGAGCTTCATCACCGGCCTCGATTACCAACGTGTCGTCGGACTGGCGCAGACGCTCATCGCGGAAAAACCCGATGCCGCGGGCCATCCGCAGCGCCTCACCACCGACACCAACGCCGCGTGGCTCAGCGAACTGACCGGCGGGATCATCGCGACCTTCGAGACCTCGCAGGTCGCGCCCGGTTACGGCAATTTCTTCCGCATCGAACTCTCCGGCGAAAGCGGCACCCTGGCGGTGCTGTCGGATTCGCCGGACGACCTCTGGCTGCGCGCCGGCCCCACACTCACGCGCTACGCCACCTGGCAAACCGACCTGCCCAAACAGGCGCTGCCCACCGAATTCATGCGCGGGGCCAAGCCCGTGACCCCCGGCGGCATCGTGCGCGCCATCCGGGGCGAGCCGGAGGCGGAATATCCCACCTTCGCCGACGGTTTGCGCGCCCAGCGCATGCTGCACGCCATTGGTGAATCGATGCGTTCGCAGGCGTGGGCGACGGTGGGCTGATGCCATGCTAATGCCGCCCGAGACCTTTGCCACCGCGCGGCTGACCGCCCGCAAACCCCGCCGCGAGGACGCGACAACGGTTTTCACCGCGTATGCCAGCGATCCGGAGGCCACGCGCTACCTGACATGGAAGCCCTACACCGAGATCGCGCCGCTGGCGGAGTATTTGCAGGCCCGGGCGGAAGATTGGAGCAAGGCCGGCGGCCTGTATGCCTGGATGCTGTGCCTCAAGGGCACGGACGTGCCCGTCGGTTCGATCGGGGTGACACTTGAAGGCAACCGCGCTCTATTCGGCTACGTGCTCGGCCGTGCGCACTGGGGCCGCGGTTACATGACCGAGGCCCTGCGCGCCCTGCTGGATTGGACCGACGCCCAACCGGAGATCTATCGCGCCTGGGCGTTCTGCGACGTGGACAACCCCGCCTCGGCCCGCGTGATGGAAAAAGCCGGCATGGTACGCGAAGGCATCCTGCGGCGCTGGCATATCGCGCCGAACCTCGGCCCGGAGCCGCGCGATTGCATCGTTTGCGCCCGGGTGCGCTGAATGCCACGCCACCGGATTGCGCCGGACCGGCTGGCTTTCCGCCGCATATGGCTGTAATTTCCGGTCATGACGACCATCGCCAAATGCAACACCGTGGACGAGGCCCAGCTGCTCAAATCGCTGCTCGAAAGCAACGGCATCGAGGCGATCCTGCCCGACGAGTTCACCTCGCAGAACCTCGCCCCGCTGATAATCAGCCCGGGCATCAAGGTGCAGGTCGCCGACGAGGATGCCGCCGCCGCGCGCGCCCTGCTGGCCAGCGTCGAGCAAACGGACGGTTGAGCCGCCATCGCCACCGCGGCTTGCGACCGCCCGCCAACCGGTGCAAGCTGCGCCCATGAACCCGACCTCACGGCTCCTCTTCGCCGGCCTGTTCGCCCTGCTCGCGGGCTGCTCCTCCGTTTACTACGGCACGATGGAAAAAATGGGCTACGCCAAGCGCGACATCCTCGTGAACCGCGTGGAGAAAGCCCAGACCGCACAGGAGGAGGCCAAGGAGCAGTTCGCCTCCACCCTCGAGCAGTTTCTGGCCGTCGCCAGAATCGACGGCGGCGAACTCAAACAGAAATATGAGCGGCTCAACGACGAGCTGCAGCGTTGCGAGGCGCGGGCCAAGGCCGTGCACGAGCAGATCGCCGCGATCGACGACGTGGCCGCTGCGCTCTTCGACGAATGGGGCAATGAACTCGTCCAATACAGCAGCGACACCCTGCGGGCGCAGAGCCAGCAACAACTGGCCAACACCCGCGTGCGCTACGGCCAGCTGATGACGGCGATGCGTTCCGCCGCCGCCCGCATGGAACCCATCCTCGTGACCTTCCGCGACCAGGTGCTCTTCCTGAAGCACAACCTCAACGCGCAGGCCCTGCGCTCGCTCGACCTCACCAGCCGCAACCTGCAGGCCGACATCGCCGCGCTCATCCGCGACATGGAAAAATCCATCCGCGAGGCCGAGTCCTTCATTCGCGAAATGCAACCGGCCGCCTGATTCCCGTGGCCGGCGTAATTTCTACTGCGCGGTGAGGCCAACGCGCTCCACCTTTGGTTTCACCGCCGCTCAGCCCGGTGCGCCCGGCTGGGCCTGCACTTCCTCGATGAAGGCCAGCATGTTTTCGAGCGGCACGTCGCCCTCGACCGCATGCGCCGGGGCGAAGATGTAGCTGCCGTTTTTCCCCGCCGCCAGCAGCCGGCGCGTCTCGCGCCGCACGTCATCCACCGAGCCGAAAGGCAGCGTGCGTTGCGTGGACAGGCCGCCGAGAAACGTCAGCCGACCGCGAAACCGCGGCATCAGCGCAAACACGTCCATCACCTCGGGCTGAAAGGGATTGAAGCAGTTCACCCCCGCCGCCACCAGGTCGTCGAACAGTTCGTCCACATCGCCGCAGGAGTGAATCATCACCTTTTTCCCGTGCTCGTGGCAGAACCCATACATGCGTTGCAACACGGGGTAGATGAACTCGCGCCAGTGTCGCGGCGACATCTGCAGGCCGTGCTGCTGTCCCCAGTCGTCGCCGAAATACACGGCGTCGATGTCGTATTTCAGCGCCTCCGCAATCTGCGCGAGGTTGAAGTCCGCGATGGCGTTGAACAGCTCGTGCACGAACCCGGGATGGTCGTAAAAATCCATCATCAGGTTTTCCATGCCCCGCAGCGTCCACGCGCGTTCGTAGAGCGAGAAACCCACCTCGAACACCCGCCAGCAGTCGGCGTACCGCGCGATTTTTGCGGGTATCGGATCAAACACCCGCGGATCGCGTACCTCGGGAAACGTGTAATCGCGCAGCGTCGGCTCGGGCAGCAGGTAGTCCTTCACCACCCCGATGTCGCGGTCCACGCTCCGGTCCCAGACCACGCCGAACGCATCGCGCACGAGGTCGGGCCCCGCGTCCTCAAACAGGCTGCCGCTCGCCCCCAGCCCGACGAGGTGGTTCCGGAAGAACGGTTCCAAATCGGTGGCGCCGTAGTGCGCCTGCAGTTTGGCCAAAGCCTCGACCGTGAAGCCAAAGTTCCACGGCACGTAGGGCGGCGTTTCGCCGTCCAGCACCAACCGGATGATCTCACGCTTGGTCATGTTGGGAATGCGCCCATGCAACCGCGCCGACGAAACCAAATCAACCGCCGTCACGCCGCATATTTTGTCGGCCTTGCCGCAGGTGCTGCCGGATGGCCGCACCAAACGGCTTCCGCCTTGCGGCGCTTGATTTCCGCGGGCTTGATGGCCGCGCCATGCGCGCGCTGTTTTCCCGCCTCGTCATCACGATCCTGCTGCTCGGGTTTGCCGCAGCCGCTCCCGCGGTTTCGGCGCCCAGATCGCTGACCTACGCGGATGCCGACCTCTTCCGGGAAATCCTGAGCCCGACACTTTCACGCGACGGCCAATGGCTGGCCACAATTGAGCTGCCGCAGGAAGGCGACGGTGAGGTGGTCGTCCGGCATCTCGATGACCGCCGCGTCTGGCGCGCCCCGGTTGGCGCCACGCCACCCCTGCCGTTTCCCCGCGCCACCTCGCCTGACGAAAAACGACCGACGCCGACCCGCGCCACGGTCAGCTTCACCGGCGACAGCCGGTTTCTGGTGGTTCACGCCCTGCCTGCCGCCGCCGCACAGGCCGCCGCCCGGGAACCCCCCGGCGCGGAAAAACCGCTGCGTCCGCTCGTCATCCTCAATCTGGCCACCGGCGAAACGACGGTGGTGGAGCGCGTAAAATCCGTGCAGGTGCCGGCGCGCGGCCCCGCGATCATCGCGTATCTGGTGGCGGAAACCAAAACCGACCCCGCCGGCAACAACGGTGAGGAAGAAGACGCTGAAAAATCCGCGCCCTTGGGCGACATCCTCGTGCTGCACGACCTGGCGGCAAAAACCCGCCACGACTTCGCCCACACCACCGAGTACACGCTGGCCCGCGACGGGCGCACCCTCGTTTACGCGATTGCCGCCGTGGCGGACGCGCCGGCCGCGCTCTTTGCCCTCGACCCGGTGGCCGACACTCCGGCGCTGACCCTGTACACCGGACCCAAATCCATCAAGAAACTCACCTGGGACCGCGAACAAACCCAGCTCGCCTTCCTGTGCGAGGATGTCGCCGATCCCACCGTCCCCATCCGACGGATTGAATGGTGGCGGCGGCACGAAACCAACGCGTCGATCCTCGTCGACCAAACCACCGCCGGCGTCCCTTCAGGCATGCTCGTGAGCGACAAGGCCTCACTGGCTTTCACCCATGACGGCCGCCGGCTCCTGCTCGGCGTCGCCCCGGTGCGACCCAAGTTTGATCCGCCCAAGGACCCGGAGGACCGGGTGAACGCCGACATTTGGAGCTGGCAGGACGATCTCATTCAACCGCGCCAGGAGGTGCGCGCCAAACTCGACCGCGAGGAGTCCTACCGGGGCATGATCGATCTCGCCTCGCGCCGCTACGTGCAGATCGGCACGCCGGAGATCCCGGACGTGCTCATCACCGACGACGGCACGCGCGCGCTCGCGATTGATCACCGGCCCTATTACCGCCTGCGCGATTTCGACGGCACCTACGGCGATGTTCACCTGCTGGACCTGACCACGGGCGAGCGCCGCCAAGTGCTTACCAAGCTGCGCGGCAGCAGCGGCGATGAAGGTGATGTTTCCCTGCAGCTTTCTCCGGACGGCAAGTGGGCGGCGTATTACGCGGACAAGCACTGGCACGTGCTCGATCTCGACCGTGGCACCGGCCGGCCGCTGACCGCCGGTCTGCCGGTCCCGTTCTACAACGAGGACCACGATCAACCCGAGCCCGCGCCGGCCTATGGCTGGGCCGGTTGGGTGGAGGACAGCGCGTCCTGCCTCGTATACGACCGCTACGATCTCTGGCGCGTTTTCCCCGACGGCCGGGCGCCACAAAACCTCACCGCCGGTCACGGCCGGGCGCATCGGTTGGTTTTGCGCCGGCAGGATTTCTCGCCGCGCGAGGAAGACGACCCGCGCCGCGGCGTTGCGTTGGGCGACACGATGATCGTGCGGGCCGAAGACGAGCGCACGCGCTCCACCGGTTTTCTGCGTTTCTCCGCCGGCACCGCGGCGCCGGAAACCCTGTTGTGGGGCGAGGCCAGCCACAACTACGTCGGCCGCGCCCTCGCGGCGGACCGCCTGCTGCTGACCGTCTCGCGTTTCGACCAGTTTCCCGACGTGTGGCTGACCGATGAAAATCTCGCCGCCCCCCGCCGCATCACCGACGGCCAGGCGCAACTCGCGCCGTTCAAGTGGGGCCGCGCCGAACTGATCGATTACACCAACTCCGCCGGTGTAGCTCTCCAGGCCTGCGTTTACCTGCCCGCAGATTTCGACCCGGCCAAAAAATATCCGCTCATCGTCTACACCTACGAACGGCTCTCGCGCATCATCCACCAGTTCTTTGTCCCTGCGCCGGGTTCCAACATCTCCTTCCCCGTCTACGCCAGCAACGGCTACATCGTGATGTTGGCCGATCTCGCCTACAACGTGGGACATCCCGGGCCCAGCGCACTCGACTGCGTGCATGCCGCGCTCGACGCCATCATCGCCCGCGGGTTCGTGGATGAAAACGCGATCGGCTTCCAAGGCTCGTCGTGGGGCGGCTACACCGCCGCCTACCTGATCACGCACAGCAACCGGTTCGCCGCCGCCGCCGCCGGCTCGCCGGTGGGTAACATGACCAGCGCCTACGCCGGCATCCGCGCCACCTCCGGCCAGCCGCGGCTCTTTCAATACGAACAATCGCAAAGCCGCATCGGCCAACCGCTCACCGCGGCGCCGGAACTCTACCTGGAAAACTCACCGGTCTTTCATGCGCACAACGCCGCCGCCCCGCTGCTGATCATGCACAACGACCTCGACGGTGCCGTGCCTTTCAGCCAGGGCGTGGAGCTTTTCCTCGCCCTGCGCCGTCACGCCAAACCGGCGTGGCTGATCAACTATCGCAACGAGGGCCACGGCCTCGACCGGGAGGCCAACCGCCGGGATTACAGCCGGCGCATGTGGCAGTATTTCGACCACTACCTGCGCGGTGCCCTCGCGCCCGCATGGCTGACCGACGGCGTGCCTTTCCTTGATCGCGACGCGGAGAAACAACGCTTCAATGGCGAGTGATCCGCCGCAGCGCGCCTCTCACCACGAAATCCTGACCAGGCCCAGGTTGGGCCCGAGCGACCAGGTGCCCAGCTCGACCTTGGCGCGGCCGATTTCGCGGTCCCAGATCGTGCCGCGCACGTTCCCCCCAGTCCTCACCGCCCCGGGAGCTTGCCCGTAAAAATGCCGAAGCCCGCAGCCGGAATTCCTCCCAAGCCGCGGGCTTCTTTTACACAACAACACTAACAAAGAACTACTCCGGATCCGCCGACTGCGCCGGTATTGCGGCGAGCTGACGGATGACCGCAGCGGGAATGCAGACTTTCAAAACCATCTGCAGGTTCCTTTCGATTCCGTCTTTCGTGTCATAATAGATCGAACGGGTCGAAGTGACGATGGCCGCGAGTTCGCCGCGCGCATTGTATATGCCGCATCCGCTCGAGCCCTTGGCGTAGTCCGCCGTGATCGCGATGCGGGGCCGCGGACCGCCCTCGCGGCGCGGCTCCAGATAATTGCGCGCCACGATGCCGTCGGTAACCATGTAAAAATTGCCGGTGGGATGCGTGATCGCCGTGACCGGTTCGCCGGGCTCGTCGCCGGCCGAAAGCACCGCCGTCGCGAAACCCTCGCCCGCTACGCGAAAGATCGCGGCGTCGTCTTCCCTCGAGGCCGCCAAGATCTCCAGCACCGGGTACACGCGACCGTCGCGCGTGATGATGCCGAAGATCGCCGCCTTTTCCTGCTGCAGCACGTGGTAATTGGTCACCCCGATGCCATCTGCCGTCAGCATCACCCCGCCGGCAACGTTGGCGTGCCACTCGTCGCAATGGTCGCATTTGTAGAGATGGCCGAAGCCCACGACGCTGTCGGCGCGCTGCCGGAAAATCTGCGCGTGCGTGTGCGTGGCGCCACCGGGCGGCGGATACGGCAGCTCGAGGCCCGCGCCCCGCCGCGTCTCCAACTGACGCTGCAATTCCGCCACTGTGGGCACGCCGGGTTGTTCGAGATGTTTGGCCAGTTCACGCTCCATCGTGGCGGTAATGCGCCGGTCGTTGATCAACTCGGGTGCGGCCGTGGCCGTGGTCAACAGGCCCGCCGTCAATCCCGCGACCAACATCAGAGTTCTGGCAATGGTTCCGAACATGGTGGGTCACCGTCCGGTCGCCCGCCGGTCATGGCAAGTCAACGCGCATAGTCCTTTGGACCTAAAAGGCCGCGCCGGCATGTTTTCCGACATTGCCGCGGACCGGGCCACGGCTCAGGTTGCGCGCCGAAGATGGACGGCCCCACCGCAAACTCCTCCTCCCCCTGGCGCTGGGTGCCGACACTCTATTTCAGTCAGGGCCTGCCCTACGTCGCGGTGATGACGCTGTCGGTGGTGATGTACAAAAACCTCGGCCTCTCCAACACCGACATCGCCCTCTACACCAGCTGGCTCTACCTGCCGTGGGTCATCAAGCCGCTCTGGTCGCCGCTGGTTGATCTGTTCCACACCAAACGGGGCTGGATCGTGAGCCTGCAGTTCGCCGTCGGGGCCGCGCTGGCGGCCGTGGCGCTGACACTGCCGGGACCGGCGTTTTTTCAGGCCACGCTCGCGATGTTCTGGCTGATGGCGTTCAGTTCCGCCACGCACGACATCGCAGCCGACGGGTTTTACCTGCTGGCGCTGCCCTCGCACCGGCAGGCGGCGTTTGTCGGCGTGCGCAGCACATTCTATCGGTTGGCCATGATCGCCGGCCAGGGCGGATTGGTCTGGCTGGCCGGTTGGCTGCAAACCCACACCGGCGACATCGTGCAGGCGTGGTCGCTGGTTTTCGGCACGCTGGGCGGATTCTTTGTGCTGGCTGCCCTTTATCACTGGTGGGCGTTGCCCCGGCCGGCCGGCGATCAACGTCCCGCCGGCACTCCGCGCCTGGTCACCGGTTACTGGTCCACCCTCGCCTCGTTTTTCCGCCAGCGAGAGATCGTTATCATCCTCGGTTACCTGCTGCTTTACCGGTTGGCCGAGGCGCAGCTCGTCAAACTCGCCACGCCCTTCCTGCTCGACCAGCGCGAAACCGGCGGACTCGGGCTGACGACCGAACAGGTCGGGATTGTTTATGGTACGGTGGGCATCATCGCGCTCACCGCCGGCGGACTGCTCGGCGGCTACGTGGTGTCGAAGTGCGGACTCAAACGCATGCTTTGGCCGATGCTCGGCGCCATGCACATACCCAACATCGTTTACGTGCTGCTGGCATGGTGGCAGCCCGGCCAGCTCTGGCTGACCGGCGGCGCGGTGGCCGTGGAGCAATTCGGCTACGGCTTCGGTTTCACCGCCTACCTGCTCTACATGATGTATGTGGCCGAACGCGGCCCCCACCCCACCGCCCACTACGCCCTCTGCACCGGTTTCATGGCCCTCGGCATGATGCTCCCGGGCATGGCCGCCGGCTGGATTCAAGACCATATCGGCTATACCCAATTCTTCGTCTGGGTCTGCCTCGCCACCCTCCCCTCGATCGCCCTGACCCCCCTCCTGCAAATCGACCCCCACTTCGGCCGCAAATCCACGACCAACTGAAGCCCACGCCACCCCAATCCAGTGTCACGTAATACGTGACACTTTTGGGTTTCACGCCGGGTGTCTGCTCAGTTTATTTAGGGATAACAGGGCCTGCCAATACTTGGTTTTAGGTATTTCCCTATCCATTTTATTGCAATGGTTTAAATATAATCATCCCCATTTCATCGCCAGACAAAGTGTCACGTAATACGTGACACTTTACGGGATGCCAGCTGACATTTTTTTCGGGTGACTGGTGGGGGCAGTAGAGGTGGGCGCTTTTGGGTAACACCCCTCCGTTTCACTTAACGCCGGGGGCAGGCGCGGAAACCTTATTCTCTTGGACGGGGTTACCATCAGCGGGGATGGCATGCAGGGCCCGGGCGCCATCGATCACCCTGTCCCATTGGAAGGCGGGGCCGGGATCGACCTTGTTGGCCTGAATGTGGAAATGGCCGATGAGTCCGCGAAAGTGCTCAAATTCTGTCGGTGAAAGTTTGCCGGCAACAATTCGCCCTTGGGCATCGCGCGGGCAGTCCAAGGTCAGCCGCGGAAAGACGTGGTGCAGCGCGGCGGTCAGCCGGATGAGCGCGGCGTATTGCTCGGGCGTGAAATCGTATTGTTCCAGTTTCCGGCCGTTGATTTCACCGGTGATCCTGTCGGAACGCACCGGTCGCGCGATGAAATCGACGGTGCGAATCCCCGGCCCCCCCAGCCGTTCGGGCGGGACCACGTGCAATGCGCCGCCGGGATCGCGTTGATACCATTCGGCAAATTTGGCGCGTTCATCCGGCCCGAGCGCACCGATGTTGGCGATCTCAATGCCGATGGACCGGCTGTTGGCGATCGTGGCGTGGTACGCCCGCTCACGCAGGTCGAGCGTCTGATAAACGGTGCCGTCGAGATCGAGCAGGAAGTGCGCGCTGAGCCGGCGCTTCTGCAGGACCTCAAAGCAGCGGCGGCTGAGGCCCTCGCTGTCGTAGTGGATCACAAACTGGTCAACGAGTTCACGCAGGTCGGCCAGATCGTGCGGCGCTGTCTCCCCCGGGGTCGGCGGTCCGCCGGGCGGGTTGCGCCGGCCGAAGTTGTCAGGCGTGGAACCGGCGGTCGTCGCCGTATCCGCGGGCGGCGCGTAGGCGTTGAAGCCGCCATCGTCGAGCCAGGTGATGACGCGCGTGCCGGAGGGAAAAAACCGGCCGGCCACGACGATTTCCTCGCCCTGACGCATCGCCACCTCCGCGAGGGCAACCGGCGGCTCAGCCGGCTCGGGCGGAGGCAGGGTGCGGCAGCCGGCGGCCAACAGCAGCATAACCGCCACGCCCCACCACGCGCCGTGTTGGTGGCGGGCGGGCTTCATTTGGCCACACTCAGCGGAAAGCCGTTTTTCTTCAACGCGCGGTGCAGGGCGGCGATATGGGCACGATCGCGCGTCTCCACCGTGCAAACCACCTGCACCGCGGACACATCGGGTCCACTGAACGCACGGTCGTGGGCGATGTCCTTCACGCTCGCGCCGCATTCGGCGATGACGCGCGTGAGCCGGGCCAGCCCGCCCGGGCGGTCGCTGATGCGCGCGGTGAAACGCGTGAGCCGGCCGTCGCTGACCAGACCGCTTTCGATGATGCGGCTCAAAATCGCGGGGTCGATGTTGCCGCCGCAAACGGTGAGCACGACCTTGCGGCCGGCCAGTTGCGGGAGTTTACCGGCCATCAAGGCGGCCAGCGGCGCGGCCGCGGCGCCTTCGACCACGGTTTTTTCCAGCTCCACCATGCGCAGGATGGCGAGGGCGATCCAATCCTCGCCGACGCTCACCACCTCGTCGACATGCCGCCGGGCGATCGCGAAGGCGTTGGCGCCGACCGTCAGCGTGGCCAGACCGTCGGCGAGCGTCGGGCGGCGCGGTTGCAAAACCGGTTTTCCGGCCTTCAACGCCGCGGCAAAATTCCCGGTGGCGGTGCTCTCGACCCCGATCACCCGCACCTTAGGCCGCAGGGATTTGATCGCGAGGGAGAGCCCGGCGATGAGGCCGGCGCCACCGATCGGACAGACCACGGCATCGACATCGCGCACCTGTTCCAAGATCTCCAAGCCCATGGTGCCCTGGCCCGCGATGATGTCGGGATGATCAAAACCGTGGATATAGGTGAAACCCTCCTTGGCGGACAATTCGTCGGCCCGGGCGCGGGCCTCGACGAAATCGCGCCCGTGCACGATGACGTTCGCCCCGAGGCGCTGGCAGGTGGTGATCTTGATCAACGGCGCGTAGTCGGGCATCACCACGGTGACGGGGATGCCGAGGAGCTTGCCGTGGTAGGCGAGCCCGAGCGCATGATTGCCGGCACTGGCGGCGACGACGCCGAGCCGACGTTGCGGTGCCGGCAAACGCAGGAGGGCGTTGCGCGCGCCGCGTTCCTTGAACGAACCGGTGCGCTGAAAATTGTCGTGTTTGCAATAAATCCGCGCGCCGGTGATTTCGGACAGCGGAATCGATTCCGTGCAGGGGGTCTTGGTGACTCCGGATGCGATGCGGCGGCGGGCGGCGCGAATGTCGGCAAGCGTGACGGACATGCCGGCAGTGTGCGGAGGAACGCCGCGTTGGAAACACGAAAGACGGCGGCGCACATGGCACCGCCGTCTTCGCGTTAAAAAACGGGCGGACCGTTATTCGGCCGCCGGTTGCGCCGGAGGACCGGCCGGGCGGCGGGCCTTGAACGTGGCCTTGGCCGCGGCCCACTCGGTGTCGTTGATGTGGCCGTCGCCGTCGGCATCCACGGCCTTCAGGCGGGCGAGCCGTTGTTCCATTTGCTGGCGCACACGGTTTTCGCGATCGGCTTTGAGCTGGTTGCGCTCGGCCTCATCCAGGCGACGGTTGCCATCGGCATCGTATTTGCCGAGGAGGTAGCCGCGTTGGAATCCGGGATCGCGCGGGCGGTGCGGACCGGCGCCGGGTCGTTGGAAGCCGGCCGGACCGGGACGTGTGTGCTGCATGCGTTCGGCGCGGGCGCGTTGGAAATGCTCCCGGGCCACGGCCCATTCGGCGTCGCTGAGCGCGCCATCCCGGTCGGTGTCGGCGCGTTGCAGGAAGCGCGGATTGTCCGCCAGGCGGCCGCGCATCTCCGCCTCGATGGCGGTGCGGGCGGTGGCGCGCTCGGCTTGGTCGAGCCGGCCGTCGGCGTTGGCATCGAAGCGCTCGAGCATCCGGGCGTGGCGGTTGGGTCCGGGTTGATCGGCGCCGGGCGCCGGCATCGGCTGAGCGGTGGCGATGGCTCCGGGCGCAAGGAATAGCGTTGCCGCGGTGAGGAGGGAGGTTAATTCAGACTTTTTCATGGGTGATAACTGGATTGAATTTTCTCGGGGTATGTCGGCAATGACGCCGGCGCGCGCGCGCGGTTACACCGGCGCCTGAAAACCGTATTGCGGCGCCATGTATCAGGTCACTTTTTCCGAGCAGAGTCTGCGTGAGCTCAACAAGCTCGACAAACTCACCCAGCTGGAGCTCATCGAGCCGATCAGCAACCTGCATGCGGCCGAGCTGGCACATCCGCGCGAACCGCTGGGCCGCTTCAAGCGCGGCAAACTCACCTACTACCGGCTGCGCGCCGGCGACTACCGTTTCTATTTCGAGGTGCAGGGCGACACGCTGCACACCCACTACATCCTGCACAAAAACTCGCTCGAGGACTTCCTGCTGCGCAACAAGCTGCCGGTGTCCGAACAGCAGTTGGTCGAGCAGCATTCCAAGTTCTGGAAATATCTGGAAAGCCTGACCAAATAAGCGCCATGGCCGAGAAGGATACCAATCCGCAAGATCCCTCGGATCCGGAAAATCCCTACAACGTCACCCAGGCGAGCCGGATTTACTTCCTGCCCAACCTGATGACGGCCGGAAACCTGTTTTGCGGTTTCATGGCCGTGATCAACTGCATCCAAGCGCGGCTGGCCGAGACGTCGCTGGACGGCGAATACCTCGGCAGCACCCCGGGGGACCACTACCGGCTGGCGGTGTGGTTCATCCTCGGCGCCGCCGCCTTTGACATGCTCGATGGCCGGCTGGCACGCATGGGGGGGCGGGAGTCGCTCTTCGGCGCGGAGTTCGACTCGATCGCCGACGTCATCTCGTTCGGCATCGCACCGGCATTGCTGATGTTCTTCTTCATCATCTCGCCGACGCAGGGCTTCATGTGGTTCCGCAATGTCGGCTGGTTTGTCGGTTTTGTTTACCTGTTGTGTGCCGCGGTGCGCCTGGCCCGTTTCAACGTGATCACCAATCCGCTGCTGTACCGGGACAAAAGCGATGAAAGCAAGGACTTCATCGGCCTGCCGGTGCCCGCGGCGGCCGGCACCGTCGGCGCACTGGTGCTCTTTCTGCTCCAACTGGCGGAAGCGGACAAATCGCTTAACCGCTGGGCGCTGATCCTGCCGTTTCTCATGTTGTTGATCGCCATCCTGATGGTGAGCAAGGTGCGCTATCCCAGCGGCAAGAAGGTCGACCTGCAGACGACCACCCAGTTGAGCAACTTCATCCTTTTCCTCGTGCTCATCGGCCTGGTGGTCGCCTTCAAGCAGATCGCGCTGCTCGGCCTGACCTTGGCTTACATTTTCTTCGGTTTGATCCGGCACCTCCGCCGTCCGCGCAACCCGACCGACGATGCGGATTCCTTGTGAGAAACATCCGCATGACCGGCCAACAACTTCCGGCCTGCGAATAACCCCGGAGTTGCTGGTTGCTTGTTCGCGGTTGTTCACATCCCAAACCGGCGCCTTTTACGGGTGAAAGAGGCTTGTTGTTTCAGTTTTTCCCCGTTCCTAATACTACTGCTGTAATTCATTATTGAAGAGCTATTCTTTTGGACTTTGTTAGCTTCTCAAAGCCCTCACCGCCCCGCGCCTCCATGAAATTCAAAATCAACCGCGATCATTTCGCCAACGGCCTTGCCCAAGTGCTCAACGTGGTTGGCTCCAAAGCCACCATGCCCATCTTGAGCAACGTGCTGATTGAAGCGGAGAAGGACCAGATTTCGCTCACCACCACCAACCTCGACCTCGGCATCCGCTGTAAAATCAAGGCCGAGGTCAAGGAAACCGGCTCAGTCACCCTCCCGGTGAAGCGCCTCGCCGGCATCGTGCGCGAACTGCCCAATGTCGATGTTACGGTCGATGCCGCGCCCAACCATCAGGTTAAACTCGCCTCCGGCGGATCCAATTTCCGCATCATGGGCATCGGCAAGGAGGAGTTTCCGCCCCTGCCCGAGTTTGGCGATGAGAAGTCCTTTAGCCTCGAACAGGGCGAGCTCACCGCCATGCTCAAGAGCGTGGCCTATGCGCAGTCCTCCGACGAGACGCGCTACATCCTCAACGGCGTCTATTTCAACTTCAAGGAAGGCAAACTCTCCCTGGTGGCCACCGATGGCCGCCGTCTTGCGCTGATTTCCAAGGAGATGGATGTGCCCGCCAGCAGCGCCGGCGCCATCATTCTCCCCGCCAAGACGGTCGGTGAACTCCTGCGCCTGCTCGACAAGGGCGAAAAGCTGAAAATCAACTTCAACGACCGCCGTGCGGCCTTCCAGATCGACACCGACAAGGAAGCAGGCGGCTTGGTCGACAGCATTTACCTCTATTCCAAGGTGGTGGAGGGGAATTATCCGAATTACCAACAGGTTATTCCCAAGGAAACCCACCAGCGCATCAAGCTGGAGCGCGAGCTCTTCCTCCAATGCGTGCACCGTGCCGCGCTGGTCTGCAGCGAGAAGGCCAACTCGGTGAAGATCAAGCTGTCGAGCAACCTGCTCGAGATCACCGCGCAGAGCCCCGATTTCGGCGAGGCCCACGAATCCATGGCCATCGGTTACAGCGGCCCGGACCTGCAGGTCGCGTTCAATCCGCAGTTCGTCATGGATCCCCTGCGCGCCCTGACCAAGGACGAGGTGTTTTTTGAGCTCAAGGACGAGGTCAGCCCCGGTGTGTTCAAGACCTTGGACAGCTTCATCTGCGTGATCATGCCGGTGCGGCTGAGCTGATTGCGGCTCCGGCAGATTTCCGCGTCACCGGTCCGTCGGCGGTGGGACTTGCCAGTCTGGCGCCTGCCGCGGCATGCTGTCCTTTGCGGTCCGTAACCAGAACCCATGGAGTCATCCTACATCCTCCTCGCCATCATTGTTGTCACGATCGTGCTCGTGCAGGTCAACCAGCGCGCGGGTTCGCCGGTGATCGCGATAGTTGTACGCTGGCTGCGCTGGTTCGTCTTCGGTTTGGGCGTCGCGCACATCTGCGTTGATTTCAACCTCATCAACCGGCCGCTGTGGGTGCTCACCGTGGCGTTCATGATGCTGTGGTTCCTCGGCGAAACCCTTTACAACTGGCTCAGCATCCAGGCGCTCAGCGTCAGCCCGCTGCCGCTGTTTCCGCGCTATGCGGTCAACCCCGGCGGCGAGGAATGGCCCACCCAGCCGCGCCTGCTCAAAATCCGCGAATGGTTGCGCGCGCAGGGCTTCAAGCACGTGCAGGCGCTCAAGGCCGAAATTGGCGGCGGCATCTATCTGCGCGTCTCCGTTTATCAGGACGCCGAGGCGCGCACGCGCATCCACGCCACGTTCCTCCCGCAGGCCAACGGCACGGTTGCGATCTGCTGTTCGGTCGTGTCGGTGACCGCCGACGGCAGCCGCTTTGTCACCGACAACTTCTACATTCCCTTCGCCGGATTTTATCCCGAGCACTGGTTTGTGGAGCGCCTGCCCCTGCGCCGTGCCCTGCCGCGTTTGCTCCAACGCCACCGGCAGCGCCTCGCGCGGGAAACCACCGTGCCCTTTGCTTCCGAACCGGTCGCCGATCTCAACGCCCAGCAGCACGAGCTTGACCAGCTCAACACCCGCCTCGGCTTCCTCAACCCGCACGCGGAGCGCGAGGAATTCGGCAAGATCAGCCAGGCCGGCCGCTACCGCGTCTGGAAGGAGATCTGGCTGCTCAACTACCTCGGCCGCAGCGTGCGGTATCAGTAAAGCGGTGCATCACCGGGACAGCGGAAGCTTGTAGGGCGCGACCTTGGTCGCCGCCTTGGCTGCCTCACCCGCCGATGTAGCTCATCTCGATCTTCGGCCGCGACTCGTGCCGGGCGAGGAGCGCGGCGCGCTCGTCCGAGTAACGGTCATTCCGGCCCCGCCAAATCGTGGCGATAAAATCACGCAGTTCATCGTCGTTTGCCCCGGCCCGCAAACGGCCGAGCACATCGTGGCCGTTGGCGGCGAACAGGCAGGTGTAAAGTTTGCCATCGGCCGAGAGCCGGGCGCGGTGACAGTCGCGGCAGAAAGGCTCCGTTACCGAACTGATGATGCCGATTTCGCCCTGCCCGTCGCGGTAGCGATAACGCGCCGCCACCTCCCCGCGATAGGCCGGCCCGACGGGTTCCAGCGGCCAGCGTTCATGGATGCGACCGATGATGGCCAGCGCGGGCACGACCTGATCGGAACTCCAGTGGTTCGTGTTGCCCACGTCCATGAACTCGATGAAACGCAGCGGGTGAGCGCGCTCGCGGAAATACGCGCAAAGATCCAGGAGCCCGGCGTCGTTCACGCCCTTCTGCACCACGCAGTTGATCTTGACCGGCAAACCCAGCGCCGCGGCCGCGTCGATGCCCTGTAGCACGCGGCTCACGCTGAAACCCAGGCCGTTCATCCGCGCGGCGACCGCCTCATCCAGCGAATCCACCGAGACGTTGACCCGGTTCAAGCCCGCGGCGTGCAGGGCCGCGGCGTGTTTTGCCAACAGCCAGCCATTGGTCGTCAGCGCCACGTCCGGCACGCCAACTTCCTGTTTCAGCACGCGCACGATTTCCGGCAGGTCGGCCCGCAACAACGGCTCGCCGCCGGTCAAGCGCACCTTCTCCACCCCGAGCACACGAAATGCCCGCACGATGCGCCCGAGTTCCTCGAGGCTGACCAGTTGCGGATCGCGCAAAAACGCATGGTCGGGACCGAAGACCTCCTTCGGCATGCAGTAGGGACAGCGGAAATTGCAGCGGTCCGTGACCGAGATGCGCAGATCGCGCAACGGCCGGCTGAATTGGTCACGGGGTTGGTCGGACATGGCCCGACACACAGACACAAGCGCTGCGCCGAAGCAAAGCCGGCGTGGGAAATTTCCGTGGGCCCCGCCAACGGCCGCTTCGTTTCTTGCCCGGCAAACAAATGACATGACAGCCCGACCCGCGCCGCTAGCTTGCCGGCATGGCCCTGCTTTCCCCCGCCGAAGCCGAAAAACGCGTCCTCGCCAACATGGTTTTGCTGCCGGCCAAGGCGTGTCCGCTGGTGGCAGCGCACGGCCGGGTGTTGCGCACTGCCATCAAGGCCGATCGCGATCTGCCGCCGTTTGACCGGGTGACCATGGACGGCTACGCGCTGCGCTCGTCCAGTCTCCGCGCCGGTGTGCGCCGTTTCCGGGTCGAGGCGGTGCAGGCTGCCGGCATGCGCCCCTGCGAACTGGGCGCGGCCCCAGACGCCTGCATCGAGATCATGACCGGCGCCGTCCTCCCCCACGGCGCCGACTGCATCGTCCCCTACGAGGAAACCACCCGCGATCCCCCCGAATCGCCCAACGTCCCCACCTCTCCCGCCGCAGTCGCGAAAACCGAAAGTGTCACGTATTACGTGACACTTTCAGAGTCGGCGTTGCGGGAAATACGGGCCGGCAACGCGTTGCACAAACGGGGGTCGGATCATGCAGCGGGCAACGTGATCGTGTCGGCGGGGGTGCGTTTGGGCGGGCGCGAAATCGCGGTGGCGGCGAGTTGCGGGTGTGCAACCTTGACCGTCAGTTGTCAGCCCAAGATCGCGGTGGTGAGCACGGGTGACGAACTGGTGGAGGTCGATGCCGTGGTGGCGCCGCACCAGGTGCGGCGCAGCAACGATTACGCGCTGCGCGCCGCGCTGGTCGCGGCCGGATATCCCGAGATCGAGCGGTTTCATTTTCACGACATGCGGCACGAGATCGAACATCAGCTTTGGCATATTCTGACGGAGTTTGACGTCGTGCTGCTGACCGGCGGGGTTTCGAAGGGCAAGTTCGACTACCTGCCGCAGGTGTTGGAGACCCTGGATGTCCGAAAAGTGTTTCACGGCGTGGCGCAACGGCCGGGCAAGCCGTTCTGGTTTGGCCGTGACGCGCGCAAGAAGGTGGTGTTCGCGCTGCCGGGCAATCCGGTCTCGGCCTACACCTGCCTGCACCGTTACGTGTTGCCGGCCCTGGCTGCAGCCAGCGGGCTCACGCTGCCGCCCCGCCGCCAGATCCGGTTGGCGGAGGCGGTGACCTTCAAACCCCCACTGACCTGCCTGCTGCCGGTGCGTTTGCAGTACACTGCTACGGGCGATCAGTTGGCCGTGCCCGAGCCGACCAACTCGTCGGGCGATTTCGCCGGTTTGGTCGGGACCGACGGATTTGTGGAATTATCCGCCGACCAAAACGATTTTCCGGCGGGGTTTGTTGCGCCGTTCTGGCCTTGGGTATAAAAACCTTTGCCGCGGCGACGCTTTCACTGATCGTTGGCCTCCATGCTCTCACATCTCAACGCCCAAGGTCAGCCGACGATGGTCAATGTCGGCGACAAGCCCGTGACCAAGCGCACGGCGCATGCGGTGGCGATCGTGGAACTGCCGGCCGAGCTCGCGGCGCTGCTGCGCGACGGCGACATCGCCACGAAGAAAGGCCCGGTGTTTCAAACCGCGATCCTCGCCGGTGTCATGGGTGCAAAGCAGACCGGGAACCTCATCCCGCTGTGCCATCCGCTGCCGCTGGAAGATTGCAAAATCGACATCGAGACCAGTAACGACGGCCGGCTCGTGACGATTCATTGCCGCGTGCAGATCCATGCGAAAACCGGCGTCGAAATGGAAGCACTGACCGGGGCGAGCATCGCCGCGCTCACGCTCTACGACATGGGCAAGGCCGTAACGCACGGCATCGTCATCAAGGAAATCAAACTGCTCGAAAAAACAGGCGGGAAACGGGACTTTTCCGCCAATGTCTAGAGGCATCATGCGACCATCAGAGCAGTTGAAGTTAAATTGTAGCCGCGTGGAGCGCGGCGACAACGTGGTTGCATCCGGAGACTACGCTTTCACCTCCGGCTCAAGCGCGGCCACACCTTTTCACAAAATGCTCCAGCTGTTATTTGCAGGGCGGAATCCCCGCCCGACATTTGAAAGGGCCAACTGACATGAAACTGCAGCTCCAGTATTTCGCCCTGTTGCGCGAACAGCGCGGCCTGACCGAGGAGACTTTGGAAACCGACGCCGGCACCCCGGTGGCGCTCTACGAGGAATTGCGGGCCGCGCACGGTTTCACGCTGCCGGCCGACCGCGTGCGCGCGGCGGTCAACGGCGCGTTTGTCGCGGCGGATGCGGCGCTCAAGGACGGCGACCGCATCGTGTTCATTCCGCCGGTGGCGGGAGGGTGAAGCATGTTTCGCATCGTCCACGATCCCATTGACGCCGGGGCGTTGAAAGGCGCGCTGGCCGATGCGCAGGCCGGCGCTTGCGTGACGTTTGAAGGGTGGGTGCGCAATCACAACGAGGGGCAGCCGGTCGAGGCGCTGGATTACGAGGCCTACGCCGAACTGGCCGAAACCGAGGGCGCGCGCATCTTGGCCGAGGCGCGGGAAAAATTCGCGGTGACAAACGCCGTGTGCCTGCACCGCGTCGGGGCGTTGCGCATCGGCGACTTGGCGGTGTGGGTGGGCGTGAGCGCGGCGCACCGCGGCGCGGCGTTCGATGCCTGCCGCTACATCATCGACGAGGTGAAGGCGCGCGTGCCGGTCTGGAAAAAGGAACACTACGCCGGCGGCGCCAGCGAATGGATCAACTGCGCACCCGCGGGACGCACGCCGAACCGCCGCGCTGATCGCAGCCGTTGCACCGCCGGAAAGTTTTGGTGCGCAAAGTTCCGGTTTTGACTGGTTGTCCGGTCCGCGGCTTCCTAGCCTGCGATCCGAATGACTGCGCACCCCCACGTCTTTCTCGCCCTGTTTTTGGCGGTTGCGGTGGCATTTCCGCTGGTGTTGCTGGCGGTGGCGCGGTTGTGGTTCCGGTATTTTCAGCCGGCCAAGCCCGGTCCCGAGAAGAACGCGGCCTACGAGTGCGGCGTCGAGGCGACGGGCGATTCCTGGATCCGGTTCAAGGCGCACTATTACCTCTACGCCATTTTCTTCCTGATCTTTGACGTCGAGGTGCTGTTTCTCCTGCCCTTTGCGGTGGCGTTTACCGGGCTGCCGGCCGGCGCGCTGTTCACCATGCTGGTTTTCATCCTGCTGCTGGCCGAGGGCCTCGTCTGGGCCTGGCACCGCGGTCATCTCGAATGGAAGTGAAATGAGCGACCCCGCCTCCACCCCGGCCCCCATCAGCGACCGCGAGCGCGCGGAACTGCGGCGGCACGGCATCCTGCTCACGAGTTTGGAGGAACTTTACACCTGGGGTAACAGCAACTCCGTCTGGCCGCTCAACTTCGGCCTCGCCTGCTGCGCGATCGAGATGATCGCCGCCTCCATGGCGAAATTTGACATCGCCCGCTTCGGCTCCGAGGTCTTCCGGCCCTCTCCTCGTCAGGCCGATCTACTGATTGTTTCCGGCACGGTCACCAAGAAGATGGCACCGCAGGTCGTGCGCCTGTGGAACCAGATGCCCGAGCCTAAATACTGCATCGCGATGGGCGCGTGCGCGATCTCCGGCGGGCCGTTCAAGCAGGGTTACAACGTGCTCAAGGGCATCGACCGTTACATCCCGGTCGACATCTACATCCCCGGCTGTCCGCCCCGGCCCGAGGCCCTGCTGCACGGACTCGTCCAGCTGCAGAAGAAAATCAAGGGCTTCAAACTCACCGGTCCCGCGGCGCCGCGGCATTTGCGCGCCGACGCCCCGGGCGAGTGTCCCGTGCCCGCGTTTGGCGAGCAGGACCTGGAGCCGCCGGCTAATCCCGCGGTCTGGCGCGCGCCGGCCATCGACCGCAGCGAGAAAACATGAACACCCGGACGCCAAGCCCATTCGGGGTGGAGCGGGGGGGGGGGGCACGCGGGGGGAGGGGGGGGGCCCGCAACCCCGGGGGGGGGG
>JACFMR010000002.1:213568-220770 GCA_019455245.1 Opitutaceae bacterium
AACGCGCTTTCAGGACGTGCACCACAACCAAGCGCGTTGAGGGCAACGCGCTCCACCGGTTGATCTGCGATGGAAACCGTTGAACAGCTCCGCGCCCGCCTGCTCGCCCGGTTTCCCGGGGCGGATATCGCCGTGGTGGAAAACTCGGGACCCGCCGCCCAGCACGCCCTGCGGATCGATCCGGCCCACGCGCGGGCCGTTGCGGAATTTCTACGCGACGACGACGCGCTCCGGCTCGACCAATGCTCCAACGTCACCGGCGTCGATTGGCCGGACAAGGAGGTGACCGATTCCACCAAGACCGCCGTGCCCGACCCCGCCGGCGGCCCCGACAAGATCGTGGAAAAAAAGACCAAGCGGCTCGAGCCCGGTTACTTCGAGGTCGTTTATCACCTCTATTCCATCGCCCGGCGGCAGGGTCCGGTGATTCTGCGGCAGCGCACCGTCAACCGCAGCGATCAGGTCACCGTGACGTCGCTCACGCCCGTGTGGCGGTCCTGCGAATTTCAGGAACGCGAGGTATTCGACCTGTTTGGCATCCAGTTCACCGGCCATCCCGACCTGCGGCGCATTTTGATGTGGGACAACTTTCAGGGGCACCCGATGCGCAAGGACTACGCCGAACCCGACGATTATGAATGGGAGCCCACGCCGCACGGCACCGTGTTGGAAAAGGCGATGAAACATTATCCGCCGGGCCCGGCCAAGGAGGAGGACAACCCATGAGCGTATCCGATCTCTCCGCGCTCGGCACCGGGCCGGAATTGCACGGCGCGCACGTGCAGGCCGTGCACGACGAGTTTCACGGCGACCTGCTCGAGGTCTCGATGGGGCCGCATCACCCGTCCACCCACGGGGTGTTTCGCATGATGGTCACGCTTGACGGCGAGCGGATCGTGAAGCTCAAGCCCGTCTTCGGCTACCTGCACCGCAATCACGAAAAACTCGGCGAGAACACGACCTACCTCGCGTCGATGCCCTACACCGACCGGCTCGACTACCTCTGCGCGATGACCAACAACTGGGCCTACGCGATCGCGGTCGAAAAACTCGCCGGCCAGCCCGTGCCCGAGCGCGCGGAATACGTGCGCGTCATCCTCGCCGAGCTTACGCGGTTGCTCAACCACACCTGCCTCGCCGGTTTCCTGATGCAGGACTGCGGCTGCTCCGGCACGCCGCTCATGTATGCGTTTCGCGAGCGCGAAAAGATCCTCGACCTGTTCGAGGCGCTCAGCGGCTCGCGCATGATGTGCAACTACCAGCGTTTCGGCGGCTGCCGCGTCGATCCCTCGCCGGAGTGGCTCGCGGCCGTGCGCCAGCTGGTCGACGGCTACGGCGCGTTTCTCGACGAATACGAGGCGCTGCTCAGCGGCAACGAGATCGTCATGGCACGCACGCAGCACGTCGGCCGGCTGTCACCCGCGCTGGCGGTCAACGCCGGCGTCACCGGCCCGATGCTCCGGGCCTGCGGGGTGAATCACGACCTGCGCAAGGTCGACGGTTACGGCGCATATCCGGGCTTCGATTTCCGCGTGCCGCTCGGCGACCACGGCGACGTTTACGACCGCTACATGATCCGCATGCTCGAGATGCGCGAATCGATCAAAATTCTGCAGCAGGCGCTCACGGGCATCCCGGCCGGGCCGGTGCTCGATCCGAAGGCCAAGAGCCGCGGCCTGCGCCCCAAGGCTGGCGAAGCCTACGGCCGCATCGAGGGGCCCAAGGGTGAAATCGGTTTTTATCTGATCAGCGACGGCACGGGCAACCCGTTCCGCTACCGCGTGCGCGCGCCGTCCTTCGTCAACCTCACCATCCTCGAGGACATGTGTCTCGGCCACACCGTGGCCGACGCCGTGATCATCCTCGGCTCGGTCGACATCGTCCTCGGGGAGGTCGACCGATGAACCATTGCGGACTGCAGATTGCGGATTGCGAAATGGCGCGAAGCGATTCGTGCGTTGCCCGGCAATTCTCCTCCGCGAATTCAGCACAAACCCACGCTGCGCGACTGCCTCAATCCGCATTTCGCAATCCGAACTCCGCACTCTGACCATGCTCGGCACCGGACTCATCAAAGGCCTTGCGGTCACCGCGAAGAATCTCGTGGGCAGTTTCCACGATCCGGCGCGCTACACCACGGTCGAGTATCCGGAGGTGAAGCCGAAACTGCCCGAGGCCTACCGCAATTTCCCGTTTCTGGTCGCCGAGAACGAGGCCGATCCGCAGGGCTCGCTGCGGTGCGTGGCCTGCCTGATCTGCGAGAAGGAATGTCCGCCGCAGTGCATCTACATCGTCCGCGAGCGCGACGAGAACGGCAAGGTGATGCAGAACCCCAAGGTCTTCGATATCGACATCTCGGTCTGCATGAGCTGCCAGATCTGCGTCGAGGTCTGCCCGTTCGACGCGATCAAAATGGACCAGGAATTTGAGATCGCGACCGCCGACCGGTTCGACGGCCTGCTGCTGCACCGCGGCGAACTCGCCAAGCCCAACTCCTACTACCACCAAATCCATCCCACGGAGGCGGCCGAGGTGGACGCCATGCTGGCCGAGCAAAAAGCCAAGGCCGCGGCGGCCAAGGCGGAGAAGGAAGCCCGGCTGGCGGCGGCCAAGGCGGCCAAGCCCGCACCGGCGGACAAGGATCAACCCCCGCCGCCCGCCCCCGCCGCATGACCGCCACGCCCGTCAACGAAGCCTGGCTGGAGATCGTGCCGCTGCTGCTGCGCGATGCACTCACCGGTTTGCTGCCCGAGGCGTGGCGCTGGCCGGCCAACGCGTTGCTCAAGATCGTCGTGATCCTCGGTGTGTTCGGCCTGCTGTTCGCTTTTCTCACTTTGGCCGAGCGCAAGATTCTCGGGCGCGTGCAAAACCGGCCCGGCCCCAACCGCGCGCCGCTGCCGTTCCTCAAGGGCAGCCGCACCTACGGGCTCGCGCAACCGTTTGCCGATGCGGTCAAGGCGCTGACCAAGGAGGACATCGTGCCGCGCGGCGCGGACCAGCTGCTGCATTTCCTCGCGCCGGTGGCGTTGCTGACGTTTTCGATCCTCACGTTTGCGGTGATTCCCTACGGCCGGCACCTGGTGCCGCTGGAGCTGGATGCGGCGGTGCTCTACTTTTTCGCCGCCGGCGCGGCGTCGGAGCTGGCGGTGTTCATGGCCGGCTGGGCCAGCCGCAACAAATACTC
The DNA here is from genome assembly GCA_019455245.1 of Opitutaceae bacterium. Lineage (GTDB taxonomy): Bacteria > Verrucomicrobiota > Verrucomicrobiia > Opitutales > Opitutaceae > Cephaloticoccus. The sequence goes on from JACFMR010000002.1 coordinate 216,753, forward strand.
GTTGCTCGCCGCGATGCGCGCCATCGCCCAGCTCATCAGCTACGAACTGCCGCTCCTGCTCGCGTGGGTGCCGGTGGTGATGCTGGCCGGCACGCTCTCGACCACGGGTATCGTGGACGCGCAGGGCGGCTGGTTCGCCGGCCTGCTGCCGCAGTGGCACGTGTTCACGCCGTGGGGTTTCTGCGGCTTTGTGATTTTCATGATCGCGGCGCTGGCCGAATCAAATCGTTCGCCGTTCGATCTGCCCGAGGCGGAAAGCGAGCTCATCGCCGGTCACCTGACCGAATACAGCGGGTTCAAATACGCGCTGTTCTTCATGGCGGAATATTTCGGCATGATCGCGTTGAGCGGCATGGCGGTGACGCTGTTCCTCGGCGGTTGGCAGGCGCCGTTGCCGTTTCTGACCTTCATCCCGTCCTATGCCTGGTTTGCGCTGAAGCTCGGTGGGCTGCTGTTCGGCTTCATGTGGATCCGCGCGACCTTCCCGCGGCTGCGCATCGACCAGCTGATGCGTTTCGCGTGGAAGCTGCTCGTGCCCGTGGCGCTGATCAATCTGGGCAATGCGGCGTTCTGGGCGCTCACGCAGGACTGGTCCGCGCCGCTGCAGGCCGTGCGCTGGGCCGTCGGGTTGCTGTTGATCATTGTGCCTTTCGTCCTGCTGGCACGCTCGCTCGGTTCCGGGCTCGGGCCGCGCACCTATCGCTACGCCGCATGACCGCCGCCCTCGCCATCCTTGCCGCCCTGATGCTCGCCAGCGCCGTGCTGGCGTTCAGCCGCCGCAACCTGATCCACAGCGCGCTGCTGCTGGTTTTCACTTGGGCGGGCATCGCGGGTTTCTACCTGTGGGCCGGCGCGGAGTTCGTGGCCTTTGCGCAGGTGCTGGTTTACGTGGGCGCGGTTTCCATGGTGGTGTTGTTTGCCGTGCTGCTGACGCGGCACCGGACCGACGATGTGACGATGCCGCCGGAATCGCTACGCCGCGCGCTCGGGGCCACGGCCTGCGGCGCGCTGGTGCTGGCCGTGCTGGCCACCGCGGTGCTGGGCACGCCGTTGCCCACCGAAACAGAACGGGTGACCACGCTCACCGTCCGCGAAATCGGTTTGCAACTCATGGGCACGCATGCCGCCGCGGTGCTGATCACGGGCGTGTTGCTGACCGTGGCGCTGCTCGGCGCCACGATCATCGCTGCCACCGAGCGGGAGGATGAGGCACCCGGCGCAAGATCCGACCATGGTCCGGGCCAAGGCGCGCACCAAGGTGCGGCCCTACCCAAATCGGAGGACGTAACGTGAGCCTGCTGACGCTCAGTTTGTTGCTGTCGAGCGCGCTGTTCTGCGTCGGCCTGACCGCGGCGTTGTCACGCAGCAACATCATCTTGGTGCTGCTCGGCGTGGAGCTGATGCTCAACGCGGCCTGTCTGAATTTTATCGCCTTCTGGCGCTTCGGCCCCGACCCGGCGCCGGCCACCGGCGTGATCTTCGTGCTTTTTGCCATCGCGGTCGCGGCGGCCGAGGCCGCGGTGGGCCTCGCCCTGGTCATCGCGATTTATCGTCACCGCAAAACCATCCGGCTGCAGGAGGCCAACCGCCTCAGGGGCTGAGAAATTTCAGACGCCAAAGTCCAAATGCCAAAGCAATCACAAACGCCAGCCCCCGGCCACCCGGGTATTTCGGATTTGGAACTATGTTTGGCATTTGGGTTTTGGACTTTGGCGTTTTCAGACCGCACATGATTCTCCCCGTCCAACATCTCTGGCTGATCCCCACGCTGCCGTTGCTGGCCGCCGCGATCACGGCGTTGTTACCCAAGGGGAACCGGAAAATCGCCGCGGGTTTGGCGATTACCGCGCTGGCGGGTTCGCTGTTGCTGGCGCTCGGGACGCTGGGCACGGCGTTGGCGGAGCCGGCGGTGAAACACACGGCCAACTTTGCATGGTTCGATCTCGGCACCGATGCCGTGCGGCTCGGCTGGCTGCTCGATCCGCTCAACGCGTTCATGGCCGTGATGGTCGGTTTTGTCGGCCTGCTCATCTTCATTTTCTCGCTCGGCTACATGCGCGAGGACGCCAACGCCAAGCAGTTCTTCTGCTACCTCAGCCTCTTCGCCGCGGCGATGCTGGGCATTGTGTTGAGCAACAGCCTGCTGCTGCTCTTCATCAGCTGGGAGCTGGTCGGCCTCGCGTCCTACCTGCTCATCGGATTCTGGTTCCACAAACCCGCCGCGGCGGCCGCGGCCAAAAAGGCCTTCATCACCACGCGGGTCGGTGACCTCGCGTTTCTGCTCGGCCTGGTCTGGTTGTATCACGCCACCGGCTCGACCCTGCTGTTTGATGGCGGCGCCGGCGTGCTGGAGGTGACAGCACTCAACACGCTTGCTTCCACGATCGTTTGCGGCGGACTGGCCGCATCCACCGCCGTCGGCCTGCTGTTGTTCGGCGGCGCGGCGGGCAAGTCCGGCCAGTTTCCGCTGCACATCTGGCTGCCGGATGCGATGGAGGGTCCCACGCCGGTTTCCGCGCTGATCCATGCGGCGACGATGGTGGCGGCGGGCGTGTTCCTGATGGCGCGGGTTTTTCCGCTGCTTTCGCCCGACACGCTGATGGTGATCGCGTTCATCGGCGCTTTCACCGCGCTGCTGGGCGCGTGCATCGCCGTCGCACAGAACGATCTCAAGCGCGTGCTCGCGTTTTCCACGGTGTCGCAGCTCGGCTACATGATGCTGGCGATCGGCGTCGGTTCCTGGGTGGCGGCGATCTTCCATCTGCTCACGCACGCGTTTTTCAAGGCGTTGCTCTTCCTCGGCGCGGGCTCGGTGATCCATGCGGCGCATCACGAGCAGGACATCCGCCGGATGGGCGGGCTGCGGACGAAGATGAAGCTCACCTTCCTCACCTTTGCGGTCGGCATGATGGCGCTGGCCGGGGTGCCGTTCCTCTTCTCCGGTTTCTGGAGCAAGGAGGCGATTTTGCACGCCGCGCATGCGTGGCCGGTTTCGCAACTGCCGTTCTGGTTCGCGCTCGTGGCGGTGGTGTTGACGGCGTTCTACATGACGCGGCTCGTGTGCGAGGTGTTTTGGGGCCGGCCCCGCTCGGCGGCAGCGGAGCATGTGCATGAAAGTCCGGCGGTAATGACCGTGCCGCTCGCTTTGCTGGCGGTCGGCGCGGTGGCGCTCGGTTTTCTCGGCACCCCGGCCTGGCCGTGGCTGCAGGCGAGGCTGCTCGGCGAAACCGAAGTGCACGGTCACGGCCTGTTCGGCGAGGGCGCGGGCTTGATGGTGCTGTCAATCGTGCTGGTCGGCGCAGGTCTCGCGCTCGGTTGGTGGCTCTATGGTCGCAAGCAGCGCGCGGCGGCGGCGGACCGTGATCCGCTGGAGGCGACCGCGCCCAAGGTGTTTGCCGCGTTCGCGGCCCGGCTGGGATTTGACGAACTCTACGCCGCGACGCTCTACCAGCTTAACGATGCGGTGGCCGCGTTGGCGGATTGGTTCGACCGCCGGATCTGGGATGGGGCGGTGCGCGGGCTGGCCGCTTTCGGGCGCTGGTGCGGGGTCATGCACCACGACACCGACGAGCAGTTGATCAACGCCGGGTTCAACGCGACCAGCGAGAAACTGCGCGGCGTGGGCCGCCGCTACGCGCGGGCGCAGACCGGCGACACGCACGGTTACCTCCTGACGCTGGCCCTCGGTTTTGTGGTGCTGGTCGTCGTGCTGGTGATGGGAGGTGCGCGATGAGCCGCGGAATGCTTGGGGAAGGGCGACCCGTCCCTGGGAGCCGGTTTGGCCAATGCAGGGCTCGCGGCTCGGTGGGGACACCTCGCCCTACCTTATGGGCCGAAGGATCTGGATTTTCGGGAGCGCGGGCGGCCCGCCCGCATTGCAACACAGGCGGGCCGGCGGCCCGCGCTCCCGGCGGCCCGGCCACGGTTTTCATTGACGGAGGTGTGCGATGAACGGGTTGCCGCTGCTCTCCGCGATCATCTTCCTGCCGTGGCTTGGCGCGCTGTTGCTGGCGCTGCT
>JACFMR010000002.1:220870-270708 GCA_019455245.1 Opitutaceae bacterium
TGCTCTCCGCGATCATCTTCCTGCCGTGGCTTGGCGCGCTGTTGCTGGCGCTGCTGCCGCGACTCGGTGACCGGGGCAGCCGCTGGTTCGCACTGGGTTTCAGCCTGACGACGCTGGTGCTCGGGTTGGTGGCGGCATTGCGGTTCGATCCGCATGGCGGGCTGCAGTTCGTCGAACAGCACGAATGGATCGCCTCGCTCAATGTCACCTACCATCTCGGGCTCGACGGCATGAGCCTGCTGCTCGTGCTGCTGACCGGCCTGATCGGTCCGATGGCGCTGCTGGCCTCGTGGCGCGAGTCGCGCGACGTGCGGCTGATGCACCTGCTGTTCCTGCTGCTGCAGGGCGCGGCGCTCGGGGTGTTTCTCGCGCTCGATTTCTTCCCGTGGTTCGTGTTCTGGGAGCTGAGCCTCGTGCCGGCGTTTTTCCTCATCAAACTCTGGGGCGGCCCCGGTGCCGGCCGTGCGGCCTACCAGTTCGTGATCTACACGATGGGCGGCAGCGTGTTCATGCTGGCGGGCTTCGCCGCGCTTTATGTGACAACGGGCACCTTGAACTTTACCGAGCTTGCCGCGTTGCAGACCGAGGGCGTGCTGGCGACCCGGTTGGCCGGCACCTGGGGCACGGTGATCTTTGCGGGGGTGCTGCTCGGGCTGGCGGTCAAGGTGCCGTTGTTTCCATTGCACACGTGGCTGCCCGCCGCCTACGCCGAGGCGCCGACGGGCGTGTCGATGTTCCTGACCGGCGTGATGTCGAAGATGGGGCTCTACGGATTTCTGCGCATTCTCTGGCCGTTGTTTCCGACGCAACTGCACGCGTGGTCCGGCGTGCTCCTGTGGCTCGCGCTCGGCGGCGTGGTGCTGGGGGCGTTCGCCGCGCTGCGGCAGACCGATCTGAAGCGGATGATCGCCTACTCCTCGATCAACCACCTCGGCTACTGCCTGCTCGCGCTTTTCGCAGTGGCGCAGACCTTGGGCGCGCAACCCGATCGCGCCGCCGCGACGGCGGCGTTCAGCGGCACCTTGCTGCAACTGTTCAACCACGGGGTTTCCGCCGCGGCGCTGTTCTGCTGCATCGGCGTGCTGGAGGCGCGCAACAGCGGCCGGCGCGGGTTGGATGATTTTGGCGGCGTGCGCACGGTGATGCCGGTGTTCGCCGGGCTCTGCGGGTTTGCATTGTTCTCCTCGCTCGGACTGCCGGGCCTCAACGGCTTTGTGGGCGAATTCCTGATCTTCAAGGGCGTGATCGGCCTCGCGCCCTGGGCCGCGGCGGTTGCCACGCTCGGCCTGCTCGCGACGGCGTTGTTTCTGCTGACTTTCTGGCAACGGGTTTTCCACGGCCCGGTGCGCGAGGCGGTCGGCGGTTTTGCGGAGGTTGCCGGGCCGGACAAGCTCGTTCTGGTGCCGGCCGCGATCCTGATGCTGGTGCTCGGCGTGTATCCCCAACTGCTCGCCGGATTGATCAATCCGTTGGTCACCGCGTGGGCCGCCTCCTTGCCATGAACCTGCTGCCCTACGCCATCTATCTTTCCTTCCTAGGTGCGTTGCTCGCGCTGGTGGCAGGCCGGCGCTCGGCGGCGGCGGCGCGTTGGGTGGCGTTGGTCAGTTCGCTGGCGGCGTGGGCCTGCGTGTTGGTGGCGGCGGTGCAATTCACACCGACCGCCGGGTTGCAAACCTTGGTCAACGTGCCGTGGATCGCGGGTTTTGGGATTCATTACCATTTGGCGACCGATGGCATCAGTTTGACGCTGCTCGTGCTCACCGGGCTGGCCTCGACGGCGGGCATCCTGTTTTCGTGGAACATTGAGCAACGCCCGGGTGAGTTCTTCGCGTATTATCTCACGCTGATCGCGGGCGTTTACGGGGTGTTTTTGAGCGCGGATGCGTTTCTGCTCTTCGTATTCTACGAGATCGCGATCGTGCCGAAATATTTCCTGATCGCGCTGTGGGGTTCGACCAACCGCGAATACGGGGCGATGAAGCTCGTGCTGTATTCCTTCGCGGGCAGCGCGCTGGTGTTGGCGGGCCTGATCTGGACCTATGCGGCGGGCGCAGCGGAGAGCTTTGCGCTGCACGATCTCGTCTGGGCGGCGGCGGGTCTGCCCATGGCGCAGCAGCACATCGTGTTTGCGCTGATCTTCTTCGGGTTCGCCACACTGGCGGGTCTTTTCCCGCTGCACACGTGGGCGCCGACCGGCCATGTGGCCGCGCCGACGGCCGCGTCGATGTTGCTGGCGGGTGTGGTCATGAAACTCGGCGCCTACGGCTGCCTGCGCGTGGCGCTGCCGATGTTCCCCGCAGTGTTGGCCACCTGGCAGCCGGTGATCGCATGGCTGGCCATCGCGGGCATCCTTTACGCCGGCACCGTGGCGCTGGTGCACACCGACTTCAAATTCGTCATCGCCTACTCGAGCGTCAGCCACATGGGCTTTGTCATGCTCGGTCTCGCGGCCGCGAACGAGCGCGGCCTGGCCGGCGCGGTGCTGCAGATGTTCTCGCACGGCGTGATTGCCGGGCTGCTCTTCGCGGTGGTCGGTCGCATGGTCTATGAACGCACGCACACGCGCCGGCTGGAGGAGCTGCAACTGCAACCGCTGTTCCGCACGCTGCCGTTTGCGGCGGTGACCTTCGTGATCGCGGGGCTGGCCTCGATGGGCATGCCGGGCTTCAGCGGTTTTCCCGCCGAGCTCACGATTCTCATCGGCGCCTGGCAGGTGGCACCGCTGTGGACCCTGGCCGCGGCGCTCGGCGTGCTGGTGGCGGCGGCGTTCACCCTGCGCGTGATGCAACTGGCGTTTTTCGGCTCGGCGGACGCCCGGGAGCGCGGGCCGCGGGCCCGCAATCTTGATGAGCAGGCGGGCCGCCCGCGCTCCCAGTTGCCGCCGATCACGTGGGCGGAAAAAGCCGGCGCTGCGCTGCTGATTGGCGCCACGGTGCTCATGGGCGTGCGTCCCGATCGGTTGCTCGACTGGATTGAGCCCGCGCTGCAATCCCCGCTCATGCAGGCGGTGGTGAAAGGAGTGGTGTTGTGAACCACGATTATCTCGGACTGGCCCGGGCGCTGCTGCCGGAACTCGCGCTGGTGGTCGGCGTGCTGATCGTGCTCGGGTTCGATCTGCTCACGGGCAAAGGCAAGTCGCGGGAGGAGCGCCAGCGGTCGGCCGCCATGCTTGGCGGGCTGGCGGTGGTGGCGGCGGCGGCGCAGGTGGCGCTGGTCGGCCCGGCGGGCGAGGTTTTCGGCGGGGTGTTCATGCTCGATGTGCTCGGGTTGTTCACGCGATTGGGCGTGCTGCTGCTGGCCCTGCTGGCCCTGACCTTGGCGCCGGGCACGGTCCGGTTCCGACATCCGGCGGAGTTTGTCGCGGTGGTGCTCTGCGCGACCGCAGGCTTCACCCTGATGGCGGTGGCGCAGCAGTTGCTGGTCATCTTTCTCGCGATCGAACTGGCCAGCATATCGCTCTACATCCTCGCGGGCTTTGACAAGTCGCGGCCGGAATCCGCCGAAGCCGCGCTCAAATACTTTCTGTTTGGCGGCATGGCCGCGGCGTTCCTGCTCTTCGGTTTCAGTTTGCTCTACGGTTTGACGGGCTCGATCGAACTGCCGGCAATCGCCGCGGCGCTGACCGCGGGCACACACGGTCCGCTGTTGACGGTGGCGCTGGTCATGGTGCTGGTGGCGTTCGGGTTCAAGGCCGCCGCGGCGCCGTTTCATTTGTGGGCGCCCGATGTTTATCAGGGCGCTCCGCCCGCGGCGACCGCGTTGATCGCATCAGCTTCCAAGTTTGCCGGCGCAACGGTGTTCGTGCGTTTGCTCTGGCCCGGATTGGGGCCGGCGGCGGGGCGTTTCGAGGCGCCGCTGGAATCGGCCGGCTGGCTGACCGTGGTGGTGTTGCTGGTCTTGGCCTCGTTGCTGTTGGGCAATTTGGTCGCACTCGCGCAGACCAATGTGCGCCGGCTGCTGGCCTACTCCGCCATCGCGCACGCCGGCATCATGCTGCTGGCGATGATGGTAGCCGGCGTGGCCGGGGTGGGGCCCCTGATGTATTATGCGCTGACCTACGGGTTGGCGACGGTCGGCTCGTTTGGTGTGATCGGGCTCGTGGACCGCGCCGGCGGCTGCCAATCCATCGCTGATCTGGCAGGGCTGCACCGGCGCTCGCCGCTGTTGGCCGGGGTGCTGTTGATTTACCTGCTCTCGCTGGCGGGCGTGCCGCCGTTGGCCGGGTTTTTCGGCAAATTCGCGGTCTTGGTGGAGGCGCTGGCTGTGGGCGGACCGTGGACGCCGGTCGGCGCGCTCGCCATCCTGGCCATCGCATTGAGCGCCGTGGCGCTTTATTACTACCTGATCGTGCTCAAGCAGGCCTTGGTCGCCGGACCCGCGCCGTCAGCCGCGCGCATTGTGGTGCCGGCGGATGTGGCGGTGCCCCTCGTGGTGGCCGCGGGTTTGCTGCTGGCGCTCGGGGTGTGGCCGGCGGCCGTCATGAACCTGTTCCAGGGAAGTTGAAAGGAAGCTGCGCGGGCGGCCGATGGTCCGGGCGGTTTCGGCGGGTAATAAAAAAATCATCAAAATCCGGACCGCCCGAATTCGGCTCGTCTTGGCGGAAGCGGACCTTATTGTGGTCAAATGCTGTTCTTCGCTCTGACCACCATGGAGAAGCTGCAGCGCGTGCCGGTCGAGTTCTGGCTTCGAATCGTGATGATCATCGCGGTTTTCGCGCTGAGCATCGTCTTGATCCGTGGTTTGTCGCAGGTGAACAAGGTCGTGCTGACGGTCTGTGTCTTCGTGATCGTGACGGTGCTTGGCTTCAGCTGGGTCTATGAGCGCAACGAGCCGGCCTTCATGACCCCCTACATCGACAAGGTGGCGCCGTTTTTCCCGAGCAAGGACCTGACGTCGCGCTGGTGAGCGCAAATCGCGTCGGCGCTTCAGGGCGCATCGTCCCATGTGCGCAGCAGTTCGCGCACAGGCGGATGGAGTGATTCTGCGGGTAGCGCGGTGCGCAGTTGGGCAACCTCTGCCGCGAGTTGATCCCGTTGCCCGGGCCAGCGTTGCGCGGCGGTGAGCAGGACGGCGAGGGCGAGCTGGCGCGAACCGGCCGCGAGGTCGTCGCGATGGGTGGCGTCGTAAACCCGCGCGGCCTCGATCAGGGTCGCGGCGTAGGTGGCGGCCTTTTCCACGGCATGGGCGGGAGCTTCCGCGCGACCGAGGAGATCCAACTGTTGGTCGAGGGTCAGGCCGAGGAATTGGGCCGTCGGCACCTGAAACAGGCGTTGCTGAGCGTGCAGGATGGCGTGGAGCGCCTCGCCGGCGCGGGCGGGGTCGCCGCTGCCGAGCACGGCGGCGACAAACTGCCGCAGTTCGCCGATCAGCCGGAGAATGTAGTCCTGCCGCATCATGGTAACGGCAGCCAAGCGTCCCGGCGGCAAAAAGCAAACCGGCCCGGGATGCGGGATCCACGGGCCGGTCGAATAGTGATGGCAGGTCAGCGCTGCCGTGCCTCAGGCATTTTACTTCCAGCTCAGCACGAGCCGAGTGAAGTAGGAGGTGTCGAGTTTTTCGACACCCGCCCCGGCCTGGCTGTTGTAGTCGTTGCTCAAGCCCACGCGAAGCTTCCACTTCGGGTCGGCGAGGGGGAGCTCGTAGAAGGACTCATGTGTGATGGTGTAGCTGCCGAAATCGTCAAACGCGGGCACATAAGACAGGCGGTTGACGATCTTCGAGGTGGCGAACTCCCACTCGTGACTCAGGCCGAAATCGAGACCGGCGCTCTTGATGTCGGTGGTGGCGGGGTTCTTGTAGCCCTCGTAGCGGAACGAGATACCGGCGCGACCGGTGAGCAGGCGCTTGGGTTCCTTGATGAAGTCGTAGCCGAGACCGGCGGCGGCCACGTTGTAGAGGTCGATGTCCTTGACGCGGTCGAAGCCGCCCTCGTCACGCATGTACCACGATTTGCGGCCGGAGAAATTGTTGGCGTAGTCCACGCCGGCCTTGAATTGGTCGGACGACTTGGTGCCGTCGGTTTCCTGCCGGTTGTAGGCGGTGTAGAACTGCAAGGTGTCCTCGGGAGTCTTGAGCACGGCGCGACCGCTGACCGCGGTGCCCAGCTGCTCGCTGTTGCCCGTCTTGCCGTTGACATCGAGGGCGACTTCGTAGGTCCACTTGCGCTCGCGCGAGGCCAGTTCCGCCTTCATGGCCACGATCTGCGGATCCTCCGCCTCGGGTGCCCAGCTGGCGGCGACTTTTTCCACCTGCGTGCTCAGTTCGCCGTCGGCGCCGGCGATGCGGATGCCGGTGTTGTCGCTGCTGACGGTACCCTGCAGGGTGGTGCCGCTGGCGAGGCGCACGTTGACCGGGCTGTCGGTGGCGATGCCGGCCACCTCGCTTTGCTTGATGACCAGATCCCCGGCGTAGTCGGTGGTCACATGGATCTTGCCGTCCTCAATTTTGGTGATCTGACCCACAATGCGGGCGCCGTTCTTGGTTTCGACCACATCGGCCCAGGCGGAAACGGCCGTGAAAATGCCGGCCATGATCAGACCGCGGAACAGGATGAACAGTTTGGATGAGTGCATGATGGGAATGAATCGGTCAGGAGACGCTTATTGCCGTTGAATGTCAATTAATGCTGCCGTTGCGGTCCCGCCGCGTCACGGTTTTTCGAGTGCAACGTCCGCACGCACCTGCAAGCTGGCCGGCGATGACACCGGAGCGTCCCGCCATTCTCACCGCCGATCACTGGCAAGACTACCGCCTGCTCGACTGCGGTGACGGCATGAAGCAGGAGCGCTGGGGCGAGCACACCCTCGTTCGGCCCGACCCGCAGATCATCTGGCCGCGGCATGGACGCGAACCGGGTGCCCCATGGAAGAACTGGGACGGATTTTACCATCGCAGCGAGGGCGGCGGTGGCAAATGGGAGTTTCGTCGGCCGCTGCCGGAAAGCTGGACCATCGGCTACACGCCGCTGGGCCTGACCTTCAAGATCCGGCCAACCAATTTCAAGCACACCGGCCTTTTCCCGGAACAGGCGGTCAACTGGGAATGGAGCAGCGGCCTCATCAAGGCCGCGGTGGCCCGCGGGCGCGAGGTGCGTGTGCTCAATCTGTTCGGTTACACCGGTGCCGCCACCTGTGCCGCCGCCAAGGCCGGGGCCAACGTCTGTCATGTCGATGCCGCCGAGGGCATGGTCAAATGGTGCCGCGAAAACGCCGCGCTCAGCGGTTTGGCCGATGCCCCGATCCGCTACATCACGGACGATTGCCTGAAGTTTGTACGGCGCGAACTGCGCCGCGGCCGCCGTTACGACGCCATCATCATGGACCCCCCGACCTATGGCCGCGGCAGCACCGGAGAGATGTGGAAACTCGAGGATCACCTCTGGCCCCTGTTGCGCGAATGCCGCGAGCTGCTCGACGACCGGCCGCTGTTCTTTCTGATCAACGCCTACACCGCGCGGCTCTCCCCCACCGTCGTCGCCAATCTCCTGGCCGAACTCATGACCGGCCGTGGCGGCACGTTGACGGCCGGTGAAATCGGCCTGCCGATCGTCGCCGACGGCAAGGTGTTGCCCTGCGGCATCTACGGCCGCTGGGCGGTGTGAGGGCTAGCGATATTCGGCCAGCTCGAGAATCACGCCATCGGGATCGAGGAAATACACGAGGGTCTTCTCGCCGGCATCGTGATTGACCACGCCGTGCGGCACTTTGACCGGATCGCTGAAGACCGTGACGCCGGCGGCGCGCAATTTCGCGGTCATGGCGGCGATGTCATCCACCTGCAGGGCAATGTGACGCAGCCCGACGGTGTTGGCGCGGCGGTTTTCCGACGGATTGGCCCCGGCGGGGGCGTCATAGGCCAGCAGTTCGATGCGCGGCTCGCCGGCGGGTGCGACCACGTAGGCCACGCGCCCCTTCACGCCTGTTAGCCCGACGATGCGGTCGATCCATTCACCTTCCAACCGGGCCTCCTTGGCCAACCGGAAACCGAGCACCTCGGTGTAGAACCGCACCGACCGGGCGAGGTCGGTGACGACGATATTGATGTGATCAACCGCGCGGATCATCAGTCAGCCGGCATGTGTTGCGCCAGGAACGCCTCGATGCGGTTGAACAGCTCGATGCGGTTCTTGTAATTATAAATGCCGTGCGGCTCGTTGTATTTGATCAGGGCCTCGTAGGATTTGCCGGACCGATCGAGGGCTTTCATCAGCGCATTCGCCTGGTCATACGGCACGGTCGGATCGTCCCGGCCGTGGACGATCAGCAAGGGGGCTTGGATCTTGTCCACCAGGTTCACGGGTGAGATGGATTGCAGCATTTCCTTGTCCGCCTTCGGATCGCCGATGCGCTGGGCGTTGAACGCGTAGCTTTCCGGCGACATTTCCGTGGAATGCTTGATGATATCGTTCCAACTCGTCACTCCGGCGATGTTGATGCCGCAGCGGTAGAGTTCGGGCGTGCGGATCAGGCCCATCAGCGCTGAATACCCGCCGAAGCTGCCGCCCATGATCGCAATGCGCTTGGGGTCGGCGATGCCGCGGCCGATGACCCAGCGGACGGCATCTTCAATGTCCTCCTGCATGCCCGTGCCCACCTGCCGGAAACCCTTTTCGTAAAATTCCGGGCCATAGCCCGGTGAGCCGCGGTAATTGACCTTGAGCACGGCGTAACCGCGGTTGGCGAGAAATTGCGTCTGCGGATCGAAGCCGTAGTGATCCCGCACCCACGGCCCGCCGTGCGGGATGACGACCAAGGGCAGTTGTTTCATCTCCTTGCCCTTGGGGACCGTGAGATACCCGTGCAATTGCAACCCGTCCCGCGCCTTGAAACGCAGCGGGAGCATTTCCGCCATGGCCTCGGGGTCGATCCAGGGACAGGCATCCACGAATTTGCCCAGTTCGTTTTTCTGCGCGTCGAACAGGTAATACGTCCCGGGATTGCGGGCGGAGTATGAGATGATCAGCATCAACTGCTCATCATCCGTTATGCCCGTGATGTAATTCAGTGCTCCCGGCAAAACGCGATCCACGGTCTGCTGGATCGATGCCAGCTTCTCATCGAACCACAGCGTGCGGGGCAGCTCGGTGGCATAGCGGATGCCCAGCAGGCGGCCGTCGGCGGCATGGATCAGGCTGGCCCGGTTGGCCGGGCTGATATCGTACACCTCGTGACCCAGGAGCAGGTCGGCGGTTGCATCCTGTTCCGGATCGTAAAGGTGGATGGCATAACGGCCGTTTGCCGCCAGCTTGGTCACGTAGAGCCGGGTGCCGTCACCATTGAAACCCAGCACATCACCCTCCCGCGCGTCCTCGCCCAACCCCTGCAGCACCCGCCATTCCGCCTTTTCGGTCGGTCGGTAGAGTATCCACCGCTTGCCCTGCTTTAGCCTGACGGCCACGCGCACCTGTCCGTCGCGATCAGCCAACCAGCCCGCAACGTTGCCGGGGTTGTCGATTTCCCGCGTGAACACCGCGGAGCGTGTGTTCATTTTGATGACGTTGGGCAGGCGCAGGGCGATCCAGCCCGTGCGGGTGTCGGACGGCCGGTCATATTCCGCCAGCAGCACCTGATCGGTGTTGCCGGTGCGAAAAGCACGAATAACATGCCCCGCCATGATGTACTGGTTGTCCTTGCGGTTAACCCCGTAGGTGCGGGCTGAACCGGTGAGAAACGAGTAGTCCTCCCCGTCGCGATCAATGGCGACATAGCCGCTGTATGAACCGATCAACAAACGTTGGGGAGAAATCCAACTGATGCTTTCGATTTTGCCGAAAAGGCTGGCTCCGGCCTTGGGCATATCCACGCCCAGCAGGTCCTGCGGATCCTCGATGTTGCGGATGAAAACCCGCTCTTCGCTTTCATATTCCGTCACGTAGGCGACATATTTGCCGTCCCACGCCAGGGTCATTCGGGAAAAGGCGGCGGGTTGGGCGAATACTTCAACGGGCAGGTGTTCGGCCCGCATGGTCAGGGCGGCCAAGGGGAGAACTGCGGCAAGCAGGATTGTACGCATAATATGATGTGGGGTAGGCGTTCACTTTTTACCGCGACTTTCGCACAGGGAAAGCTTTCTCTGCCGGCATGAGCCCGCTCGCCGATCAATATTACAACAGCGCCCTGCATAAAGTCGCCGCCGCCCGCGAGGCCAACGCCCGTGTGCTGGAGGAATGCGCGGCCCTCATCGGCGCATCGATCGCCGGCGGCGGCATGCTGCATGTCTTCGGCAGCGGCCACAGCGAGGTCATCGCCCGCGAGATCATCGGCCGCGCCGGCGGGCTCGCCTGCGTGACCGGCATCCTCGATCCCACCGGCGGGTTCATCGAGAATCTCGTTGGCTACGGCACCACCCTGGCCGAGCGGCACGACCGCCAGCACGAACTGCGCCCGGGCGAGGTCATCATCGTCATCTCCAACTCCGGCAAAAACAGCGCCCCGTTGGAAGTCGCGCATTACGCCAAGGCCAAGGGGCTGCATGTCATCGGGCTCACCTCGTTGCAGATGTCGCAGACCGCGAAGACCGTGCACCCCGCGGGGAAAAACCTGCACGCCGTGGCCGACCATGTGCTCGACAATCTCGGGGTGCCCGGCGACACGCTGATCGACATTGGCGACGGCACGTTTTCCGGTCCCACCTCGACGCTCGTCGGCGGCATGCTGCTCAACCTGCTCATGCTCGGGGTTATCGACTGGCTGCGCGCCCACGGTCACACGCCGCCGCTCCTGCGCAGCCAGAATCTGCCCGGGGCGATCGAACACAACCGGCTTGTCGGCGAACCCTACAAGCACCGGCTCACCCGGCAGCTCGCCTGAGCCGTTTCCGCCACCGGCAGGCAGCGGCATGAAACAGAGGCATGACGGGACCGGATAAACGCGTGCATTTTGCGGGCGCAGTGATTTTTGTGGGCACCATCTTCCGATGAACTTCAAAATCGGCATCGACGGCGGCGGGACCAAGACGGAATTCATCCTCACGGATGCCGCCGGCGTGATTATCGGCCGCCGACTCGACCGCGGTTGCAATCCCAGCCTGCTGCCCCCCGATGAGGTTGACCGCATCATCCGCGGCAACCTGCAGGCGCTGCTGGAGGTTTCGCGCGAGCAATATCCCGAGGTCGTCGTCACCCACACGCTCATGGGCATGGCCGGCAGCCCGTTGTTTTGGCGCGACTTTGCCGCCAAACTGGAAGGTTGCGGCGCCGTCCAGACCCACGACGACTCGATCGCCGTGCTCGAGCTCGCCACCGGCGGCGCCCCCGGGCTCGTGTTGCACGCCGGCACGGGTTCCTTCATCGCCGCCCGCGGTGCCGACGGTACCGCGCACTTCGCCGGCGGGCTCGGTTGGCGCTTCGGCGATCCCGGCAGCGCTTATGATCTCGGTCGCCGTTTGGTGGCCCGCGCGATTCTCGAGTTGCAAGGTTGGGCCGAGCCTTCGCGCATGGGCCGGACGGTGGTCGATGTCACCGGCTGCCGTGATGCCGCCACCCTCACCCGTCGTTTTTACACCGATACCTCCGCGAACACCGCACTGGCCGAATTTGCGCCCCACGTGACCGCCGCGGCCGAGGAGGAGGATTTGGTGGCGGTCAACCTCATCACCCAATCCGTCACCGAACTGGCGCATCTTGCCCGCAGCGTGATCCAACGGCTCTTTGCCCAGGCCGAGAAACTGCCCGTCGGCCTGAGCGGCGCGATATTGCAGACCGCCGCCGCCCGCACCGCCCTCACCCAGGCATTGGGCCACCACTGTATCCTCGAGCCGATCACCGACCCTCCGATCGAAGGCATCCGCCGCCTGCTCGCCCGGCTTTGATTCAAACATGATCAGTCAATCCCTTGCCTCCGCCGTCTGGCGTTTTCGCGACGCCACCAAAGCCACACCATGGCGCGATGCCATCGTGCCCGGCTGCGTGCACCGCGATCTGCACCGTCACGGGCTGATACCCGATCCGTTCTTCGGCACCAACGAACTCGACTTGCAGTGGATCGAACAGCGTGACTGGGAATACCGCGCGACGTTCAACGTTTCGGCCGCGCTGCTGCAGGAGGAGATCGTTGAGCTCGTGTGTGACGGGCTCGACACGCTCTGCACCATTTATCTCAATGGTCGCAAGGTCGCCGCCACCGACAACATGTTCATCACGTGGCGGTGGAATGTGAAACCGTTGCTGAAACGCGGGCGCAACGAGCTGCGTTTTGTCTTTGCCAGCATTGGTCGCTCGCTGCCGAAAACCCGGCCCGAACACCGGCCCAAGGAGTTCAACGATTCCGTCGGCCGCAGTTCTGTTTTTCGCAAGGAGCAGTGCCAGTTCGGGTGGGACTGGGGCCCACGCTTCGTCACCGCCGGCATCTGGCGCGACCTGCGCCTCGAAGGTTGGACGGGCAACCGCCTCGACTCCGTCCGTATCACGCAGGACCACAGCATCCGCAACCAAGTCACCCTTTCGTTCGCCCCCGAACTCGCGCGCGCCGAACAAAGTGTCACGTATTACGTGACACTGGCCTTGGGTGAGGCCGTGATTGCGGAGCAGGCGGGCAAGGCCGGCGAGCTGGTTTTGACGGTCAACCAGCCGCAATTGTGGTGGCCCAACGGGCACGGGGCGCAGCCGCTTTACACGGTGACGGTGATTGCGCGCGCCCGGTCCGGTCGCGCGCTCGGCCCGTGGTCGCGCCGCATCGGCCTGCGCACCGTCGCGCTCGACCGCTCGAAGGACAAGTGGGGCGAATCATTCCAATTCGTTGTCAACGGCCGTCCGCTTTTCGCCAAGGGGGCCAACTGGATCCCGGCGCACAGTTTCGTTGCCGGGCTCACACGCGCCGACTACGAGCGCGACCTCGTCTCCGCCGTGCGCGCCAACATGAACATGATGCGCGTGTGGGGCGGCGGCATTTATGAGAGCGAGGCCTTCTACGACGTATGCGACGAACTCGGGCTCTTGGTTTGGCAGGACTTCACGTTCGCCTGCACGCTCTATCCCGGGGACCGCGAGTTTCTGGCCAGCGTGAAAACGGAGGCGGAGCACAACATCCGCCGCATCCGCCATCGCGCTTCACTGGCGCTGTGGTGCGGCAACAACGAGATCGAAACGCTCAACTGGGATGCGCTCAAGGCCGACCGCAAACTGCGCAAAAACTACGAAGCCGTCTTCCACCGGGTGCTCCCGGCCGCCGTCGCAGCGCACGACGGCACCACCGCCTACTGGCCGACCTCGCCGTATCGCGGGGACAACCGCAGCAACGATTACACGGTAAAGGCGCTCGGCGAGATCAGCGGCGACACGCATTTCTGGGACGTCTGGCATGCGCGCCATCCGGTGAAGGATTACGAGAAGTGGCATTTCCGTTTCGTGTCGGAGTTCGGCATGCAGAGCTACAGTTCGCCCGCGACCAACGCCACGTTCAGCACCGCCGCCGACAACAACGTCTTCGGTCCGGTGATGGAAAACCACCAGAAGAACACCGCCGGCAACCAGATCATTCTCGATTACGTTTCGCGGCTCTACCGCTTTCCGAAAAATCAGGACGCGCTGATCTACCTGTCGCAGCTCAACCAGGCGCACTGCATGCAGACGGGCGTCGAGCACTACCGCCGCAGCATGCCGCGTTGCATGGGCGCGCTCTACTGGCAGCTCAACGACTGCTGGCCCGTCGCCTCGTGGAGCTCGATCGAGCACACCGGCCGCTGGAAGGCGCTGCAGCATGTCGCGCGGCGTTTCTTCGCCCCGGCCCTCGTCAGCGCGCATGTGCCTGGCAGCGAAACCGCCATCATCGGCAACTACCGCCGCACCACCGTGGACAAGGTGCATCTTTACACGGTTTACGATCAGCCCGATCCCGCCGAAGGCGTGCTGCTGTGGGACCTCTACCACCTCGACGGCCGCATCCTGCAATCCGGCAAGCAGGACGTGCGGCTGCGCTACGGCCGGAGCGAAAAGCAAAAGTCGCTCGACCTTCGCGACGTCCTGCAAGCCCATGGTCGGGACCATGTTTACCTGCGCATCGCGCTCGAGATTCACGGCCGGCGCGTGAGCGAGGAGACGGTGTTCTTGGCGCCGCCGCGTTTCCTCACTCTGCCGAAAGGTCGGACCGACGTGAAGGTGCGACAGCTCACGCCGACCCAGGTGCTGCTCACCTTCCGCTCGGAAGTGTTTCAACACCGTTTCGCCTTCGACCTGCCGGGCTTGGAGCACCAATCGAGCGACAATTATTTCGAGCTTTATCCGAATGAGCAGAAGGATGCGCTTTTGGAGTTCGCCGAACCCGTCAAGGCCGCGGTGGTGAAGCAGCGTCTCACCTGGCTCTCGCTGGTGGACACGTATTGAAATGCAGGTTGAGACCGCATCCGCTCCGACATTGCTCGCCGAGGCCGACTGGCTCGCCCGTCGCTCGGCGCACGAAAGGCGGGTGCGCACGTGGACCGATCCGCATCAGGCGCGGGCGGCGCGGGGCGAGAAACATCCGGTGTATGATTTTCTGTTCAGCTACTACGCGTTCCGGCCGGCCTGGTTGCGCCGCTGGCATCCGGGACCGGATGTCGTGCTCGCCGGCGAGACGGCGCGGGAATTTCTGCGTTGGCCGGAATATCGCGAGACGGCGGACGGCGTGATGCTCGATCCGGCCGCGTGGCCGTCGCACCGGCGCGAGTTTGTGCGTTGGCTGTACGGTTTGCTCACCGCGACGGCGCAGCGGACTCCGTTCTTCGGCTGTTTCGGCCTGCATGAATGGGCGATGGTTTACCGGCAGACGCCGGACGAGATTCGTCACAACGCGTGGCCGCTGCGCTTTCCGGCGGAGGAGATTGCGCGCATCGTTGAGGCCGGCCCGGTGACGTGCTCGCATTTCGACGCTTTCCGGTTTTTCACCGCGCCCGCCCGGCCGCTCAACCGGCTCCGGCCGGAACGGGCGACCACCGGGCAACTCGAACAGCGCGGCTGTCTGCACGCCAACATGGACCTCTACAAATGGGCGTTCAAACTCGCGCCCTTCACGCCGAGCGAGCTGATCGCCGACTGTTTCGAACTGGCGCGCGACATCCGCGAGGTGGACATGCGCGCCAGCCCCTACGACCTGCGCGCGCTCGGCTTTGCACCGATCGCGATCGAAGCGCCCGCCGGCCGGGCCGAATACGAGCGGCACCAACGCACCTTTGCTCAGCGCGGCCAGCCGCCGCGGGCGCGGTTGATCGCGCTTTGTGACCGATTGCTGGCGGGCTGAGGTCGCGAGTTTCGCCGGGCTTTACGGCGGATACGGTCGGCCATCGAGCAATACGCGCTTGATCCCCAGTTGCTGGCCGGGACTCACCGTGGCCTCGACCACCATCTCGCGGAATTGCGGTTGGCCCATGCCCTCGGGCACAAAGAATTTCTCAATCCCGTAGTCCACCCTGACTTCACCCCGCGCCGCCGTGGAGTGCACCCGGCCGCGCACCACGATGGCACCGGCCGCGGCCTCCGGTCGGGTCCATGACACGGCTGCCACGGCATGAAAACGTCCGGCCGGTCGCAGCGTGACCCAGATTTCTCGGCCCAGTGGCACCGTCTGGTACGGGTCGTTCGGCAACGGCACGGTGCCGATGACGTAGGCCAGGATCATGTAATCGCCGCGGAGCAGGTCGCGCGGATCGACCGGCCGCGTCTCCAGCAAAATGGTCGGCGCGTTGGTGCGAATCCATTCGTGGTAACCGGCCCAACCCAGGAGGACCGCCACCTGCAGCGCCACGACCACCGCGAGCCAGCGCAGGCGCGTCATGAGCCGCCTCCCCGCCTGATCGCCGCGAGCAGATCGCGCCGCTTGCGTTCCAAGAACCAGCCGATGCCCAGCACCACGATGCCGCTGACGAGATACATCATCCCCTGGTCCAGCATGGAGCTGAAGAAATCGAAATAACGCGTGAAGAGGTTCAACGCGATGAAAGCGACGCCGAGGTTGACCAGCCAGGGCCGGCCCAACACCAGACCGGCCCGCGCCATGAAGACATTGAGCGCCAGCAGCGTGGCGCTGCTCAACCAGGCGCCGGCGATGCGCGCATCCGCACCGAAAAATCCGCCCCAGGCCAGCCAGGCCGGGATCGCTGCGAGCAACAGCCAGGGCGAAATCAGCCGCCACGCGTTGAAATCGCGCCGTGCCGCCAACACTGACGCGGCCAGGACCAACGCGATGAACCAAAGCGCCGGTTGAACCGGCAAACCGCCTCCCCCCATACGACCGTGATGGAGAAAACCGGCGGCATAAACCGTCGCGCACACGATGGTGACCGACAAGGCCTGCTGCATGGTGGCAAATTTTCGCCAGGCCGCGGGCCAGAACGCCGCCGTCCAGTAGAGCGCGAGTGCCACACTGAGCAGCACAAATGGCAGCGCGTGTTCCGATCCGCCGCTGATACCGGAACCCAGGGCCAGCCGACCGTCGCGGGCCGCCGCTTCGATCGAGAACCAGACATAAGTCGCCAGCAGCAGCACGAAGTACGGCCCGCGGGTGCGCGTGAGCAGCGGCACCGCGGCAATGCCGGCCAACCAAAGCAGCACGGCATCGCCTGCGCGCCCGTCGAGGTGGTAGATCTGGCTGACCAGCGCGATGCCACTGATGAACAGCGCGCAGCCGATTGTGAGCAGGGCTTCGCCGACCAGCGGTTTGGCGTTGGGGCCGTTGAGCAGACGCGCGCCGAGGCCGTAAGCGCCGGCGAGCAAGACCGCAAACACGCCGAGCTTCACCCAGCGGTGGATGTCATCCCAGTTGGCGCTGATGATGAGGGCCAGGCCGACCACGCTCAGCGCGCCGCCGAGCATCGTCACAATCGCGAGAAACCGGCGGGTCGATGCGCCCTCGTTTTCGGGATGCAGGGCCTCCACCCGCCGCGCCTGCTCCGGTGTCAAAACACCCGCGGCCACCCAGCGCGGGGTTTCTTTCCGCAAGCGCGACTCGAACGACATGGCCGGAGCCTGCGCCGGGAGCCGTGCCGGTGCAAGTTCGCGCCTTGGCCCGGCGTGACGGGTTGCACCGGCGCGTTCCGCCGGGTTTTACCAGCGCGCGTCAGTGCCCGGCGGGCGGACGTAATCCTGGGGATGAATGATTTTGCGCGCGAAAGGATTGGCGCGGGCCAGCAGTTCCGGCGAGGCGTGGTAACCCCAGCGCGTGCGGTTCCACGAGGAGCCGTAGCGATAGACGGAGATGAGGCGCTCGCCGGGATTCACGCGCTTGGCCGAGCCGTGGCAGGTGGAATCAACAAAGAGAATCGCATCGCCGGCCTGCATGTGGACCTCGATCGCACCGGGAATGCCGTCCACCGAACCGCCGCCGCCGTCGGCCCATTCCTTCGCCCGGTCGCGGCCGGTGAAAGCAGGGTGGATGATGTTGGACTTGTGCGAACCGGGGATGACCATCGTGGCGCCGTCGCCCGGGCCGATGTCGCTGAAGGCGACGAGCACGTTGATCTGGTTGCAGTGAAAACGGCCGTTGTGGTACCCGAACGACATGCGCTTGGCGTGATCGTGACCGCCGGCGTGCAACGGGATGGCCTCGCCCGGACCACGGATGGTGTAGAAGTTCTCGTCGATGAACAGCGGGCCGTGATGATAATCGAAGGTCTCGTGACCGCCGACGAAGCGCGCGACGTAGTTGATGTAGTTCGGATGGTCGATCATCCGCTCGAACGTGCCGCCGAGTTCGTAAACCTGCTGGTAGCTGATGCCGCGGTGTTCAGGATGATCCTCGCGCTGTACCCAGCCGTGCCAGCCGCTGCGCGGCAGCGAGCGCGGGATCTGCGCGATACGGGCGTTGGCGTCGGCGACCTCCTCCTTGGACAGGGCACCGCGGAGGATGATGAAGCCGTTCAGGTCGAACAGGTATTCATCCAGATCGGAGGGCACGCGGGCCTCCGGGACGTTGATGACGGGCGTGGGGGCAAGATGGTTGTGATAACGGGGTTCCATGCCGCGGAAAATAGCAGAACTATTCGAAAACATCTTTCCGTTTTAGCCCGAATACTTCTTGGATGGTAACCATGCCCCGGCCCCATCTTCCCGCCCCATCACCGGATGATCACATTCCGACGATGGGGTTTCAGGTGTGGCGCATGCGGCCCAACGAAGGCATGTCGGTGCCGCACACGCATCCCGACATCGAGGTGAATTACCTGCTCGCGGGTAGTTTCGCCTACCTGCACGGCGGCACGGTGGTCCGGGTTGAGGCGGGCTGTTTCACCGTGCTCTGGGGCGGGGTGCCGCACCAGACGGTTGCGCCCGGTATCACGACCGAGGGCATCTGGATGACCCTGCCGCTGGGCTGGGCCCTGCAATGGCATCTGCCCAACGCGTTGTCCGAACGCCTGCTGACCGGCGAGATCATTGCGGGACCGCCCGACCCGGCGGATCGCATCCTGCTCGAGCGCTGGCTGGAAGACGCCGCGAGCCCGGACGCCGCCCGGCAACGCGCGCTGCAGTTGGAAATGGAGGCACGGTTTATCCGGCTCGCCCTGGGCACGCCGCCCCGGCCGCGGTCGGCGGGAAGGGTGGCGGGCGAATCGGGCACGGGCCAGATCGCGCAGATCACGCGCTTCATCGCGCAGCATTACCGCGAACCGCTCACGGTCGGGCGCATCGCCGCGGCGGTCGGGCTGCATCCCAAGTACCTCATGCGCGTGTTTCGCAGGCAGTGCGGAGCGAGCGTGTGGGAATACCTGACGCGCCTGCGCGTGGCGCACGCGCAGCGGCTGCTCATCACCACCAACCTGAAGGTGCTCGATGTGGCGATGGAGAGCGGTTTCGGCTCGGTGGCGCCGTTCTACGCCGCGTTTGCCGCGCACACACAGGAACTGCGGCCGCTGGATTACCGGCGGCGGCACCGGACCGCACACGGGGCCGGCTGAGGCGCGATCGCGGTGGAGATTGCCACCGCCCCGCCGCCACCCATGCTCGCCGCATGGACCTGATCGAAGCGACCCCGCGCAAACCCAGCATCCCGATTGCGGACGGCCTGCGCGGCTACCTGCGCCGCTACAAACGTGAACGCGAGCTGCCGGTGACCTACGCCCAACTGCGCGATTTCCATGAGGTCATCCCGCTGGTCGATGGCAACGGCAAGCCGACGCTGTGGGACACCGTCATCTACCGGGCGGACGAGATGGGCGCGCTCTACGAGGGCCTCAAGCGCATCTACGCGCTTCTGCGCGTGGACGGCGACTTCAGCATCGTGCAGCATCTCTACGTGGACCGCGTGGACTACTGCAGTTTCGGCAACTCCACGCCGTTTCGCGTGCGGGTGGTCAACGCCTACAACGACAACCAGGACTATTTCTACGTGAAGCGGGCCGATGCCTCGCGGGTTTACGGCCTGGAACTGGAGCACCTGCTCTCGCCCAACCGGCTGAACTTCCTGACGCACGGCAACACGCTCATCGAGGAACACATCGCCGGCATCCCGGGCGACATCTTCATCGAGCGCTGGCTGCAAAGCCGCGAATTCCGGCCCATCCGCGTGGCCAAGGAGCTGATCAAGTTCAACGAGCGCTGCTTCGTGCGCCTGCTCGGCGACATGCGCTCCTACAATTTTGTCTTTGTGATCACGCCGGACTTCGAGGACGCGCAGGTGCGCATCCGCGCGATGGATTTCGACCAGCAGTCCTACAACGGCCGGCTGAAGTTTTACCTGCCGCAGTTCTTCAAGGACAACAATCCGCTCGTGACCTACTGCACCCGGCACCTGCATCCGCAGACGGCGCGGCAGTATCAGCGCGAGGAGCAAACCTTGATTTTGCACCGCGCCGAACTCGCCACACAGCGGCTCGGCGCGCTGCTGGAGGAGATGGCGCGCGACACGCTCGCGCCGTTGGAGAAGGTGCACGAACTGCGCGCCGCGCTCGCCGAACACCACGGGCGCAGCTCGTATCTGCGCTGTGAAACGATGGGCGAACTCGTGCGCGAAAACCTCGTGACGCTGCGCGAGAATCTCGAGCAACCGAACGTGGAGCCGACGAGCTGGATCTGATTTTTTTCGCCGCACGAGCGGCGCATAGGCGCGCACAAATCGTTGCGGGGTGAAAAATCGCGCGGTGCATCACGGAAAAATTCTCGCTCATTTGTGTTGCGCACGGCGCAGAGATTGTTGAGTTACCAAAATGTAACTTGCGCACGACGCCCCTTGTTCGTGGTAAGTCACATCAACCACAGCCCTCAAACGGAGCATACCCACATGGCAAAGAAAGCAGCCAAGAAAAAAGCGGCCAAGAAGCCCGCGGCTAAGAAGAAGACTGCAGCTAAGAAGAAGAAGTAAGTCACTTCTGCCGAACTCATGAGCCGCTCCCTCCGGGGAGCGGCTCTTTTTTTTGCCGCAACGCGAACGCTGCCTACTCGATGCGGCCTTCGTCGAAGTCGATCAGGTCGGGCACGCTCTTGATGTCCGCCGCGCGATCGGCGCAACCCATCTTGGTCAGCGCCTCGCGCAAAAACTCGCGGCCGGCGTCGGTCATGCCCTTCTGCACCAGGTCGCGGTTCCACTTGGCTGCGCGCACGTCGGCGGGAAAAAGCGCAAGCAGGCGGCGGTCGATCTCCGCGTCGTCCATGGCCTCGTGCACGATGCGTTCGACGTCGTCGGGTTGCACGCCGAGGTGCAGGCAGAGAAAGCGGTCGAGCCCGCGCTTGTAGTTCTTGGCGTAGCTGGCGGGCAGTGCTCCATGCCGCCGCACATAACGGCACTTCGCGATGAAGCGCGGCAGGTAAAGCAACCCGGTGGCTGCGTGCGGCAGATAGGGCGACGGCAGGCAGGTGAGCACTTCGCCGGTCGAGCCGGGAATCGGACGTGAAGGCATGACCCCGGCATGCGGGATGCCGGCCGGGCGGTCAACCATCCCCGCACCAAACGTTGGCCGACGCGGTCAGGTTGCGGCCACCGGCGATGATGGCGGCAGCGGGCGGGTGCGGTAGGCCGTGTAGTCCGGCACGAGCCGCCGGTAGCCTTGGTCCATCAACGGAGACGAGATCATGAAATCGGCGGAGGCGCGGTCGCAGGCGATCGGGATGTTCCAGACCACGGCCATGCGCAGCAGCGCCTTCACATCGGGATCGTGCGGCTGCGGTTCGAGCGGATCCCAGAAAAAGATCAGGAAATCGATCTCGCCCTCGACGATTTTGGCCCCGATCTGCTGGTCGCCGCCGAGCGGGCCGCTTTGCAGTTTGATGATCGGGAAACCGAGTTCCTTTTCGAGCAGCAGACCGGTAGTGCCGGTGGCATAGACGCGATGATGCGCGAGCAGATCACGGTTGAATTTCGCCCAGGCGACGAGGTCGGCCTTTTTGTGGTCGTGGGCGACGAGCGCGATGCGCTTGTCAGGCTGCATGATGACTTCCTTGTGGTGCATGCCCCCAACAAGCAGTTAACGGGCCGCTTGCGCGGCCCGTTAACGCCCCTTGTTTAGGTGCGGCAGCAGCAAACGGAGCCAAACCACACCGACACCTTCGACTGCTCGAAGGAGAATTCATTCATCCACCGCGTCGCGCAGACGGATGGACCCCGGCTACCGCTCAAACCCCGGTTCCCGCAGGCGACGGCGGCCTGCTCCACGAGGGATTGGGGAGACAGTTGGGTTGAGCGCATGGCAGTGACGGGGAAGTGCAATCTTCAACGATTGACGGCGGGAGTGCACGCAGGAAACGCGCCCGAGGGCGCAAATTAAATCAGTTAATTTGATGCTGAACTCAGGGCAGGTCGGTTGCGCCCATGAGGAAGCGATCGACCTCGCGGGCGGCCCCGCGACCTTCGTTAATTGCCCAAACTACAAGACTTTGCCCACGTCGACAGTCACCGGCGGCGAAGATTCGCGGCACGTTGGTGGTGTATTTGCCGTGCTCGGCTTTGATGTTGGAACGGGGGTCCACTTCGACGCCGATGTCCTTGAGAATCAACTGCTCCGGTCCAAGGAAACCCATAGCAAGAAGCACCAGATCGGCGGGTAGGGTTTTCTCCGTGCCTGGCTGCTCTTGCGGGACAAATTGACCCTTTTCGTTCTTGCCCCACTTGATTTCGACGGTGACGAGAGATTTCACCTGACCGGATTCATCGCCGATGAATTTCTTGACGGTGGTGAGATAGACGCGGGGATCGGCGCCGAATTTCGCGGCGGCCTCTTCCTGACCGTAGTCCATCTTGTAGACCTTGGGCCACTCGGGCCACGGGTTGTCGGCCGTGCGCTCCATCGCCGGCTTGGGCATAATCTCGATCTGGGTGATGCTCTTGCAGCCGTGGCGCATGGCGGTGCCGACGCAGTCGGTGCCGGTGTCGCCGCCGCCGATGACGATGACGTGCTTGCCCTTGCCGGTGATCGGCGACTTGTCACCGCCGCCGTCGAGCACGGCCTTGGTGTTGGCGGTAAGGTACTCCATGGCGAAGTGCACGCCCTTGAGGTCGCGGCCCTCGATCGGGAGATCGCGCGGCTTGGTCGCGCCGGTGCAGATGACGGTGGCGTCGAATTCCTTTAGGAAGATCTCGGGCTCGACGTTTTCGCCGACGTGGGCGTTGCAGATGAACTTGATGCCCTCCTGCTCCATGAGCTTGATGCGGCGGAGGACGACCTCCTGCTTGTCGAGCTTCATGTTGGGAATGCCATACATGAGGAGACCGCCGGGGCGGTCGGCGCGTTCAAACACCGTGACGGTGTGGCCGGCCTTGTTGAGCTGCGCGGCGCAGGAGAGGCCGGCGGGGCCGGAGCCGATGACGGCGACCTTCTTGCCGGTGCGGACGGCGGGCGCCTCGGGCACGACCCAGCCTTCCTCCCAGCCGCGGTCGATGATCGAGGCCTCGATGTTCTTGATGGTGACGGGCGGCGCACTGATACCGAGCACGCAGGAGCCTTCGCACGGGGCGGGGCACACGCGGCCGGTGAACTCGGGGAAGTTGTTCGTCTTGTGCAGGCGATGCAGCGCCTCCTGCCAGAGCCCGCGGTAGACGAGGTCGTTCCACTCGGGGATGAGGTTGTTGATCGGGCAGCCGCTGGCCATGCCGCCGATGAGCTTGCCCGTGTGGCAAAAGGGAATGCCGCAATCCATGCAGCGCGCGCCCTGCTGACGGAGTTTCTTCTCCTCCATGTGGTGGTGAAACTCCTTCCAGTCCTTCACACGCGTGTTGGGCGTGCGGTCGACGGGAAGTTCGCGCAGGTATTCGATGAAGCCGGTTGGTTTGCCCATGGGAAAGGTGTTTGTCGGGTTGCGGATGGGTGGACGGGGTGCGGTCAGTTGCCGCCGACGCGGGAGAGGTCGCGGGCGTTTTCCTCGAAGGCGGCCATGACCGCCTCGTCGCCGGTGAGGCCCTGGTCGCGCGCGCGCTCGAGGCAGGCGAGCATGCGCTTGTAGTCCTTGGGCATGACCTTGACGAACTTCGGCAGCAACTCGTCCCAGTGTTCGAGCACGTGCCGGGCGCGGGCGCTGCGGGTATAGTCGAGGTGTTTCTGCACCATGGCGCGCACGCGGGCGATTTCCTTGGGGTCCTCGAGTTTTTCGACCGCGACCATCTGCGGGTTTACGCGCTGCGGGAAGGTGCCGGCCTCGTCGAGCACGTAGCCGATGCCGCCGGACATGCCGGCGCCGAAGTTGCGGCCGGCCGGGCCGAGCACGACGACATGGCCGCCGGTCATGTATTCGCAGCCGTTGTCACCGATGGCCTCGACCACGGCGTCGACGCCGGAGTTGCGGACGGCGAAGCGCTCGCCCGCCATGCCGCAGATGTAGATCTCGCCGGCGGAGGCGCCGTAGAGCGCGACGTTGCCGATGATCATGTTTTCCGACGCGGTGAAACCGGACTCGGCCGACGGATAGACGATGAGTTTGCCGCCGGAGAGGCCCTTGCCGAAGTAGTCGTTGGCGTCGCCCTCAATCGAGAGCGTCATGCCGCGGGTGGCGAAGGCACCGAAGCTCTGGCCGGCGGAGCCCTTGAACTTGAGCTGAACCGTATCCTCCGGCAGGCCCTGGGCGCCGTGCCGCTTGGTGATCTCGTAGGAGGTGATGGTGCCTACCACGCGGTTGACGTTGCGGACGGGCAGCTCGGCGATGACCTTTTCGCCGCGCTCGATGGCCGGCGCGCAGATTTCGAGCAGCTGCGTGACGTCGAGCGAGCGGTCGATGCCGTGGTCCTGCGGCTCCATGCAATAACGGCCGACATCGGAAGCGACGTCGGGCTGGTAAAGGATCTTCGAGAAATCCAAGCCCTTGGCCTTCCAATGATCGACGGCTTTCTTGGCCTCGAGGCGGTCGGCGCGACCGATCATTTCCTCGATGGTGCGGAAGCCGAGCGAGGCCATGAGCTCGCGGATGTCCTCCGCGATGAAGCGCATGAAGTTGACCACGTGCTCGGGCTTGCCGGTGTAGCGGGCGCGCAGCTGCGGATCCTGGGTGGCGACGCCGACCGGGCAGGTGTTGAGATGGCAGACGCGCATCATGATGCAGCCGGTGGCGACGAGGGGGGCGGTGGCAAAGCCGAATTCCTCGGCGCCGAGCAGGGCGGCGATGACGACGTCGCGGCCGGTCTTGAGCTGACCGTCGGTCTCGACCGCGATGCGGGAGCGCAGGTTGTTCAGCACCAGGGTCTGGTGGGTCTCGGCCAGACCGAGCTCCCACGGCAGGCCGGCGTGCACGAGCGACGTGCGCGGCGAGGCGCCGGTGCCGCCGTCGTGGCCGGAGATGAGCACAACATCGGCGTGGGCCTTGGCGACGCCCGCGGCCACGGTGCCGACGCCGACCTCGGAGACGAGCTTGACCGAGATGCGCGCGTGGCGGTTGGCGTTCTTGAGGTCGTGGATCAGCTCGGCGAGGTCCTCGATCGAATAGATGTCGTGGTGCGGCGGCGGGGAGATGAGGCCCACGCCGGCGGTGGTGCCGCGGGTCTTGGCGACCCACGGGTAAACCTTGGTGCCGGGCAGCTGGCCGCCTTCGCCGGGCTTGGCGCCCTGCGCCATCTTGATCTGGATCTCCTTCGCGTTGGCGAGGTATTCGATGGTGACGCCGAAGCGGCCGGAGGCGACCTGCTTGATGGCGGAGTTCTTGGAATCGCCGAGCTCGTTGGTCCAGGTGAAGCGCTCGGGATCCTCGCCGCCCTCGCCGGTGTTGGAACGGCCGCCGATGCGGTTCATGGCGATGGCCAATGTCTCGTGGGCCTCCTTGGAGATGGAGCCGTAGGACATGGCGCCGGTCTTGAAGCGCTTCATGATCGCCTCGACGGGCTCGACCTCGTCCAGCGGGATGGGCTGGGCGTCGGACTTGAAGGTGAGCAGCGAGCGCAGCGTGCAGAGGTTGCGCGACTGGTCGTTGATGAGGTGCGCATACTGGCGGTAGGCGTCCTTGCTGTTGGTGCGGACGGCCTTTTGCAGGGCGTGCACGGACTCGGGCGTGAAAAGGTGCGCCTCACCGTCGGACCGCCATTGATACAGACCGCCGACAGGCAGCGTGTGTCCGTCGACCGGCCGCTCCGGATAGGCCGCGGCGTGGCGCATCAGCACTTCCTGCGCGATGACATTGAGACCGATGCCGCCGATGCGCGACGGGGTCCAGGTGAAGTAGTGGTCGATGACATTCTGGCGCAGACCGAGCGCCTCGAAGACCTGGGCACCGCGGTAGCTTTGGATGGAGGAGATGCCCATTTTCGACATGACCTTGATGACACCCTTGGCGGCGGCCTTCACGAAGTTGGCGCAGGCCTTCTGGTGGTCGATGCCCGAGAGCAGGCCGTCGCGGATCATGCCGTCGATGGTCTCGAACGCCACGTAGGGATTCACGGCGCTGCAACCGTAGCCGATGAGCAACGCAAAGTGGTGCACCTCGCGGGCCTCGCCGGTTTCCAGCACGAGCGAGACGCGTGTGCGCAGACCCTCGCGGATCAGGTAATGGTGCAGGCCGGCGACGGCGAGCAGCGCGGGGATCGGCGCGTAGTCCTTGGTGACGCCGCGGTCGGAGAGGATGATGACGTTGACCTCGTCCTCCTCGATCATGCGGCGGGCCATGATGGAGAGCTCCTCCATGGACTTCGCGAGGCCCTTCTCGCCGCGGGTGGTGCGGAAGAGGATCGGCAGCACGCCCATCTTCAGGCCGGGCAGGTTGGTGCGGCGGATCTTGGCGAATTCCTCGTTGGTGAGGATGGGCCACTTGAGCTCGACGCGGCGGCAGGCGGCGGGATCGGGGTTGAGCAGGTCGCCCTCGGAGCCGAGCCGGGTTTCGGCGGAGGTGACGATTTCCTCGCGGATCGAGTCGATCGGGGGGTTGGTGACCTGGGCGAAGAGCTGTTGGAAATAATCGTAGAGCAGGCGGGGCCGGTTGGAGAGCACGGCGAGGGCGGCGTCGTTGCCCATCGAGCCGATGGACTCCACGCCATCGCGCGCCATCGGGGTGATCAGGGTGCGCACGTCCTCGAAGGTGTAACCGAACGCGATCTGTCGCTGCAGCAGGGTGTCGTGATCGGGCGGCTCGACCGTGGGCGCCTCGGGCAGGTCGGAAAGATGGACCAGATGCTCGTCCAGCCACTGGCGGTAGGGCTGGGCGCTGGCGACGGTGCGTTTGATTTCCTCGTCCTCGATGATGCGGCCCTGTTCGGTATCGACGAGGAACATACGGCCGGGCTGGAGGCGGCCCTTGCGCACGATGTCGGCGGGCGGGATGTCGAGCACGCCGGCCTCGGAGGCCATGACGACAAGCCCGTCCTTGGTGACGCAAAAACGCGACGGCCGCAGACCGTTGCGGTCGAGGATGGCGCCGATCTGCACGCCGTCGGTGAACGCGACCGCGGCCGGTCCGTCCCACGGCTCCATCAGGCAGGAATGATACTGGTAAAAGGCCCGGCGCTCGTCGTCCATCGACTCGTGGTTGGACCAGGGCTCGGGGATCATCATCATCACCGCGTGGGCCAGCGGCCGGCCGGCGAGCACGAGGAGCTCCAGCGTGTTGTCGAACATCGCCGAGTCGGAGCCGTTGGGGTTGATGATGGGCAGGATTTTCTCGATGTCCTCGCCGAACACTTCGCTGGCGAAACGCGCCTGGCGGGCGTGCATCCAGTTCATGTTGCCGCGGAGCGTGTTGATCTCGCCGTTGTGCGCGATGTAGCGGTAGGGGTGCGCGCGGTCCCAGCTGGGGAAGGTGTTGGTCGAGAAGCGCGAGTGGACGAGCGCGATGGCGGACTCGAGCGCGGGGTGCTGCAGGTCGGGGAAATACTGGTCGAGCTGCTCGGTGGTGAGCATGCCTTTGTAGACGAGGGTCTTGAAGGAAAGGCTTGCCACATACCAATACTCGGCGCCGGAAAGCGTGGAGGTGCGGATCTCCGAGTAGGCGCGTTTGCGCACGACGTAGAGCTTGCGCTCGAAAGTCACGTCGTCGGTCTCGTTGGGATCGCGGCCGATGAAGGCCTGCCGCATGAACGGTTCGCAGGACAACGCGGTGTCGCCGAGCATCGAGCGGTTGGTCGGCACGGTGCGCCAGCCGAGAAAAACCAGGCCCTCGGACTGCACGACCGCCTCGAATTTTTCCTCGATCTTGCGGCGGACGGTGGGATTGCGCGGGAGGAAGACCAGGCCGCAGCCGTATTGGCCGGCGTCGGGCAGTGTGATGCGCGAGGCCGGGCAGACCTCGGCGAAAAACTTGTGCGGCATCTGGATGAGGATGCCGGCGCCGTCGCCCGTGTTGACCTCCGCCCCCGAGGCGCCGCGATGGTCGAGATTGCGCAGGACCTGCAGCCCGTCCTGCACGATCCGGTGCGTTTTGCGCCCATGCATGTCGACCACAAAGCCGACGCCGCAGGCGTCGTGCTCATAAAAAGGATCGTAGAGGCCCTGCTTGGCGGGAAACCCGGGACGGGACGGGAGGGCGGCGTGGTCGGTTGGGCTGGTCATAGGCAAAGGGATCGGTCGGTGGGCGGCGGGACAGGTTGGCGGGGCACAAAAAAGCCGGCTTCGCGCTGCGAGAGCCGGCCCGAAAAACTAATCACGGTATGCTCTCGGAATCAGAAGAAACGAATGGTTTTGGTGGCCATTTTGGCATGTTCCTCATCCGTGCACCCGGCGTTGATGGGTGCTTCGACGGAGGAATCGGTGGGTTTAACAAGGTCGTTGCTCAGGAGGTAGTTTTCGACTTCCTCGCCAGAGACGTCGGCCAGCATGACCCCGTCGATCTCCACGCAGGGCGACAAGGGTTGGCCGGACTTTTGCACCATCTCCGCGTAGTTCTCGCGGTGGTTGATGATGTCGATATCCTCATATTCCAGGCCATACTTACGCATCACTGCGCGGACGCCGTTAGACCAACCGCAATGCGGCTTGAGATAGGCTTTGATCTTCATTGGTGCAATGTGTCCGGGGTCAGAAGGGGGTGCAAGGTATGGGGGATGATTTTTCGCCGGCAAGCGCAAGTTTGGAAAAAATTTGGCATAAGGTTGATGCGGCGGACTCACGCCGGGCGCAGGCCCCGCCGGAATTCGGTCGGAGGCTGGCCGGTTTTTTGCCGGAAAAGTCGTGAGAAATAGAAAATGTCATCAAAGCCCAATACCTCGGCGATCATGCCGACGGTCAGGTCGGACTCAGCCAGCAGGAGTCGTGCCCGTTCCAGCTTGGCCTGGATAATAAAGGCCTGCGGGCGCTGGCCGGTGACCTGCAGAAAGAGCCGGGAGAAATAATCCGCGCTGTAACCTGCCCCCCGGGCCAGTTCGGCCACGGAAGGGACCTGGGCCGGACTTTCTCGGATCCGCGCGGTCAGGCGCAGAATCGCCTCGCGGTGTCGCTCGTCGGTGCCGGGCGGGCGGCGCAGGTGGGCCGCGGCGTGTTCCCGGACCAACTCGGCCAGCAGTCCGCCCATCAACGCCGTGGCGGCTTCATGGGCCGTCGGGGCTCCGTTTAGTTCTATGATGCGCCGCATCAGGCCGTCGATCAGGCCGATCTGACGGGTACGCAAAGTTTCAAAGGGCGGGTTGAAGCCGGATAAAGGCAAATCATGGCCGGGTTGAAGCAGTTGGAAATGGATGAAGTTCACGCCCAGACGTTCCGTGAGGTCCTGTTCGGCCTCGTAACGGTGACCCGGTCGCATCCACACACAAACACCGGGGCGCAGGTCCAGTTCCTCCCGGGCGAGCTGCATGCGGCCGCGCCCTTCCCAGACGAACCAGAGGTCGTAATCGATGAGCCCCTGTGCCCAGCCCCGGCCGAGATGCCAGCCCGGCTCGCAACGCACCCGCCCGACGCGGTTGAGGCGCACATCACAGGATTGGCCGGCAAGTTTCATTGGGGCGGATTTACACAAACAAATGGCGGGGTTGTGCATGGTCATGCAACTGCATTTATGGCAGGTTAGGTGCCGTTTTTCTGCCCTGCACAGCCCTTGTTGAACCCATGAGCGAAGCCCCTTCCCTTTTGATTGATCCCGGTGCCGACATGCACGCCCCCGAACTCTACCAGCCCGTTGGGGCCGGTTTTGGGGTTGAGCACTTCGAGGACATCGGCCCGGCCGAGATCGAGCATTACCATGAGCAGGGTTACCTGATCGTGCGGCAGGCCTTCAACCCGGCGGAAGTTCGCGATGCCCTGCAGGGCTTGGTTGATCTCATCATGGGCAAGAACCCTGAGTTCACCAGCATCATGTTCGAGGCCAAGGCGCAGGCGATTCTGCCCACCCTCGGGGTCGAAGCGCGGCAGGACGCGGTCCGCAAGATCATGTTCTTCGTGGAGCATGAACCCCGTTTGAAGGCCATTTCGCACCACCCGCAGCTGATTCAGGCGGTCCACACCCTGCTCGGGGCCCGCGCGCCGCAGATGTTTCAGGACATGGCGCTGATCAAGCCGCCCCGCCTCGGCCGCGAAAAGCCCTGGCATCAGGACAACGCCTATTTCAACTACCCGCTCGGCACGCCGGTCGTCGGCGTCTGGATTGCGCTCGACGAGGCGACGATCGAGAACGGCTGCATGCAATTCCTGCCCGGTCAGCACAAGATCGGCCCCAGAATCCATTTCCAGCGCCGCGACTGGCAGATCTGCGACACCGACATCCTCGGCCAGCGCTCCGTGGCCGCGCCGCTCAAACCCGGCGGCCTGCTCTTCTTCAACGGTCTGCTGCCGCACGGCACGCCGCACAACTCCTCGGAAAAACGCCGCCGCGCCCTGCAGTTCCACTACGCGCCGGCCGATGCCGCGCAGAATCCTGACAGCGAGGAGCGGCTCAAGCACTTCGGCAGCGAAGGCAAGGACGTGACCTGCTGAAGGCGGCCGCTACTTTCGCCTAGCCGCCGCCGCATCGCTGCGCCATATCACGCGCATGAAAGTGCTCGTGACCGGTGCGGCCGGGTTTATCGGCCATCACGTCTGCCGACGGCTCACCGCCACGGCGGAGTGCGAGGTGCTGGGCGTGGACAATCTCAACGATTACTACGACGTGGCGTTGAAGCGCGCGCGGCTCGCCCGCCTCGCCGACCGGGAAAATTTCCGCTTTGTGCAGGCGGATTTCGCCGACGCCACGGCCTTCCACGGCATCTACGACCTGTGCAAGCCCGACTACGTGGTGCACCTCGGCGCGCAGGCCGGCGTGCGCTACAGTCTGGAGAATCCCGCGGCCTACGTGCACAGCAATCTGACCGGTTTCACCAACGTGCTCGAGGCCTGCCGGCGGCGGCCGCCAAAGCACCTGGTCTACGCCTCGAGCAGCAGTGTTTACGGGGCCGGCTCGCAACCGCCGTTTGCGGAGGATGCCGACACCGACCGGCCGCTGTCGTTTTACGGCGCGACCAAGAAGAGCAACGAGCTGATGGCCCACAGCCACGCGCACCTGCACGGCCTCGCGATCACCGGGCTGCGACTCTTCACGGTTTACGGTCCGTGGGGGCGGCCCGACATGGCGCCGATCCTTTTTGCCCGTGCCATCTGTGAGGGCCGGCCGCTGCAACTTTTCAACCACGGCAAAAACCTGCGTGATTTCACTTACATCGACGACATCGTCGACGGCACGCTGAAGGTGCTGCTCTATCCGCCCGCCGACGGCCGCATGGCCCCGGGCCGCGTGTTCAACCTCGGCCACCACCGGCCGGTCGAAACGCTGCTCTTTGTGCGCATGCTGGAGGAGTTGCTCGGCCGGACCGCACAGGTGGAATTGGTCGACGCCCAACCGGGCGACATGTTCGAGACCTGCGCCGACCTCACGCGCGTGCAGGCCGCGGTCGGTTACGCGCCCAAGGTGCCGTTGGAGGAGGGCCTGCGGCGTTTCGTCGCGTGGTTCCGCGAGTATTACGGCGCGGGTTGATCAACCATGACCGCCTTTGACTGGCTTATTGCGGTCGTGGTCGGGGTCACGCTGATCGGCGTGGCGATCGGGCGTTATCCCTGGCTGCACATGAACCGTGCGACCATCGCGCTGGTTGGCGCCATCGGACTGATCGCCCTCGGGGCGCTGCCGTTGGAGGAAGCCTACCGCGCGGTGGATTGGCACACGATCCTGCTGCTCTTCGGCATGATGGTGCTCAATGTGAACCTGCGCACCGCGGGATTCTTTCACCTCGTGACCGCGCAGGTGCTGCGGCGCGCGCGCACTCCGCGGCGGTTGCTGGCGCTGCTGATCGTGACGGCGGGAGCGCTGTCGGCGATTTTTCTCAACGACACCATCGTGCTCGTGTTCACGCCGCTGGTGCTGGAGATCGTGCTGGCCCTGAAACGCAATCCCCTGCCCTACCTCGTCGGTCTGGTGACCGCGGCGAACCTCGGCTCGGTCGCCACCATCACGGGCAACCCGCAGAACATGCTGGTCGGCCTCGCTTCGGGACTCAGTTACGTGGAGTTCACCGCGGCGCTCGGGCCCATCGCGCTGCTCGGGCTGGGGATCATCTGGGTGGTGCTGGTGTTGGTTTATCCGCGTGAGTTCACCGCCGCGCCGCTGGCCGTCGTGCAACCCGCCCTGCCTCCGTCCAATTTCCGGCGGCTGCGCAAATCGCTGCTCGCCACCGGACTCATGCTCGTGGCGCTGGTCGCCGGCGCACCCGTGCCGCTGGCAGCGGCGCTGGCGGCCGCGCTGTTGCTGATTTCCCGCCGGCTGGATCCGGACAAGGTGTTTCAGGAGATCGACTGGAGTCTGCTGGTGTTTTTCAGCGGCCTTTTCGTGGTGACCGGCGCGATCGGGCACTCCGGGTTGGGGCCGCGCCTGTTTGCGGTTCTGCAGCCGCTGGCCGATCAGGGGCCCGCGGCGCTGACCGGCGTATCCGTCGTGCTCAGCAACCTTGTGTCGAACGTGCCGGCGGTGATGCTTTTCCGCCCGGTGGTGCCCGCCCTGGCCGATCCGCCCGCCGCCTGGTTGACGCTCGCGATGGCGACCACGCTGGCGGGTAACCTCACGCTGCTCGGTTCCGTGGCCAACCTGATCGTGGCCGAGATCGCAAAAAAGCACGGCGTGCATCTCTCCTTCACCGAATACCTCAAGGCCGGCGTGCCCATCACCGTGCTCAGTCTTTTGCTCGGTGTCGGCTGGCTCGCGTTGGGGTGAACACGCTCCGCGCTTGCGTCGTCGCGCGAACGTTCCAGCCTCTTCCCACTCACAATCGCCAACCTCAATCCCTCCCCCCGCACCATGTCCAAAGCCGCTCCTTCCAAGTCCGCCGCCACCGCCCTCGCCACCGCCGGCCGCGACAAGAACATCGACCTCGCGCTCTCCTCCATCACCAAGCAGTTCGGCGAAGGCTCGATCATGCGCCTGGGCGACGCGCACAAGATGAACGTCGAGACCATTTCCACCGGTTCGCTGGCCATCGACCTCACCCTCGGCGTCGGCGGTCTGCCGCGCGGCCGCATCATCGAGGTCTATGGCCCTGAGTCTTCCGGCAAGACCACGTTCTGTCTCAGCGTCATCGCCGAGGCGCAGAAAAAGGGCGGGCTCGCCGCCTTCATCGACGTCGAGCATGCGCTCGATCCCAAATACGCCCGCATCGTCGGCGTGAACCTCGACGACCTGCTTGTCTCCCAGCCCGATTCCGGTGAGGACGCGCTCAACATCATGGAGACACTGATCCGCTCCAATGCCATCGACGTCATCGTGCTCGACTCCGTCGCCGCGCTCACCACCCGGGCGGAGCTCGACGGCCAGATGGGCGATGCCACCGTCGGCGCCCAGGCGCGCCTGATGAGCCAGGCGATGCGCCGGCTCACCGCGGTCGTCAGCAAGACCAAGTGCGTCTGCATTTTCACCAACCAGATTCGCGAGAAGATCGGCGTGATGTTCGGCAACCCCGAGACCACCTCCGGCGGCCGCGCGTTGAAGTTTTTCGCCTCGATCCGCATCGACATTCGCCGGCGCGACCAGATCAAGCTCCCCGACGGCAAGATCGTCGGCAACCGCACCAAGATCAAGGTGGTGAAAAACAAGGTCGCCCCGCCGTTCACCGAGTGCGAGTTCGACATCATGTATGACGAGGGCATCTCGCAGACCGGCTCGATGCTCGATCTCGGCATCGAGCACAAGATCCTCGAAAAGAAAGGCGCGTGGATCTCGTTTGAAGGCGAGCTCATCGGCCAGGGCCGCGACGCCGCCAAGCAAACCCTGCGCGAGAAACCCGAACTCGCCGCCAAGATCACCGAGGCGGTGCTGGCGAAGGTGAACGTGAAGGGCGGCGAAGCCGTGACCGGCACGGAGGCGTAAGCCCGCCCCGCCCGCCGGCCGCCCATGCGCCCGCTTGGTTGCGACGACATCCGGATCCGTGATCCGTTTGTGCTCCCGGTGGCGGCCCGGCGGACCTACTATCTCTACGGCACCACGGACCCGGAGCCGATGCGCGAGGACCGTGGCATCGGTTTCGATGCCTACCGCAGCCCGGATCTGATTCACTGGGAGGGACCGTTTCCGGTCTTTCGGCCGCCGGCGGATTTCTGGGGCACGCATCATTTCTGGGCGCCGGAAGTGCATGTCTGGCAGGACCGGTATTTCATGTTTGCCAGCTTCAAGGGCCGGAGCTGCGCCCGCGGCACCCAAATCCTCGTGGCCGACGATCCGCTGGGCCCTTTTGTGCCGCACAGCCACGGGGCGCTCACACCGGCGGCGAACGACTGCCTCGATGGGACGCTGTTCATCGCACTCGACGGGCAACCGTGGATGATCTTCAGCCGCGATTGGCCGGCGATCCGGGTCGGCCGTTACTCCGCCCTG
The DNA here is from genome assembly GCA_019455245.1 of Opitutaceae bacterium. Lineage (GTDB taxonomy): Bacteria > Verrucomicrobiota > Verrucomicrobiia > Opitutales > Opitutaceae > Cephaloticoccus. The sequence continues at coordinate 254,985 of JACFMR010000002.1, forward strand.
CCCCTCGCCGCTGATCTCCGGTCGGCCGCCGGCCCGCCCGTCGACCTCTTTCCGGTCAATGCCGCGCCCTGGGTTTGCGTTCCGCCTTGGGCAAACGAAGGGCCCTGCTACGTGGCCGACGGCGCTTTTCCTTTTCGCACCGCTGACGGTGCCCTCGCCCTGCTGTTTTCGAGTTGGAGCCGGGCGGGCTACGCGACCGGTATTGCCCACAGCTTGTCCGGCACGCTCACCGGTCCGTGGTCATTCGAACCCGAACCGCTGTTCGACGGCCACGGCGGCCACGCCATGCTTTTCACCGATTTCGGCGGCCGGCGCCGCCTGGCCCTGCACCAGCCCAATGATCCGCCGCCCGAACACCCGCGTTTCTTTCTGTGCGACGAGATTGCGGGCACGCTGCGCCTGCGGTAGAGCGACATAATGAAATTCTCCCTGCTCTGCCTCGCCGTGCTGACCGTGCTGCCTTTGCGCGCCGCCGAAACCGTGCGCGTGTTGATGGTCACCGGGCTTGGTGAGATCGAGGTGGAGCTGTTTTCCGCCCAAGCACCCGGGACTGTGCAAAATTTCCTGCGTTACGTGGACGGCGGTTTCTATGACGGGGGTGTTTTTCATCGCACCGTCACGCCGGATAACCAACCCGGCCAGACGATCCGCATCGAGGTCATCCAGGCCGGCACCAATCCCGCCCGCGATGCGGAGGATGGTCCGCCCATCGCGCTCGAACGCACCCGTGACACCGGCCTGCGTCACCACGACGGCGCGATCTCGATGGCGCGACTTGAGCCCGATTCCGCCACCTCGGACTTTTTCATCTGCATCGGCGACCAGCCCGAGCTTGATTTCGACGGCCGCCGCAATCCCGACGGCCAGGGCTTTGCCGCCTTCGGTCGCGTCATCCGCGGCATGGAGGTGGTGCGCGCGATCCAGCGAGCGCCATCCCAGATGCAGAAGCTGATTCCGCCGGTCACAATTCATTCGATCCGGCGGCTGGATAAGTAGCCGTTGCCACCATTCACCCTTTTTGCCAAGGATATGATCATGCTCATCGGTCGAACAGTCCAACGACTCGCCTTGCTGGTACTGGCTTTGACGCTGGTTTCGGCGCATCTTTCTGCGCAGGCCACGATAATTTTTCTGGCGGACGATCAAGGCAATGTCGGTCGGTATGACGTGGGCACCCAGCAGGGCGCGGCTTTGGGCAGCTTGTCCGCATCGCAGTTTACACCCGATCAAGTCATAGGCCTGGCGTATGATGCGGACACCAACAGCGTGCTGCTGTTCGACCGCAATGTGAGCACGGTTTACACCATGAATGCTGTCACCGGGGTGGCCTCGGTGTTGTTTACCACCCAGGGTGTGCAGCTGCAGGGCGGGGCCGTGTTCAACGGCTTGGTTTACGGCATTGATGAATACACCCAGACGCTGAAGGCCTATGATTTTGCCGGTGTGCCCCAGACGCTGACCGGCACTGCGCTCAGCGCCCATGTACACAGTCTGGCGGTGGATCCCCAAGGCGTCCGGTTGGTCTATCATGCCAGCTCGTCCGGGCTGCGGGTCATCAATCCCGACGGCACGGAGGGTGATGTGATCCAGTCCATGACCACCACCGGATCGGAGGACATCGACTATTTCAACGGCGACTACCTGCTGGTCAATTATGGCCGTCAGGCCTATCTCTTGGATGTCGAAACCGGAGCAACCAGCTTCTTTCTCGACAGCACCCAACTCTCCGCCATGGGGCTAACCGGTTCGATGTCTGGAGTGGCCGTGCAAATTGCGGCGGTGCCGGAGCCGGCCACTTGGGTTTTGCTGCTCACGGGATTGGCTGTGGTGGCCGTGACAATTGTCCGCCAACGTCGTCGGCCCTAGCGCCGTTTGTCCGTTGCGCAAAACGGGCGGCTGCATTCTGTTGGTCGCCCGATCATGTCCCATCGCGCACCCGTTTCCGCCCTTGCCGCCGGCCGGTCCGACGGCTCCCCGGTGTTTCGCGCCCGCGGGGTGACCAAGGTTTACGGCGCGGGCGAAGCGGCGGTGCACGCCCTGGCCGGGGTGGATCTGGATTGTCATGCCGGCGAGTTTCTCGTGGTGCTCGGCGCCTCCGGCAGCGGCAAGTCCACGCTGCTGAATCTGCTGGGCGGACTCGATACGCCGACCGCGGGTTCGCTGCGTTATCAGGATTGGGATCTGGCCGGGGCCGACGAGGCGCGCCTCACGCAATACCGCCGGCTGGCCGTGGGTTTCGTGTTCCAGTTCTACAACCTCATTCCCAGCCTGACCGCGCGCGAAAACGTCGCGCTCATCACCGAGATTGCCCCGCACCCGATGGTGCCCGAGGAGGCGCTGCATCTCGTCGGCCTGGGGGAGCGCATGGATCATTTTCCCGCCCAACTTTCCGGTGGTGAACAACAGCGCGTGGCCATCGCCCGCGCCATCGCCAAGCGTCCCGCCGTGCTGCTGTGCGACGAGCCCACCGGCGCCCTCGACATTAGGACGGGCATCACGGTCATGGAGGCCATCGAGCGCATCAACCGCGAGCTCGGCACCCTCACGGTCGTCATCACCCACAACGCCGTGATCGCCGACATCGCGGACCGCGTGCTGACGTTGTCCGACGGCCACATCACCGGCGAGCATCGCAACGCCGCGCGCGCCGCCGTCGCCAGCCTCAGCTGGTAATCATATCAACCGTCATGGCGTTGCTCGACCGCAAACTCCGGCGCGACCTTTTCGGTCTCAAGTCGCAGGCCCTTGCGGTCGCGCTCGTGATGGCCTGCGGCCTCACGATGATGATCATGACGCGCAGCCTGATCCTCTCGCTGGAATCAACGCGTGACGCCTATTACCGCGATCACCGGTTTGCCGATGTGTTTGCGAAACTCAAACGTGCGCCCGATGTCACCGCCACCGAACTCGCGGCCATCCCGGGGGTGGCCGCCGTGCAAAGCGGCATCGCGCTGTCGGCGCGGCTGGACCTGCCCGGCATGCTGCAACCGGCCACGGGACTCTTTCTTTCGCTGCCCGAATACGGTGCGCCGGTACTGAACCGGCTGTATCTGCGGCGCGGGCACATTCCCGAAGGGCGCGGCGCCCCCGGTCAGGTTCTGGTGGGCGAGGCCTTTGCCGAGGCGCACGGCCTGCAGCCGGGCGACGAACTGGCCGCGGTGCTTTACGGCCGGAGACAGACCTTGCGCATCGCCGGCATCGTGCTCTCGCCCGAGTTTATTTTCGAGGCACCGCCGGGAGCGGCCCTGCCCGACAACCGCAGCTACGGTGTGTTCTGGATGCCCTATCGGGAGCTGGCCGCCGCGGCCAACATGGACGGCGCGTTCAACCAGGTCGCACTGGCCCTGTCGCCGGGCGTGCGCGAGGAGGCCGTGATTGCGGCGGTCGACCGGGTGTTGGAGCCCTACGGTGGCCGCGGGGCCTACGGCCGTGAGTCCCACACGTCGCACACCCGGCTGCGGGATGAGGTGCGCGTGCTGCAGGGCCTGTCGGTCGGATTTCCACTCGTTTTTCTCAGCGTGGCGGCGTTCATGACCAACGCCGTCATGCGCCGGCAGATCGCCCTGCAGCGCGAACAGATCGCGATTCTCAAGGCCTTCGGTTTCGCCAACCGCGAAATCGGCCTGCACTACCTCAAGTTTGCGCTGATCATTGTGATTGTCGGCACCGTGCTGGGGGTGGTGGGCGGCATTCTCCTGGGTCACCGGCTGGTGGAAATGTATCACCTGTTTTTCCGCTTTCCGTTGCTGGAGTTTCGTCTGGCGCGCGGCGTGCTGTTGGCCGCCGCGCTGGTCAGTGCCGGCGCGGCTTTCATCGGCGTCTGGGGCGCGGTGCGGGCGGCCGTCCGCCTGCCGCCCGCGGAAGCGATGCGGCCCGAGCCGCCGACGAGTTTTAGGCCCGCATTTTTCGAACGGGTCGGCTTCGGCCGGCGTTTGTCCGCCACCCTGCGCATGGCGCTGCGCAACATCGAGCGCCGGCCGTTCCGTTCGGTGCTCACCTGCATCGCTCTGGCGCTGGCCACGGGCATCTTGGTTGTGCCCAGCGCGTTTCGCGACGGCATCAACCATGTGCTCGATTACCAGTGGGACCTGGTGCAGCGCCACACCGTCACCGTTTCGCTGATCGAGCCCGGTCCGCCGCAGGCGCTGGCTGATCTGCGGCAGCTGCCCGGCGTCGTCCTGGCCGAGCCGGTGCGCGGCGCCCCCGCCGAATTGCGGGCCGGCAACCGCTCGCGCCGGCTCACCGTCGTGGGCCTGCCCGCCCGGGCCGAACTCAACCGGGTGCTCGACGCGCGGGATCGCCAGCTCGTGCTGCCCCCGCACGGCATCGTGCTTTCCGCCAAACTCGCCGAGGTGCTGGGCGTGCGCGCGGGCGACACGCTCAATTTGCGCCTGCTCGAGGGCCGGCGGTCGCGGCACACCGTGCGCGTGGCCGCCCTCGCCGAGGATTTTGCCGGCACCGCCGCCTACATGGAAATTGACGCCCTCAACCGCCTGCTCGGCGAGGGCGACCGCATCACCGGCGCGCATCTGACCGTGGCTGCGGGCCGGTGGGACGATTTTCTCCGCGCCGCGCGCGAAACCTCGCGCACCGGCGGTGTTGTCATCAAAAAATCGATACGCGAGGGCTTCCGCAAGACCACCGCCGCCAGCATCGGCCTGATCCAGCAGATCTATCTCACCTTCGCCACCGTCGTGGCCGCCGGCATCATCTACAACAGTGCGCGCATCGCGCTTTCCGAGCGCCAGCGGGAACTCGCCACGCTGCGGGTGATCGGTTTCACGCAGGGCGAGGTCGGGGCGGTGCTCGTCGGCGAACTGGTGATCCTCACCCTTGCCGCCCTGCCCTTCGGGTTGCTGATCGGCTCGGGGCTGGCCGGCGGCATTTTGCAGACGGTCAACACCGAGTTCGTCCGGCTGCCGCTGATCCTCACGCCGGCCAACTACGCGTTTGCGGTGCTGGTCGTGGCTGTGGCATCTCTCGGCTCCGCCGTCCTCGCCTGTCGCAAACTCAACCAGCTCGATCTGGTCGGCGTGCTCAAGGCGCGCGATTGACTTTACCATGAATCCTCCGCCTTCCCCACCCTCCCCGCCCGCCAACGGTGCTGCGTCGCCCCCGGCGGAACGCCGGCGCTGGACGCGGCGGCTGCCCTGGCTGGGCGGCGGCCTGTTGCTGGCGCTCATCGTGGTCGGATTGTGGCCGCAGCCCGAACCGGTGGAGGTCGGCTTGGTGACGCGCGGTCCGATCGCGCTCACCGTGGAGGAGGAAGGCATGACCCGCGTGAAAAACCGTTACGTCATTTCCAGCCCGGTGGGCGGTCTGTTGCGCCGCATCGACTGGAAACCCGGCGCCGAGGTGGTGGCCGGCGAAACCGTGGTGGCCGTGCTCGACACCCGCGGCGCGGATTTGCTCGATGCCCGCGGCCAGGCGCAGGCCGAGGCGCAGGTCCAGGCCGCCGCTGCCGCGCGCGATCTGGCCGGCGCGCAACAGGAGAGCGCCGCCGCCACGGCCCGGCTGGCCCGCACCGAATTCGAACGCATGACGCGCCTGTTCGCCGCCGGATCGGTTTCGCAACAGGAGCTGGATGCCGCCGCCTTGCGTGACACCGGCGCGGAGCAGGCCACCCGCGCCGCGGGCTTTGCCCTGCAGGTGGCCGAGTTTGAATTGCAACAGGCCCGGGCGGTCCTGTTGCGCGGATCGGCCGATGGCGGGGCCAATGCGGGGCCGCTGATCATCACCTCGCCCGTGAGCGGCCGCATCCTGCGGGTTTTCCAGGAGAGCGAACGCGTGGTGCCCGCCGGTCATGCGTTGGTGGAGGTCGGTGATCCCGCCGACCTCGAGGCGCGCATCGAGGTGCTTTCCCGCGATGCCGTGGGCATCCGAGCGGGCGCGCGCGTTGAGTTGGTCAGATGGGGCGGTGAACAGCCGCTGCAGGGCCGCGTGCGGCTGGTGGAGCCCTCCGCATTCACCAAAATTTCCGCGCTCGGCGTCGAGGAGCAACGCGTGAATGTCATCGTCGACTTCATCGATCCCCTTGAGCTCCGGCCCACGCTGGGTGACGCCTACCGCGTCGAGGCCCGCATTGTGACGTGGGAGTCCGCGGATGAGTTGCGCGCGCCGGCCGGGGCGCTCTTTCAGCGCGGATCGTCCTGGCAAACCTACGTGATCGCCAACGGCCGGGCCAGGTTGAGCCCCGTCGATGCCGGGCCGGGCAACGCGCAATTCAGCGTCATTCGTGCCGGTTTGCAGGCCGGCGACCGGCTGGTGGTTTATCCCGGCGACAAAATCACGGACGGGGTGCGCGTGCGCCCGATCACGGTTGCGGCCGACGGCGGCTGATTTATTTTTTTGCCTTTGGCGGGGCGCAGCGTTGCCTGCGGGGCATGACGCCCACGCCCGACACGATTGCCGCGCCCGCGACGCCTTCCGGCACCGCGGCGATCGCCTTGCTGCGTATCAGCGGACCAGATACTGGAAACATCGCGCGGGCGCTGACCGGCGGCCTGCCCGGGCCGCGTCAGGCGCAGCGGGCGGATTATCGGGACCTTGCGGGGCGGCTGGTTGACGATGTGCTGCTCACCTTTTTCCGCGGGCCGGCCTCGTACACCGGCGAGGACACGCTGGAGATTTCCTGCCACGGCAACCCCTACATTGTGCAGCGCATCTTCGAGGATTTGCTGCAACGGGGTTGCCGCGCCGCCGGACCGGGTGAGTTTACCCAGCGCGCCTTTCTCAACGGGCGCATGGACCTGAGCCAGGCCGAGGCGGTGATGGATTTGATTCATGCCCGCGGCGAACGCGCCCTGCAGGCCGCCAACCAGCAGCTGCGCGGGGCTTTGGGGCGCAAAATGTCCGGTCTGATCGAGGGGCTTTTGGGCAGCTTGGCGCGAATCGAGGCGTATATCGATTTTCCTGACGAGGATCTGCCCCCTGAGGACCGCAAACTGCTGGACAGCGAACTGAGTCGGCTGCAGCAGGAAACACAAAAACTGTTAACCACCAGTCATTACGGAAATATTTTACGCGACGGTCTGAAGGTTGTCATCCTGGGGCAACCCAATGTGGGCAAGAGTTCGTTGCTCAACCGATTGGTGGGGCACGACCGGGCCTTGGTCAGTGCTGAGCCCGGCACGACACGGGACTACTTGGAGGAACGTATCCTGTTGGGAGATCATTGCTTGCGTTTGATTGATACCGCGGGGCTCAACCTGACGCCGGCGCCGATTGAGCAACTGGGGATCGAGAAGTCCATGGAGCGTTTGCAGGAGGCAGACCTTGTCCTGCTCGTTTTGGACGCGTCTGTTCCCCCACCCCGGTTTGCCGACGGCGTCCGACAAAACCTCACGCCGGCCAACACGCTGGTGGTTCTTAACAAAGCCGATCTCCCCCCTGCCCCTTCGTCGGCATCGGCATTTGCTGAGTTTGAATCAGTTGCCACCTCGGCCACAACTGGCGTGGGTCTCGAGACTCTGTCGGCCGCCCTGTCGCGGCGCGCGGCGGCGTTCCACGTGGAACTGGGCGAAGATCTGATCGCCATCAACGCCCGGCATGCGGATGCCTTGGGTCGGGCCCAAGCCAGTTTGATCAGGGCCATCGAACAGTTGGAAGCCAATGATCCGACGGAATTGATCGCCCACGAATTGCGTGAAGTTCTGGCTGCTTACGGGGAGATTGCCGGCAAGATCGACAACGAACGGATGCTGGATCATCTCTTCGCGACCTTTTGCATCGGAAAGTAAAAATCACTGAATAACAATGGCTTGCAGTAGTATTACTTACGATGTGATTGTTTGTGGCGCCGGTCACGCGGGCACCGAGGCGGCATTGGCGGCTGCGCGCATGGGGGCCTCCACCCTGCTCCTCACCGGCAATATCGACACCATCGCCCAGATGAGTTGCAACCCCGCGATCGGCGGCCAGGCCAAGGGTCAGATTGTGCGCGAGATCGATGCACTGGGCGGCGAGATGGCGATCAACACCGATGTTACCGGCATTCAGTTTCGCCTGCTCAACGAATCCAAGGGTCCGGCGGTGCAATCCCCTCGCGCGCAATGCGACAAGAAGGCCTATCAATTCCGGCTTAAGCACACCTTGGAGCTGCAGCCCAATCTGCGCATCTTCCAAGCCACGGTCACCGGCCTGATCTTTTCCGGCGATCACGTCACGGGCGTCCGGACCAATCTGGACCTTGAATTTAACGGCAAGACGGTGGTGGTGACGACCGGCACGTTTTTGCGCGGTTTGATGCACATCGGCCAAAACAAAAACGAAGGCGGCCGGATGGGCGATTTCACGGCCAAAACGCTGTCGGCCAGTTTTGTTGAAGCCGGGATTGAACTGCAGCGCCTCAAGACCGGTACACCGCCACGCTTGCTGGGCCGCAGCTTGGATTTCAGTAAAATGCAGGAACAGCGCGGCGACGCTGATCCGACCTTTTTCGCCTTTCACGACACCCGCGATGACGAAGAGATGTTCCACGTGGAACAAACCGGCGAACAACGTCTGGGCTGGCCGCCTGGCACGGCGCAGGTTTCGTGCTGGATGACTTACACGACGCCGGAAACCGCCCAGATCGTGCGGGATAATCTCCATCAATCCGCGCTCTATGGCGGCGAGATTACCGGGGTTGGGCCGCGGTATTGTCCCAGCATCGAGGACAAATTCGTGCGTTTCGCCGACAAACCGCGCCACTTGCTGTTCTTGGAGCCGGAAGGCCGGTCTACGAATGAGTATTACGTCAACGGGCTCTCCACGAGCCTGCCATTCAACGTGCAACTGGCCATGGTGCGCAGTGTGCCGGGCTTGGAGCATGCCGAGCTGTTGCGGCCGGCCTACGCGGTGGAGTACGATTTTGCGCCCCCCACGCAATTGTATCCCAGCCTCGAATCCAAGCGGGTGGGGAATCTCTTTTTTGCCGGCCAGATCAACGGCACCTCGGGCTACGAGGAGGCGGCTTGCCAGGGATTGATCGCCGGCGTGAATGCCGTGCACAAGGTGAGGGGAGAGGCTCCGCTGATCATCCAGCGGCACGAGGGTTATATCGGTGTCTTGATCGACGACCTTGTGACGAAGGGCACCAATGAACCTTACCGCATGTTTACCAGCCGCGCCGAGCACCGGCTGCTATTCAATCACGGCAGTGCCGAATTGCGCCTGCTGCAGCACGCCAAGGATCACAATTTGCTCACGGCCAGCAGAATAAAGCGTGTCGAGGACAAGCTGAACACGGTCCTGCATTGGATAGATAAGCTCGAATCGGAGCGCTCCCAAGGCAAGACGTGGGGCGAATTGCTGCGGCGGGGCGAGAGCATGGATATTCTGCCCGCGGAGTTTCAAACGCTGAGCCGACCAGTCCGTGAGGAAATTTCCTATCGAGTTCGTTATCAAGGCTATCTCCAACGAGAGCAGCGTCAGATCGAACGCTGGGCGCATATTGAAAAAATCACCATTCCTAAAGGGACTGACTATTTGAACATCAAGGGTTTGCGTAAGGAAAGCGCCCTAAAATTGGCGGAGTTCAAGCCCTACACCTTGGGGCAGGCCAGTCGGATCAGCGGGGTGAACCCGGCGGATATCAGCGTGTTGATGATTCAGCTTTCCGGCCGAACCGGACGCTCCGCTGGCGCGTAGTGAGGCAGGGCAGGGGTCGACGACCGCGGCGGTCGGGGTTGTAACATTTGTGAAACGCCACCGAAATTCACTCGTCCGGCACCCATGCGTGACCTAATTTGCGCTCATTCCATGGACAAGAAGCCGCACAAGATCCTCGTGGTGGATGATGAGCCGGATGTCACCGATCTCCTGGCCTATGCACTCCGCGCCAAGGGCTACGCGGTGGAAACCGTCAACAATCCCAACGCGAGCATCGGACTGGCCCGCACCTATGTGCCCGATCTGGTGATTCTGGATGTGATGATGCCGGAACTGAACGGCATTCAGATCTGCCGGATGTTGCGGGTGGACCCTGCGCTCAAGCGCGTGCCCATCATCTTTCTCACCGCCAAGGCCGAGGAAAACGACCGTATCCAGGGCTTGGAAAGCGGAGCGGACGATTATATTTGCAAACCGTTTAGCACCAAAGAATTGATTCTTAGGGTGCAGTCGATTCTACGCCGCACAACCGAGGATGCGGTGGCGGCCCCGAAGCAGTTGCAGATCGGCGGCATCGCCATCGACAGCGAGCGCCACGAGGTGACCCTGCACGGCAAACCGGTCGAGCTGACCGCCACGGAGTTCAAACTCCTGCGCCTGTTGATGGAGCGGCGGGGCAGGGTGCAGACCCGCGAGCACCTGCTGATCAACGTCTGGAACTACGAGACCGAGATCGAAACGCGCACGGTTGATACTCATGTGCGCCGCCTGCGGGAGAAACTCGGCGACCAAGCCGATTGGATCGAGACGATCCGCGGGGTGGGGTATCGCATGGCCGAGACGAAAGCGGCGCGTGGTTCATGACTTTTGTCGCCCTGATTCTGGCCGTCGCCCTGGGGGTGGCCCTGTATAGACTCCGGCAACAGCGTCAGGCCATCGCGGCGTTGGAACAGGCCGTGCGCCAGCGCAAACAATACCTGCAGGAAGAAATTCAGGAAAACCTTGGGCCGGATTGGGTTAGGCTTTGCGCCGCCACCAACACCCTCTGTGCCGAGTTGGAGCGGATGCAGGAATTTCGCACCAGCCAGGTCGCACAACTGGAGGCCACCTTGGGCAGCCTGCAGGAAGCGGTTTTGATGGTGGATGACCGAAATCGTATCCTTCTTGCCAATAACGTGTTACAATCAATATTTCCCGGGGCGAAAAACATCTTGGGGCAGCGATTGGAAGTCGTGCTGCACAGCCGTGCATTCCTTGATTTTGTGGAGGCGGTGCGGCAGGGCAGGGCGCAGGCCCAGCAGCCCATCCAATTTAATCGGGACGGAGACCCGGTCTGGGTCGAGGTCACCGGCTCTCTTACCGCTCCGCTCGACGGCGCGCAGGAATCCTGGGCGCTGTTTGTGCTGCACGACATCACCAAGCAGCGGCGCCTCGAAAACATGCGCAAGGACTTCGTCGCGAACGTGTCGCACGAACTGCGCACGCCGTTGAGCGTGATCAAGGGCTACGCCGAGACCTTGATCGAGAATCACGAGGCGATGCCTACGGCGGATCGCGAGAAATTTCTCAGGACCATCCTGCGTCATGCCGAACGGCTCAATTCCCTGTTGGAAGATTTGCTGATGTTGTCCCGGTTGGAATCCGCCAACCCGGCGCTTAACCGCGAGCCCCTGCGTCTGTCGGTCCTCGTCAATGCCGTGTTGGACGATTATCGCGGGCGCCCGGCGGCCGCCGCCCATCAGCTTGTCAGCGAGCTCGCTCCTGCGCCGGCGGAAGTGTCCGTCGATTCCCTCCGCATCACGCAGGCCTTGGAAAACCTGTTGGACAACGCCCTGAAATACACGCCCGCCGGGTCGCGCATCGTGCTCAAGGTCGCCATCGCCGCGCGCGAGGTCGAAATCTGTGTGCAGGACAACGGCCCGGGCATTCCCGCCGAGGATTTGCCACACATCTTCGAACGGTTCTACCGGGTGGACAAAGGCCGTTCGCGCGAGAAGGGCGGCACCGGCCTCGGCCTCAGCATCATGAAGCATATTGTACAACTGCACGGCGGCCGGGTCTGGGCGGAAAGCCAGCCGGGGCAGGGGACGACCATCGGATTCAGCCTGCCGCGGTGCGGCTGAACAACGCGCCGGAGCGCAGGCTTGCCATTGGCCGGCCGTCGCCTAGCCGCATGGCCATGCCGATTGAGCAACTGAACGCCGTCATGTCCGAACGCCGCACTGCGTTGCAGCGGGAGCTGGATCGTGCGCTCGCCGGCTGGCCGGCGGAATTCACGCTCGAGATCGGCTGTGGCCACGGCCATTTCCTCGCGGCGTATGGGGCGGCCCATCCTGACGAGCACTGCCTGGGCATCGACATCGTGTTGGACCGCTTGGAACGGGCGGAACGCAAGGTGACGCGTGCCGGCTCGTCCAATGTTGGCTTCGTCCGGGCCGAGGCCGGCCTGTTCTTGGCCACTTTGCCCGGGTCGTTTCGCTTTCACCATGTGTTCATCCTTTTTCCCGACCCCTGGCCGAAGCGTCGCCATCACAAAAACCGTCTGATCAACCCGGAATTTCTCACCACGCTCGTTCCCCGAATGGCCCCGGGAGCGCGCCTTTATTTTCGCACCGATTACAGCCCCTATTTCAACTGGGCCTGCGACGTCCTGCAGGAACACCCGGCCTGGCGCCTCTGCGACGAGCCGTGGCCGTTTGAACACCCGACCGTCTTCCAAAACCGCGCGGCCGGTCATTGGTCCTTGGTCGCGGCCTTGCGTCAGGAGGCGCCTTAAAGTCTTGCCATTGGTGACGATTCACCGGCCGTTTCCTCGCCAGCCGCGGAAATAAGCCCGTTTCGGGAGTTGACGCCTGCATAAGCGGTTCCCTACGAATTTTCATTTCCAATCCTTCTTCCTGCTTCGCGCTTCCATGTCACGAGTCCTTAAGCTCGCCTCCACCGCCTTCCTCGCCCTCTCCACCGTCACCGCCTTTGCCGCGGCTGAGGGCGGTGTGTCGCAATCCGCGACCAAGCTCGGTGGCGCCTCGGGCCTCATCACCAACAGCATGATCACCAGTTGGATCATCGCGGCGGTGATCATCTTTCTGGTCCGCCTCGCCATCAAAACCCCGCGGCTGGTGCCGACCCGCGGACAAGCGGTGGTGGAAAACCTCGTGCAGGGCGTGCTGGATCTCACCGCGCCGATCGTTGGCAGCAAGGTTGCCAAACACACGCTGCCGCTGTTGGTGGCGCTCTTCACATACATTCTGATCCAAAACTGGAGCGGGCTGCTGCCCGGAGTCGGTACCATTTTTGTGGGCGACGGTCACGGCCACTGGGTCGATTTGATCCGCCCCGGCAACGCCGACCTCAACACCACCGCCGCCCTCGCGATCGTCTCGATGGCGTGCTGGTTCTATTTCATCATGCGCTACGCCGGTCCCGGCGCCGTGATGAAAGACATCTTCGGCAATAAGGCCGACAAGACGGAGGTGCCCGCCTTTATTTACTACCCGCTCTTCGGCGTCTTCTTTGCCGTCGGCATCATCGAGGTCATCTCGATCATTTTCCGGCCGATTTCACTGTCCTTCCGACTTTTCGGCAACGTGTTCGGCGGCGAAAACCTGCTGCACGCCATGTCGGGCATCTACCCGTGGGCGCTGCCCATCCCGTTTTACTTCCTTGAGCTGCTGATCGGCTTTGTCCAGGCCCTCGTCTTCACCCTGCTCGTCGCCGTTTACATCGGCCTCATCTGCAACCACGGCGACGACCACCACGAACCCGGCCACGCCTCCGGTAATCACTGATCCTTTTGCCACCGGGACCGTGCCCAGCGTGCGGACGGCGGCCAAACCACACCCACATAACCAAACAACATCATGATTCACACCATCGCAGAAATCACCGGTAGCATCCAGGGCGCGTTCGGCTGTCTCGCCGCCGCCATCGGCGTGGGCCTCGTCGGCGCCAAGGCCGTCGAAGGCGTCGGCCGCAACCCCGGCGCGTCCGGCAAGATCCTCGTCCAGTCCATCATCGGTATGGCGCTCGCCGAAGCCGTGGCGTTCTACGCCCTGTTCCTCGGCAAGTAAGCTGTCAGTTTGGCGCTGGCGGTCCGCCGCCAGCGCACCTCATTTTCCCAGCTCTTCCTCTTCACCATGTTCTCGACCCTGCCCGTCCTTGCTGCCGCCGCCGGCGGCCTCACCCAGATCACTGACACCTTCGGGATCAACCTGCCCGCCATCCTGGCGCAGGTGGTGAGTTTCAGCGTCGTGGCCTACGTGCTGTGGCGTTTCGCGTTCAAGCCCGTCCTCGCGACCATGGACGAGCGCCAGCAGAAGATCGAAGCCGGCCTCAAATACACCGAGGAGATGAAGGCCAAGCTCGAGGCCACCCAGCAGGAAAGCGCCGCCCTCATCCAGCAGGCGCAGGAAAAGGCCTCCGCCATCATCCACGAGACCCGCCAGTCCGCGAAGGAGTACCTCGACAAGCAGACCCAGGAGGCCGCCCAGAAGGCCAACGATCTCATGGTCAAGGCGCAGCAGGCCATCGAGCTCGAACGTCGCAAGATGATCGCCGAGGCCCGCGCCGAAATCGCCAGCCTCGTCGTCGTCACCACCGAGCGCGTGCTCGCGAAGAAACTCTCCGACGCCGAGCGCGCCTCCTACAACGAGAGCGCCGCCCGCGAGCTCACCATCGCCTGATCCGCCCGCCATGGCCGCCCACCAAAAGCAAGCCCAGCAACTCGCCCGCCTCTTCCTCCGGTTGAGCTTGGTGGACGGTGTTGTCTCCCCCGAGCGCGTCGCAGGTGTGCTGGCCTACATCGAGAAACACCGCCCGGCCAATCCCACGATGGTGTTGCAGGCCTATCACCACTACGTCGCCCGCGAACTGGCCAAGAGCAACGCCGTCATCGAACACGCCGGCCCGCTCAGCGACGGCGCCCTGCGCAGCATCGAGGGAGCGCTCTCCCAGAAATACAAGCGCGTCGTCACCGCCTCCGCCGTGCACAACGCCGAGCTCATCGCCGGGCTGCGCCTCCGCATCGGCGACGATGTTTACGAATCCTCCATCTCCGGTCAGCTGGACCAGCTGGCCACGGTCTGATCCCTTTACAACCAACCCAACCCTTCCCGCAGCGACATGAGCTCCGTCCTCGAACAAATCGAACAACAGATCGCCAAACTTTCCAGCAAGGCGGTCAAGAAGAACACCGGCACCATTCGCACCGTCGCCGACGGCGTGGCCAAGATCGACGGCCTCTCCGACGTGATGTACAACGAGATGGTCCAGTTCCCCGGCGGCGCCACCGGCATCGCGCTCAATTTGGAGCAGGACGAGGTCGGCTGCGTCGTGCTCGGCGACGTTTCCCAGCTCAAGGAGGGCGACGAGGTTTACACCACCGGCAAGCTCCTCTCCGTGCCCGTCGGCAAG
This sequence comes from Opitutaceae bacterium, assembly GCA_019455245.1. GTDB lineage: Bacteria > Verrucomicrobiota > Verrucomicrobiia > Opitutales > Opitutaceae > Cephaloticoccus. The sequence continues at coordinate 269,988 of JACFMR010000002.1, forward strand.
GCGCTCCTCGGCCGCGCAGTCGACGCCATCGGCCAGCCCGTTGACGGCAAGGGGCCGATCGACGCTAAGGAATTCTACCCGGTCGAAAAGATCGCCCCCGGCATCATCGTCCGCAAATCCGTCTCCCAGCCGCTCTTCACCGGCATCATGGCCATCGATTCCATGATCCCGATCGGCCGCGGCCAGCGCGAACTCATCATCGGCGACCGCGGCACCGGCAAGACCACCATCGCGATCGATACCATCATCAACCAGGCCAAGATGAACAAGGTTGGTCTGGCCTCGGGCGACAAGAGCTTCCGCCCGGTTTACTCGATCTACGTCGCGGTCGGTCAGAAAAACTCGAACATCGTGCGCACCATCTCGGCCCTCGAGGCCGCCGGTGCGATGGAATACACCATCATCGTCGCCGCGCCAGCCGCCGACAACCCTGCCAACCAATACCTCGCGCCCTTCTCCGGCGCGGCCATGGGCGAGTGGTTCATGGAAAACGGCATGGATGCGCTCATCGTTTACGACGACCTTTCCAAGCACGCCGTCGCTTACCGCCAGATCTCGCTCATCCTGAAGCGTCCCTCCGGCCGCGAGGCGTATCCCGGCGACGTGTTCTACCTGCACTCCCGCCTGCTCGAGCGCGCCGCGCGCCTCGACGGCAAGGGCTCGCTCACCGCGCTGCCGATCATCGAGACCCAGGCCGGCGACGTGTCGGCCTACATCCCGA
>JACFMR010000020.1:0-10000 GCA_019455245.1 Opitutaceae bacterium
TAGCGTTTGAGCTGACAGATCCCTCCTTAAGCCTAGGTCTTGGAGCTATTATCGGAGCCATCGTTACAGGTATTGTTGCGATCCTTCTGCCATATATAAATTATAACAAAGAAGTGATTGCCGACAGACGATCACGTAGATTACGCCTTCTGGAAGAAGCAATGATAAATTTTGAGCTCCATACGGAATTTTTAAGTAAAAAACTACCCATACTATACAAATACCATATTTATCTAAATCTTAAAGACCGGGACGAGAGTGAGCTCGAGCGCAGATATATTTCATTGGAAAATATAAATAAAGAGCAGCAAAACAGCGAGATTTCTCTCAATAAAGCGGTAGGACGTCTTGATCTTTTACGTTGCCACAAGACAGCAGAAATGATGCGGCATATGCATATTGTAATTAAACTCAATATTGATAAAATTAAAGATATTGAATCCGATAATAATAAAATTGAAAATATTTATAATACCTCAAAAGATCTATTAAAGAAGCAGAGGCGCGAAATTCTGGTTAGCTTGGGTAAATTATACTCAAGCGACACATTAATCGAGCCGGAGTCACATCCTTCCAAAATGATATAACAGCTCAAGTTCCAAGAATAGGCGACAAGTCAAAGACGTCAGGTTGGGCCAAACATAAGACGTCAGGGCCAAACATAAGACGACCAAACATCTAACAAACATAAGACGTCAGGTCTGAATGGCGCTTAGTTAAGGGGGGGGTGTCGTCTATTTTTGTCGCCGTGACTTGGATACACGCATGGCGCGTCGGGGTTTGGTTAAAAGCTGGTAGACTTTGGGTCGTCGTTTGACGGCTCTGGGCTCGGAGCGGTCGGGACGCAGGGGCACGGGATCGCAGGCGAGGGCTGCGAGCAGATCCTCGTAGCGCCGGGTGGCTGCGTGCGCCGAGGTGGCGAACAAGTGGGCGAAGGCGCGCAGGGTGCTGACAGTGCCTTTGAACGACAGGCGCGTCGGAGGCACATCGTGCTGGCGGGCGGCTTCGAGCATCAGGAGGCGGACCAGATTGTAGGCGATCGCCTGAAGCTGGATTTCCTTGTCGATCATCGCGGGGGTTTGGGTGCGCAGCACGTCCAGACCGAGGGTCGTCTTGATGTCCCGGAAGTTGATCTCGACCTGCCAGCGCAGGCGGAACAGTTCGGCGATGGCCGCATTGGGATACTTGGTTTCATCGAGCAACGTGGTCACCACGGCGATGTGCTCGGTGCGGAAGCCCGGGGTCTCAACCCGGAAGCGCACCACGCGCAGCTCCAGGCTCTGCGGCAACTCATTCCACAGGTTCTTTTCCCAAGGTCCCTGTCGTTGGGGCTTGCGCCATTGCACGCGGCCGGTGCCGGTCTTGCGGGCCTGATGCAGGCGCATCACCACATCAACGCCCTTGCGTTGGAACAGACTGATGAGTCCCCAGTTGGAGAACGCCCGGTCCGCCAGCAGCACTTCGCCCTGATGTACCCAGCCGACGAGTTGACGGGTCAACGGAGCCTCGTGCGCCTTCCAGGACGAGACCACAAACTTCACCAAGTGACCGGTGGCCAGAGAGAACAACCCGACCAACTGGCCGGTAGGAAACCCGCAGCCGTTCTGCTGGCCTCCGGCATACGGGAACGCCTTCCGATTGGCCGCGGTGTCGGGCATGGAAAGGCCGCACCCATCGACGATCTTCACCGTGCGACCCTGCCAGAGATCCGCCTGACGCGCCCGTGTGTCGCAAAGCTGCACCAAGCGATCAAAGGCCGTGCGCAGCACCGGCAAAGGCAGCCGGCCGCGCGCCTGGCAATAGCCTCCGGTCTCGCCATCGACCTTGACAGCGGTGCCCGCCGCCAGATGCCACGCCTGCACCCGACGCACTGCATCCCGGCAACTCGCTCCCCGCTGCAAAACCTGTCCGAGAAACGCACAAAAGGTGATCCACGGAGTGAAGACCCGATCACGCTGGCCCACTCCGGCAAACCCACTCGTGGGCACAAACCGGGCCACCAGCGCGGCCAAACCATCGAGTTTGAGCGCCCGGCCAGCGAGCTGTTCGGCCGCGCTGGCCGACCGCCGTCCGCTCAGACGATGCGAAAATCCGGGCAGATACAACGTGTTGATTTTCATTGGGTTAAGAATGAACCCAATCTGGAATCGTATCAACTTATTAATGAGAGAGTTGCGAGATTATCAGACACAAATCAGCTGGGTAATCTCTGCCTAACTAAGCGCCATTCACGTCAGGTCTTGAGTCTTGAGTCTTGACAAAATCGTCCGAAAACACGCGTTGGCAACGTCTTGCGATCACCTAATGGCACACGTCACGCTGTCGTATTCGCTCCGTTGTCGCTCCAGTCCCCGGCGGGATCCGACCCGGTTTGAACCCCAGAAAAGGGCGAGAAATGCTGATAAGTCGGTCACGCCTTGCTGATACCTGAAACCGGCGGCTTGCCGCTGCCGCAAGCTCGGGCACATTCGCTCGCCCTGGTGGAGGCGGGGGTTGTCATCGCCAACCACATTGCGAACCGACTGTTTCCTCCCATGCCCGCCCATGCTGAACCGCCCAACCCCGCCAACCATCGAGTCGTGGAGATCGCAGCAGACAATCCTCGCCCCGCCGCCGACCAATCCCGGCTGATCCTCGCGGTCGAGCATGCGCAGACCCGGATCGTGCTGCTCGATCCCGACCGGCCTTGGACCGACCCTGCGGCCATCGTCTGGGAGTGGCGGGCCGACACGGATCCGCAGGCCATCGCTTGGGAACAACGGGCCGAACAAGCTTCCCCGGGTGTGGAGCGCCTGCCGTTTTTCATCAATCCTTCCGATGCCAAGCGCGTGCGCGGAGGCACCCAGATCCTCGCGATCATGTGCGGCGGGGCCGCCACGCTGATCGATGTGGCCACGCGGCGCATCATCTGGCTCGGCGCAGCCGGCAACAACCCCCACTCGATCACACTCCTGCCGCACGGCTGCATCGCCACGGTCAGCAGCACCGGCGGTCAGTTGCGGTTGTTCCAAACCGATTCCGCACAACCCGGGGTCGCCGTCGCCGAGTATTCGCTGTTCGACGGCCATGGCATCCATTGGGACGAGAAACGGCAATGCCTCTGGGCCCTGGGCGGACCGCAGCTGCATCGCTATCGGCTGCACTGGGAAGCCGGCCGGCCGGAATTGCGGCTCGAGTGGAGCCAGGTTTTGGCGGACATCGACACCACCAAAACCCAGCCGCCGTTCAACCACGGCCACGATCTGGCCACGACCGGGAGCCCGGATGCTTTCTACCTCACGGACGCCAGGCGCATCTGGCTGGTCAACGACGATCTGTATTCGACGCTGACGACAATCTGATTTCGACATTGTCGTTTGATTGACGCCGCAACGCGGCGTCTGGGGATGGAGGTGTGGAGGAAGGGGCCAGCGCCACACGCAAGTGAGGCGCGGATGGGGCCCCTTCCTCCACCTTTGGACTCACGATTTGGTTTTGGTCTTCGCTGTCTGGGCGCGGTGGCTGTCGCCGTTAAACTCCAGGATGGTGGCGTGGTGGACGAGTCGGTCGATCGCGGCCATCGTGGTCATCGGATCCTTGAAGATTTGGTCCCACTGGCTGAACACCAGGTTGGAGGTGATGACGACCGTCTTCTTTTCGTAGCGCTCGGCGAGGAAGGTGAAGAGCACCTCCATCTCCTCGCGGGCTTGCTGGACGTAACCCAGATCATCGAGGATCACGGCATCGAAGCGGTCCAGCTTGGCCAGGGCGGAGGGCAGCTTCAGGTCGCGTTTGGCCGCCAACAACTGGCTCACGAGCTTGAAGGTGGGTGTAAACAGCACCTTCAGTTGGTGCCGCTGGATCCACTCCCGCCCCAAGGCCGCGCAGAAGTGCGACTTCCCGCGGCCCGGCAAGCCGAAGCACAGCAGATTGTCGCCGCGACGCACCAACTCCGCTGCGAGCAAGGTCGCCATCTGGCGCCGGACCGTTTCGGGCAGCTTTCTTTCATCGAGCGTGTCCAGCGTCTTGCCCGGGGGCAGGCCGGATTCCTTGATCTGTCGCTCGATCTTGCGCCGCAGCCGCTCGTTCAACTCATTTTCAACCAGATAGCTCAAGAGCCGGCGGTAGCCCCAGTTCTCCGCCTCGGCCCGGGCCATTGCGTCCTCGTAGTCACGGGCGACCGTCGTCAGCGCCAGCATCCGCAACGGTCCCGCCAGGGAGCCGACGGCGCTCATGATCCCACCTCCGCGATCAACTCGTCATAGCTGCGCAACTCCGGCGTGAACGTGGCCAGGGCCGGCGGGGCCGTTTCCCGCTGGCCCACCAACGGCTCCACGGCCGGCGGCCTCGGCACCCCGCCGGCCCGCAACAATCCGCCCAGCGCCGCCGCCACCTCGTCCTCCCCGCGTTCCGCCGCCAGCAACAACAAGCCGAGGTAATCCCGGTCCGCCTTCGGCTCGTCGGCCAGGCGCAGGCGATCGTAGGCCTGCCGGAACACGGTCCGGGGGAACATCTCCTCCCGATAAAGATAGCCGGCAAAGGCGCCGGGCTTGCGCACCAGCGACGCAATCACATGCCGGTAATCAATCCGCGCCTGCCGCCCGATGGTACGCGGATAGCGCCCAACCTCGACTCCGTCGTGGCGCAACACCAGCTCCACCTCGCTGATCCGCGCCTGCAAAATCGCCCCAATCAATCGTGCCGGCACCGAGTAGGCGCATTGGCGCACCCGCACCGTGCTGTGCGAGCTCACCCGCACACTGGTCTGCTCCCACTCCGGATAGCGCGCCGGCGGCAGCGGTCGCAGACACGGCCTCTCCGCCGCCACCTTGGCGCTGCGCAAGGCGTTCGCACCCGCGCACACCTCCGCCACGAACCGCGCCCACGCCGGCTCGTCCGCAAACTCACCCGAACCCCGCAACGCCAAGTGCGTCGCCAAACGCCGTTTCAGGTGTCCGTGCGCCGACTCGATGTCCCCGTTCTCGTGCGGACAGGCCTTGTTGATCGTGCAGGGCACCACGCCCAGGTGCGCACAGAGCGCCAGATACTCGACATTGAAGCCACGCTTTGCCGTGTCGCGCTGCAACACGTGCGTCGCCGTCGAGCTCTGGTCGGTCTGCAACTTCCCCGGCACTCCGCCCAGCGCCCACAACGCCGCCTGCACTCCCGCCCGCAGCGACAACATCGACTCCGAGCGGCACGGGATCGCCCACTCCCAGTTCGAGTAAGGCAGCACCGCGTGACACAACAGCCCCTCCCAGCGGCTGCCGCCGATCACCACGCCCAACCCGCTCGCGCTCGTCCAATCCACTTGCAGGCTCGCCCCCGGCTCCCGCACCTGCGGGAAGAACACTTCCTTCGGCGCGCCCTGCGCCCGCCGCCAGGCCAGCACCCGCCGCTGGAACGTCCGCAAGGCCCGCTGCGCCTCCGGCGCCTCCTGGCGCCCCAGCAAATGCTCGAACAAAGCCTTCGCCTCCAGCTCCGGCGCGTCCCATAGCCACCGTTCCGCCGCCGGCCAAATCTCCGCCAACGGGTCCGGCCGCCGTCGGCCGCGCCGCTTTTCCGGCACCGGCCCGTGCCCCAGCCCAAGATACTTTGCCGCCGTCTGCCGGTGCATCCCCGCCTTCATCGCCGCCGTGCTCTGCACGCCGCGCTTCGCATAGTGTTTCATCAGTCGTTGGTATTGGTGCTCGGTTATCATGGGCCGCAGGAGGGCCCCGAGCTTCGCCTCACCAACGACCGGCGACGCTCCCAAAATCACCACCCCATCGGTCGGTTTCAGATTGTCGCCATGTCGAAGTCAGAACGACGTTTCACACATCTGGCGCTTCAACGCCAACGCAGGCACGGTGCGGCCCGCCAGTGAGCTGCCCCTTCTCGCCGACATCAAAAGCGTCAGCCGCCATCCTGTTACCGGCCAGGTGATCGTCCAGCAGCCGACGGAATCCTGGTGGTCGGACACCCTGCGCGATGTCGACGGCAAATGGACGCGGACCCTGCCCGGCGCCCGATTCTACAAGGCGCGCTGGTGGGTCGATTAAGCAGGTCATGAGCTTCGATCCACCCCAGCCGGGTGGTGTCCCGCTGACGCAACCACGCCAAGTTGCCGCCCGGTGGTTGTTGCTGCCGGACGTGCCCCCATCGGCGGCCTTGCTCGCGGGGAAGCAAAAAGCAGCAAGCGAATGCTTTTCTGTTTACCTCGGGTACTTTGAGCGACTTGCGGTGACGCGATGAATGCGGCTGCCGGCCAGCCGCGAGTATACGCCGACCAGATACTATCCGCTTGACGGATAAGAGATATCGGGCAGGTTTGACTCATGATCAGGAGCTTTGCCGATCCGGAGACCGAAAAACTCTGGCGCGGCATTCGCTCCCGCCGAATTCCGGCCGACGTGCAACACCGTGCCCTCATCAAACTCCAGTTGATCGATGCCGCGGTCGAACTCGCCTTCCTCCGCCTGCCGCCGGGCAACCGGCTTGAGGCCCTGAAAGGCAACCGCGCCGGTCAGCACAGCATCCGCATCAACGACCAATGGCGCATCTGTTTCACCTGGACCGGAGCCGACGCCGAGCACGTAGAAATCACCGACTATCATTAAAGCACCATGAGCACCAAAAAATTTTCCACCCATCCCGGCATCATTTTGCGCGAGGAATTCTTCGAACCCCTGGGCATCACGCAACTGGCGGCCGCCAAGGCCACCGGCATCCCGCAGAGCCGGCTCAGCGAGATCCTCGCCGGCCGCCGGTCCATCACGGCCGACACGGCCGCCCGGCTGGGCCGTCTCTTCGGCGTGGATCCCCGGAACTGGCTGAACCTCCAGACCACCTATGATCTGCGGACCTTTGAAGCGGATCACCGCCACGAGCTGGCGCGAATCAAGCAGGTGGCATGATCATTGACTCTCGAAAATCCAGCTGACCGCCTGACCCGGAGCAGACTCACATGGGACTTCTGACCTTCAGCCTCAACGTCACCTTGGACGGCTGCGTCGACCACCGGGAGGGAATCGCCGACGACGAAACCCATGCCTTCTTCACCCGCCTCATGGACGAAAGCGGGGCGATGCTTTGGGGCCGCGTCACCTACGAGATGATGGAGAGCTACTGGCCGGCGGTCGCCCGCGGCGAGGTGGAGGCGCTGCCGGCGGTGCGCGAGTGGGCGGTCAAGCTGGAGACCAAGCCGAAGTATGTCGTGTCGTCGACGCGAACGGACTTCCCGTGGACCAACAGCCACCACATCGGCAGCGACTTGCGCACGGGCGTGCAGCAGCTCAAGGACACGACGCCCGCCGGCGTGCTCCTCGGAAGCAGCCAGCTCGCGACCGGGTTGGACCGGCTGGATCTGATTGATGAGTACGTGTTCCTGATCCACCCCAGGATCGCCGGTCACGGCCCCACCCTCTACCAGAGCGGTCTGCCCGGCACGCGACGGCTCGAGTTGGCATCGGCGACGCCGCTCCGCAACGGCGCGGTCGCCATGCACTACCGGCGACCGATCGCGCACCGGCATTGAATCAGGCTTTGAAATTCCTTGTCGGCGTATGACCGAATCGAACATTACCGCGGACTCGCCTGACGACCCAAAACCGGTTCATTGTGGGCCATGCCGATGACCGCTGACCAAATTGTTGAAGAGACTTCACGCTGGCCGGCAGAAGACGTCGCCGACCTGCTGGATCGCATCGCCCTCGCCAAGCACGGCGGCATGAGCGCTGCCCGCACAGAGGCGTGGACGGAGGTCGCTCTGCGCCGTTCCGCCGAACTCGACAGCGGCAAATCCGAGCTGATCCCAGGTGACGTCGCCAGCGCACGCATCCGCAAGATTGTCGGTCGATGAAGCCGCACGGCTTCCAGCGCGAATCCCTCGACGAATACTCCCACGCGGCCGAGGATTCCGCGAAGATCTCACCCGAACTGGCCGGAAGGTTTTACGCTGAGATCGAACGGCTGATTGGCGATGTCTGCCGCACTCCCCTGCTGTTCCGGCGTCTCCGCGGCCCGATCCGGCGGCATTTCTCAACCATGTTCCCGTTCCCCATTCTCTACGAAGACAAGCCCGACCACGTACGCATCCTCGCCGTGATGCCCATGCATCGGGACCCGGATTATTGGCAGCATCGCGTGGACTGATATAATGTCTGGACGGAAGAAAGAATACCATGAATGACACCCCACCACTCGTGACGAACGTCAGAAAGATCCGGCTTCGCCGGATCAAAGCTGGCTCATTGTTCAAGCTGGTCTTGTTTTCTAACTCGGCGATTTTTGTCCCGTTGATTGTTTTCTTTGGCGTGCTCGCTTTTTTCGGAGCAAAGACTGTAGCGCTTTCCGGGGAGCATGTGACCGGTTTGAAGGGTTTGATCACGGCGCTCATCATGGCTCCGTTTTTCACCCTTTTCTTTTCACTCTTTGCTTGGATCGGCGCTTACATCGGCATCCGTGTCTATGGATATTTCCGGCCGCTTGAACTGGAGTATGTGCCAGCGGGTGAAAAACCTGAAGCGATCCAGCCACCACAGACAACGACCGGGAATTCCGCTCCCGATCGTGGCTGAGCTCTATCAATCGGCAAACACTCATGCGCTCGTTTCGCCCATTGGACTGACAGCAGAAGGCGGAGCGACTTGCCCCGCCTACTGCGGGCAAGCCTCAAGGCGCTTGATTTCATGGGAGAACCGCCAACGCATTGAGGGCTATGCGTGCCACCCAAAGTCAGTCTATTGCGCGACCCTCTGTAAGACCGGAGCGCACGGACCACCCACCGCGCAAAAGACTGGCCGCGCCCCGGGCTTCCGTCTCGTATGGCGGCCTTCATCCATGCTGACCCGCCATCCCGGCAACCCAATCCTGAGCCACACCGACTGTCCCTTTCCGGCCACCACCGTCTTCAACGCCGGGGTCGCCCGGGTTGCGGGGCGTTACGTGATGCTGTTTCGCAACGACCACGGCCGCTGGGGCGATGCCTGTTTCGACGGCACCAACCTCGGCCTGGCCACCAGCGCGGACGGCTTGCGCTGGACCGTTCATCCGCGGCCGGTGCTGGATGAGGAAAGCGCCCGGGCCGGGCTGCGCCACCTGTATCCGGCGCGTTTCGGCCCCGGCTTCATCCGCCGGCTTTACGATCCGCGCATCACCGTCGTGGACGGACGGGCGCTGCTCTGTTTCGCCGCCGACACCGCGCACGGCATCTGCGGCGTGATCGCCGAGACGGAGGATTTCGAAACCTACCGCTTCCTCAGCCTGTCGGCCCCCGACAACCGCAACATGGTGCTCTTCCCCGAGCGGATCGGCGGGGAATATGTGCGGCTCGAGCGTCCGCTGCCGGTTTACATGCGCGCGGATCCCGAAGCCTTCCCCATCTGGATGAGCCGTTCACGGGATTTGGGCTACTGGGGGCGGCAGCAGCCCGTGCTGGGCGTGGACGACATTCCATACGCCAACAGCAAGATTGGCCCGGCCGCACCGCCGGTGCGCACACGCGCCGGCTGGCTCACGCCGATCCACGCTGTGCTCAAGGACGAAACACGCCGGCTGCACGGCTGGGAGGCCCGCGGCTGGTTCAAGACCTACTACGCCGGGCTCGCCCTGCTCGACCTCGAGGACCCCTCGCGGGTGGTCGGCCTGATGCGCACGCCCTTGCTCACCCCCAAAGCCGACTACGAGATCGAGGGCTTTCGCGGCAGCGTAATCTTCCCCTGCGGCATGATCCACGACGCCGACACCGGAGAAGTGCGGCTCTACTACGGCGCCGCCGACACCGCCATCGCCCTCGCCAGCGGTCATGTGGACGATCTCATCGCCGCGTGCCGGCCGCTGTAGGAGGATCAAGGCATCGCCAAACCCGGCGCAACCGACCGCATCGCGCGTCACCCGACAGCTCCCTGCCCATGAAAAACACCCCGATCACCGTCACCGTGCACTACAGCGCCCAACCCGGCCGGGAGGCTGCCGCCCACGCTGAGTTGACTGCCCTCATTGCCCAAGTCCAAGCCCACGAGCCCGCTTGTCACGGCATAAC